>JANQMH010000090.1 GCA_028280195.1 Exilibacterium sp.
TGGGGCAATGCGTCCCCGGCCCGCTCTTGCTGTTCCTGCGGCGGCTCTTGCTGCTCCTGTGGCTGCTCTTGCAGGGCGCCTGTCTGCCCGGCAGGGGCGCTGATGTACCGGTTGAGCGCGATCTATGCATCGCTCGACGCCGGGCAGACAGGCGCCCTGCAAGAGCAGCCACAGGAGCAGCAAGAGCCGCCGCAGGAACAGCAAGAGCGGGCCGGGGACGCATTGCCCGAGCGCAACGAGGTGCCCGCAGACGCGCCCGAGGGCGGCGCTGTAGCGCGCCATCAGGCCCTGGCGCGGCGCTGGCTGTGGCTGCTGGAGTGGCCGGCCGTGAGGGTACTGGGGGGCTCTTTTGCGCTGACCGGTAACTTTGTCGGCTGCATGCAGCAGTGGCGCGAGTTTATGACCTGTTTTGAAAGCTCCTCCGCCGAGTCCCTGCTGCACGCCATTCGCGGCGCGCTGATCATCGGCGACGAGATCGCCTCGGAGGTACCGGACAGCGAGCTGCGGGCCCTGCAGGCGCTGATGTCGCGCACGCTGCTGCTGTGGCTGTGCCTGGTGGCGCTGTTGACATTGATAATATAAATGACCACCACAGCGGCCCCCAAACCCCGGCGTGCCAAGGGCGAGCAGACCCGGCGGCAGATACTGGAGGCGGCCCTGCGGGTCATCGCCGATCGCGGCTATGGCGCCGCGACCCACCGCGCCGTAGCCGCCGAGGCGGGGGTCAACCTGTCCCTGACCACCTACTACTTCAAAGACCTCGGCGAAATGCTGGCCCAGGCCTTTATCCACTACAAGGAACAGCTGCACCGCGATGCCGGCAGCCAGTGGCGCGCCGTATTTGATCATATCGGGCGTCTCGATGCCGCCGACCTGGCTGATGCCGTTGTCAGGCGCGAACTGGCCGAGAGCCTGGCGCGCAGGCTGGCGGATTATCTCGAAAACCATATCCGCTGCCAGCCCCAGGGCGTGGCGGTGGAGATGGCTTTTTTCTTTGATCTGCACCTGCACGAGTCGCAGCGCGAGCTGGCCTACAAACTGCGCAGCCGCTTCCTGCAGGATTTCATCGAGGTCTGCCGGCGCCTCGACACCGCCGACCCGGCAACCGATGCCGAGCTGATCATGGGCGCCCTGCATCGGCTCGAATGCGAGGCGCTGGCGGTGCCCGGCCAGCATCGGCCCGATACGATTTTCCGCCAGTTGCGGCGCCTGCTCACCGCGCTGCTGGCCTGAGCGCTTGCGGCCGGGCCCGATTCTGCGCTGTGCAAGGTCTGTGACCCGTAATTAACTTTCAGTTCTGGCACTGCCGGGGGAAGCGCCTGACAAGGCCTGGCAGGCCTTGTCAGAAGGTTTGTTGGTAAGCATACACATACCCGGGGGTCCCTGCTCTTAAAGGGGTTTAAAAAACACCACATTAATGACAATCCGGTTCCAATAATTGCTTGACGGGAATCGGGCAGAGGCATATTATGGAATTCCTCACCGGTCGTACTGTACAAATTTACAGTTCTCCTCAACCAGAGCAAGGATGCGCCACTAGCACTAGAACCACTGAACTGCACTTGTACTCGACCGGTGGGGCTCTCAGTCTGCCCCCGCCAGAGCCCGACATTCTCCACCCTCCCGCGGTTTCACAGCTGGCAGGCTGCGCCTGCAGCTGGTTATAATCAGCCGCTTTTCAACCGGCTTTCATCAACAGGACTCTCCCTATGCCTTCATTCGATGTGGTCTCGGAAGTGGATTTGCACACCCTGACCAACGCGGTGGATCAGGCCAACCGGCTGATTGGCAACCGCTTTGATTTCAAGGGCGTGGACGCCAGTTTCGAGCGCAGCGACTATCAGGTGACCGTCACCGCCGAGGCCGATTTTCAGGTGGCGCAGATGTACGATGTGCTCAGCTCCAGCCTGCACAAGAACAAGATCGATATCGCCTGCCTCGAGGCCGGCGAGCTGCAGCAGTCGGGCAAACAGGTAAAGCAGGAGGTGCTGGTGCGCACCGGTCTCGACAGCGACCTGTGCAAGAAGCTCGTCAAGCTCATCAAAGACAGCAAGCTCAAGGTGCAGGCCCAGATCCAGGGCGATCAGGTGCGGGTAAGCGGCAAAAAGCGCGACGACCTGCAGTCGGTGATGGCGCTGCTGCGCGAGGCGGCCATCGATATGCCGCTGCAGTTCACCAATTTCCGCGACTAGTCCGCCGCCCGCGCCCCCTGCGGCTCGGTCCCGGTGTCTGTTTTGGCATGCCACGGCGCCACCAGCAGCAACAGCGCCATACCCGGCAGCGCCAGCAGCGCGCAAACGTAGAAGAAACTCTCCCAGCCGATCTGTTCGACCAGAAAGCCGGTGCTGGTATTGGCCAGTGTGCGCGGCAGCGCGGCGATGGCGGTAAACAGCGCGAACTGTGTGGCGGTGTGGCGTTTACTGGTGGTCCTGGCAATGAACGCCACCGAAGCGGCGGTGCCCAGGCCGACGCCCAGATATTCAAAACCGATGACCAGCGCCAGCACCCAGCGCACAGCGCCGACATGGGCCAGCAGGGCAAAACCGAGAATGGACACCAGCTGCACGGCGCCAAACAGCCACAGGGCGCGGTTGATGCCGATCTTGATCATAATGATACCGCCGGCAATGCTGCCGACCAGCATCGGCCAGAAAGCGGCATTTTTGGCGATCAGGCCGATTTCGGTGAGGCTGAAGCCCAGGTCGATATAGAAGGGCGTCGACAGGGCGGTGGCCATATTGTCGCCGAGCTTGTATAAAAAAATAAAAGCCAGTATCAGCAGTGCGCTGCGCCAGCCCTGGCGGTTGAAAAACTCGGTAAAAGGTTCCACCACCGCCTGGCGCAGGTTTCGCGGCCGGGTGGGGTGGGGAGGCTCGCTGATACACAGTGTCAATACCACACCTACCAGCATAAACAGCGCGGTCATGGCGAATACGGTGTTCCAGTCGAAATTGTCGGCCAGTATCAGTGACAGAGCGCCGGGTATGAAGCCCGCCATACGGTAGGCATTGATATGCACGGAATTGCCGAAGCCGAGTTCGGCATCGGGCAGCAGCTCGCGCCGGTAGGCGTCGAGCACGATGTCCTGGGTGGCGCTGAAAAAGGCCACCGCGGTTGCCAGGTAGGCGGTGGTCCAGAGGGTGCTTTGAATATCGAGCCAGGGCAGGGCGGCGATCGACAGCAACAGCAATACCTGGCTGATCAGCATCCAGCCGCGCCGCAGCCCGAGCAGAGGCAGTTGAAACCGGTCCAGCAGCGGCGCCCATAAAAACTTCCAGACATAGGGCAGGCTGACGGCGGAAAACAGGCCGATCTCGGCGAGGCCGACGCCCTCCTTGCGCAGCCACGCCGGTACCAGTTGAATCAGGATGAAAAACGGCAGCCCGGAGCTGAATCCGGTGAAAATGCAAATAACTGTGCGGCGGTTGAAGATCGCATTTTTCAGTTCCGATTCAGCCATTCAGATTCCAAGTGGGTAATGTTCATTCGGCGCGCCGCACAGCGGTCGCGCTGTTGGGTTCAGGGCTTCCAGCGATAGCGCCGCAGGCTCAGGCGCTCGCCGGCAAACTCCACCCCCTCCTGCTCGAGGCGGTCTTTTTGTTGCGTGTAGGCGGGCGAGTCCGGGGGCAGGGAAATTCTGCCCTGGCTGTTGATCACCCGGTGCCAGGGCAGCTGGCTGTCGCCGGGCAGGCGGCTCAAGGTCGTGCCCACCAGGCGCGCCGCCCTCGACAGGCCGGCGAGTTCGGCCACCTGGCCATAGGTGGCGACACAGCCGCTGGGGATCATGCTGACAACCCGGTAGATACGCTGCTTGCTGTTATCAATTTCCACAATTTGCCGTTATAGATACTGTCCCGCTGTTTACTGCGCCCGGCGATTTACCACACTGTGCGCGGTTGCTCCCAGCGGCCGGACCGAATCGGGTAGAATGTGCCCATTGTGACGAAAGAGGTTTTACTTGTGAAGTGTTTGAAGCTCCCGTTGTGCAGCAGCCTGCTGTTTTTAGCGCTGTTGCCGGCCCCGCTATATGCCGGGGTGCTGGTGTTGAAAAACGGCGATCGCCTGCGCGGCGACCTGGTAAAGCTCGAGGACGATAAAATCACCTGGCAGTCCGATTCCTTTGGTACGCTGACCATTGAGCAGAGCAAAGTAGAGAGCCTCGAGACCAGCACGCTGGTAAAAATGGACGGCCACTCCGAACCCTGTACGGTGATGGAGACCGCCGGGGCCGATATTCATTTCAGCTGCGCCGACGAGTCCACCGGCCGGGTGCCGCTGATGGCACTGGAGCGCCTGCTGCCCTACGAGGATCACTTTTCCGGTGCCCAGACTTACAGGGGCAAGCTGTCGCTTTCCGGCACCAATACCCGCGGCAACCGCCGCCGCGAGGACTGGGAGCTGGATTCGGAAGTCGAGCTGCGCCGCGGCGATATGCGGCATATGTTTGGTGTGGAATTCGAAAGCGAATCCAGCAATAATGGCCCCGCGGAGGAAGAGTTCGAAATCCAGTACAGCATCGACTGGTTTTTTCGCGAGCGCTGGTTCTGGGTCAACAATACCACTGTCGGTGCCGACGAATCGAAGAACATCGACGAGCGCTATGCCTTTGGCAGCGGTTTCGGCTTCCAGTTCTGGGAAACCGACCGCAAGGCGCTGTCGCTGGAGTCCGGGCTGACCTATCTGAAGGAGCTGTTCGACCAGAGCGACACCAGCGACGAGGAGTTCGAACGCGGCAGCGAGCGCCTCGCCTGGCGCTGGGCCACCAATTTTCGCTACCAGCTGCCGCTGTCGGCCTCGCTGGTGCACACCAATGCCCTGTTCTACTCGTTTGAAGGCGGGGGCGACGATTGGGAGTTCGATTCCGACACCGGTGTCAACGTGCCTCTCGGGGCGGGCCTGTTCTCCGAGTTCAAAGTGGAATACGACTACGATAATATGCCGCAGCAGGACGAGCGCAAGTCGGATACCAAGCTCAGTGTCGGTGTCGGTTACGTCTGGTAGAAGCCCGGGAGGTGGGCCGTGAGAAGCCTGTTGCTGTTGTTTATCGTCGTGCCCATTGTCGAATTGTGGCTGTTGATCAAAATCGGCGGCCTGATCGGCGCGCTGCCCACGGTGGCGACGGTGCTGTTGACCGCGGTAGTGGGGGTCAGTCTGCTGCGCCAGCAGGGGCTCAGCACCCTGCTGCGGGCGCGCCAGCGCCTGGCGATGGAACAGGTGCCGGCGCAGGAGCTGATAGAGGGCCTGTTTATCGCCTTCGGTGGCGCGCTGCTGCTGACCCCCGGCTTCATTACCGACGCGGTGGGTTTCGCCTGCCTGGTGCCGCTGTCGCGGCAGCTGCTGGTGCGGCGCCTGTTGCCGCGCGTCGAGGTCTGGCAGGCGGCCCGCCGGCAGCACAGTCGGCGCACCCTGGAAGGGGAATTCAAGCGCCACGACTGAGCGCGATGCGGCTCGCGGGCCCCCGGCCTGGCCCACAGGGCACTTTTTTTTGCAGCCGGTGTTGAAATCCGCAAACACCATCCCCATCTTGGCCTACACCTAGAAACCAATCTTCGGTGCCTCAGGGGTTGCCGGAGGGCCGAGGGCGGAACATATCCCGATTCAGGGCTTGAATTTCCGCAGCGAGGCACAATATAGGTAGGCTTTCAAAGTCCGGGCAGCGCCCGCGACGGCGATGTATTCGCGCGTGTTGTACCGCGCAATTTATCAACAAGTATTGATAACGATAGTTTGGAGACCAAGTCCATGAAGATTCGTCCGTTACACGATCGTGTTGTGGTTCGCCGCAAGGAAGAGGAAACAACCTCCGCCGGCGGTATCGTTTTGCCTGGCTCTGCCCAGGAAAAGCCTAACCAGGGTGAAGTGATTGCCGTTGGTAATGGCCGTGTACTGGATAACGGTGAGGTTCGCGCCGTAGACGTAAAAGTGGGTGATATCGTGGTGTTTGGCAAATATGCCGGCAGCGACACCATTGAAGTCGATGGCGAGGAACTGGTTATCCTCAGCGAAAGCGATATCAAAGCAGTGGTTGAATAGACAGTTGAATGAATTGCCCTGTTAGAGGTCGATGCCCAGCGGCAGGCCGGTGAGTGACAGGCGCTCGGTTGTAAACGACAAAGAATAGATAAGGATCTGAATTATGGCAGCTAAAGAAGTGAAATTCGGTGATGAAGCCCGCCAGCGAATGATGGCCGGGGTAAACATTCTGGCCGATGCGGTGAAGACCACCCTGGGCCCCAAAGGCCGCAACGTGGTGCTCGACAAGTCCTTCGGCGCTCCCACAGTGACTAAAGACGGTGTTTCCGTCGCGAAAGAAATCGAACTGACCGACAAGTTCGAAAATATGGGCGCGCAAATGGTCAAGGAAGTCGCCTCCAGGTCGTCCGACGACGCCGGTGACGGCACCACTACCGCCACGGTACTGGCGCAGTCGATCGTCAATGAAGGCCTCAAGTCCGTGGCCGCCGGCATGAACCCGATGGATCTGAAGCGCGGTATCGACAAAGCGGTTAGCGCGGCCGTCAAGCACGTACAGTCCATTGCCCAGCCCTGTGTCGATCCCAAGGCCATCGCCCAGGTTGGCACCATCTCCGCCAACAGCGACGAGTCGGTCGGTACCATTATTGCCGAGGCCATGGAAAAGGTCGGTAAAGAAGGTGTGATCACGGTTGAAGAGGGCAATGCCCTGGACAACGAACTGGACGTGGTTGAGGGCATGCAGTTTGACCGCGGCTACCTGTCACCCTACTTCATTACCAACCAGGACAATATGAGCGCCGAGCAGGAAAGCCCTTTCATCCTGCTGGTCGACAAGAAGATCTCCAATATCCGCGAGCTGTTGCCGCTGCTGGAGAACGTCGCCAAGGCCGGCAAGCCGCTGGTGATTGTCGCTGAAGACGTCGAAGGCGAAGCGCTGGCCACACTGGTGGTCAACAACATGCGCGGCATCGTCAAGGTTTCCGCCTGTAAGGCGCCCGGTTTCGGCGACCGCCGCAAAGCCATGCTGCAGGATATCGCCATCCTCACCGGCGGCACGGTCATTTCCGAAGAGGTCGGTCTGGATCTCGAATCGGCCACCCTGGAGCACCTGGGTCAGGCCAAGCGCGTCACCATGTCGAAGGAAAACACCACCATCGTCGACGGTGCCGGTGAAGCCAACGATATCGAAGCCCGGGTCGGCCAGATCCGCATCCAGATCGAAGAGTCCACTTCCGACTACGACAAAGAGAAACTGCAGGAGCGCGTTGCCAAACTGGCCGGTGGTGTTGCGGTAATCAAAGTCGGCGCCGCTACCGAAGTGGAAATGAAAGAGAAAAAGGCCCGTGTCGAAGACGCCCTGCACGCTACCCGCGCCGCCGTTGAAGAAGGCGTGGTCGCCGGTGGCGGCGTAGCGCTGATTCGCGCCGTGCATGCGATCAAAGACCTGAAAGGTGACAACGAAGACCAGACCGCGGGTATCAATATCGCCCTGCGCGCGATGGAGTCACCACTGCGTCAGATCGTTGCCAATGCCGGTGAGGAGCCCTCTGTGATTGCCGAGAAGATCAAGCAGTCCGAAGGCAACTTCGGCTTTAACGCCGGTACCGGTGAATACGGTGATATGCTCGAAATGGGTATTCTCGACCCGGCCAAAGTCACCCGCGCCGCGCTGCAGGCTGCCGGCTCCATTGCCGGGCTGATGGTCACCACCGAAGCCATGGTTGCCGACAAGCCTGAAGACAAGCCGGCAGCTGCCCCGGCAATGCCTGACATGGGCGGTATGGGCGGCATGATGTAGTCAGGCGCCGCTGGCGTCTGTCGATAGAAAAGCGGCCTTTTTGTGGGCCGCTTTTTTTCAGTTTCATAAATTTGTAAAGTGTTGACTTTATAAATTGATTTTGGCAAAGTTTATCGCCATGTTTTCACGCTGACAGCGATAGCGATTCCACAAAGGATTCCACCTAGCACATACAACTTTACACACAGAAACATTTACACACAGAAACATTTACATAAGGTAGCCTGATTATGACGATTGAATTACCCGCACTGCCCTATGCCCAGAATGCACTCGAGCCGCATCTGTCCGCAGAGACGCTGGCGTTTCACTACGGCAAACACCACCAGACTTATGTCACCAAACTCAATGGCCTGCTGCCCGGCACCGAATTCGAGGGCAAGTCCCTGGAAGAGATCGTCAAGTCTTCCAGCGGCGGCATCTTCAATAATGCCGCACAGATCTGGAACCACACCTTTTACTGGCACTGCCTGAGCCCCGATGCCGGCGGCGAGGCCACCGGTGCCGTGGCCGAGGCCATCAACGCCGCCTTCGGTTCGTTCGCCGCCTTCAAAGAAGAGTTCACCAATTCGGCGGTCAACAACTTTGGTTCCGGCTGGACCTGGCTGGTGAAAAAAGCCGATGGTTCCGTTGCCATCAGCAATACCAGCAACGCCGCCACCCCCCTGACCGAAGACGGCATCACCCCGCTGCTGACAGTGGATGTCTGGGAGCACGCCTACTATATCGATTACCGCAACGTGCGCCCCGAGTATCTGAAGGCCTTCTGGGCGCTGGTCAACTGGGACTTCGTCAACGCCAACTTCTCCGGCTAGGGTTTTAGCGCCCCAATCGCACTGCCTTAAACGCTAAGGCAGTGCTTTATCCGGCCATACCCGCGGGTTTGCGGCCATATCCGCCTTTTTCCAGCTGTTCGCAGTTGTCCCCACCTGTTTCCATCTATCGCCAGCCAGTTGTTTGCACAGTTATCGGCGCGGCTTTGCAATTACCGGCCCAATATTGGTATAAAGAGGTGTTAAGCGCCTCGGCGCGACGCGAGAATAACAAACCCTAACGAAATGGGAGATAACCATGGAAATCAGAGACCTGGTTGTATTTTTGTTCCGCTGGAGTCACCTGCTGTTCGGCATTACCTGGATAGGGCTGCTTTACTACTTCAATTTCGTCCAGGGGGGCTATTTCAAACAGGCGTCGCCGGAGGCCCTGAGCGATGCCAAAGCCAAACTGGCGCCCAGCGCCCTGTGGTGGTTTCGCTGGGGCGCGATGATGACCTTTCTAACCGGTGTTGTATTGTTAGTGGGGCTGCATCACACCTCGTTGATCAACGATTATATTATCATTGGCAGTGCCCTCGGCACGCTGATGTTCCTGAACGTGTGGCTGGTTATCTGGCCCAACCAGAAAATTGCCCTGGGCCTGGTCGAGGGCGACGGCCCGGCTGCCGCGGCCAAGGCCCTGCTGGCGTCGCGCACCAACACACTGTTTTCAGCGCCCATGGCCTATTGTATGCTCGCCTCTTCACACTTCGGTTACCAGGCGGACTCGCTGCTGGTGGCCAATGGCGGCGGCACCGGGCTGTGGGCGGCACTGGCGCTGGTGGCCCTGCTGGAAGTCAATGCGCTGGTGGGCAGGCAGGGCCCGATAGCGACAGTATCCGGTGTCATTACCAGCAGCCTGGTACTCACCGCAGTACTGGCAGGGCTAATAGCCAGTCTCTAATAACTAGTCACTAGCGACTAGTAACTAGAGACTAGTGACTCGCAATCAGAGACTTATGGTATGACTTCGGATCGCAAAGAGCCGACCCTTTCGAGTATTGTCCCCGAGCGGGACGAGATCGCCTCGCACCAACAGCGGGCCGGTGCCCGCGCCCGGCCCCGCAGCAATCCCAATGCCGCTGCGCCGCCCCCGGTGCGGCGGGCGCGCTCGCCGCTGGCGCCGTTTGCCCTGCTGCTGGCGCTGACCGGGCTGGGGCTGGCCGGCTTTCTCTACTGGCAGGTGCAGGGCCTGCAGCAGGCCCTGGGTCAGGCCGACAGCCGCATCCAGGAGCTGGAGAGCCGGCTCGAACTCTCCGACGATGAATCATCGCAGTCAGTAACGGCCATTCGCGCCAAACTGAAATGGGCGGACTCCGAAATCCGCAAGCTCTGGGGTGTTTCCCACGACCGCAATCGCAAGGCCATCGCAGAAAACAAACAGCAACTACAGGCGGTGGAAAAGACTGTCAAAGGCAGCGTTGCCGAGACCGGCAAACTGCTGCAGCAAAGTACTGCTGTGGTGACGGATCTGCAGGCGCAGAGCGAGGTGCAGCGGGAACTGATGGACGGCGTTGTCGACGATATCAATGCCCAGCGCCAGCAGTTGCAGGCGATGGCGGACCTGGCCAAC
>JANQMH010000016.1 GCA_028280195.1 Exilibacterium sp.
TACCGATATGTTGGCATTGGCCCGAGGTGAGTTGGGCAGACGAGTGCCTTCTTCACCCAACAGGGTATCCTCGGTCAATTCAGCATCGACATAAGAGGCGCCGAAATTCAGCAGTAAATTGGGATTGACATAATAGGCCGCCTCAAACTCAATACCTTCGGAGCGCGCCTCACCGGCGTTAACCTCAACGGTAAAAAAGCATTGGCCAGGATTTTCACTAAAAACCTGTACGGGAATACCATCCCAATCAATGCGATAAACCGCCGCACTGATAGTCAAGCGGTCGTCCATCAGGGCAAACTTGCCACCCAGTTCATAGCTGTCGAGAAAATCCGAGTCGGGACCCGGTGAGTCAATGCGCACATTGGTGCCATCGAGCAGATCATCGCCATCGGTATCACAGAAGGTCGCCGGCGGCTCGATCAATACCGGCCGCCCCAGGCGGAAACCCTCGGCCCACTGCAAATAGATAAGGGTGTCTTCATTGGGTGTATAGATACCGTTGACCTTAAAGCTCTGGTCATCTTCACCGATTTCACTTTCCTGGAACAGATCCTCGAGACTGCCGGTCACTGCGGGGGCTCCGGTAACACTTGCTATATCTTCCCTTTCATAGTCAAACCACCGAACGCCGAAGGTCAACTCGATCTGCTCTGAGAGATCATAGGAAAGTTCGCCAAAAACCGCTAACTGCTCGATACGGAAGTCGGTTTCACTGACAAAGATATCCTCGAAAACACCGCCGACTATAGCAGGCAAAATCGCCGGATCACCACCCCAGAACCACTCGGTATCGAGGGTCCGGTCAAGGTCCTCGAAGTAGACACCGCCGGTGAACTGAACGGGCATATCCCAATAAGTCGTCAGGCGTACTTCCTGCACCAGCGCTTCTTTATCGGCGTTAGTATCGATACCAATCGGCAACAGGGACGCTCTGCCGCCGAAGAAACCTTCATCGTTAGTCCCTTCGTACCAGGAAGTAGAGGAAAGTATCCGGGACCAGCCCAAATCATATTCGATAACCAGGTTGGCAATATCGACGTTGTCGGTCAGATACTCTCTGCCATTACCAACACCGGGCAGATCATATATGGCATCACTATAGTCCCCCAATGCAGGCGTGGACACGAGGCGGCCATCCAACTGCTCGAGATCCTGCTGCATATACATGAGAGTCATTTCAAGATTCTCGGTGGGCGCCCACAGCAAGCTGGTGCGCAGGCCCTCGAATTCGCTGTTGCCGATATCGTCCTCACTACGGGCGGTAGCACCAAACGCGGCCGCGGTAGCCGAGAACACCGGATCATCGGCAGCTACGTTTTCGATATAGCCGCTGTTGTCGTGACGGTAGGCAACGACGCGCAATGCCAACTCATCCTCGATCAGCGGCAGGTTGAAAATGCCCTCGATCTTGTTGTTATCACCACCGCTATCAGCGGTATTGCTGTAGCCTACGTCGATGCTGCCGCTTAATTCCTGTAATTGCGGCGACACCGGAATATTGCGCACCGTACCGCTCATGGAGCCCGAGCCATAGAGTGTGCCCTGCGGCCCCCTAAGCACCTCAATACGCTCCATATCAACGAGTTTGGGGTCTACGGAAAAACCCAAGCCCGGGCTGGTTAGCGGTACCTCGCCGAAATAAACGGCTACGGTAGCCTGTTCCCGCTCCGAAGAGGCAATGCCGCGCATGACGATCTGGTGTTGCCCGACACCGAAATCCTGCTGAGTTACGCCCGGTATGGTGCTGAGGTAATCCTCCATACTCACCAGTCCCCGGCGCCCGATCTCTTCATTACCCAGGGCCGTGATGCTCATGGCAATACTCTGGATATCCTGCTCGCGCTTATTCGCGGTCACGATAATTTCCTCGAGATAGCCAAGCTCATCAGCAGATCGCGATGACACATCCTGGCCCATCGTATTGCCTGCACCCAGCGCACCAAACAGTGTCAAAAAGAATGTTGACAGTTTATTGTCTCTAGTTTTTACCACTTCGTTTTCGTTCATTCCATTCCCCTCGTCTTTTGAAGCCAACTGCGAAATCGTGATGACTCCGCCCTCAGTAAGACCACCCGTTAGCCCGGTATCCTGTAGCAGAATTTCCAGGGCGTTACTAACCGTATAAATACCTACAACGGGGTTCGAACTCACCGACTGCACTGCGTCAAAAGGAAACAGCAGCGGCAATGCGCCGGCTTGTCGCGCCAGCTCATTCAGCGCCGCACCGACATTCTGGCGCGAAATATTAAATTCGTATTCCTGCGCCTGCCCTGTCTTCGCAGCACCAACCAGTGAAAACCCCATCCCAAGCATGAGCACAAAAGTTGCCCAAAAGGTTTTTTGCAGGCCGTTTCCCACAGCTAACCGCCCGGAGAGCAATATGCGTACTCCCCGGTCGAGTTTGGCTGCATAGAAGATCCACCAGCAGGAAAACCCCTCAGTTATAAAACCCAAAAATTTTTATTCCTCCAAAAAATATACGATGAAAAGATTAATCAGGCGACAGCCCGCCGATTCGCACCAGATCACTGTCACGCCAATTCCCGCGCCATCACCTTGCGGCGGTTATGGCGTATTTAAGCGCCACACCACTGGCAGGAAAAAAGTGCCGTTATTTTGGCACTCCAAATACCCTACGCAGCCGAGGCCATTTACCTCAGCTTGACATGGCATTTTTCTGTTATCTTTTGTGTAAAATGCGACGGGAAGCAATAAAATAAAAAAGTTGGCTGACTTTTAATCAAGTCGGCGATTATTTATCTGCATGAGAATTGTGTAAAAAATATTCGCACTGGCATGAAAAAATACTGGCATTGCGGCGCCATTGGCACAGTAACTATCCTGGCGGCGTCAATGCCTTAGCGCAGTAGATGCAGAGTCGACCAGTTGCCCTGGTGCAGCCAGTCGTCTACATCCTTTTCAGTCATTGGGCTGCCAATAAAATAACCCTGTGCCTGATCGCACCCCATACCGTAAAGTTTTTCCAGCACAGCCTTGCTCTCAACCCCCTCGGCCACCACTTTCAGACCCAGGTTATGGGCCAGGTTGATGGTGGAGCGCACGATAATTTCATCCTGCTCGTCATCGAGCATATCGACCACGAATGAGTAATCGATTTTCAGGGTTTCCACCGGCAGCCGTTTGAGATACGCGAGGGAGGAATAGCCGGTGCCGAAATCATCGATGGACAACAGCACACCGAGGGCATGTATTTTCTCCAGCGCCTCCAGCGCGCGCTTGGGATCGGCCATGATGGCGCTTTCAGTAATCTCCAGCTCCAGCGCGTGGGCCGGCACGCCACTGGCGCTGAGCGTTCCTTCGATCTGATTGACGATGTGCTCGTCGAGCAGGTTGCGGGTCGAGAGGTTGACGGCAACCTTGAGATTGAGGCCCCGGTCGCGCCAGCGCCGGCACTGTGCCACCGCCTCCTGCAGTACCCACAGTGTCATCGGCCTGATCAACTCCGTGGTCTCGGCCAGGGGAATGAACTCGCTGGGTGGAATGGCGCCATGGTGCGGGTGTTGCCAGCGCAGCAGTGCTTCGAGCCCGTGAATGAACCTGCCGTTGATATCGACCTTGGGTTGAAAATGCAGGTGCAACTGGTTTTCGCGGATGGCGCGCCCCAGATCCGTCATCAGCGCCAGGCGCTTGGGCGTGTGCTTGTCGAACGACGGCGCATAGGCCAGCACCCCCAGCGACTCGGTCTTGGCCCGATACATGGCAACATCCGCATAGCGCATCAGGGTTCCCACATCCTGTCCGTGCCTGGGGCAGAACGAAATGCCGAGCGAGGCGCTGATATCGGCCTGGAAACCGCCGAGGTCGAAGGTCTCACCGATTTTCGTCAAAATCAGGTGGGCGATCGACATGGCCTCCGACTCGGTGATATTGGCCAGCATCACCGCAAACTCGTCGCCCCCCAGGCGCGCCACCAGCCCCGGGTACTCGCTGATAATCAGTTCCAGTCGCGGGCCCAGCTGTTTTAACAGCCGGTCGCCCATATGGTGGCCGAGGGTATCGTTGATTTCCTTGAAGCGGTCCAGGTCGATCAACATCAGCGCCAGGCTCTTGCCGTCGAGCAGGTGTTGCATACTGTTTTCCGCTTCCATATACAGCTTCTTGCGGTTTGGCAGCAGCGTCAGTGAATCGTGGGTGGCCTGGTACTCCAGCTCTTCCAGGTATTTGCGCCGCTCGGTGGTGTCGCGCTGACTGCCCCAGCAGCCCACCAGGATATCGTTTTCAACCACCCCTTCGAGGCTGGCGCTGGACCAGAATACACCGGCGCGCCGGCTGCGCACCTGGCTCTCGTAGTTGGCCAGTTGGTAGTGGTTTTTGATAAAACTCTCGACCATGCTGCGCAGCGAAGCCTCGTCGCTGAGGGCGGTGATACTCTGCCCGATGCAGTCGGCTGCCGACTCATAACCGTACTGCCGGGCAAAAACATCGTTGCACTCGGTCACATGGGTTTCGCGCAGAATACACTCCACCTGCTGTGCCAGCGGCAGATCGATGGCAATGCCGCGGCGAAACTCGAGGTTGAAGATGCCCTCGTGACTGTTGGCAATAAAACTGCGATAGCGCGACTCACTGTGCTTGAGCGCCAGTTCCTGGCGCTTGTTGGCGGTGACATCGCGAAACATGCCCCAGATTTCGGTCAGCACGCCATCGCCCACCTGACCGCGCAGCGATATCTCGTACCAGCGTTCCCTGCCCAGGCGATCCAGTTCACAGACGGAAATATTGCTGACCCGGTAGCGGTTCTGCACGAAGGCCAGGGCCTTCTGTCGAAACACCTCCCTGCTGCCCTCCAGGTCGATCAGGCGGCTGCCGATAAACTCGTCAATCTCGAGATCGTAACTGGCCGCACAGATGCGATTGCACTCGATGTAGCGGGTGTGCTGTTTGATCCAGTCGATCTGCCGCTCCAGCAGCAGATTCAGCGGCATCGGCGGATTGACCTCGGCGCCGAATATGGCCTCGGTGCTGTTGGCGATAAAAGCCCGGTAGCGGGCATCGTTGCGCGCCAGGCTCTCCTGGTTGCGTTTGAGTTCGGTAACGTCGTTGACCACCAGCAGCACGCCGGAAATATCGCCCTTGTCGTCGCGCATGGGAATTTTGTCTACCCGCGACCAGACCCGCTGGCCTTTGTCAGGGTAGTTTTCGATGCCGCCCAACTCCGCTTTACCTGTCTCCAGCACCTGCATAATCTGCCGGTGGCGCTCAGCGGCATTGGGAACTTCGGCGCTCAGATCCAGCAGCGTCTTGTCTTTCACCTGCCTGAATTCAATGCCGATCTGGCGCGACACCTGCCGGTTGATGGCAATGACCTCGCCGCCACAGCCCAGATACCAGATCTGCGAGGGCACCGCATCGAGCACCAGTTCCAGTTCGCGGCGCTGCCGGCCGATGGTCTGCTCGTAGGCCTTGCTCTGGGTGATATCGGTAAATACCCCCCCCAGCGCGTAGACAGCACCCTGGCTGTTGTAGATCGGGAAGCGCCCGGCGAGATAGGTGTGGGCGCTCTTGAACGGCGGGCTCTCCTCGATCTCCAGCGCCTCGGCCGACTCGATGACCTGCTGCTCCAGCTGCTGAATATGATCGGCAACCTGTTCACCAAACAGTTCGCGGTCGGTCTTGCCGAGTATCTCCTGCGGGTCGATGCCGCACTGCTGCGCGTAGCCGGGGTTGGCAAACAGATAGTAGCCCTGCAGGTCTTTGACAAACACCAGCACCGAGGTGTGGCTGAGAATGCTGTTGAGGAGAAAACCGGTATCGGCGCCTGCAATTAAAATGCCGGACATGCTGCGGTGGTTGGCCAGCGGCGAATCGACCCGGCTGCCCATGATGCGAAACGGATGGTACTCCGGGCCGATGCGGATATGCACCAGGTGCTCGAAGGCCTCGCGCCCGGCGTGGGCGCGTTCGGCCGAAGCCAGCAGGTTTTCCTGGTCCTCCCGGTCGATACGCTCGAGCAAACTGGTGTCTTCGCCGTCGGCGTCCAGGCCCAGGGCATTGGCCAGCGGCAGCGAGTAGCTGAATACACCGCTGTCGAGATCCCATTGCCAGGCAATGGCACCGATGGTCGACATGGCCAGGCGCAAAAGCTGCTGCTCGTCAACGTGGCGGGAGAGATCTCCATCCGCACCCGATGCCGCCCCTATCCTTTCTGCCATATCGTGCTTATCCGCTTAAAATTTTTATAGCCCCGCCATTACTGTAAGTCCTTTAAACAGGCATCTGCAATCCCGCAGGCCCAATAACCGCTGCTATTCACGGGCACCCCTCAGTAGTGCGGCGGTTTTTCGCCAGCAGCGCCGCTGCCCTGCTCCAGCGCGTAAACCGCATCTTTCAGCTTTTGCCCGAGTAGCTGCAGCTGGCGGCGCAGATCACCGATCTCGGTATCCTGCCTGGCGGCGATATCGCTGAGTTGTTGCAGCGTATCCTCCTGAAAAGCCAGGCGCCCCTGCAGGTCGACAAGCTCCCGGCGCAAGCCTTGTAACTCCTGCTGTAACCTCTCTTGTAACACCTCTTGTAACCCTTCTTGTAACTCTTCTTGTAACTCCGATCGCCCCGAATCCGACATCTGCAGCCCTCAACTGACACAGCTATCGAGCGCGTCGACCAGGCGCACCGCGCGCGGATCCATCAACACGTTCTGGCCCATGCGATTGGTAACATAGCCAAAACCCAGTTGGCGATCGGGATCACCGAAGCCCAGGCTGCCGCCGGCGCCGGGATGGCCAAAACCGCGCTCACCGGCGCCAAAGCGACAGTCCGCCCGCTGTGGCTGGCTGAGCATAAACCCGAGGCTGAAGCGCAGCGGCGTGGCCAGCACCCGGTCGTATTCAAAACTCTGCTGCTGCCAGCACCAGGGCAGATTGGCGGCGGCGAGAATACCACCGCCATCGCTGCTCAGGGCCTGATAAAAACGCGCCAGTGCCGTGGCCGAAGCGTGGCCGTTGGCGGCGGGGATCTGCGCCTGCCGCCAGGCCGGGGAGTTGGTGCCGAGCATCAGGCTGACGGGATTGGTAAAGGCCTGGTTGGCGACACCGCGCGGGTCACTCTTGATCAGCTTTGCCAGTTCGCCGGCCGGCGCCGTTTTGTCCACCTTCAGCGCGCCGACATCGGCGAGGCCGGCAAGTTGATCCTCAGCGACGCCAAAGTCCGCCGCCAGCTGCAGTGGCCGGGCCACGCGGGCCTGAAAATAATGGTTGAAGCTGGCGCTGCCGGAGACCCGCCGCACCAGTTCGCCCAGCAGCCAGCCGAACAGCATGGGCGAGTAGCCCTGGGCCGAGTCCGGCGTCCACCAGGGTTTTGCCGCCGCCACTTCGGCGGTGACCGCCGCCCAGTCGAAAATCACCTCGTCGCGCTGGCGCCGGTCAAACGCCGACATGCCCGAGCGGTGGCAGAGCACCTGGCGCAGGGTAACGCCCTGCTTGCCCTGTGCGGAGAATTCGGGCCAGTATTCGGCAACCGGCGCGTCCAGCGCCAACTGCCCGCTCTCCACCAGCTGCAATACGCAGGCGGCGGCCAGCGCCTTGCCGGCGGAAAAAATATTTACCCGGGTATCGACCTGCCAGGGCTGGGACTGCGCCTTGTCGCGGGTGCCCGCCCACAACTGCGCCAGCACCTCGCCGCGCTGTATCACCGTCAGCGCCGCCCCCTGTTCTCCGCCGCGGCGAAAGTTGTCCGCAAACGCCTGCGCCAGCGCCTCGACGCCGGGGGCGCAGTAGCCGTTAATCTGTATCGCCGAGTCGGTCATCGACAAAGTCCTCAGTCAGTTTTCCCGGCCACCGGCTGCGCCAGTTTTGCGCCGCAAAACCTGCAGTAGATGGCGTCGTCCTCGTGGCCGCTGCGGGAGCAGTTCTGGCAGCGGCGACTGAGCCGCTCGCGCTGTATTTCACGCGCCAGTTCCGCGGTAAAAATACCGGTGGGCACGGCAATGATGGAGTAACCGGTCAACATCGCCAGCGCCGAGATTATCTGGCCGAAGACGGTCTGCGGCACGATATCGCCATAGCCGACGGTAGTAATTGTCACAATCGTCCAGTAGATACTCTTGGGAATACTGGAGAAGCCGTGTTGCGGCCCTTCGACCACGAACATCAGGGAACCAAATACCGTAGCCAGGACCAAAACCACCATGAAAAAGACCAGAATCTTGCGCCGCGCCATCAACATCGACCGCAGCAGCACATTGGCCTCGCTCAAATACCGTACCAGCTTCAGAATACGGAAGATACGCAGGACGCGCAAAAGCCGCAGAATCAACAGGTAATTGACACCGGTAACGAAGATACTGACATAAGTGGGCAATATCGCCACCAGATCCACCAGCCCGTAGAAACTGCGCATATAGGCGAGGGGGCGCGGTGAGCTGTAAATCCGCAGCAGGTATTCCAGCGTGAACAGCCCGGTAAAAAACCATTCCAGGCCGTAGAGATAGGGGTGGTACTGGTCGGCCACCGAGACCACGGAATCGAGCATCACCACGGTGACGCTGATCAGGATCGTATAAATCAGAATCAGGTCGAAAAGTCTGCCAGCAGGTGTCTCGGTACCAAAAATTACCGTATAAATTCGTTGTCTTAAAGTACTGCTCTGCATGGACTTGACAGCGCGCCCCGGCGCATCCGTTGGTAATTGCCGGCGCCCAATATAACCAATTCGGGCGAAATTCCCTAATCCCGCCGCCGGCACCCTATGATATGCTTGGCATTGCAGCCGTGGCGCTACCACTGTACCGCGATAACGGCATTGTAATGGCTGTATCGTAATGACTGTATCGTAACTGTATCGCAAGAAAAGGGCCGCTCCGCTATGGCACTGGTTGTTAAGCCCCTGCGCTGTCCCTATTGCCGGCAGCCCATGGACAAACCCCTGCTGCGCCGGCACGGTTTGCTAAAGCCTTTTCTGGCCCGCCGGCCCTTTCCCTGCCCCCACTGTGAAAAAGCCATCCTGTTTCCGGAAAAAGCCGATACCGTGGTATCGGCGGGCCTATTTGTCGCGGTTATCCTGGCGCCGCTGTTCCATTTCTGGGAGCTGCAACTGCTCGATCCGCGCCTGCTGTTCGCCCTCGGAGCAGCGATTACCGTGGCCGGGCTTTTTACCCAAAAGCTGGTTAAAGCATGAGCAAAAACACACGCCTGGTGTACTCCACCGAAAGCGGGCGCATCAAGCCCGGCGCGAGCCCGCAACAGCGGCAGCCTGAAGGCGACGGCATCGCCCGCATCCGCCGCGAGACCAAGGGCCGCAAAGGCAAAGGCGTCACCACCATCAGCGGCCTGGCGCTGCCCGCCGCCGAACTCAAGGCCCTGGCCAGGGAACTGAAGCAGCTGTGCGGCACCGGCGGCAGCATCAAAGACGGGGTAATCGAAATACAGGGCGACAAACGCGAACTGATCAAAGCAGCCCTGGAAAGCAAAAGCATACTAGTCTCTAGTAACTAGTGACTAGCGACTGAGAATGTGTTGGTGTGGTTTTTGCTGCTTTTTTGGCAGGCGTCAAAACACTGTCATTGTCGAGAGAGCGAGACTATGGAAACCTGGGATTACTGGCCAATCATTGACACCTCGGTAAAGGTGGCCCTGGGCGCCCTGATAGCGGGGCTTGCCGCCTGGGTCGGCAGCCGCGGTGGACAAATACTGGAAGATGTCAAAACCCCCGTCAACCGGCGCCTGACACTGCTGGAGGAAATCTCCGCTGAGGTGGGTAATGTCAACCACGTGTTTGCCAAATATTCGGCCCTGGTGATCGAATCCACCCGCTTTGGCAGCCGCTGGCCGCAGGCGCGCAAGGACGAACTGGAGCACATCAACCGCGAGCTGGTCAGGGAGTTTAAGAAACTGGCCGATGCCGAGGCCAAATTACTGATGCTCGGAGAAAAGGTGATGGAGAAAACCCTGCGCTTTTACGGCGCCAAAATCGCGCATTTCCGCAAGCAGGTTTACGTCGGCCGGCAGGACATCAGTGAGAAGGAAATCGCCATTATCAAGCAGGAGATCATCGCCCTGCGCGAGCAGTTCTACGACCTGCTGAGCAAGCGTTACGACCGCCTGCTGGCGGCCTAACTCTGGACCCTGCCGTAAGCCATCAGCCGCTGGTAGCGCTGTTCCAGTAGTTCATCCATATCGACAGCACGCAGCGTATCGAGCTGTGCGGCCAGGCGCTCCTGCAGGCGCGCCGCCATGGCGTCGATATCGCGATGGGCGCCGCCGAGCGGCTCCTCGATGATCTCGTCGACAATACCCAGCTCCTGCAGCGTGCGGGAGGTCACCCCCATCGCCTCGGCGGCCAGCGGCGCTTTCTCCACGGTTTTCCAGATGATATTGGCGCAGCCCTCCGGCGAGATCACAAAATAGGTGGCGTACTGCAGCATATTGAGGTGGTCGCCGACACCAATCGCCAGGGCGCCGCCGGAGGAGCCCTCGCCGATCACCGTGCAGACAATAGGCGTGCGCAGCCGCGACATGACCGCCAGATTCTGGGCGATGGATTCACTGATGCCGCGCTCTTCACTGTCGATACCGGGGTAGGCCCCGGGCGTGTCGATCAGCGTCAGGACCGGCAGTTTGAAACGCTCGGCCATCTCCAGCAGGCGCCGCGCTTTGCGGTAGCCCTCGGGTTTGGGCATGCCGAAATTGCGCCGTACCTTGTCGTGGGTGCTGCGGCCCTTCTCCTCGCCGATCACCATGACCGGGCGCCCGTCGATGCGCGCGATACCGCCGACCACGGCATTGTCGTCGCCAAACTGGCGGTCGCCGTGGAGTTCATCCCAGTCATCGAAAATACGTTCGATATAGTCCACCGAATAGGGTCGCTGGGGGTGGCGCGCCACCTGCACTACCTGCCAGGGGTTGAGGCCTTTGTAGATACTCTCGGTGAGCTTGACGCTCTTCTCCCGCAATTTGGTGATTTCTTCAGTAATATTGAGATCGTTGTCACTGCCCACCAGTTGTAGCTCTTCGATCTTACCTTCCAATTCTGCAATGGGCTGTTCAAAATCGAGGTAGTTTGGATTCATGGCAAAGCAAAATGTCTCGTTGGGATGGATATCTCTGGTGATTTGGCTGCCGGCAACCATACGCTAAAGTCGGAGCCCAGTCGACAGGTATTGGCCTTTTTACCTCAGTGATCTGACCGATTTACCCAGCCGGCCGCAACGATACCTTACCCTGAACGGTAAAAGTCGGTACCTCACTTTCGACACCGCTGCAGCGGCCGCCACGGCGTCGATAGTGTCAGGTACGGCACAAAGCGATATTGACACTCCCTTGATGTATGTATGCAACATGCATATAATTGGGCCAATGACTGATGACCGAACGCTCAATCTGCTCGGCGCGCTGGTGCTGGCACTTGCCGATACGATGAAAAACGCAACCGAAAGCCGGGCCGAACAGGGCGCCGGGGTCCCCGCGGCGCTGATTACCATCGGCTTCTATGCCGGCGAGTCAATCGACACCCTCGCCCACACCCTGGGCCTCAGCCACTCGGCCACCGTCAGGCTTGTCGACCGCCTGGTGAAAGCCGGGCTGGCCGTGCGCCGCAGCGGCGCCGACCGGCGCACCAGCGCACTGTATCTGAGCCGCCGTGGAAAGTTGCGCATGGGCGCCATTCTCGAAAGCCGCAAGCGCGTGCTCGAGCAGGCACTGATGCCACTCACCCAGCAGGAACAGACACTGCTGGCAGGGTTGCTGGAAAAACTGCTGGGCGGTTTTACCCGCGACCGGCAACACGCCGACCACATCTGTCGCCTGTGCGACGCACGCAGCTGCCCGGAGCAGACCTGCCCGGTAGAATGCGCGCTGAAGTGAACGCCGGGCCGCGACCGGGCAAGGCGCTGGCTGCAGCCGCCGCCGTTCTTTCGGCGGCCTGCTGGGGCTCGGCCACAGTGCTCAGCAAGGGTTTGCTCGAGCATATGCCGCCGTTGACCCTGCTGGCGGTACAGCTGGGTGCCTCCGTGACTTTTCTATGGCTGGCGGTATGGATAATGCGCCTGCGCGTACACCTCGACCGCCCGACCCGGCGCGCCAGTCTCAGCGGGCTGCTGGAACCCGGCATCGCCTATACACTGAGCATTGCCGGCCTGGCCCTGACCACCGCCAGTAATGCCACCCTGATCGGCACCGCCGAGCCGCTGTTTATCGTCTTGCTGGCCTGGTTGTTTTTAAAGGAGCGGGCCGGTGCCCTGCTGCTGGCGCTGTCGCTGCTGGCCGGTTGCGGTATCGCGCTGGTCATCCTGCCCGATATCCGCGGCAACACCGGCGCAGGGTCTCTGCTCGGCGATGTGCTGGTAGCTCTGGGCACGCTGTTCGGCGCCCTGTACGTGATTGCCACCCGGCGGCTGGTGTTGACACTGGAGCCACTGCCGCTGTCGGCGCTGCAACAGAGCGCGGGCTTGCTGTGGACACTCGGCGTCAGCGCAGCGGCGCTGTTACTCGGCCTCACCGAGCTCGGACTGGGCGGCATCAGCGCCACGGTGCTGCTGCTCGCCGCCGTCGCCGGCATCGTCCAGTACGCCCTGGCCTTCTGGTTTTATCTGTTTGCACTGCGGCGCCTGCCGGCTAACATCGCCGCTTTTTACCTGGCGCTGATCCCGGTGTTCGGCGTCGCCGCAGCCTACCTTTTTCTCGGTGAATCACTGCTGGCCGTGCAGTGGGCGGGCGGGGTGCTGATTGTCGGCGCCGTAGCGCTGGTATCGCTGCTCAGCCGCGAGTAAGCGGCCGGCCGGATCAATAGACCAGCGACACCTTGTCGCGGCCATAGACGTCGCGCAGCTGCTGCAGCAGTTCGTCGGCCGGGCGCACCTGCCACTGCTGCCCCAGTACCAGTTGCCCGCGAGCGTCACTGCGGCTGTAGTCGATCAGCACCGGGCAGCTGCCCTCGCGATAGGGCTCGAGAATGGCCGCCAGCTGCAGGGAAAAATCGCCGCCCAGCCGCGCCGAAGCCAATTGCAGCTGCAGGCCTTTGGCCAGCTCCTGGCGTGCGTCGTTGAGCGATCGCACCGCCTCGGCACGCATTTTCAGGCCGCCGCTGTAATCGTCATGGCTGACCTGGCCGTCGATAACCAGCAGGCTGTCCTTGACCAGTTTCTCGCGGTACTCGCCATAGGTATCGGCAAACACCGCCACCTCGATGCGCCCGGAGCGATCGTCGAGGGTGACAAAGGCCATATTGTCACCGCGCTTGGTTTTCATTACCCGCAGGCCCACCACCAGCCCGGCCACCTGCTGGCTGCCGCGTTCCGCCTTCAGATCGACAATGCGCGAGGAGACCAGATGCCGCAGCTCTTGCTGGTATTCCTCGATCGGGTGGCCGGTCAGATAAAGGCCCAGGGTTTCCTTCTCACCATCGAGGCGCTCCTTGATATGCCAGATGCGGGTCTGGCGAAATTCGCTGTAAACATCCTCGCCGCTATCGCCGCAGGGCACCACACCGCCAAACAGGTCGCCCATGCCGGCGCTGGCATTGGCGGCGCTCTGCTCGGCGGCCTTGACCGCCTCGTTCATGGCGGCAAACATCAGCGCGCGGTCGTAATCCAGTTCCACTTTGGGGCCGATGGAATCCAGTGCGCCGGAGCGCACCAGCGCCTCCAGCGCGCGCTTGTTGACCCGGCGCGGATCGACCCGCGCGCAAAAGTCGAACAGGTCCTTGAAGGGTCCACTGTCGGCCCGCGCCTCGATAATGTTTTCCACCGGCCCCTCACCCAGCCCCTTGATCGCACCCAGGCCGTAGATCACATTGTTGTCATCGTCCACGGTAAACTGAAATTCACCGCGGTTGACATCCGGCGGCAGCAGATTCAACCCCATATTGCGCGCCTCTTCGATAAAGGTCACCACCTTGTCGGTCTTGTCCATATCGGAGGACATGGTGGCGGCCATGAAGTGCGCCGGGTAGTGGGCCTTTAACCAGGCCGTCTGGTAAGACACCAGTGCATAGGCGGCCGAGTGGGATTTATTGAAACCGTAGCCGGCGAATTTTTCCACCAGGTCGAAGATTTTTATCGCCAGCTCGGGGTCGACGCCCTGCTGCGCGGCGCCCTCCTGAAAGGTGGAGCGCTGCTTGGCCATTTCCTCGGGTTTTTTCTTGCCCATGGCGCGGCGCAGCAGGTCGGCGCCGCCGAGGGAGTAACCGGCCAGTTCCTGGGCGATCTGCATCACCTGTTCCTGGTAGACGATGACGCCGTAGGTGGGCTCGAGAATGGGTTTGAGCTTTTCGTGCTGATACTTGGCGTCCGGGTAGGCCACCTGGGCGCGGCCGTGCTTGCGGTTGATAAAGTCGTCCACCATGCCCGACTGCAGCGGGCCCGGGCGAAACAGCGCCACCAGGGCGATCATATCCTCCAGATTGTCCGGTTGCAGGCGTTTGATCAAATCCTTCATACCGCGCGATTCCAACTGGAACACCGCCGTGGTCTCAGCCTTTTTCAGCATCTTGAAGGTGTCGGCGTCATCGAGGGGAATGGCGCCGATATCCAGCGGCGCTTCGCCACGGGCGACCCGCTGCCGGTCGATCATCTGCCTGGCCCAGTCGATGATCGTCAGCGTGCGCAGGCCGAGAAAGTCGAACTTGACCAGCCCCGCATCTTCCACATCGTTTTTATCGTACTGGGTAACCAGGCCGCCACCGCTCTCGTCGCAGAACAGCGGTGCAAAATCGGTCAGCTTGGTCGGCGCAATCACCACGCCGCCGGCGTGTTTGCCGACATTGCGGGTGACGCCTTCCAACTGCAGGGCCATATCCCAGATTTCCTGGGCGTCGCCGTCGCCCTGCAGAAACTCGCGCAGCAGTGCCTCCTGGTCAAAGGCTTTCTGCAGCGTCATGCCCACATCGGGCGGGATCATTTTCGAGAGCTTGTCGGCCAGGCCGTAAGACTTGCCCAGCACCCGCGCCACATCGCGCACCACCGCCTTGGCCGCCATGGTGCCGAAGGTGATGATCTGCGAGACAGCGTCGCGGCCGTAATAGTCGGCCACATAACTGATCACCTGGTCGCGGTTGTCCATACAGAAATCGACATCGAAGTCGGGCATGGACACCCGCTCCGGGTTGAGGAAGCGCTCGAACAGCAGGTCGTACTGCAGTGGATCGAGATCGGTGATCTTGAGGGCATAGGCCACCAGCGAACCGGCACCGGAGCCGCGCCCCGGCCCCACCGGTATATCGTGATCCTTGGCCCACTGAATGAAGTCCATCACGATCAGAAAGTAGCCGGGAAAGCCCATCTGGATAATGATGTCCAGTTCGAAACGCAGGCGCTCTTCATAGCGGCGGCGGCGCTGTGCATAGTCGGGCGCCTGTTTGTCCAGCAGGCCTTTTTCCACCAAAAATGCCAGCCGCTCCTGCAGGCCCTCGAAGGAAATTTTTTCGAAAAACTGGTTTTCCGTCAGGCCTTCGGGAATCGGGTACTCCGGTAGAAAGTACTTGCCGAGTTGGATGTCCAGACTGCAGCGCCGGGCGATTTCGACACTGTTTTCGATCGCCTCGGGGATGTCGCTGAACAGTTCCACCATCTCATCGCCGCTGCGCAGATACTGCTGATCGCTGTAGCGGCGTTCGCGCCGCGGATCGTCGAGGGTGCGGCCCTCGCCGATACAGACCCGCGCCTCGTGTACCTCGAACTCGCTCTGATCGATAAAGCGTACATCGTTGGTGGCCACCACCGGACACTGTCCCTGCAGCGCCAATTCGACCGCGGCGTGCAGATACTCCTCGTCGTTCTCGCGTCCGGTGCGCTGCAGCTCCAGGTAGTAGCGGCCGGGAAAATCCGCCATCCAGCCGCGCAACAGATCGCCGGCCTGCTCGCGCCTGCCGCTCAGCAGCGCCACACCCACATCGCCGAGCCTGCCGCCCGACAGGGCGATGACGCCGGCGGCGCACTCGCCGATCCACTGCCGCTGCACATAGGGCACCCCCTGGCGCTGGCCGTGCTGATGGGCCCGCGAGATCAGCTGAATGATATTGCGATAGCCCTCGCCATTGGCCGCCAGCAGTGTCACCAGGCTCGGCTGGCCGTCGGCATCGGCGCTCGCCACCCAGAAATCGGCGCCACAGATCGGCTTCAGCCCAGCCGCTTGCGCGGCCTTATAGAATTTGATCAGCCCATAGAAATTACACTGATCTGTCAGGGCTACGGCCGGCATCCCCATATCGGCCACCTTGGCGACCAGGGATTTGATGCGGATCAGGCTGTCAACCAGGGAGAATTCGGAGTGTACGCGCAGGTGGACGAAGGAAGCAGACATGGTTCGGGGAAGGCGCCCTGTTGGTTTCTAACCGGCAATTCTAGCCTGGATAGACGGCTGTGTGCCAGGAGCGCCGGTAACAAAACTTCTCACCGGCATCCCTGCTGGCGAGAGTTTCTGAAGAGAGTTTCTGAAAGCCCTAGCCAGAGGCGTACCTACCTTACAGTGTTCTTAAGAGATGTTATTGGAACTGCGGTGGTAGGCCCTAACCCGGTCAGGGGCTGGGGTTCGAGACTCTCGCCAGCAGGGATGCTGGCGTGAAGCCCCCACGGATGGGTTTACGGCGTGTCTCGAACCCCAGCCCCTGACCGGGTTAGGGCCGGGTCGGCCACCACCGTTGTTTCCCAAAGTCAGTACCATTCGGGCCAGTCCCATTTCTCCACCAACATTAAGCGCCTCACTGGACGCTGCCGATCAGCAGATCCACAGATACGGCGCGGACATGCGGGGGATGCTGCTGACTTGTACGGCAAGCAGAAATGCGGCATCATAACTCCGACCTAATTGATCGGAGTTATGATGCCGCACTTTACCAGCGCCGTAGAATACGGCCTGCACTGTCTGCTATTCCTTGTCGAGCATCCGCCCGACAGACCGGCGCCAAGCACCCGGGACCTGGCAGAGCTGCAATGTGTGCCAGTGCCCTACCTGGCCAAAATCTTCACCAAGTTACAGAAGGCCGGACTGGTGGAGGCGGCACAAGGAATACGCGGTGGCTTTCGCCTGGCCCGCGCGGCGCGGCAGATCAGCGTGCTGGACATTGTGGATGCGATTGAGGGCAGCAAGCCGCTGTTCGACTGCAGGCAGATACGCACCCGCTGCGCCATCTTCGAAGACCAGCCCCCTGCCTGGGCCAGTGAAGGGATCTGTGCCATTCATGCGGTCATGCTCCAGGCCGAACAGAAAATGCGCGCCGCACTCGCTGCCCACACGCTTGCAGATCTGGCGCAGCGCCTCAGTACCAAGGCGCCGCCCGCGTTTGAAGAGGAAATCTTAACCTGGCTCGACGAGCGTGCCGCCGGCCGCCGGAGACGCCGTACTCCCCCCAAAACCTGACTACCGGAGAAATCAACCGTGAAGCTTCTGCATGTGGATGCCAGCCCCAAGGGTGAAAAGTCCAATTCCCGCGCTCTGTCCCGCTATTTCAGGTCGCTGCTGACCGACCGCGTACCGGCTCTGGATGTCGACTATCTGGACCTGAACAGACACACACCGCCACACCCGAGCGCGGCATTTGCAGCGGCAATCTACACGGCACCGGAGGCGCGCAGTGCCGAGATGCAGGCTGTCGTGGCTGAATCCGATGCACTGTGCCAGCGGCTGCTGCAGGCCGATGCGCTGCTATTCGCCATGCCGATGCACAACTCCACTGTGCCGTCGGTTTTCAAGGCTTTTATCGACAATATCGTGCGCACCGGGATCACCTATACCGTTACCGATGGCGGCGACTACGTCGGCCAGCTGACAAGGCAGAAAACCCTGTTTATCACCAGCCGCGGCGCCGACCTTCGCCCCGGTAGCCCGCTGGCATCACTGGACGCGCTGACACCGGTGCTGCGAGCGGCTTTTGGTTTTATCGGCGTGGCCGATCCGCAGTTTGTCAATGCTCAACCCCTGCAGTTTGCCGACCAGCAGGCCCGCAACGCAGCCCTGCAGCGGGCTCGCAGCGAGCTGCTGGCAGTGGCCGAAAACTGGGCAAAAGCGTTCAGGGCTGCAAACTGGCGCTGCCTCGAGCACACCAGCCACGGCGACTGATTGCCAAGCAGGCCGATATAGTAAAGTTTTTACTTGTTTAAATGCCTCCCCACAATAGGTAAACTGTTAGCTTTATTTATCTGAGTAAGGCCCATGCCCGTATCGGCCCGCACCACCCTGTGGATACTGATGCTGATCACCCTGCTGGGAACCGCCGGTATTGCCCTGCCCTATCCGGTGCTGGCGCCTTTCTTCCACGAGGGCGGCAATGATCTGACCCGCTTTCTCGGCTGGCACCCGAATATGCTGCTGGGCCTGGTGCTGGCCATCTACCCGCTCGGTGTGTTGATCGGCAGCGGTTTTCTGGGAGCCCTGTCGGACCGCTGCGACCGCCGCCTGCTGCTGGTGCTGACCCTTGTCGCCGCCGCCGCGGCCTATCTGCTGACCAGCCTGGCAGTGCGCGCCGAGAATTACCCGCTGCTGCTGGCGGCACGCCTGATAACGGGGATCTGTGAAGGCAATATCGCCATCGCCCGGGCCATGGCGGCGGAGCTGCACCCGGCCATCTCCCGCACCCGGGCGCTGTCGCTGCTGTTTGCCGCCAACTATGCCGGCTGGCTGATCGGCCCGCTGATCGGCGGTTACACCATGCCCTGGGGCGTCGATGCGGTATTCTTTCTCGCCGCGGCGATCACCCTTGCCTGCGCGCTGCTGGTGGCGGTGTGTATTCGCGAGTGGCGCGCGCCGCAGGCCCAGGCGCCGCTGAGGTGGCGGCGCATCTGGAGCGCGCACTCGTTCACCCTGCTGCGCTACCGCGAAATCAAGCCCTATTTCTACTTCCAGCTGCTGTTTTGCCTGGGCACCAATGCCTTCTATGAGTTCTATCCGCTGTGGCTGGTGGAGAGTTTCAGCGCCGACAGCCGGCAGATTGCGCAGATGACCATTGCCGTGACTGTGGTAATGATCACCACCAGCGCCCTGCTGGCGGCCCCGCTGGCCCGCCGCCTGGGCGCAAACCGGGCCTTGATCGCCGCCACCCTGGGTTTTTCCGTGACACTGCTGATACTGCCATTCGGCAACCTGCCTCTGGCCTGGTTATTATTCGGTCTCAGCGGCGGCTTAATTGCGCTGTTTAACGGCGTTTTCCCGGCAATGCTGTCGGAGCGCTTCGGGCATCACGGCCAGGGCCGGGTGATGGGTTTGAGCACCACGGTGTTTTTTCTGGCCAACCTGATCATCGCACTGCTGGGCGGCGGCATTTCCGTGCTCGGTGCACACTGGGCGCTGCTGGCGGGCGGCGTCTGCTGCGTGCTGGCACTGCTGTGGTTTATTGGCAGGGTTCATGCCCGCGACAGCCGCGCCGGTTCCGCCGGCACGGCCTGAGTCGACCCGGGATGAGCCGTTCAATTTCAGTCGATCCGGCGCCGATATCATGGTCTAATCTACAGCTAATCAGTTTGGGAAGACACTCTATGAAATTCAATATCGAAGTTGAAATGACGCCGGAGGAACTGCGGCGCCTGGCCGGGCTGCCGGATGTCAGCGGCCTGCAACAGGAGATGCTGAACAAAATCAGCGAGAAAATGGCCCAGGGTATCGAGGGTTTCGATGCTGCCAACCTGCTAAAACCCTACCTGCCCGAGCACCTGCAATCGCTGACTGCCATGCAAAAGGTCTTTTGGGAAAACCTGTTGAAATCGACTCCGGGCGCCTCGACCACGGAGCGGGCGCCCTCTGAAGAAAAGTAGCCTTTTTGCTTTTATGACCATTAACGCCAGCAGCGAAAAAATCCTCCAACTGCTCAAAACCCGCGGCCCGCTGACCGCACAACAACTGGCGGAGCTGCTGGATATGACCTCCATGGGTGCGCGCCAGCACCTGCACCAACTGCAGCAGGAAGGCCTGGTTTCCACTTTCGACCGCAAGGAGAAGGTCGGGCGCCCCAACCGCTACTGGCAACTCACCGCCGAGGCCCAGCCCCATTTCCCCGACCGCCACGCCGAATTGACCCTGACCCTGATCGAAAACGTGCGCGAGCTGTTCGGCGAGGAAGGCCTGGACCAGCTCATTCAGAAGCGCGAGCGCGAGGCCCAGGCCAGCTACGGCCGCGAACTGGCCGGCGCCGGCGACCTGCCGGCGCGCTTGCAACGGCTGGCGCAAATACGCTCGCGCGAGGGTTATATGGCCGAGGTCATCGAGCAGCAACCCGGTTGCTGGCTGCTGGTGGAAAACCACTGCCCCATCTGCGCGGCGGCCAGCAGTTGCCAGAACTTCTGCCGCTCGGAGCTGGCGATTTTTCGCCACTGCCTGAAAGCGCGGGTCGAGCGGGTCGAATACATCCTCGACGGCGCGCGCCGCTGTGCCTACCAGGTAACCGAACTGCCCGCCGAATCCACCCGCTGAAGGCTTTTGTCAGTCACTAGCGACTAGTGACTAGTGACTAGTGACTAGTGACTAGTGACTAGTGACTAGTGACTAGTGACTAGTGACTAGTGACTAGTGACTAGTGACTA
>JANQMH010000032.1 GCA_028280195.1 Exilibacterium sp.
CGGGTTGCGCCTGACAAAGCGCCACTCGTCGTTGCTCGTCACTCATTTGGAATGACCAAACCACGCTCCTCGCGCCTAGATTGGCGCTTTGTCAGGCGCAACAGAGCCAACTCAATGAGTGTCAACAGGCCCTAATGTAACAAAACCCTTGGCCGGTCACTAGCGGCTGGTTATCGATCCTCGATGGAGGAGGCGCCACCGCCGCGGCCCGTAGCGGGTGGCGCTAAGCCCCCCTCCCCCGGGCTGTCAGTTTTGAGATACCGCCTATGTCACCCCGGCTATAATCGTTCTACAATCGCCCACATACAATTGGCCGGAGATAACAAAGACTTATGGCTGAAACAACAGCGCCGGACAGAGTACTCGATCTGCGCGGTCTGCTCACCGATCTGGTAGCCGACAGGCGCCTGCACCAGGAGGACGCCAATGTGCTGCTGGGGGCCACCCGCACCCGCGAGCAGGCGGCCATGCACCCGCTGGTCTATATCGCTTCCCAGGGCTTCGATGATCTGGCCAACCCCGGCAAGAGCCTGGATGGCGATGTCCTGACCCACTGGCTGGCGAAAAAAGCCGGCCAGCCGGTATTCCATATCGATCCTTTGAAGATCAATGTGCCGGCGGTCACCGAAGTGATGTCCTATGGCTTTGCCAAGCGCCACTGCATTCTCTGCGTCAGCGTCAATGCCGACGAGGTGGTAGTGGCCAGCACCCAGCCCTTTGTCAGTGGCTGGGAGCCGCAACTGGAGCATACCGCGCGGCGCAGCGTGCGCCGGGTGATGGCCAACCCCGCCGATATCGAGCGCTACAGTGTGGAGTTTTATACCCTGTCGCGCTCTGTCTCCGGCGCCAAAGGCATTGCCGGGCCCTCCGGTGTCACCAACCTCGAGAGTCTGCTGGAACTCGGCGCGCTGAAAGACCCCGAGGCCAATGACCAGCATATCGTCAATATCGTCGACTGGCTGCTGCAGTATGCCTTTGACCAGCGCGCCAGCGATATCCATATCGAACCGCGCCGCGAAGTCGGCAAAATGCGCTTTCGCATCGATGGGGTGCTGCACCAGGTCTACGAACTGCCCATCGCCGTTACCACGGCGGTGACCAGCCGGATCAAAATCCTCGGGCGCATGAATGTGGCGGAGAAGCGCAAGCCCCAGGACGGGCGTATCAAAACCAAACGCCCCGATGGCGGTGAGGTGGAACTGCGGTTGTCGACACTGCCGACGGCTTTCGGCGAAAAAATGGTAATGCGGATCTTCGATCCCGAGGTGCTGCTGCGCTCGTTTGCCGAACTGGGGCTGGGCGGCGACGATTACCAGCGCTGGCAGTCCATGGTCGGGCGCCCCAACGGTATTGTGCTGGTGACCGGGCCCACCGGTTCCGGTAAAACCACCACCCTGTATTCCTCGCTGAAAAGTCTGGCGACGCCGCAGGTCAATGTCAGCACCATCGAAGACCCCATTGAAATGGTGGAGGAGAGTTTCAACCAGACCCAGGTGCACCATCAGATAGGCCTCGATTTTGCGGCCGGGGTACGTACCCTGATGCGCCAGGATCCGGATATCATCATGGTCGGCGAAATCCGCGACCTGGAGACTGCGCAAATGGCGGTGCAGGCGGCGCTGACCGGCCACCTGGTGCTTTCCACCCTGCACACCAACGATGCGCCGACCGCGGTGACGCGGCTGTTGGATCTCGGGGTGGCCAGCTATCTGATCAAGGCGACGGTGCTGGGGGTGATGGCACAGCGGCTGGTGCGCACGCTGTGCCACCACTGTAAGGCCAAGGCGCCGGTCGATGCCGACGCCTGGCAGCAACTGGTGAAGCCCTGGAAAGTTGCCACGCCGAAAAACTTTTATCGCCCGGTGGGCTGTCTCGAGTGTCGAAATACCGGCTATATGGGGCGCCAGGGCATCTATGAAATCCTGCCGCTGTCCGACGCTGTCAAAGAACTGGTGGATGACGGCTGTGATCTGGGGGCGCTGCGCAAACTGGCGATGCGCGAGGGGATGCGCACCCTGCGCCTGTCCGGGGCGCAGAAGGTCGCCGCTGGCATTACCACTATTGAGGAAGTCTTGCGGGTGGCGCCGCCTGCGGACAGGTTCAGTTAACAGCATGCTGTTCGATAGCCAGTTACTCGAGGCTGTACCCGAAGTATTTCACCCGCAGCTGCAGCGCTATCAGCAGCAGTTTGCCGAGCGCGCCGACAGCGCGCAGCTGGCCGCCATCGGCGCTTGTCTGGACGCCGGCGACGGGCAGCGCGGGCAATTGCTGCGAGTCTGGCTCGGCAGCGAGTATGTAGCCAAGGCCTGTATCGCCGCCCCCGCGGTACTGCTCGAGCTTTTGCAAAGTGGTCCGCACAGGCCGCTTGCGCCGGCAGTCATTGCTGCGGGGCTGGCTGCCAGGCTCGAGACCTGCAGCGATGAACAGCAGCTCGACAGCCAGCTGCGCCGCTATCGCCGGCAGACGATGGTGCACATCATCTGGCGCGACCTGAATCGCCTGGCGTCACTCGAGGAAACCACCGCCGCACTGTCGGCGCTGGCCGATGCCAGTATTCAGCAGGCGATGGATTTTCACTACCGCGAGCTGGTGCGTAAATGGGGTGTGCCCACCGGCGCGGAGTCCGGGCAGCCGCAGCCGCTGCTGGTGCTGGCCATGGGCAAGCTCGGCGCCGGCGAACTCAACCTGTCCTCCGATGTGGATCTGATCTTTGCCTACCCCGAGGCCGGCGATACCGGCCCGCAGTCTGTGGCTGCCGGGCGCAGCGGCAAAAGCCTGGCCAATCAGGAGTTCTTTGCGCGCCTCGGCAAAAAGCTGATTAAAAGCCTGGATGCCAATACCGCCGACGGCTTTGTCTTCCGTGTGGATATGCGGCTGCGACCCTATGGCCAGAGCGGCGCGCTGGTGTCGAACTTTGATGCGCTCGAGGATTACTATCAGACGCAGGGGCGCGAGTGGGAAAGATACGCCATGATCAAGGCGCGGGTGGCCGCGGTCAGCGCCGTGCCGGGTGACCGCGCACGGCTCGCGGATGCCGCTGAGCAGCGCCTGCTGGCGCTGTTGCGGCCCTTTACCTACCGCCGCTATATCGATTATTCCGCCATCGAAGCGCTGCGTTCGATGAAGTCGCTGATCAATCGCGAGGTGCAGCGCCGCGGCAAAAGCGACGATGTCAAACTCGGCTTCGGCGGTATTCGCGAAATAGAGTTTATCGTCCAGGCGTTTCAGCTGATACGCGGTGGCAGGGACCAGCGCCTGCAGGAGCGGCGCCTGCTGCTGTTGCTGCCAATACTCGAGGCCGAGTCCTGCCTGCCGCCGGGCGCTGCCGCGCAGCTCGACAGCGCCTACCGCTTTCTGCGCAATACCGAGCACGCCCTGCAGGCCTGGCAGGATCGCCAGACGCAGGCGCTGCCGGCGGCGGCCGAGGAGCGCCTGCGCCTGGCCCGGGTGATGGGCTTCGACAGTTGGGAGGGCTTCCGGCGGGTGCTGCAGGGCCACCGCGAGCAGGTCAATGCCGAATTTCAGGCGGTGGTGGCCGATCCGCAGCGCAACGAAGACGAGCGCGACCACGACTGGGCGGCGCTGTGGCAGGCGCAGCTCGACCGCGATCAGGCCCTGGCGCTGCTGTGCGCCCACTACAGTGACGGCGATGCCGCCCGGGTATTGGAGCTGCTCGAGCAACTGCGTAACAGTCGCCATGTGCTGGCTATGCAGGCTGCCGGGCGCGAGCGACTGGACGAATTTCTGCCGCAGCTGTTGTGCGGCGTCTGTGCCCAGCACGAGTCGGCCCAGACACTGGAGCGCATACTGCAGCTGGTGGAGGCGGTCGCCCGCCGCAGTGCCTACCTGGTGCTGCTGATAGAAAACCCGGGCGCCCTGCGGCAGCTGATCACCTTGTGCGCGGCCAGCCCCTGGATTGCCGACCAGTTGGTCAAGTACCCCGCTTTGCTGGATGAACTACTCGACCCGCGCACGCTCTACGCGCCGCCGGACAAAACCAGCCTGCGCGATGAGCTGCGGCGCGAGGTATTGCGCCTTGGCTGGGATGATCTGGAGGGTCATATGGAGGCGCTGCGCTATTTCAAGGCAGCGCACTTTCTGCGGGTCGCCGCCTGTGAAGTCACCGGCATACTGCCGCTGATGAAAGTCAGTGACTACCTCACCTATATCGCCGAGGTGGTGCTGGAACACGTGCTGGAGCTGGCCTGGCGGCAGATGATGAATCGCCACGGCCAGCCCGGCCGCGCAGGCGCCGACGACGGCTATGGTTTTGTGGTGATCGGTTACGGCAAGCTCGGCGGTATCGAACTCGGCCACGGCTCGGATCTCGATCTGGTATTCCTTCACGATGCCGATCCGGGCCGCTATACCGATGGCGGCCGGCAGCTGGACAATCAGACTTTCTATACCCGGCTCGGGCAAAAGATCATCCATGTGCTCACTGCCCAGACCCTCGGCGGCAAACTCTACGAGGTGGATATGCGCCTGCGCCCCTCGGGTAACTCGGGCCTGCTGGTCAGTTCGCTGAACGGTTTTGAAAAATACCAGCTCGACGATGCCTGGACCTGGGAGCACCAGGCGCTGGTGCGGGCGCGGGTGGTTGCCGGCAGCGAGTCACTGGCCGGCGCTTTCGCAGCGGTGCGGGCGCGGGTGCTGGGCCGGCCGCGCAAGCCGGTCGAGCTGTGCGGCCGGGTCACCGAGATGCGCGCCAAGATGCGTGAGCACCTGGGCAGCCGCAGTGACCCGGAAAACGGCGACTTCAATATCAAGCACGACAGTGGAGGTATTGTCGACATTGAATTTATGGTTCAATATGCGGTGTTAGCCTGGGCTCATCAACAGCCAGCGCTGATGCGATATACCGACAATATTCGCATTTTGAGTTGTCTCGAAGAAGCCGGTTTGCTGGAAGCTCATGAGGTTTCCCAGCTGATCGACGCCTACAAAGCCTACCGATCAACAGGACACCGCCTGGCGCTACAGGGCCAGGCCAGCGTTGTCGACGGCAGCCTTTTCGCCGCCGAGCGCGCTGCCGTGCAGCGCATCTGGAAGAAGTTGTTCAGTCTCTAATTGCTAGTTACTAGTCACTAGAGACTAGTAACTGGTATCTAGCGACTTTGAGTAGGAGTGATTATGTCTTTTTCCGACCGCGATGGCGTTATCTGGCTGGACGGTGAACTGGTGCCCTGGCGCGAGGCCAAGGTACATGTGCTGACCCACACACTGCATTACGGTATGGGCGTGTTCGAGGGTGTCCGCGCCTATCAGACCGCAGATCGCGGCACCTGTATCTTTCGCCTTGAGGAGCACACTGAGCGCCTGTTCGACTCGGCCCACATCATGAATATGCGCATGCCGTTCAGCAGGCAACAGCTCAATGATGCCCAGCGCCTGGTGGTGCGCGAAAACCGGCTGCATGAATCCTATCTGCGCCCGATGGTGTTTTACGGCTCCGAGGGCATGGGCCTGCGCGCCGACAATCTGCGCACCCATGTGATGGTCGCCACCTGGGAGTGGCCGTGTTTTGTCACACCCGAGGCCAGGGAGCAGGGCATCAAGGTGCGCACTTCCAGCTACACCCGCCACCACGTCAATATCACCATGTGCAAGGCCAAGGCCAACGGCCACTATATCAATTCCATGCTCGCCCTGCGCGAGGCGCTCGACAGCGGTTGCGAGGAAGCGCTGCTGCTGGACAATGAGGGCTATGTGGCCGAGGGCAGTGGGGAAAATATTTTTATCGTGCGCGACGGCGTGTTGTTTACGCCGGAGCTGACTTCCTGCCTGGATGGCATCACCCGCAAAACGCTGTTGCAACTGGCCGCCGATTGCGGCTACCGGGTGCTCGAGAAGCGCATTACCCGCGACGAAGTTTATGTTGCCGACGAGGCCTTCTTTACCGGTACTGCGGCCGAAGTCCTGCCCATCAGGGAACTGGACGGCAGGCTGATTGGCAGCGGCGGTCGCGGAGAAATCACCAGCAGATTACAGGGTCTTTATTTCGATGTGGTGAGGGGACGCAGCGCCGCGCACGGTGAATGGCTGACGGCGGTTGATGGGTAATCCCTGTCAACTCGATCGCCGCTGCTCGGCAGCTTGTCGCAGTGAGAGGTTGAGAACCAGTACTGATTTGTTTGCGCCGCGGGGCTAATCCGCGGCAGGCGTGTATGGTATAGTAGCGCGCAAGTCTTAGCGTTAAAGTCGTAAACGTGACATCGGGTGCCATGGGGGCATTGTTTGTAGGTGATACCCGTGTCGCTGGATCGTTTCAGGGACGAACAGATGCAGCGCATTGTCACAGGCCTGTTACGCCTAAGTAGGTAAAATAATAGCGAATGTAGTGCTGGATATCATTATGACCCTGAAGTGCTGGATTATCAGCCTGACGCAGGATCAGGCTGTTGTGCAGACCTTGAAGTCCGCCTTGGCTAGGCAAGGTATCAGCGCCGGGATCTACCCGGCTGTCGATGGCAGAATAACCATGCCGGCATTGCGCGTTGGTGAAAAAATTGACCAGACGCTCGCCCGCTGTAAACGTCGGGCCACGCTGACCAAATCCGAGGTCGGCTGCTACTTGTCCCATTACCGGGTGATAAAAGACGCCTATGACCAAGGTGCCGAGCACCTGTGTATTTTTGAGGACGATGTCGCGGCCGAAGAAGGTATCGGCGATGCTATCCGCGAGATCACCACATTGCCGCCGGAGTACGAACTGGTGCGCCTGATGTCGCTGCGTATCCGCCGCCGCAAGGTCGTCTGCAACCTGTCCTGCGGGTTGCGCCTGGTGCGGCCACTGCGCGGTGCCAGCGGTACCCAGGGCTATGTCATCAATCGCCGCGGTATGGAAAAAGTGATTCGCAAAGGCGGTGTGATGAGCAAACCCATCGACAAACTCTACGACCACTTTTGGGATATCGATTTGAAGTGCTTCAGTACCGAGCCCCATATGGTCTACGAAGTGGGCAATGAGTCGACGATTGTCAAACCCAAAAAGAGAGATCTGGATAAAACGCCCTGGGTGCTGGTCGCCTGGCAGGCCGGTAAAGTTGTCAAGAGCTTTAAGCGTTACAGTTACTTCATCAGACACTGGCGTGAGTTCATTCCGGCACAGTTGCCTGAGCACAAACCGGGGCGAACGGCGCGCATGCGCTGATTATCGGTGTTGATTCGCAGCTGATGAAGGTTCTGCAGATCCTTCCGCAACTGAATGCCGGCGGTGTCGAGCGCGGTACCGTGGAGTTTGCCCGGGAATTGGTACGGCAGGGACATCATTCCGTGGTCGTTTCCGCCGGCGGGCGCCAGGTGGTGCAATTGACGGAGCAGGGCTCCGAGCATATCGAGATGCCGGTGCATCGCAAATCGCTGGCGAGTTTACGGCTGGTGCGGCCGCTGCGCAAACTGTTTGCCGGGGTCGAACCCGATATCGTGCATGTGCGCTCACGTGTTCCGGCCTGGCTGAGCTGGCTTGCCTGGCGCAAGATGCCGGCGCAGTCGCGACCGCATCTGGTCACGACTTTTCACGGTATGTATTCGGTCAATCGCTACAGCGCAGTGATGGCGCGCGGCGAGCGCCTCATCGCTATTTCCGAGGCCGTGCGCCGCTATATTATCGATAACTATCCGGCTGTCGACCCCGCCGCCGTTCGCCTGATACATCGGGGTGTGGACCCGGTGGAGTTCAGGCATGGCTATAAGCCCTCGAAGCAGTGGCGCGAGAGCTTTTTCCAGGCCCACCCGGGGCTGGCCGGCAGGCGCCTGCTGCTGATGCCGGGCAGGCTGTCGCGCTGGAAAGGGCAAGTGGATTTTATCGAGCTGATCGAGGTGCTGAAGCGGCGCGGCATCGACAATATTCACGGACTGATTGTCGGCAGCTCCGACGGTGCCAAGCGGCAGTATGAAGACGAATTGCGCCGGATGGTAGAGGCCAGAGGGCTGAGTAAAGATATTTCCTTTCTCGGGCATCGCAGCGATATGAAGCAGCTCTATGCCCTGGCCGCCGCAGTCTTCAATCTATCCAACCGCCCGGAGCCATTTGGCCGCACCGTTACCGAGGCGCTGAGTATCGGCACGGCCGTGGTCGCCTACGATTTAGGCGGGCCGGCAGAGGTCCTGCGCGACTGTTTTGCCACCGGCCTGGCGGACAAAGCCCGGCTGGCGGATGTCACTATCAACGTGTTGCAGCACGGCGGCAATATCGATTTGAAAAAACACTACCTGCTGCCGGTGCAGGTGGAGAAAACCCTTGCCGTATATCGCGAACTGCTGGAGCAGCGCCGATGCTAACGGTGCCGCTATATCTGCAAGCAGTTTTCGGCCCGGTATATCAAGGTGGTTGTGCCACCCTTGTGCCAGAGCGGTTTTAAACCGGTAAAGCTCAGAATCTTAAAGCCCTGGCCCTTGGCGTAGTTAATGCCTTCGATATACTCTTCCCGATGGGAATCGTCGAGCAGCATCACCCCCTGAGCCGAGAGCTTTTTCAACCCCTGTTTGACGCAATTTACCCGGTCGCGGCCGTCGACGATGACAATATCGTAGCTGTCAGATGTTGACAGAATCGTACGGCAGTAGTCACCGTCGATATCATTCTTCTGAAAGATCAGGCGCGCATTGGCGGGAATTTTACCGCTGAGATGCTCAAACCAGTGTCGGTCATATTCCACGGCAACGATGCTTTTGGCGCGCTGTGCGAAAAACAGTGTGGAATAGCCGCTGCCGTACTCGAATATGGTGTGCTCTCTGGCGATACGGTCTTTACACACCGCTATAATAGCGTAGTTCATCCAGGGTAACGGCGAGCCGTCGTTATCGCAGGGATAGCCGAGTTTGATACTGTTAAGCCAGCCTACTTGGCGCAAATAGGATTTTCTGCGCAGCAGCAGGGATTGGTAAGCACGATAGTGTGCGACCACCCCTGGCATAACGTTTTTTAGCCACTTTTTGATATTTGTTTTCATTGGTATTTGTCTGTCCTTACTTGAATCCGCCGAGGTCGGGGTTTCTTCGGCAGCCGTATCCACCAGCTGCCGATAGAAATCTGCTGTCTGCCGTGCAACTATCTCCCAGTTCAGTTGGCTCAAGTCGAGCGCAGTGGTTTCTCGTTTTGATAGCCAGTCCAGTACCTTTTCCAGCCCCTGCGGGGTTAGTGGCTGGTCATAGAGAAATACCCAGTTTTCACCATAGGTTTTCTGCAGTTCGGGTAAGCTGCCCACTCTTGGTGCCACTATCGGTCGCTGCATCGACAGAGCGAGAATGGCGGTGCCGGAATTGAGAATATTGCGATAGGGCAGAATGACGGCATCGGCGACCTGAAACAAACCCGATACCTCAGTGTCCTTTATATGCCGCAACAGCGTTTTGACATTACCGCTCTTGACATAAGGGCTGCTGCCGATATTAGCCTGTTCGCGCTCGTCGGGTTGACCGGCAATGATCAGGTTGGCCCGGTCTTGCTGAATACCGCCGAACGCCTCGAGCAGGGATGAAAGGCCTTTGTGAAATCTGATTTTACCGAAAAATAGTAAATTGGTCTTGCCGCGCTCGATCCCCAGCTGTTGAAAGGGGGTGCCGTTACAGGGCGGATAGGCGCCAATATAGTGGCCGTGGGGGATGATCGCAGATGGCTTGTGGCGCAGCGACGGATAGAGCTCTTGCAGCTGCTTTTGTCCCTGGCCGTTGAGATATATAACGCCATCGAGGGTATGGAGTATCTGGTGCCACAATCGCAGGGCAAAAAATCTCAGAGGCATCTTGTGAGGCTCGACATTGTGGGCTGTCCACACAACTTTGCCGCCACGCCTTTGCACCTCAGCCATTTTTCGCAGCAGTGTCCAGGCCTTGATATGAATCCTGAGCAAGCTGTTGTGGCGCAGCATCAAGTCGGGCCAGTGCAGGTGGAGAATGTCCCAGTGCTGCTCATTGAGGGGCGTGGTGGCGAATTCGAATACTTCGATACCCGCTGGCATGGCGTCGTACAGCAGGCAATTAAAAGGATTGTTGGCTTTATTCTTCCTGGCCGGTGAAGCTAGAACGCGCAGAGTGGCCTGCCCGGGTTTCAGTTCAAGGTTCGGATCGCTCATCGTCGCTGCCTTGTCGAGAGGGTTGCAGAGGCTTTTTCAACACCAGGCACTGCACCATGGTCGGATAGCCACTGCCGACCAAAAACTGGTTGCGGTTGTCGATGATATATTGCGGATTGAAATCCGGATAGCCATGCAATTGTGTCGTTTCGCCGTAGTCGACTTCGAAATCCTCCACCTCTGTCATTTTTTTTATATCGATATTTGAGCCGTATTTGTTGGTTTCAGTGTTAGAAAAAGGCTTGATATCGGTGAAAAGATCAATGGTCATGATAAACCGGCCGCCCGGTTTGAGACTTCGGTAAGTTTCGCGCATGATGTTTTCGACATCGCTCCAGGGGAGATGCTCGATCACGCTGATAGAGAAAGCACAGTCGAATTCATCGGCATGCAGGCAGGCTTTATCGATGGTGGTATTGCGCAGTTCAACATCGGTTTTGAACAATGTGTTCAGCCTGGCCAGTGTCTGGTGGTCGCAGTGCCAGCCCTTGCCCGCCGCCTCCAGGCCGGGGTCGATGTTGACTACACGGCAGCCCTGTTGCGCCAGGGCGAATTGAAAGCCGCTGAGGCTGCCACCTATTTCCAGTACCCGCGATCCCGGCCCCAGCTGTGCCTGGAAAAACGCCCACGGGTACTCGAATCTGCGGGTGTCATTATTGCGCTGGATGGAAAAGGGGCCTCTGAGAGACCAGTACCAGTGCGACGGCAGCCATCTTTTCAGTTTTTTGGCCAATACCAGCGGCTTGCCGTACGGCGCTCCGTGTTGTTCGTTCCACTGTCGGAACTGCGGTGGCAAGTTGTTTTCGGCAAGCATTTCAACAATCCATAGTGCGATACGGTGCTGCGATTCTCAGCGCTGCCGTATCGAATGAAAAAAGTTCTGATATTGCTCCACGATCTTATGTTTCGAGTAATGGCTGTGGTAGTGGGTGAAAGCCTTGTCCACCAGCTGCGCCTGCAATTCGTCGCTGGCGATCAGTTGGCCAATACTGTCGCTCAGCGCCCCGGCGTCGTCAACCGGTGTTATCAGGCCGGTTTCTCCGTGCTCAATCAGCTCGCCCGGCCCCTGCGAGTTGGTGGCGATGATCGGGCAGCGATGCGCCCAGGACTCCATCACAATCGAGCCCAGCCCCTCGTGGCGGGAAGGACAGACAAAGATATCGGCGCTGCGCATCAGCGCGGTAACGTCGCCGCGCCAGCCGAGAAAACGGATGCGGTCGCGAACGCCCAGATCCTGCGCCAGCTGCCGCAGCGGCTCGTCCTCCGGACCGCTGCCGGCCAGCCACAGGTAAGCGCCGTCGATACCCTGCAGCGCGCGCAGCAGCACATCGAAGCCCTTGTTGCGATGCAGGCGCCCGGCAGCCAGCAACAGCGGTACACCGGGGGGAGTGTCGAAGCTGGTTTTCGGCACTGGCGCCACCTCGCGCTCATCGGCGAAGTTTGGGATATGCACGACACGCTTGGCCGGCATGCCGCCGGCGATAAGGTGGTCGCAGATGCCTTTGCTGATGCCCACCCAGTAGTCCGCGTGGCGGTAGTACTTGAGGTCGTAGTAGTGTCCCAGGCGATTGACCAGGCAGTAGTCGCCGCGCGGAGTCAGGGCACTGGCCCTGCCCATCCAGGTCAGCACGATATCGGGGGCGAAACGGCGCAGGGCGCGGCGGTAGCGGTAGTGGCCGAGCAGATCGAGCGGGCCGCCGAAGGTGAAATGCTGCCAGTCGACCGCGGCTTTCTCGAGTTGTGCGGTGCGCTCGGGGAAACCGCGCAGAAACGCGCGTTGCTGCAGGCCGGCAACGTCGCTGAGAGCTGCCACCAGGCGGGTGTAGAAATTCTCGGCGCCGCCGCGCTCGGCCCCGGCGAGCACCTGGGCGAGCCTCAGGGTCCCTGTGGTGGTGGCGCCGCTGCGGCGGCCGCTGTCATTGCCTGTCATTGTCCGGTCGCCGGGCGTCGGGTGCCAGATAACCGTGGTAGCCCCAGGGCGCGCCCTCGCGCTTGGCGGTTAACAGGGCTTCGATACGGGTATCCAGATTGCTGAGTTTGCGCTGCACTTTGCGCCGTGCAAGGGCGTCGAACAGTGCCGCCATCGGCAGCAGGTCCGACCAGCCCAGGCCGTCGATAACCAGCAGTTGCAATGTCCCTGCCAGCGTCTGTTTGACCACCAGATTGTGCAGCAAGAGGTCGCGGCTGGGTACCGCCAGCGCCAGCCAGCGCCGGCGAAAATCCTCGAGGCCGCTTTGCAGTGCGGTGTCGAGGCCGTTTTCCCACAGATACTGCTTCAGGCTGATGGAGATCCTGCCGTCGGCGTCCGTGACCAGGTCGGTCACAATCCCCCGCCCGAGATCAGTCGGCACCAGGCCGTAGCAGCGCGGTACCAGCGCCCGGACCTCACTGCCCAGGCGCCGGTGGATGGCGTTTAACTGGCGGAACTCCTGTAAATTGTCGTCAAAGCTGGACAGTGGTTTGAGGGATTTCGGCAGGCCTTTGCGGCGCCGCTTCTCGGCTGCCGAAAAGCCCGGCCTGGGGACTTTTATGCACTGCTCGGCATTGTCGGGGTTGACGAAACACAGCCGGTTGCCGCCGCTGGCAAACGGTTTCAGGCCGGCCAGTTCTATCTTTGCCGCCATCTCAGTGCCCGGCCCACACATAGGGATGGCTGTGGGTGAGCTGCAGCGTCGACTCGACAATATACTGGGCGTTTAACCTGGAATTGATCTGCTGGTGGAAAAAATGCCGCGTTGCCGCCGCCCAGGCCCTGCGCTTGGCATTGTCGGCATGGAAGTCGCGGATCAGCGCCAGCAGCTGATCCAGATCGCGGTAATACACCAGTGTCTGCGGCGGGAACAGGGAATCAAAGCCGGCGCTGTCGTGGGTAAACACCAGCAGACCGTTGCCGCCGAGTTGCGCCATTCTGGCCGATGAATACCATTGCAGCCCTTCGCTGCGATTGAAGTTTACCCCCATTTTCGATTGTCCCAGGGCGCGATCGTAGTCGCGCCCCCAGACCGGCGCCTCGCCAAAGCTGCCGTAAGTCTTGAACACCAGCTCGGCGGCCAGGTGCCGGCGCAGATAGCCCACATCTTCCAGGCGCCTGGTATGCTGCACCGCATTACTGCAGTAAATCAGGTCGATGGGCAGTTGCTCGTGGCGCGAGGCGTCCTGGTACTCGATGGCTTCGTCGACCGGGTTGGGCATATGATAAAGGCGCGCGCGCCGCCCTTCGAACTGCTTTAACTCCGCTGTGCCGGTGGAAACGAACATGGCGTCCACCACCTCGCAGCGGTGGGCGATTTTGTCGACATTCTGGCGGATAAACAGCGGATCGTTGTTACAGCCGGCAATGGCGACCTGCGGCAGCAGGCGGCGGATCTCCTCCAGGGTGCGATTGTGGATCATGTCACAGTGTCCCACGACCACCAGCTCCGGCTGCAGTGCCTCGGCCATCTCCAGCAGCCGGCGGTTGGCCTTGCCGACGCCCAGGTCGCGGATGCCGAGCGGCGCCTCGAATGCGGCGACATCGCGATCGCTGAATCCCTGTACATGGTGACCGTTTTTGATTAGCCCGTAGAAGAGCTTTTGCGCCCAACTGACCCGGGTGTGTCCGTAGCGGCGCAATTGCTGGTAGGCGACGTGAAGTACTCTCATAAAATCCGCAAACTCAAGGCGCCGCACCGGCGCAGAATCAGCCGGTCGGCCGACCCGGTGCAGGCAGACCGGGCATTATCTACAAAGCCCGGATGTCAGGCAAGCTCAGTCGGGGTCCGGCAGCCAGGCGAGGATGTATTTTGCGACGCGATCGGCTTCCTGCAGCGGTGCCCGGGCCGGCAGCATCTCACCGCGATGCAGAAGGTGAGCGACGGATGTCAGCCGGTGTGCCTGCAGCAAACGGTCGACGCCGGCGGCGACGCGGCTGCAACCGCGTCTCGGCACTTCCAGCAGGCCGACCCGGGCACCGCTGCTGAGGCTCTCATAGACCATTGAGACACTGTCTTCACTGACCCATACGCGGCCGCAGCGCTGCAATTGTTGCGGCAGCCAGCCCGGTGGCGTTTGCCGGGCCGGTATAAACTGCAGCTGCCTGCCGAGCAGCGGTGCCAGCGCCGCGGCAAAATCCGCGGGGGTGCGCCGCGATGTGGTCAGGGTCCAGTTGGTCAGGGGCAGAGCGGTGATCAGCTGTCGCAGCTGGTCGATGATCGCGGCATTGCTCCAGCCGTGGTGTTTGGATGGGCCGCCGATCAGGATCAAGCCCTGCCGTGAGTCCTGGTGTGCGGCGGGCAGCACGGCGTTGAGCACACCACAGGTGCGCACTACCGTGTCCAGGGCGGGGGCCGGATCGTGTTGGGGGACGATACACAGATCGAACCACCGCAGCGGCAGGGAGGGTCGCATCAGCACCACCGCGCGCCCGCCAAACCGGCGCCGCAGTGCCAGTGTCAGGATATGTGTGCGATGGCCGCAGGCAACGAGCAAATGCGGCCGCTGTGTGGTGTCGAGACTCAGCGCCGTTCTCAGGTTGTGCAGGGCACTGCCCGCCTCGATACGGCGTTCGGCCAGTTCGGTACGGCTGCCGAGCGCCTGTCTCAGCCCTTCGAGCTGGCTGCGGTGACCCGGCTTGGCGTCGCTGACAAACCAGGCAATTAGTGTGTTCTCGGCCACTGGGCCTCCACGGCGGTTTTTGCGGGTGTCAGTCTACCAGAAAGCCGGGTCTCTACCTGAGGGGCGAGTATGCAGTATAATTCGATATTAGCGGGGGTGGTCTATGCCGGCTGGGCCAGGCAAATGCTCATCCGAGTACTCACCCGATCGAACAGGCAAGGGGAAACGCCAGCTGATGAAAGTATTGGTAACCGGTGCGGCCGGTTTTATCGGGTCCTATGTCGCTCTGTACCTGACCGCCAGAGGCGACGATGTGGTGGGCCTGGACAATTTCAACGACTACTACGATGTATCGCTGAAACGCGCCAGACACCAGCGCATTGAGCGGTTTGTCGCCGGCACTCTCGAGGAGGCGGTCTATGCCGATGTGTGCCGCCCGCCCGCCGAGCGCGGCGCGTTCCGTATGGTGGAGGGCGATCTGTCGGATCGCGCGCTGGTGGAGGAACTGTTTGCCGGGCAGCAATTCGACAAGGTCGTGCACCTGGCCGCCCAGGCGGGAGTGCGCTATTCCATAGAAAACCCCCACGCCTACATCGATTCGAATATTGTCGGCACCATGAATATCCTCGAGGGCTGCCGCCATCACCGGGTAGCGCACTTGGTTTACGCCTCGTCCAGCTCGGTTTACGGTGCCAATGAAAGTATGCCGTTTTCGGTGCACGACAATGTCGATCATCCGCTGTCGCTGTATGCGGCCAGTAAGAAAGCCAATGAGCTGATGGCCCATACCTACAGCCACCTCTACGATCTGCCCACCACGGGTCTGCGCTTTTTCACGGTATACGGTCCCTGGGGTCGCCCGGATATGGCGCTGTTCCTGTTCACCAGGGCCATTCTCGCCGGCAAACCGATCGATGTTTTCAACTATGGTAAGCACCGGCGCGACTTCACCTATATTGACGATATCGTCGAGGGCATCATTCGCACGCTCGATCACACCGCCGCCGCCAACCCGCAGTGGAGCGGCAAACAACCCGATCCCGGTACCAGCAACGCCCCCTGGCGTGTTTACAATATCGGCAATCAAAACCCGGTTGAACTGCTCGACTATATCGGTGCCATCGAGGAGGCGCTGGGCCGCAAGGCGCAGAAAAATCTCTTGCCGCTGCAGCCCGGTGACGTTCCCGATACTTACGCCGATGTACAGGCACTGGTGGATGATGTCGCCTACCGGCCGGCCACCGATGTCAGAGAGGGCGTCAAGCGCTTTGTCGACTGGTACACGGCGTTTTATCAAGTCGGCTAATGTCTGCAACGTCACCGGAAGATACAAGCAAGCGCGATACTTACTACCGCCTACTCCGCTATATTCTGCCGCACCTGGGCTTTTTCATCCTCAGTGTCTGCGGTTTCGCGCTGGTGGCGGCGGGACAGGCGGCGCTGGCCGATTTGATGCGCCATGTCATCAATGCCATTGAGAGCGGCGACGCCACCGATCGCTATATGACGCCGCTGCTGCTGGTATTGATTTTTCTCTGTCGCGGTATCGGCATTTTCATCGGCGGTTACTGTATGGCGCGGGTGGCCAACAATATCATCCTGACACTGCGTTGCCAGCTGTTTGAGCGACTCACGGCTTTGCCCAGCGCCTACTTTGACCTGCATGAATCCGGGCACCTGATATCGCGCATTACCTATAACACATCGCAGGTCACCACGGCGGTGACCGATGCTTTGAAAGTGTTCCTGCGCGAGGGGTTGACGCTGGTATTCCTGCTGGCCTATCTGTTGTGGACGGACTGGAAACTGACCTTGGTCTTTCTGGCTGTTTGCCCGATCATTGCCGCCACGGTAGTGGTGGTCGGCAAGCGCTTCAGCAAATTGAGCGGGCGCATACAGGTCACCATGGGTGATATCACTCAGGTGAGTTCGGAGATGATCAACGGCAATCGCGTTATGCGCAGCTTCGGCGGTGAGCAGTATGAAAAACAGCGCTTTGCGCGCGCCAGCAAAGATCATTGCCGCCAGCATATCAAGATGCAGGCGACCTCCTCGGTCGTCACTCCTGTGTTGCAGTGGATCGTTTCCATTGCCATGGGTGCGATGCTGTTCCTGGGCCTGACGTTTATGCAGGCGGGCGACGCCGGTGAATTCATGGCCTACTTTACCGCTGCCGCGATGATTCCCAATGCACTCAAACAGTTGAGCGGTGTGTATGCCAAGACCATTAAGGGTATCGTTGCCGCAGAGAGTGTTTTCGAGCAGCTGGATGAAGATGTCGAGGAGGACAGTGGTACCTATGAGGCCGACAGAGTCGCCGGGCGCATCGACATTCGCGGCTTGCATTTTGCCTATGGCGATGAAGACGGCGTAGTACTGCGGGATATCGATTTGTCGGTCGAGCCCGGTCAGACCGTCGCCCTGGTGGGTCGCTCCGGCAGCGGCAAGTCGACACTGGTGAGTCTGATACCGCGTTTTTATCACCACCGGCAAGGCACCATCGAAATCGACGGTGTGCCGGTGCAGGCATTTGCCCTGAAAAACCTGCGCCGGCAGATTGCCCTGGTCAATCAGAATATCACCCTGTTCAACGACTCCGTGTTCAGCAATATCGCCTACGGCGATCTCGCCGGCGCCAGCCGCGAGCAGGTGCTGCAGGCCGCTGCCGCCGCCCAGGCACTGGAATTTATCGAGCAGCTTCCAGAGGGGCTGGATACGGTCATCGGTGAGGAGGGCGAACGCCTGTCCGGCGGCCAGCGGCAGCGCCTGGCGATAGCCCGCGCGCTGTTGAAGGACGCGCCGATTCTGATTCTCGACGAGGCCACCTCAGCGCTGGATACGGAGCTGGAGCGCAGGATTCAACAGGCCCTGGAGGAAGTGATGCGCGGGCGCACCACGCTGGTTATTGCCCACCGCCTGTCAACCATCGAAAATGCCGACAAGATCGTGGTGATGGATGACGGGCGCATTGTCGAGCAGGGGAACCACACGCAGCTGTTGGGGCTTAAGGGGCTGTATGCGAAGTTGCATGCGATGCAGTTTCAAGAGGTTTAGGGGTGGGTGGGGAAAAGGAAAAAAGGGAAAAGGGAAAAGTTGTCGGGGGAAAGGGACTGCGGGGCGGCGAGAGTGTCGGGGAGCGGGTGGTGCGCTGGGGGTATTCGGCGCTTTTGTATTTGCTGGTGCCGCTGTTGTTGGTGCGGCTGTGGCGGCGGTCGCGGCGGCTGCGGCAGCCGGCGGCCTGGCGGCGGCTGGGGGAGCGCTTTGGTTTTGTCGAGGCGGTGCCGCGGGCACAGTCGCCGGTGTGGGTGCACGCGGTATCGGTGGGTGAGACTATCGCCGCGATTCCCCTGATCAAAGCGCTGCAGCATCGGTATCCGCGCTTGAGGTTCATCGTTACTACCACTACGCCCACCGGCTCGGAGCGGGTCAGGGCTGCATTCGGTCAGCAGTCGCTGCATTGCTATATGCCCTATGATCTGCCCGATGCCGTGGCGCGCTTTCTGCGGCGTATCAATCCGTGTCTGCTGATTATCATGGAGACCGAGCTGTGGCCCAATACCCTCGCCGCCTGCCATCGCCGCGGTATTCCCGTGGTGCTCGCCAATGCGCGGCTGTCGGCAAAATCGGCGCGCGGCTACCGGCGCCTGGCCATGCTGACCCGCCCGATGCTGCGCCGCCTGAGTGTGGTGGCGGCACAGCACGGCGACGACCGGCGGCGCTTTGCCGAACTGGGCCTGCCGGCCGCCGCCAGTGCCGTTACCGGCAGTATCAAATTTGATTTGACTGTCAGTGATGCGCAGCTGCAGGCAGCGGCACAGCTGAAACGTGACTGGAGCAACGGCGGGCGGCGCACCGTATGGCTGGCGGCCAGCACTCACGACGGTGAGGACGAAGAGATTGTCAGGGCTTTTGCCGAAGTCTGCAATCAGCTCGACAACCCGCTGCTGGTGGTGGTTCCGCGTCACCCGGAGCGCTTCGAGCGGGTGTTCGAATTGTGTCGTAACCACGGCTATCGGCTGAGCCGGCGCAGCCGCGGGGCCGCGACGGGGCCGGACATCCAGATTGTGCTGGGCGATACCATGGGTGAACTGCTGGTGCTGTTTGGCGCCTGCGATATCGCCTTTGTCGGCGGCAGCCTGATCGACCGCGGCGGTCACAACCTGATCGAGCCGGCGGCGTGGGGGGTGCCGGTTTTGAGCGGCCCGAGCCTGTTTAACTTTCAGGAGGTCTCGCGCCTGCTGCAGTCGGTGGGCGGGTTGACGATTGTGGCGGACTACCGCCAGTTGGCAAGTGCCGTGGTCGCCTTGGGCCGCGACGGCGAGCGGCGGCGGCGCCAGGGTGAAGCTGCGCGGGATGCCGCCGCCGCCAACCGCGGCGCTCTGAACAAACTCACCGGCATCATAGAGCGGTTTTTATAGGCGCTATTTTTCATATTGGGCCCGCGATATCTGCCCCTGGGCATCCAGCCACTGGTTGAGTTGAATCACGTCTTCGGGGGTCAGATTACCGGCCACTTCCTTCAGTCGCAGCATATTTACCACATAGTCGAACAGCGCGTTGGAGTAATTGCGCCGCGCCTGGTAAACGGTGCGCTGTGCCAGCAGCACATCGACCAGGTTGCGTGTGCCGACATCGTAGCCGGCCTGGGTGGCTTCCAGTGCACTGGTGCTCGAGATGATGGCCTGGGCGCGGGCCTTTACCTGAGCGACATCGGTAACCACTTCCAGATGCAGTGAGCGGGCCGATTGAATGGTGTCGCGCTGGGCCCGGTTATAGAGTTCCTTGTTTTGCAGATACTGCTGGAAAGCCTGGCGGCGCTCGCCTGAGATCCGGCTGCCCGAGTAAATGGGGATGGTCAGGTCGATACTCAGAACCTCATCGTCGATCTCTGAGTCAAAGGGCTGGTCGAAGGCGTCATTGCCGTCGGAATCTGTGTTGTTGTAACTGATCGAACCGGACAGTGTGGGATAGTGCTCACTGGTTCTGGCGCGTGAGTTTTGTCGCGATGCCTCGGCAGCGAGCTTGGCAACTCTCAGCGCATAGTTGTTTTTAAGCGCAAAGTCGACCCATTCGTGGCGTGCCGCTGGCACCGGGTCGACCACCGGAAATTTCTCCGTCAGCGGCGCAATGGTGGTGTGCGCAGTACCGGTCAGCACTTCCAGCGCCTCGAAGGTGATACCCAGATTGCCGCGCGCCTCCAGGGTGACGGCAGTGGCATCGTCGAAAGACGCCTGTGCTTCATGGACGTCGGTAATTGCCGTCAAGCCCACCTCAAAGCGCTGTTTGGTCTGCTCCAACTGGTGGCCGAGGGCTTTTTCTTCGGCGATCGAGGTTTCGAGATTATCCACGGCTCTGAGGACATTAAAATAGGCTTCAGAAACGCGAATAATCAATGACTGCTGATCGGCGCCAAACTGCGCTTCGGCCTGCTCCCCCAGCACAATGCCCTGCTTGTAGGTAAACCAGGCCGGCAGATCGAACAGCGGCTGGGTGAGTGTTACGCCGTATTGGGTTCTTTCTGTGTCGGTTTCGCCTTGGGTGTTGACGGGAAATATCACATCCTCACCGGTGTCTTCGTCGGTAAAGGTGGTGATGCGGGAGCTGGTTTCGTCACTGGTGCTGTCTCTGTATTCCGCGGTTGCGTTGATTTGCGGCAGCAGTCCGGCGCGCAGAATGGTCTTTTGCTCCAGGCCGGCGCGGTAGGCGGCCTCATCGGCTTTCAACTGGTGGTCGTTTGCCAGTGCCAGCAGGTAGATTTCCTGCAGCGTATCGGCGGGGGCCGGCCGGCCGCCGGCGCTGATAATCGCAGCGAGGCTGTAGGGGAGGGTTAGTTTTTTCATGGGGGTCCTTGTGGGTTGTCTGCGCCGGCCAGAGAAAGTGGCCGCCAGCTTAATCTCAGTCTCGCCGGAGTTTAGCGGTTTCACCCCGGGGCGTCGACCCGCGGGTGCCCGCCATTGGCGTTAAAAATTGTTAAGCGTCAGTGGCTTATCTAGGATTTGAGGCACCGCCACAGCGGTTTGCCGGGCGCCTGAAAAGGGCCTGGCGCGATTGGCCGAATGTTTGTCATAAAATAGTAAAAAAACCGCCGCCAATACTTGTATAGTGACGCTGCAGGCGGACCAGTCTCTACAGACCAATAATTAAGGAGAGATCAGCGATGAAGTTTGACTATATCATTGTCGGCGCCGGATCTGCCGGCTGCGTGCTCGCCAATCGCCTGTCTGCCGATCCCGCGGTCAATGTGTGCCTGCTGGAGGCCGGCGGCAGCGATAAAAACGCGATTATCTACACCCCCGGCGGCATTGTGCTGTCGATAACCACGCGCTTTTTCAACTGGTATTACAACAGCATCGCCCAGCCGACCCTGGGCGATCGGCGCATCTTCTGCCCGCGCGGCAAAGTACTGGGCGGCAGCAGCTCCATCAATGCCATGCTCTACGTGCGCGGCCAGCCGCAGGACTACGATCACTGGCAGGCACTGGGCAATGCGGGCTGGGGCTACCGGGACGTACTGCCCTATTTCAAAAAAGCGGAGCACCAGGAGCGCGGCGAGGATGAGTTCCACGGTGTCGGCGGGCCGCTCAATGTCGCCGATCTGCGCTACCGCCACCCCCTTTCCAGCGCCTTTGTCACAGCAGCGCAGCAGGCCGGCCACCGCCACAACGCGGATTTCAATGGCGCCGACCAGCAGGGCGTGGGCTTCTACCAGGTCACCCAGAAGGACGGGCAGCGCTGCAGCGCCGCGGCCGCCTACCTGCACCCGGTCATGCAGCGCCCGAATCTGAGCGTGATGACCGCAGCCCATGCACAGCGGGTAGTGCTGGAAGGCGGGCGCGCGGCGGCCGTGGAGATTCTGCACCAGGGGCAGCGCAAGACGCTGCGCGCCGCCAGGGAGGTGATTGTCTGCGCCGGCACATTTGCCTCGCCGCAACTGCTGTTGTTGTCGGGTATTGGCAGTCGCACCAAATTAGTGCCACACGGTATCGCATTGCAACACGAGTTGCCCGGTGTGGGCGAGAATCTACAGGAGCACGTGGACATAATGGCGGTGTTGCGCGACAAGAGCTGTCAGGCGATATCCTCCCGGCCCGCGGCCAGCGTGCGCAATCTGCTCGCAATGCTGCGTTACTGGCGCCGGCGCGAGGGCCTGCTGACCAGCCCGCTGGCGGAGGGCGGCGCTTTTATCAAATCCAGCGACGAGTTGCCCTCGCCCGATATCCAGCTGCATTTTTTACCCTCGGCCATGGACGACCACGGCCGCAACCTGGCATTTTATTTCAAATACGGACTGTCCCTGCACGTGTGCCTGCTGCGACCGAAAAGCCGCGGCAGCGTCAGCCTGGCCAGTGCCTCGGCTGCCGACGATCCGCTGATCGACCTGAATATGCTCAGCCACGGCGACGATATCACCGCCCTGCGCCGCGGCTTCAAGCGCGCCCGCCGCATCCTGCGCGCGCCGGCGCTGGCGCAGTACAGCGGTGCCGAGATATTTCCGGGCGACGAGGTTGTCGAGGACGGGGCCCTGGATGACTATATCCGCCGCAAGGCCAACCACATCTATCACCCGGTGGGCACCTGCAAAATGGGCAGCGATCCACTGGCGGTGGTGGATGACCAGCTGCGGGTGCACGGCCTGCGGGGGCTGCGGGTGGTGGATGCGTCGATCATGCCCACGGTGGTCAGCGGCAATACCAATGCCCCGACCATTATGATTGCCGAGAAGGCCGCGCAGATGATCCTGCAGGGGGCGCCGGCGACCCGTGCCGAGGAGCGGGCGGCCGTCGTTTAAATTGCCGGTCTTGCCCGCAAGCGCTCAGACGGCGATATTGAGAGTGTTCTGCGGTGCGGTGAGTGCCCGCGCCACCGCCTCGAAGGCGCGGGCCTCAGTGCTGTCGCTACGCGCCGCTGCAGCGACCGGACCCGGGTCGGTGGCGCGATTATCCACGCCTGACCCGGCGCTGGAGCTGGATTGAATGTCCTGCAGCTTTGACAGCGCCAGCCCCTGTTGCGACAGTGTTACCACCGCCGTGTCCGCTGCAACTGGTATTGTGCTGTCCGGCCGCGGCGCCGGCAGTCGGCCGGCGTTTTCGGCAATAAGCACTGCGGGTGAAAAAAGCGTCGGGGCAATTTCCTGCATGGCCTGATGTCTCCGGCGTTTCTACGTTGCGGGTATTTACTGTTGAAATTCTTGTATGAAATTCCTGCCTGAAATTCCTGCCTGAAATTCCTGCCTGAAATTATAGTCCAGTGGTAGCAGCCGAATTGGCAGACCTAGAATAATTGCTGATAAGCGCGATAGACTCAAATAACCTGACCCCAGTGAGGCCCCTGCCCCGCACTGCTTTACAGGCGCGAGCGTCTTGTCTAGACTGGGAGCTGCTTGTCGGGGTGCCCACGGGTGATGACATCATCCTGAGCTGAGAGATACCCGCCGACCTGATCCGGCTAGTACCGGCGTAGGGAACGAGGCTTCAAAGGCGCAATCTGTACGCCGCTTTTTGCCGGCACAGTGTCAACGCTGAAAGTGCGCGGCACACGCAGACATCTGCCCCACATTCTCCTTTCTTACTCCCGAGCATACAGGTTGTCGGTTCGCCGCTGCGCGCTTACTTTGGAGGATGCCAGACCCATGTCCACGCCCTTGCCTGCCAGCACTCCCGCTGTGGTGATGACCATTGCCGGCAGCGACAGCTGTGCCGGGGCGGGCATTCAGGCCGACCTCAAAACCTTGAGTGCCATGGGGGTATATGGCACCAGTGCCGTCACCGCCATCACCGCCCAGAATACCTGCGCGGTAGACGCTGCCTGGCCGGTGCCGGTTGATGCGGTAAAGGCACAGATTCGCTGCCTGATGGCAGATCTGCCGGCCAGCTGTATCAAGATCGGTATGCTCGGTTCCGGCGAGATAGTGGAGGTGGTATACGAATCGCTACAGGCCTTTGCCGCGCAGGTACCGCTGGTGCTCGACCCGGTAATGGTGTCCACCAGTGGCGCGCGCCTGCTGGATGCCGGTGCCGAGCAGGGGCTGCGGCAACGGCTGCTGCCGCGGGCGGCGGTGATTACCCCCAATTTGCCGGAGGCGGCCGCGCTGCTGGGCTGCGAGGTGGCCACCGATGCGGAGCAGATGCACCGCCAGGCTCAGGCGTTGCGGCAACTGGGCGCCGCGGCGGTTTTGATCAAGGGCGGCCACCTGCCGGGCAGTGAGGCGCTGGATATGCTGGTTACCGCAACGGCGGTGGAAGTGTTCAAGGCCCCGCGCAGTGATTCCCGCAATACCCATGGCACCGGCTGCAGCCTGGCCTCGGCCATCGCCGCCGGCCTGGCCCGCGGGCAGCCGCTGGGCGCAGCGGTCAGGGCCGCAAAAGATTTTCTGACCGCTGCGATCGCGGCGGCGGCGCAATGGCAGCTGGGCAAGGGGCACGGGCCCGTCGATCATTTTTATTCGTATCGCGCTCACCGCAGTCACGCGGGTGAGTCCAACAACAGTGAGGGTGTTTTATGAGCAATCAAGCTGAATCCCATCTGGCGCAAAGCACGGGCTCCGCCCGGAGTCGGGCGCTCAGTGAAACGGCCGTGGTGGATGCCGCTTCAGTGCAACCGTTTCCGGCGTCGAAAAAAGTTTTTGTCTCGGGCAGCAGCGATCAGATCAAAGTGCCCATGCGCGAGATCAGTCTCAGCGATACACCGACCGAATTTGGCGGTGAAGTCAATGCGCCGGTGCAGGTCTACGACACCTCCGGCCCTTACACCGACCCGAATGTAAAGATCGATCTGCGCAGGGGGCTGCCCGATGTGCGCAGCCGCTGGATCGAGGCGCGCGCCGATACCGAACTGCTCGACGGCAACAGCTCGACCTTTGCCAGGCAGCGGCTCGATGACCCGAAGCTCGCCCACCTGCGTTTCGATCTGCGGAAAAAACCGCGCCGGGCCAGGGCCGGTTGCAATGTTTCGCAGATGCACTACGCCAGACAGGGCATTATTACCCCGGAAATGGAGTATATCGCCATTCGCGAGAATATGAGCCTGCAGCAGGCCAGGGATCAGGGCGTGCTGGACCAGCAGCATCCGGGCCAGTCCTTTGGTGCCGCCATTGCCAGTGAGATTACCCCGGAGTTCGTGCGCAGTGAAGTGGCCCGCGGGCGCGCCATCATTCCCGCCAATATCAATCATACGGAACTGGAACCGATGATTATCGGGCGCAACTTCCTGGTAAAAATCAACGGCAATATCGGCAATTCCGCGCTCGGCTCCTCCATCGAGGAGGAAGTGGAAAAACTCACCTGGGGCACGCGCTGGGGCGCCGATACGATCATGGATTTGTCCACCGGTAAGAATATTCATGAAACCCGCGAGTGGATTATCCGCAACTCCCATGTGCCCATTGGCACCGTGCCGATTTATCAGGCGCTGGAAAAAGTCGGCGGTGTCGCCGAGGATCTGAGTTGGGAAATTTTCCGCGATACGCTGATCGAACAGGCCGAGCAGGGTGTGGATTATTTCACCATTCACGCCGGCGTGCTGCTGCGCTATGTGCCGCTGACGGCCAAGCGGGTTACCGGCATCGTCTCGCGCGGCGGTTCGATCATGGCGAAATGGTGTCTGGCTCACCATCGCGAGAGTTTCTTATACACCCACTTTGAAGATATCTGCGAAATCATGAAGGCCTACGACGTCTCCTTTTCACTCGGCGACGGCCTGCGCCCGGGCTCCATTGCCGACGCCAACGACGAGGCCCAGTTCGGTGAGCTGGAGACGCTGGGGGAACTGACCGGGATCGCCTGGCAGCACGATGTGCAGACTATGATCGAGGGCCCCGGTCATGTGCCCATGCATCTGATCAAGGAGAATATGGACAAACAGCTGCGCGAGTGCGGCGAAGCGCCCTTTTACACGCTGGGGCCGCTGACCACCGATATCGCCCCCGGCTACGACCATATTACCTCCGGTATCGGTGCCGCCATGATCGGCTGGTACGGTTGCGCCATGTTGTGCTACGTGACGCCCAAAGAGCACCTCGGCCTGCCCGACAAGGACGATGTCAAAGAGGGTATTATCACTTACAAAATCGCCGCCCATGCCGCCGATCTGGCCAAGGGTCACCCCGGCGCCCAGCTGCGCGACAATGCCCTGTCCAAGGCGCGCTTCGAGTTCCGCTGGGAAGACCAGTTCAATCTGGGGCTGGATCCCGATACCGCGCGCGCCTATCACGACGAGACGCTGCCGAAAGAGTCGGCTAAAGTGGCGCATTTCTGCTCCATGTGCGGCCCCAAGTTCTGCTCCATGAAAATCACCCAGGAAGTGCGCGATTACGCCAAAACGCTCTCTTCCGGCAGTCTCGCTGACGGTGCCCCGGAAGATGTGGTAACCATGGTCGATGTCGAGGCCGAGATGCAGGAGAAGGCCAGGCAGTTTCGCGATCAGGGGGCGGAAATATATCACAAGGTTTGAGTGGCGCAGTAGTGGATAATAGCGATGAGTCCGACGACCTGGGCGGGCCGGCGCAGTTTGATGACCGCGACGTCGAGCTGTTGAGCCGGGAACCTGCCTACCGGGGTTTTTTCAAAGTAGAGGCGCTGCGCCTGCGTCACCGCCTGTTTGGCGGCGGCTGGAGTGGCGAGTTGAGGCGCGAGCTGTTTGCCAGGGGCCACGCCGTTGCCGCCGTGCTCTACGATCCCGGTGCCGATCTGGTTGGCCTTATTGAACAGTTTCGCGTCGGTGCTCTCGGCGAGGCAGCCGGTCCCTGGTGCCTGGAGGTGGTGGCCGGTATGATTGAAGCCGGCGAGACGCCGGAGCAGGTGATGCGCCGGGAGTTGCTCGAGGAGGCCGGTTTCAAGCCGCGCCAGCTGCTGCCGGTGTGCGAGTATCTGTCCTCTCCCGGAGGCTGTGACGAACGCATCCACCTGTTTTGCGCGCTCGGTGATTTGCGCGGCGTGGGCGGCATATTTGGCCTGGACAGCGAGGGCGAGGACATCCGCCTGCGGGTGTTTTCCGCCCCCGAGGTGTTTGATGCTATGCTACAGAGCAGGATGAATAACGCCGCTACGCTGATAGGCCTGCAGTGGCTGCAGTTACACCGGCAGCAGCTACGGGCTGGCGCAAAAGACTAAAACTTGCGATTATGGGCGACATTCGACAATTGATACCGGCGAGACGGAATTAACAGAAACCCCGCCGCCAAGTGCGATAATGGCGATAACAATGAATAGTGATCAATGAGAGTGCCGTGATGTCAGGGTGGGAACCTTACAGATGAAACCGCGTTATCGAGTGGATTTGCCCGGCCAGTTGGCTGCCTGTGAGGCCAATTATCTGCGGCTGATGAAGTTGACACCCGATTTGTCCGCCTGCGACAGCTGGCGCTTCAATGTCGGGCCTGCCCGTATGGATATTGCCGTGATTGAACGGGCCAAATATACCACCACCATGGCCTTGAGTTCGGAGCATCCCGCCGAGCAGACAGCGCCCCAGGCCCCGGGGTTGCAGGCTCCGCGCCTGCAGGTGCGCCTGTACCACGATGCGCGCATGGCCGAGGTGATTGCCTGGGAGGGTCACCGGCAAATGCGGCCGCGCTATGACTATCCGAACAGGCATATGTACCACTGCAACGAAAAAGCACAAATCAATCAGTTTTTGGGGGAATGGCTGTCGTACTGCCTGGATCAGGGGCATGCCAGCGAGCAATTCAGAACGTTTGGGCTGGTGGGTTGATGCCGGGCCGGTGCAGTACCGGGACGTAGTGTGAAGTCGGTTAGGATGGACTTGTCTGTGCAATTGAAATCTGTGCAATTGAAAATAGAAGCAAAAAAACAGCCGCTGCGGCTGGTGCAGGTGACGGACTGCCACTTGGGGGGCACACCGGGGGATGATCTGCTGGGCCTGGATACGGATCTGAGCCTGGCCGATGTGCTGCAGCTGATCGAGGTGGAGCAGCCCGATCCGGATCTGGTTCTCGCCACCGGCGATATCGCCGGTGGCGCCGAGTTGCCGGCCTACCAGCGCTTTTTGAAACTGGCCGACGCCCGCTTCAGTGCGCCCATGGCCTGGCTGCCGGGCAATCACGATACCCCCGAAGTCATGGCCGAAGCGCTCGAGGGCAGGTTTATGCCCAAGGTCATCACCACCGAACAGTGGCTGATCGTGCTGCTCGACTCCAGTGTGCGCGGGTACGAGCACGGCGACCTCAGTCGCAGTGAGCTGGACTTTTTCCAGGATGTCCTCAGCCGTTACCCCAAACATCACACCCTGGTTTTTCTGCATCACCAGCCGGTGCCGGTGGGCAGTGCCTGGGTGGATCAGTACATTGTGCGCAGTGCTGATCAATTCTTCGCCATCGTGGACCGCCACCCGCAGATCAAGGGCATCAGCTGGGGGCATATTCACCAGGAATTTTACCAGTTGCGAAACGGGGTGCCGCTGTGGGCCACGCCGTCGACCTGCGTGCAGTTCAAGCCCAACTGCGACGACTTCATCGTCGATCACACCATGCCGGGCTACCGCTGGTATGACCTGTATCCCGACGGCCACCTGGAGACAGCGGTTTCCCGTATTGCCGATAAAGACTATCCCATCGATTACGCCTCATCGGGCTATTAAACGCCGGAAATTCGGTATAATCAGCGGCCCATAAGTTGGGGGAAGCCTGTGCCCGTACTGTTGTATATCCATGGATTTCTGAGTTCACCCACCTCCCACAAGGCGCAGCAGGTCGAGGCCTGGCTGGCTCGTGAGCGGCCCGATATCGAGTTTTGCTGCCCTTACCTACCGCCTTTTCCAGCCCGGGTGCGCGAACAGCTGGAGCAGTTGGTGGCGTCGCTGCTGCCTGAACCTGTTTATTTAATGGGCAGTTCCATGGGTGGCTTCTGGTCGACTTATCTGGCGGAGAAATATGACCTGCGGGCGGTGCTGATCAACCCTGCGGTGGCGCCGCACTCCCATATGGATGCCTATCTCGGTATCGAATTGAAAAACTTTCATACCGAAGACAAGTATGTCTTGAAGCCCGAACATATCGATGAAATGCGCGCCGCGGATATCGCCCGGCCGCAGCGCCTGGGCAATTACTGGTTGCTGGTGCAGACCGGTGATGAGACTCTCGATTACCGCGATGCGGTGGCAAAATATCAGGGCTGCAAGCAGCGGGTCGAAGAGGGTGGCGATCACAGCTTTCAGCATTTCGAAAGGCTGATCCCGGCGGCGGTAGCGTTTCTCGAAGCCACGCAAAGCAGTGCGAGTCTGTGATTTTTAGACAGGTTGAAACAGTAAACGACAACACTTATGGCGAACTATACCGCAGAAGACATTGAAGTTCTCACCGGGCTCGACCCGGTAAAAAAACGCCCCGGTATGTATACCGATACCACGCGGCCCAACCATCTGGCCCAGGAGGTGATCGACAACAGTGTCGACGAGGCACTGGCGGGCTTCGCCAAAAACATCGAGGTGGTGTTGCACAAAGATCTGTCCATGACCATCAGCGACGACGGTCGCGGCATGCCGGTGGATATTCATCCCGAACAGGGCATACCCGGCGTCGAGGTAATTCTGTCGACACTGCATGCGGGCGGCAAGTTTTCCAACGACAGCTACCAGTTTTCCGGCGGCCTGCACGGTGTCGGCGTGTCGGTGGTAAATGCCCTGTCGAAAATACTCGAGGTCACCATTCGGCGCGACGGCCAGGTTTATCGCATGGGCTTCAAAGGCGGCGACAAGGCCAGCGATCTGACCGTGGTCGACAGCTGCGGCAAGCGCAACACCGGCACCAGCGTACGCTTTCTGCCCGACCCGCAGTACTTTGACTCCAATAGGATTTCCGTGCCGCGCCTGCGCCATGTGCTGCGTGCCAAAGCGGTGTTGTGCCCTGGCCTGCGCGTTGTGTTCAAAGATGAAGCCGGTGGCGAGACCGACGAATGGTTCTATGAGGACGGTCTCAAGGATTATATGGTTGCCGCAACCCGCGGTTGGGAGACGCTGCCCGGTGAGCCTTTTATCGGCAACTTTGCCGGTGCCAACGAGGCTGCAGACTGGGCAGTGCAATGGCTGCCGGAGGGCGGCGAGGTGGTGCAGGAAAGCTATGTCAATCTGATACCCACCGCCCAGGGCGGTACCCATGTCAACGGCTTGCGCACCGGCCTGCTCGAGGCCATGCGCGAGTACTGTGAATTCCGCAATCTGTTGCCGCGCGGTGTCAAACTGGCGCCGGACGATATCTGGAACAATTGCTGCTTCGTACTCTCATCCAAGCTGACCGATCCGCAGTTTTCCGGCCAGACCAAGGAGCGCCTGTCCTCGCGGGAAGCGGCGGCCTTTGTCTCCGGCGTGGCCAAGGATGCTTTTAGTCTGTGGTTGAATCAACACACCGAGGACGGCGACAGGCTGGCGGAGTTCTGTATCAGCAATGCCCAGACGCGGGTGCGCTCGAGTAAAAAGGTCGCGCGCAAAAAAGTGACTCAGGGTCCGGCTCTGCCGGGCAAACTGGCCGATTGTTCCTCCGGCGAGCCGGAGCGCAGTGAGTTGTTTCTGGTGGAGGGTGACTCGGCCGGCGGCTCCGCCAAGCAGGCGCGCGATCGCGAGTTTCAGGCGATTATGCCGCTGCGCGGTAAGATCCTGAATACCTGGGAGGTGGACAGCGCCGAGATTCTGTCGAGCCAGGAAGTACACGATATCTCCATTGCCCTGGGCATCGATCCGGCCTCGGATAATCTCGAGCAGTTGCGCTATCACAAAGTCTGTATTCTCGCCGACGCCGACTCCGACGGCCTGCATATCGCCACACTGCTGTGCGCGCTGTTTGTACGCCACTTTCGCCCCATGGTGGCGGCCGGCCATATCTATGTGGCCATGCCGCCGCTGTACCGAATCGACTTGGGGCAGGAGGTTTTTTACGCTTTGGACGAAGCGGAGAAAGAAGGGATTCTGGACCGCATTGCGGCGGAAAAGAAAAAGGGCACGCCCAATGTGCAGCGCTTCAAGGGACTGGGCGAAATGAATCCGCTGCAATTGCGCGAAACCACCATGAATCCCGATACCCGCAGCCTGGTGCAACTGCATATCGAGGCGGGTGACGATACCAATAAGATGTTGGATATGCTACTGGCGAAAAAACGTGCCGCTGACCGTAAGAGTTGGCTTGAGGAGAAGGGCAATCTGGCGGAGATATAGAGGGTGTGTCGATTTAACCAGGAGCTTATAAAAAATATGGCAAAATATTATAAAAACTTTTCGCACAAGTTGATATAAAGGGCATATAGCCCGGGTGTCGCCTGAAAGTGACTGTCCCTGCCCGTAAGCCTAAAAAATCTGCTGTAAAAAATATCGTTCGCTTTCCTGCCATAAAGGCCAATGACAACCTTGTAAGCACGAGATTCGTTTCCAGCAGGGCATGGATGTTGTCCTTATTGAACGCAGTTTGGCATTATCATTTGGACGGTATTGCAATAACGATTGGACGGCCATGCAATAACAAATAGCCGAGAGATAGTACTTGAAACTATCGTCGAATGACACAAGAGGTTTCTACCAAATTCGGCGGCTTATCTGCTTTGCCCTGTCTACTGAGTTATCAATCGCGATTTCTGGTCCTATAGAGATCGATAAATTTGCTCAAATCCAGTAACAGGTCTGAAGTGGAAAGGATCGTATCTTCACTATAAGCGGCATTATACTCATCAAGAATCTCTGACTGATTTTCATAAAGATCATTTATATCCTGCAAGTCATTGTCGTCGAAACTCTTAAAGTAGTGCTCATAAAGATAGACTACATCATGTAAATCACGTGCCGCTGTGCGGCCTTTGAGTGCGCTTAGTTTCTGTTTGGCCAGGTGACCGATTTTATAGGTGAGGATGCCATTGCGCTCTATGAGATTATCGTCATTTGGGGTGCCGCGTAGAGAGGTTTCCAGTTTTAGGCTGATGTCACCGGCATAAACGATACGGTAGCGCCGAACTGTGTCGGTATCTTTCTTAATGGTAATCTCGGGGTTTCGCAGGTGTGCCTTGCTTTTGCCCAGCTGAGTGAAAACCTCATTGAGTGACTTTTTCAAATCGAGTGCCTTGGCGCAGTCAAAATCCAGGTCCTCACTGAATCGGTCCAGGCCATAGCATAACTTGAGTGCCGTACCCCCCTTCAGCACCATAGGTAGATTTTTTTGTTTGAAAGTATGGCATATCGCTGTCATGATCTCGACATGCTCAACTTGCTGCTCGTCAGTTAAGCTCATTGTCTTCAGCCCATCGGTGTAAAAGCTGTTGTTGTTTGCTGTTGGCAATCTGTTTAAGTTCTTCAACGGCTTTTTTCATCGCCGCAACCGGAACATCAAGCATAAACTGGTCCAGCTTGAAAAAATGGGGGTACCGCTGTTTCTTGATACAATGGGTATACAAAATATCCTTAATGGCGCGTAAGGGCTTAGCGCACAGTGTTGTCTCCATATCGATATCATGTCTCTTCAAAAAGGCAGTGCAATCGAATAATTCATCGGTGCTTAAACCGGGTGCGCTGTCATAGTTATCGCCGGTAATATGGAATTTATTGTTGTACAGCATGCCCATTTGGTGCCAGTCGGCTTGATTACCTTGGTAGGGAATATTGAGTGCACTCAAGCCAGTGATGTAGCGCTCGCCAGGTGGGTTGATCAGCGTTTGAATCTCGTCCCGAAACCACAGCGGCCAGTAGGTCAGGGCCTTATTGATTTGTTCAGAGGTGTAGTGGCCCAGCATACGAGTGGCGCGCTTTTGCTGAAAAATATTTAAACCCTCTTTCTTGAAGAGAAACGCCAGTGCCTTGAGTAGATTCAGGAGTTCACTGGAAGCCGAGGACAATTTCTTACCGTCGACTTTATGAAAATAGATGGTGTGGTTTGGCAGGGTGATTGGTGCGATGCGCTTATCGGTATCGTAAGTGATGGCGTCCGGTAGCGCATGGGTGAGCCCTAACTCATATGCGGCTAAAGCGCCTGAGGGGGCGATTTTGGCGCGGTATTGCTGCCTGATTGAGCGAATAATAACGTCTTCCTGTGGGGGAAGCGGGCCAAAATACTTGCTGTTATAGGGCCTGTAATAGAGACCATTGCGAATTTTTTTCAAGCCTTCTGCCCTGTACAGGCGCGAAGCCGCCTTATCTACCTGTAAGCTGTCGGAAGACAATCGATGCAGAGCCCGGCTGGTGATGACATTACCTGCCGGGAGCCTGCGGAATTGGCTTCTGACACTTTCAGCAATACTCATAATAAGGCTCTATAAGAGATAAAAAAGCATGTTTTTTTATCTTAGCTTAAATCAGTCTAACACAGAGTAGGAATTAGGGGGAAGGCAATTTAACTTATTGATTTATATAGAGATATCATTCTCTATTAGACGACAATAAACCTGGCCGGTCGATGCTGATAAATGACAAGCACTTGATATAACTACATTGGTATGTCTTAACCCGACACGGGGTTGATACGGCTGTGGATGGAAACGGCTATGCAATAGGATAGGCCGTTTCATTTTTAATCTGCGACAAGGTCATCGAACTCTTCACT
>JANQMH010000072.1 GCA_028280195.1 Exilibacterium sp.
GGCCGCCGGCGACGATGCGGATGCCGTGTTGGAAGATATTCAGCAGCGCGTGCGCGAGGCGGAACGCCGCTGTCTGCTGCAGGTACTGAATATCTTCGAGTTCAGCGAGGCCGATTTGCAGCACCATCCGCTGCCGGTGGCGAACGGTCGCTGGAATCGCGACCTGTTTGCGCCGGAGACACTGAAGGAGTTCGGTCTCGACGCCGGCTCCGCCGCCGCCAAAGGTGCGGTGGTGGGAGCGGGCATCGATCTGATGGTGGCCGGCCTGAGCCTCGGCACGGCCAGTGCCGCCGGCGCGCTGATCGGCGCCACCTGGTCTGCGCTGAGGCGCTTTGGCGGCGATCTGCTGGCCAGGGTCAAAGGCCAGCGCTGGTACTGTGTCGACAACAATACCGCGGCCCTGGTGCTGCTGCGCCAGCTGCAATTGCTGGCGGCGCTGCTGCAGCGCGGGCACGCGGCGCAGCACAAGATAGCGCTGCAGCGCCAGGCGCCGCCGCCCCTGCCGCCGGACTGGCCGCAGCGCCTGCAGACCATGCGCAACCACCCGCAGTGGTCGCGCCTGCAGGGGCCGGCGCAGGACGTCGATGGCGGCCGCTCGGCATTTGTCGAGGCGCTGGCCGCCTGGGTGGCGCAGCCGGATAAAGCACCCGCAGGCCGCGTATCGCCTTGAGCGGCCGCGGCTGCTGTTATCGCTGTCCTCCACATAGCGCAATGAACGGCGGGCGCTATGGCCGGCGGGCCGGTTCGCGCCGGGCCGGCGCCGTGGCCGGGTCATTGCTATCGATTCTGTTTACAGCGACGCCCTCCCTGGCGATCGCAGTGTTTTTCAGTCGAAAATCAACAGGCTGTCGGACAGGTCATTGTCGTTGCCGCTGCCGAACACCTCATAGGTGGTGCCGGAAACCGGCAGCGCCGGCGCCGTCGACAGGTCCGTGGGGCCGGGATCGGCAGTGCCATTGCCGGCGCTGACACCGACAAGGCCGTCGCTGGCGGCCAGGACGCCGTAGTCAATCGCCACACTGCCGTCGGGCTTGAGGATAATGGCGAAGGTATTGGCGGTGATACTGAGAAACTCCGGCACGTTGCGGAAGGTGATGACCGCCTCCTGCGCATTGACATCGGCTACCACCAGGCCGCCGGCGTTGGGGCTGAGATCATCCCACAAGGCGGCGATGCGCGGCGGTCCGTCCAGTAAGCCGCCGAGGCTCTCGAGGAACTCGGTGTCGCCGCTGCCAAAGGTCAGGTTGCCGTTGGAATTGACAAACACACTGTCCCAGCTCTGGCCCTGAAACGGGAAGCTGAAATCCAGCGCGACTTCCACACTGGTGTCATCGCCGAGCGCCAGCGCAGTGCCTTCGACCGTGAACACATCCAGCACATAGCGCCCGTCACCATTGCCGTCGCCGCTGAAGTCCGCGTCGGGTACGGTGCTGACCGCGAGGCGGTAGCGGCCGTCGGCAGGGACAGCGGCGACGAGACGTGACAGCAGGCCACTGCCGCTGTCGTCGTCGGCGGCAATCAGGTTGCCATTGGCATCAAACAGCCCCAGCAGTGAGTCGATATCGCCGCTGAGTATTTCCGCAAGCACGGTCTGACCGGCGCGGGCACTGAACTCGAAGTAATCCACATCGCCGCCGGCCTGCATGGCGGTATAAGTGCCGGTATTACTCTCGCTGCTGAACGGCAGCTGGATACGGCGCGCCTGGGCGATCGAGTTGTTGGGCTCGAAGCCGTCGCGGAAGCTGCGTGTGCCAAAATAAGACTGCACACTGTCCTGCAGATCGTTAGGCGTGGCGCTGTCGAACTGTTCGAACACGGCGGTTTGAAACAGCGATTTGACGATGAAGGGCGCCTCTTGGCTGATATCGTCCTGGGTTTCAAAAGTCGATGTCACCTTGCCGCCGCAACTGAAGCCGGAGATACCATCCTCGAGGGTCAGGCGGCCGTGGCTGACGCTAAAAGCATTGCCGAACGGGCTCAGCGGTAACTTGCGCTTCAGTGTGATTTCAAAGGAGTTGGCGCCTGCAGCGAAGAATTCCGGCACATCGGTCCAGCGTACGGTGAAGCGGTTGCTGTCGGTGGTAAAAACGACACTGCCGCCTGCGCCCGGGTTCAGATCGTCCCAGACGCCGGCGATACGCGGCGGGCCGGCCAGCATATTGGCAACGATATCGGTGAAGGCCGAATCCGGCTCGCCGAAGGTGAGGTGCCCGTTGGCGTTGATGAATACCGATTCGAAATCCTGATCGCAGAGGGTGAAAGTAAACGGCAGAAATACCTCGACGAAGCCGTCGTCGCCCAGCGGCAGCGGCGATCCGGGGCCGATGCCGTTAAAGATGATGTCGATGCCGTCGAGGGTGCTGCCGGCGGCCACGCTGAGCGTTACCGAATCGGCCGGGTCGTCCACGCCCGGGTCACTGGATTCCGCTGCGCCATTGTAGAACTCCTCGGCCGCCGGCAGCGGGTTGAGTGGGGTGGTGCTGAAGCCGCCGTCGATGATTTCATCCACATACAGCACATACTCGGCACCCGGTGTCAGCCCGTTGATGGTGTATTCACCGGGTGTGCCGCGGTCGCCGGAAATGGCTGAAACGGCGTCGGCAAACGGATCGGCGACATTGCGGGCGATAACGACCACACCGGTCAGCGGCGTGGTGCCATTGGGTGCGATAATTCTGCCGCTGATGGAGCCGGTGCTCTCGAAGAAACCGGCGGCGGGATACAGTGTGGAGTAAAAGGCCGTGTCGTCGCGGTGCGGTGTCTCCTGGCCGCCGTTGCGGACAAGGAACGGGAACATCGTCTCCACTTGATCGGGCGGCGCGTCGCCAAAGGTATTGTTTGGCGAGGGCCCGGTTGTGTCGTTGAAGGCAACATTCTGGCCGTTGATCACGGTGTGGGCCAGACCGCTGTAGTGACCGAACTCGTGCACTGTTACACTGAAGAAGTCGCTGACCGGAAAGTTGTCACCGATGGCGCCGCCGTTTAAAAATGCAACCGCCTCAATCGGCACCCCGTTGGCATCGAAGGTATCGGCGCTGGCGAAACCCAGGACACCGCTGACGCCGAACAGCGCCACGAATATCGAACCGTCCGCATCGTAGACGATCGGGCTCAGGCCGTCGGCGTTGTTGTTCTGGTTGAACAGGTTATCGACAAAGGGCTGGAAGTTGCTGACGTCCACATCGAAGGGCATGGGGCCCTCGTTGCGATAAGTTGCCGTGGCCGTCGGCACATCCTGCCAGCGTTGAAAAGCATCGAGGGTCTGCTGCAGCGCCTGGCTGTTGTCGAGGGGCCCGAGGTTGCCGAGGTCGGGATTAAAGGGGATATTGGCGCCGCCATTGGGCCAGCGGCTGAAGTTGTCCGGGTCGTTGGGATTGAGATCGAGCGCGCCACCGGCGAAAGTCTGAGCCAGCGGCAGCAGCAGAATCAGGCCGGCTGCCACGGCTTTGGCCGCACGGGCGATTACCGGGGAGGGTATTGCCGGGGAAAATAGTGGTTTACGCATGGTGAGACTCCCTTCAGTTGCCCAGCAGAGTGTGAATTTGTGCAGCCAGGTCCGTATAGGGTATGGCGCCTTTTTCCATCGCCGGTTCGGCGTGTGCAGCCGCTCGGGCGCTGGGTCTGCCGGTGTCGGCAAACAGTCCGGTATTGTTGAAGTCGTTCACCGCCACCTCGGTTTTACCCTGATAGAAAACGCGGAATGCACCCTGCCCCAGGCCCATGGTCGCGGTCAGGCCCGTCGGCCCCGCCGGGGCCACCATCAGCAGGTACTCGCCGCCGGTAGCCAGCAGCGGAAAGCCGGGCAGTACCTTGCGGCCCGCCTGTTGCATTTTCACGGTGCCGACCATTTTGATCTCCGCAACCTGTCTGCCTTTGACTGTGGCAACTTCGCCTTTGAAAACCTCCTTGACATTGAATGTGTAGACAACCGCAGGCACCTCACCACCACCGACGGCAACCTTGGCTTTGCGCACATCGATCAGCGTGCCGCGAAAGATTTTTTCAGCTTGGCCAGTCATATCAGCCAGGTTCATTTGCAGAACACTGGTGGCTTGTGCCGGTGCCAAGGGTAATAGTAAGAACAATATGGAGAAAAATAAAAATCGCATAAGTATCCCTTCTTTAATAATGAAATGTAAATTTTGTTGGTATAAATGTTGATATAAATGTTGATATGAATGTTGAGCTACTGATGAAACATCAGCAGTCGCTGCCATTGGCGACACACCGCTTGTCGCCCCTGTGCCGGCAGGGGTCCAGTGACCGTCTGCATTCACTGGGCTCCCGCTTGCGCGAGAACAACGGTCGTCTGAAAGCTGTGCAGTTTGCAGATGGAGATCGCTGCGTGGGAGGAGACCCGACTCCCATCTCTGCTGCGCAGCAAGGCTAAAAAACAGCAATGAGACTGCTAACAGCAGAGAGCATAAATTGGGTGGGGTCGTTTACAAGCGCCGGGAGAAAATATAGGCGCAAATAAGTTAATGCCCGTCAGGACTATTCCTATGCCAGGGGCGCGCCCTGTGGCAATCGTGTCTAAAAGCGGTGCCGCAGGTGGTTAAAACTCATAGCGGATTTCCTGCACCAGTTCACCTTTGCGTTCGTAAACTTCTATCTTCAAATCGCTGCCGGACGCTCTTACACGGGTGAAGTTATCGCCGGCAAACACATCACTTACCGTGCCCAGCGGGTAGGCGCGCTCGTTTTCGGCCGATGCGACAAAGCCTTGCAGTTGCAGGTGGCGGGCACCCGTGTGGGGGTAGGGCCAGTAGAAGGCCGATGAAATTACCGAATACAGTTTCAATGGCGATTGTGCATTGTCGCTGATATCCATTTCCGCTGCCAGCGAACAATGCAGATCGCCGGACAGAAACACGACCTTGCCGACCTGGTGGTGGCGGATATGCGCGATAATGCGATCGCGCTGTCGCCGGAAACCGCCCCATTGATCATCGCTGGGCTTTTGTGGGTCGGGGAAGAACGGCACCGAGGAGACTACAAACTTAACCTGCCCGGAGCCGTCGCGCAGCCAGTCGAGCAGCGCCCGCATCTGCTGTTCGCCGATGATCTCGCCGTCGTTTAATCCCTCCTCCAACCGGCGTTCGGTGCGCGTATTGGTGACAAAAAAGTCACAACAGCCGTCGCTGAACTGGTAGTGGTAGCATCTCGGTATGCCCCGCAGCCGGTTGTGGTCGTCGAGGTGGAACAGCGGGCTGTGGCTGATCTGATAGATTTGGTAGGCGTGGGCGGCGGCGGGGAACTTGCCCAGCCAATCCTGCCGGCTGGCGCGGCGCGGCCAGGCATCCTCTATTTCGTGATCATCCAGCGTCATATAGGTGGATACGCTGCCCATTAAATGGCGTATATGGCGCTGTGAAAATGCGTCGCGATAGCGTTGCAGGTATTCGTCGATCTGGCGGTCGGGGCTGAGAAAGCGCAGGTCATCGGCGTAAATCTGGTCGCCGATCATCAGCAGCTTGTCGATTGTCCTGCCGGCGTCAATCTGCCTCACAATGGAGCGAAAGGTCTTGTCCCCGCGATCGTCAAACCAGTTGCCCCCGAACAGGCGCAGCAGATAGCGACAGGATCCGAAGATGAACTCCCGCGGCGAGCTGGTGTCTCTGCTGGCGCAGCGAAACTGGCCTTTGTCGGCGCGATGCCAGTCTATTTCGGCGGAGCTGTACAGCTCGCTCAGTTCCTTGTCGGAAAAGAAGTAGCCCATTTGGAAGACATATTCGGTGTCCGCTTTCAAGCGCGTGAACACCACGATGCCGGACATATCGAAGTTGGGGTTCATCTTGAAGTAACGCGGTGGTTCGTAGCCGCGGCTCTCCTTTCTGCGGATCCGCGCGACGCCGAAGCAGCGGCGCGGGCTGCCGTTGCCGGTGGCTTCATACTGGGCCCTGCCCCAGATGCGCACACTGTCGAAGTCTGCATGGCCGACAATGGGGCCGACGGACAACGGTTTCAGATCTATCATTAGCATACCTCGTTGTTGACTGCTTTATTTCCCACCCTACAGCCTGCAGCCGGACCGCGAAGGGCGGATATTGATGCCGCAAACCAAGTTATACGTGGCCTTTGTCCAACACCTCAGTAATTTCTTTCACTATCCCATGCTGCGGTGCGGGAGTCGGCCTGTCTGTGGGTCTGCAGGAGTGCCGGGACGCATTATCCCCTGCCTGCGCGGGGACGGCGGCATAAATGCGTTTACGGGTATGGGGGCAGCTGTATACCTGCAGCGAGGGCAGCCGGCTTTTGGCGGCCTTGACAGAGGTCTATATATTTCGTATGTTAAATAAACTGTTTCGTATGCGAAGTACTGCCGCCAAGTCAAACCCGCTGGCTGCGCGGCGGCGAATATGCAATGGCCGATAGATGACCATGTCCAGACAAACACGTGTTTTCCACCTTTTGCAACTGGCCCACAGTGCCCTGTTTCGCACTGCTGATCACCGCCTCAGGGTGCAGGCCGGCATCAGCGCATCGCAGTTGGGGGTGCTGTTTGTGCTGGCCAACAGCGATGGCCTGCCGATTACAGCCATTGCCGATGCCCTGAATATGGGCTATTCGAGCCTTACCGGCCTGGTCGATCGCATGTCCCGGCGGCAGTTGGTAAGACGCGAGTCCAGCACTGAGGACGGGCGGGTACAGCGGGTCTTTATCGAGCCGGCAGGGCGTGAAACAGCCGAGCGCGCCCTGCTTAGCGTGAAGCGCATAAATGCTGAACTGCTAAAGCCTTTTTCCAGCACCGAGCGGCGGGCAATCGAACGGTTTCTTGTCCATGTTTCCGAAAACGCCGCCGCTATCGTCGCTGCCGGCAACCCGTATGACGAGGCCGCTGCAGGGCAAAAAAACAGGAGGAAAGAATCGTGATCGATACCATCAAGCTCGAGCGTCAGGGCCGGGTTCTGATTGTCACAATGAACCGGCCGGCACAGAAAAACGCCCTCAATCATGCCATGTACGGCGCCATGGCCGATGCCATCGCCGCTGCGCAGGAAGATGACGGCCTGCGCGCCATTGTGATTACCGCCGCCGGGGATACCTTTACCGCCGGCAACGACCTGGGTGACTTCGCCCGGCCCATGCCCGAGGGCAAAGCGCCGGTGGTGCGTTTTCTCGAGAGCCTGCGCGATGCGGACAAACCGCTTGTCGCCGCCGTAAACGGCATGGCGGTGGGCGTCGGCCTGACGATGCTGCTGCACTGTGACCTGGCCTTTGCCAGTGACAGCGCATCTTTTCGCGCGCCTTTTGCCCGCATGGGCCTGGTGCCCGAGGCCGCCTCGTCACTGCTGCTGCCGAATGCCCTCGGCAACGCCTGGGCAAATGATATCCTGCTGGCGGGTAGAACCATCAGTGCCGGCGAGGCCTTGAGCACGGGGCTGGTTTCCCGGGTCTACCCGGGCGACTGTTTGCTGCCGGAAACCCTGCAGACCGCCGCCGCCGTGGCGGCTTTGGCCCCCAATGCGGTCAGGCTGACGAAACGCCTGATTCGCTCCAACCGCAGCGCCGTAGCACGGCAGATGCAGGCGGAATCGGTGCTTTTTGCCGAGCAGCTCCAATCTGCCGAATTTGCCGAGGCGGCCAGCGCTTTCATGCAAAAGCGCGAGCCGGTATTCGACTGAGCTGCGTTCCCGCGATTGGGGGAAACAGACTTTACGGCAGGCCTTTACTCCTCCTGTTTTTCACTTGATCGTTCACTTGATTGTTCATTTGACTGTTTACTCGATTCCGGCTTCGCCTCGGCGAGATTGAGGCGAATATCGCCCAGTGTCTGCAATATCGTTTGCTGGCTGCTTTCCAGCCAGGCCGAAGTCATGGCCCAACCGTGGTGGGTTTTCCTGTCAATACAGTCGTTATACCGGGTTACTATCGACTCTACCGCCTCATAATAGAAATGATTGGCGGCGATAACGTCGTAGAGCTGGTCCTGCAGGTCCAGCAGTTGTGTTGCGACTTCACTGCCGCCCGGCTGTGCGCTGTCCTTCGCGCCGCATGCTTCGCTCCCAGCTGCCGCCTGTCGCTGTGATATGGCCTCTGCACCGGCCGCTGGTGTTGTGACAAGCTGCTCCGCCTTGTCCGGTTCCCTGATTTCATAGACCGGTGAGGTATTGCGCGGGGGCAGGGCATAGATATTGCCGCGCCCCGGTGTGACAGCGGTTTTGCTCGGGCCTGGGAAAACGTATTGCTTCGATGTGGATTGAACTCTGGGCATAATCGATATCCTTATGAAAGCCTGACTGATGGAAGGCGGGCGCTTCTCCCGCGGTTTCTGCGTGTGACAGCAAAAACAATATACTGTATTTTTATACAGTTGTATATGTTGTCGGGCTTTTTCCTGAGATTAAATGGGAATCAAAATCACCGCCTTAACATACTGTCCCTATGCCCGGCGGCACGACATACCTTAAGCCCAACCTCCGCTACGCTATCCGGCGCGGTTGCGATGATGCCTATATTTACCATATAGGCTCAGGCAGACTACCGGGGACAGGCAATAATCGATAATATCAATGCGAAGTCGCGGGTTTTGTGGCAACAAAATGTGACAGCGACATGTGCAATCATACGAAGTTAAATAAAGCCCAGCCGAATAAACGCCATTGACTTGAGAGAGATTTTGCAGCGGCGCGCAGCGCGCCGGTTTGGCGTGCCCGTCAGTCAGCAGCAAATGCATGTTATCTTAGCGCTTGCCGGTGCTGCAGTGTAGCTGCATATCGGCCGCATATCTGCCAGGGAAAGCGCTGAAATTTCAACAAGCTGTCATATGAGTTAACTACCATATACAGTTGTTTACCTCAGCGCAGGCAGCTCGGATTGGTACGCACCGGTTGATACGCAGCCGCCCGCTTGCCGGATTGGCGATTCAGGTTAAACAGATGCACAACAGCACAACGACTTTGCAGGAGGCTCCATGCAGTACGATTTATCCGAGGAAGATATCCTGGACGTTATTATCTCTTTGATCAAACAGACGTATGCGGGATTTATGGACTACCCGGCCGATGCCGTTATCGACCCCAAAACCTTCTTTGTCGATCTGGGAATCAACTCTATCGATCACGCTGAAATCATGACGCTGGCGATGGAAAAATTCGGCGTCGATATCCCGGTGGAAAAATTCGCCTGCACCAATTGTCTGGTTGACGCCGCCAAGCTCTTTTTCAAGGCCCTGTGCAAAGGCGGTTGAAGGGGGCGAGTCAGGCCAGGCGTTTGAACACCAGCGAGGCATTGGTGCCGCCGAAACCGAAAGAGTTTGAAAGAACCGTATTCAGGTCGCGCTCCCGGCCCTCGTTGGGTGTCACATCGAGGTGGCATTGCGCGTCCAGATTGTCGATATTGATGGTCGGCGGCACGAAGTTGTTTTGCAGCGCTTTGATCGAGATCACCGCCTCAATGGCGCCGGCGGCACCGAGTAAGTGCCCGGTCATGGACTTGGTGGCGCTGATCGAAACCCGCTGGCCGTTTGACTGCAACAGCGTTTGAATGGCGCGCAGTTCGTTGATATCGCCGGCGGGTGTGGAGGTGGCATGGGCGTTTATGTAATCGATGTCTGCGGGGGCTGTAGCGGCATCGTCGAGCGCCATTTTCATTGCTCTGGCGGGCCCTTCCACCGTCGGCGAGCTGATATGATTGGCGTCGGAACTGAAGCCGTATCCGGCCAGTTCACAGTAGATCGGGGCGCCGCGGCGTTGCGCGGCTGCCATCTCCTCCAGAATCAACACGCCGGCGCCCTCGGCAAAAACAAAGCCGTCGCGGTCCCTGTCGTAGGGCCGGCTCGCCTGTTGGGGGTGGTCGTTGCGGGTGCTGACCGCCTTCATGGCGGCAAAGCCGCCGACGCAAACCTCGGTCAGTGCCGCTTCGGTCCCCCCGACAATCATGGCCTTTGCATCTCCCCGCTCAATCAGGCGCATGCCCTCGCCGATGGCGTGATTGGATGAGGCGCAGGCCGAGAGCGTACAGGCGGCGTAATTTCTGCTGCCAAACAGAATGGATATCTGCCCGGCGGCCATATTCGGTAACATCATCGGGATGAAAAACGGCGACAATCGTCCCGGCCCCTTATCCCCGGCCAGGTTGATATTCTTCTCCATGGCCAGCTGGCCGCCGATGCCCACACCCAGGGAAACGCCGATATCGTCGGCGTTGTCATCGGTGATGGCCAGGCCGGCGTCATCCAGGGCCTGCCGGGTCGCGGCAATGGCGTAGTGGCTGAACAGGTCCATTTTCTTGGCTTCCTTGGCCGCTACCATGGCGGGCAGCTCGAAGCCTTTGACTTCGCCGGCGATACGGCTTTTAAGTCTGGAGGGGTCAAAGCGGGTAATAGGCCCGATACCGGACTGCCCGCTGCGGCAGGCAGCCCAGGCCGTATCCACACTATTGCCAATCGGGCTGATCAATCCCAGTCCGGTAACCGCAACCTTATTGCGCATAACAACTCCCCGGCATCAGATTTTGTATAACATTTGTATAACACCGCCGTTGCGGGTGCCCGCGGGTGACAAGGGTATCTGCAGGTAACCGGCGGCCCGCAGGCAGAGATGCCGATCATGCATTTTCGTGCTGAAATTTCAAGCCGGCATTGTCGATCAGCCGCCGGATCAGTTTCTCGCCCATGGCCGGCGCCGGTGTCCAGATGCCCCCCGCGGTGTCGCCGGCGTCGCGCAGCAGGCACACGGCGCTCTCACCGATCATGCGCGAGGTCGAGCCGTACCCCGGATCCAGGTCCCCCGAGACGCTGACCTGCAGGCGGCGTCCGTCGCCGGCTTCACCGATGAACAGCACGTCGTAGTAGCCCGCCTCACGCTCCTCCTTGCCGGGGCCTTCGCCGGGCTTGGGGCCGTCGTCGCTGGACATCGACTTGTCCTCGGCGAGCGCTTTGGCTACCGCTTCGCCCTTGTCACCGGGGCCGGTCACCATCATCTCGTCGTAGACAAAGTCTTCGCCGTAGGCGTGGCCCAGCAGCGCATTGGAACGGTGTATGTTGCGGGTGTTGATCATCGCCATGATAAACGGCGCCACCCAGGTGTCGATATCGGCTTCGTAGAGCGGCTTGTCGCCGCGCGGCTGCTCGGGGCCGGAAAACCCCGGCGCCAGGGCGAAGGGGTCCAGCAGCAGGCGTTTGATCTGCGGGTCTTTGGCGGCCACCATGGTTGCTTTGAGACTGGCGGCGGTACCGCCGGAAAAGGCGCCTTTCATCTTCCTGACCCGGCCGCGAACGCGCGGCAGGCAGGCGCCGAGTTGCTGCCTGGCCGCCTGCTGCAGATAAAACACACCGAGGTCGAAGGGAATGGAGTCGAAGCCGCAGGAAAACACGATGCGCGCTCCGCTGCGCTGCGCCGTTTCAGCGTGGGCATCGATCATCTGCCGCATCCATACCGGTTCGCCGCACAGGTCCACATAGTCGGTACCGCTGCCGGCGCAGGCGGCCACCAGGTCGGAGCCGTACAACTGATAGGGCCCCACTGTGGTCAGCACCAGTCGGGTGCGCGCCACCATGGCCTGCACGGAGGCGCTATCATTGACGTCGGCAGTCAGCAGCGGGGTGGCGGCCGGGGCGGCAATTTCATCCCTGACCGCGGCCAGCTTGTCGGCGTTGCGCCCGGCCATGGCCCAGCGCAGGTCGGAGTCCGCGCCGTACTGCCGGGCCAGGTACTCCGCCACCAGGCGCCCGGTAAAACCGCTGGCACCGTAGACAACAATATCGAATTCTTTATCTGACGCCATGAGCTGCACTCCTGCTGAAAGGCGAATGTTATTGACGGTTGACGCAATACCTTATCGCTTAGTGTCACAGATGTCATTAATTTTGCCGTATCACCGCGCTGAGAGTGCTATTTTTTCAGGCTGATACCCTCGGCTTCGATGACCCGCTGCAGAGCGGTCTCCATCATATAACGCGCCTGGGCGGTAATTCTATAAACTTCGGCGTGCAGCGCGGCGTCACTGTCATTGCGGATTTCGCACTGCTGGCTATAACTCTCGAAGGCCGACATGGCAACCACCAGGTTGACCAGGTGGTGGGGACACTCGCACTCGACTGCGGTTTTCAGCGCCGCCAGCTGATTCAACTGGCGGCGGTCAAACTGATGCGGCGGTGCCTGCCCGGGAAGCGGCAGTGCGGTGCCGGCCGGCTTCGGTCCCGCCTCCGGCGCGGTGTCGCTGATGGCGGCAACGGCGTACAGCAACTGGCTGCTGTCTATCGGTGCGCGCAACAGCTGCGCGTTCATTCTGCGCAGCTCCGCCAGTACCTCGCGGTAGGCGTAGTGAAAGACCACGATCAGATGCGCTGTCGGAGCCAGCCTTTGTATATCGCGGAAAAAAGCCAGATTTTTGCGCTGAATGGTATCCATCTCCAGTATCAGCGCGTCGGCTTTATCGTTTTCCAGCTTACTCTTCAGCGCGGCAATGGAGTGGGTATTGACAATGATCTCGGCTGCGGCCGGCAAATCGCTGTCGCGTTTGACAGTGTCTGCCAGCGACTCGCCCCATACCGCCACCCGCGGTTTGTGCAGCGGCTGCGCCTGTCCCGTACCGGTGGGGGCCAGGGCCAGCATATGTTCGAGTTGCGCGATGCTGCACGCTGCCAGGTCACCGATTTTATGGCCGTTGTCAATCAGCTTCTTCAGCAGGCTGAGGCGTCTGATATCCCCTTCCGTATACAGTCGCCGGCCGTTTTTGCTGCGCTTGACGTCAAACCCCGGATAGCGCCTTTCCCAGACTCTGATGGTATGGGCCGACAGGCCCGTATAACGCGTTACTGCACCCATGGTGTAATCGGAACCGGCGCGCTCGTCACTCATTGCGTAATCCTCCCTCTTGCCTGGTGAATACCCGGTACAACCACAGCGCGGCTGTGGCCAAGGCTATATTCTCAAGTCCGGATCTGTTGAAATATAGACATTGTATAGACAATGGTTTCAATTAACCATTATTTGTGTTTTATTTAAGCAAGTGTCTAGGTTTTATTTAATTTTTGCAGCTCAGGATTAGTTTATGTCCAGCATTATGCCAATGTGGCGCAAGCGTTCGCGCCGCCGCCACAGGCTGATCAGGCCTCATCGCAGTGGTGTCGATCATGGATGATGCACTGGACGCCCTGCTCGCCAGCGGCGATTTGTCCGATAGCGGCTGTTACGGCCTGGCCGCCGATGAGTTCCCCGGCGGTGCCTTACAAAGTGCCTGGGCGGAAGGGGACGGCGGCCCGGCTGCCGGGCCACCGGTGGCAACCGCAGGCGCTAAAGACGCCATTGCCCCCCGCGATCCGCTGGCGTTCTATATCGATGAACTCAGCCGTTACCCGCTGCTCTCTGCGGCGCGGGAAATCGAGCTGCTGCGGCGGCTGCACAGCGACATTGGCCTGTTGATGCAATTGCTGGGTGAACTCGGGCAGCCCGACATCCTCGGCAGCTGCATGGCTGCCGGTGCCGATCGCGACAAGTTGTCGCCGGTATCGGTCGATCAGGCAAAGCTGCTGCAGGTATGCGAGCAGTTGCCGCGCGCGGCGGGCGTTAAACTGAGCAAAACGCAGAAAAAAGTCCTGCTGAGACTGAGCGGCGGCATCCGCAGTGTGCGCGAACAGGTCATCAATGCCAACCTGCGCCTGGTTGTGCATATCAGCAAGCGCTACTGGACGCCGCTGCACCAGTTCTCGGATCTGATTCAGGAGGGCAATCTCGGCCTGTTGCGGGCGATTGAAAAATACGATGTGCATAAAGGCTATCGGTTTTCCACCTATGCTTACTGGTGGATACAGCAGCGTATTTTCCGCTATGTCAGTGACAGCTGGCGAGTGATCAGACTGCCGGCCAATATCACCGATGAATTGCGCAACTGGCGGCGGCTGACGGCCCGCAAGGCACAACTGGCAGGTGGCGGCCTGAGGCCCGAGGACGCACGCCAGTTGGATGGGCTGGACAAAAAGTACGGCGGCAATCCGCTGGTTGCGCGCCAGCATACCCTGTCTCTGGATGTCAGCCTGGGTGAGGACAGCGAGACCACCCTGGGCCAGACCATCGAGGCCCGGCAGCGCCCGGCCGAAGATCTTGTGCAGCGCCAGGCGCTGGCAAAACTCGCCCATCAGTTTCTCGAAAATCTGTCGCCGCGCGAGCAGACGGTGATCCGCATGCGCTTTGGCTTCGGCACCATCGAGGCCTGCACGCGCCGGCAGATTGCCGAGCAGATCGATGTCAGCCCCGAGAGGGTGCGGCAG
>JANQMH010000129.1 GCA_028280195.1 Exilibacterium sp.
AAACACACCGTAAATCCCCGCAAGCGGGCCCGGCCCGAAATCACAGATTTCGGTCGTTGCGCGGGGCGAAGCGGTGCTTCGCCTTTGTCCGCTCCACCCTTGTAGGCTTCTCGCCAGCATCCCTGCTGTCGAGAGTCTCGAACCCCCAACCTCTGGCGGCCAAGTACCTACCACAGTCGTTTTTGTCAGCGTCGCTGGCGCTGCCGTTGTAAATCCCGCTGCATATTCTGCACATAAGTTGATTTGGCCGTTTTCTCCCAAGTGGGCGAGGCGCCGTTTTCAATCATCTTCTCCGTCCGGCAGTGAGCGCTGCGGCTCAATTCGGCAATCAAAGGCGCCTCCGGCAGGTTGACCCAGTATTTTTTCGGCATCTCCGCCTGCATGGCCTTCAGTTTCAGGCGGGCGGGGTTGAAGATATGCCGGTAGTATTCCAGCCACAGCGTTTCCAGATCGTCTTCCGGTCCCGGGTCGCGCTGTGTTCCCTCGGTGAACACCAACTCCTGGCGGTCCCAGTGCGCGCAGGCTTCCGGTGTCAGTATGGACCAGTTCATGGCGGTGAAGCGGCGCACGAAAAACGGTGCCACTGCCGCCAGGATCAAGTGCTGCGGCTCAAACCAGGCGACGAAATGCTCTGCCCCGGCCAGCTTGCGAAAGCGCACGAAAGCCTTCATTTTGTGTTTGTCCCGGGCAACCGCCTTGTGCATGCTGAAAAGCTGTGCCACCTGTTTATCTACCTTGACGGAGAGCAGGTCGCGGTCTTCGAACAGCAGTCGCCAGGCAATACTGTAGAGCAGCGCCCAGCGCTGCGGGTCGCGAAAGCAGGCCACGGCCTCGGCCAGTGACAGAAACTGCCGCGGTATCATCAGTTGCCGGCGCTGTAGCGGCAGCGAAAGATAATTGTCCGCTGCTGCCGCAAAACCGAGTGCCAGCTGTTCCGGGCTTTGCCAGGCGATGCTTTCCGGCTTCACGCCGCGCCGCAGCAGCTCCCGGGCATGATGGCGCCAGTCGGCGAAATGCGCGATGTCCAGAATAAACACTGTGATTCTCCTGCTGGCGCCCCTGCCGCCAGCCCTGCCGTCACCTCGGGCCGGTCAGTCAAACAGGCTCAGCTGCGGCGAACTTTTTTTGATGAATGACTGCCTTAAATCCTCGCTCTCCAGGCCAGCCGGCGGCGGACAATGCCCCGGTGCTTCGACAAACAGCGCCACTTTTTTCAGTGAAACCCCGCATCTGGCCAGATCGTCAAAGCGCAGGCGGCGGCTGCGGCGCGACTGCACGATACGCCCGGCACCGATGGTGCCGATGCCGGGCACGCGCAGTAACATCTCCAGCGGCGCGCGGTTGATATCGACCGGGAACTGGTCGCGATGACGCAGGGCCCAGGCCAGCTTGGGGTCGATATCGAGATCCAGCATGGCGGCCGGCCCGCTGCGCTCTGCAGTGATCTCGGCCAGCTCGAAACCGTAGAAGCGCAGCAGCCAGTCGGCCTGGTAGAGGCGGTGCTCGCGCATCAGCGGTGGTGCCGCGGCAGGCAGTGCCGCTGCGGCTTTGGGAATCGGGCTGTAGGCGGAATAATAGACGCGGCGCATATCGTAGCGCCGGTACAGGCGCTCGGCCATTGCCAGTATGCCGGCGTCGGAGGACTTGTCGGCGCCGACGATCATCTGCGTACTCTGCCCGGCGGGGGAAAACTGAAATCGCGCCGGCCGGGTGCGCTTTTGCCGCGCTGAGGATGATACCTGCCTGCGCCTGCGCCGGTTTTCCCGCGACTCATCGATGTACTGGCGCAGGCTGCCCATGGACTGATGGATAGTGGCCGGATTTTTCTCCGGCGCGTAGCGCAGCAGCGATTGCTCGGAGGGCAATTCGATATTGATGCTCAGGCGGTCGGCGTACAGCCCGGCCTGCCTGATCAGCTCGGGGCTGGCGTCCGGTATGGTTTTGAGGTGAATATAGCCGCGAAAGTCGTGTTCCCGGCGCAGGCAGCGGGCGATATTGACCAGCTGTTCCATGGTGTAGTCGGAGGAGCGAATAATGCCGGAACTCAAAAACAGTCCCTCGATATAATTGCGCTTGTAAAAGTCCAGTGTCAGTGTAACCACCTCATCGACGCTGAAACGCGCGCGCTGTACTTGACTGGAGGCGCGATTGATGCAGTAAGTGCAGTCATAGATGCAGAAGTTGGTCAGTAATATCTTCAGCAGGGAGATACAGCGGCCATCGGGTGCATAGCTGTGGCAGATACCCATTCCGGTGGTGGAGCCCAGGCCCCGGCCGTTGCGGGAATCGCGCTTGACTGTACCGCTGCTGGCGCAGGATGCATCATATTTGGCGGCGTCTGCCAACAGCGCCAGCTTTTTCTTGATATGCATGATCAGTTGACTATTGTTTGGAATCCATTGCTGTTCAGAATCTATTGCTATCTAGCATCTATTGCTGCCTAGCATCTATCGCTTAAAACCTGCCGTCCGAAATCTGTGTATCGCCTGTGTCGTCGAGCTTATAGCCCTCAGCATTTGGGCGCGACTGCAACGATTATTGGCGTTACTGGTATTATATACAGTATTTCGGGTAAAGAAAGGAAAAATCTAGAAGCTGTTTCATCACTCTCGGCCGTAGCGAGGCGAGTGATAAATAGTGCCGCCGCAGTAGGTCGAGAGTGATGAAACAGCTTCTAGCGCCGTTTCAGTGTTTCCGAGGGCAGTTCGCCGAAGCGCTTGCGGTAGATTCTGGAGAAGTTGCCGAAGCGGGTAATGCCACAGCTCTTGGCGGCCTCTTTGACGCTCAGTGATTGCGTGGTGTTGAGAATATGCCTGACCCGGTCGAGCCTGATATCGCGCAGGTATTGCATGGGGGTTTTGCCCAGGGCCTTCTTGAAGGATCTGGACAGCGACCAGATACTGACGCCGCAGACATCGGCCAGATGGGACAGGCTCATTTCGTGGGAATAGCTTTCGGTCATGTACTGGATGGCGCGGCGCACGGCGGCCTTTTCGTAGGCGAAGTCTATTTTTTGTGAGATCGATACCTGATTGTGCTTTAGATTTGTCAACATGCTGAACAGCAGCAGGTCGCGGAAGTGTTCCTGGGTGGCGGCGCTGCTCGACAGCGCCGAATCCATCTCCACGTCCCGGAAAACGAAATCGAGCAGGTTTAACAGCGGGGTGCCGCTGCTGCCGAAGATGGAAAACGGCTCCGGAAAAACGATGCGACCGGCCGGGCGCTGGTGGTGCAGGACTTCGTAATACCAGTCCATGGTGTTGGCTTTGATAAAAACGCCGAACATGGATGTGTTTTCGTTCAGCCGCATACGCATTTTGCCCGCCGAGGAGATGACCGCGGCGTCGTGGCTGTGCAGCGTGTTATTGATATCACCCTCCTCGATGCGGGTATTGCCGGCGGTCTGCACATACAGGACATAGCTATCGTGGAAATCGTCAGAATCGATCGTCACCGACTCCTGGAAGTTCATCGATACCAGGCGCACATCCACCAGATCGAATGCGTAGAACGAACCCGACAGCGGCCTGCGGCCATTTGAGTTCGGATTGATCTTCAGCGGGCAGATATAAGCGCTCAGCTTGGCGGAAAATGTTTCGGAATTGACATTGGAGACTTTGCGATACTTTTGCAGAGGAGAGGTGCTTTCACCCCACACACGTCTAGACAGGAGTTGTGGTGCCGCGGCAGCGTGCTTCTTCTCGGTACCGTTGTGCACGGCAGTCAGTCCTCTGCGACAACTGACAAAAGCAACACTCTGTCCATGGCTATGTGTCCGCTGACGGGCCGGCTCCATTGCCGAGCTGATCGATTCACCTCAGTTTTCATCGTTTAGATTCACGGCGTGGTAGATTCCGGCTGGATCGCCGCAACAGTGCCCGGGTCGCTGGCAAACGATACCGGCATATCTGACAGCAATTCGCTATGGAGCCTGTCTGTCATATAGGCTCGGCGGCAGTATATCGGCTCGTGTGAGTTGGCACAAGAGTCGTCTACCGTGCAGCGCGTTGCGTTTCGATGCACACAGGGGAACCTCGGGTCGAGCTGGAGCCATCGTTGCTGCAACCGCTTGCCGGGTACGGGGCGGCGGGGCTTGCACTGCGCTCAGCTGCTCGATCTGGCGATAATTTCAAATTTCATCAAAACGAAACATAAAGGGCAAAAAGCGTATACGAAAGCGCAAAAATGAAGATGGGGGTCGTTTGACGCCACAACACCGCCCCGATAGACTTTTCCACGTCATAACAACACGCCATAAAAATATGAATTTACAAAAAATATCTGTCGTTAGCGCATATATCACCGTTGTATATCGGATTTTCGTCTCTACCTGAGGGGGCTCTGTGGGTTCTTTGGAATTTTTTTTCGCGGCAAAAAACACGCGAGTAAGGCTGTCTCCGTGGTTGTCGCCCGCCGCTGTGCCGACAGTGATCGGTCGCCTGTTGCTGGCAGTGGCTTTTCTGACAGTGGCGGTGACGGCACAAAGAACAACTGCGCAAACTGCGGAAAACCGGGGGCCGGATGGCGAGGTCACAGCGCCGGCGCCGGCCGAGCGGCAAGCGCCGCCGCAGCCGGGAAATCAAGCGTTGCCGCAGCCGGAAAATATTGCCAGGTTCGATATTTTGGAATTTGCCGTCAGTGGAAACTCGCTGCTGGAGGCGGCCGATATCCAGCGCACCTTGAGCCCCTATCTCGGATTTGATCGCACGATTGCCGATATCGATGCGGCGCGCGCGGCGCTGGAAGATCTATATAAAGAGAAGGGCTATGTCACCGTAGTGGTGGACGTACCCGAGCAGAGTGTTGCCGATGCGGTGCTGACAATGCAGGTGACCGAAGGCCGGGTCGATCGGCTGCTGGTGACCGGGGCCGACTACAATCGCCCGTCGCTGATCAAGGAGGCGGTGCCGTCTCTGGGCGAGGGGCAGGTTCCCAATCTCAATCAAGTGCGCAGCGAATTGTCCGCCGTCAACGCGGTGGCCGGGCGCGATGTCACGCCGATGTTTCGGGCCGGTATGGCGCCCGGTACGGTGGATGTCGACCTGATTGTCAACGACGAGAAGCCCTGGGGTGCCTCGCTGGAGGCCAACGACCAGTTTAACGGCTCCACCTCCCGTTCGCGGCTGATCGGCTCGGTGCGCTATGACAATCTTTTCCAGGCCAACCACAGCGCCAATTTTCTCTACCAGATATCGCCGCAAGAACCCGACGAAATTCAGGTTTTTTCCGGCTCATACTTCTTTCCTGTCACCGGGCCCGACTTTGGCATGGTGGTGTACGGGCTGGACTCAAATACCGATGTCGCTACCGTGGACGGTATAACGGTCATCGGTGAAGGCTTTACCCTGGGCACTCGCGGCGTGATTTCCCTCGACAACAGCGGCGACTTCATTCAGTCATTTATCGTCGGTTTTGACTATAAAGATTTTGAAGACTCCGTCACTATCGACGATGCAGATACGGGTTTTGCACTGCCTGTCAGTTACCTGCCGTTTACCCTGCAGTATCAGAGTGTTCTCGCCGCCGGCAGTGCCACCACCCAGTTCAACCTGGGAACCACCTTTGCGTTCGATCGTGTGGTGAGTGATGATGAAGAGTTTGCGCAAATCAGAAACGCCGGCGAAGCGAGCTTTATCTACCTCTATGGCGGTATCTCTCACAACCGCATGCTCTCCGACAGCGGGCTGTTGCTCACCGGCGAGTTCGACTTTCAACTGGCCCCGGCGGCGCTGATTTCCAATGAGCAGTTCAGTATTGGCGGTTTGCAGAGTGTGCGCGGTTACCGCCAGGCCGAAGCGCTGGGCGACTCGGGCGTGCGCGCCTCCATCCAATTGACCTACCCGCTGCCCGCCGGCGACAGCATCGATCATATTCTCGATAACTGGAAAGCCTTTGTCTTTGCCGATGGCGGCTATGTGACCAGCAATGCCCAACTGCCGGGGGATGCCAAAGACATTTCTCTCGGCAGCGTCGGCCTGGGTACCACCTTTGACATGTTCGACGGTGCGATGTCCGGCCGCGCTGATATCGCCTATCAGTTGGACACCGACCCCACCAATGCCGGCGAGGACGTCGACAGTGACTTCGGTGATTTTCGCGTGCACTTCTCCATTATCACTCGCTATTGAACACCGGACACGCAACCGGCGTTCTTAGCAGACATTTTATCGAGTATCAGAGGCTTTAATGCGACAGTTTGTTTTAGCGTTTATCTGTATGATCGTTTTACCGGCCTCGGCCCTGGCCGAGTGGTGGAATGACGAGTGGTCATACCGCAAGGAAATCGCCATCAACGCCGGCGAGGGCGGTGTGATTCTGGAACAGGATCTGGAGGATTTTCCGGTGCTGGTAAGGCTGAGCGCGGAGAACTTCACCTTCCTGGAAGCGAAGTTCGACGGTGCCGACCTGCGTTTTGTCGGCGCCGACGGCAAGACGCTGTTGCGCCACTATATCGAAAGCTACGATGTCAATAACAACCTGGCGTTTGTCTGGGTGCGCATACCGTCGATACGCTCCGGTGCTTCGCAGACCATTTATATGTACTACGGCAACGACGCTGCCGACGGCATTGGCGATGCCGCACTGGTCTTCGATGACAGTCAGGCGCTGGTTTACAACTTCGGCTATATCTCCGGGGTACCGCAGGATGTGTCGGGCAATTTCAACAATGCGCGTTCGACTGTCGATATCAAGTCGGCGTTTATCGGCAACGGCGCGGTATTTGATGGTGCCCGCTTTCTGATGACGCCGTCCTCATCCAATCTCAGCGTGCGCCCGCAAACATCTTTTAGCGCCAGTCTGTGGCTGAATCTCGACAGCCCGCAGCAGCGCGCGATTCTGCTGCGCCGCACGGCGGAACAGGGCCGCGGCGCGTTTGTGCTCGGGGTGGAGGACCGGCGGTTGTTTGCCGAGGTGACGGCCGCGCAGGACGATGCCGGCGGTGCCCCGGTGTTGCTGAGCGGGGAGCAGCAGATACCGCTGGGTCAATGGGCGCATATCGCGGTGACGCTGCAGGGCGGCAGTCCCTCGCTGTTGAAACTGTTTGTCAATGGTGTCGTGGTGGCGTCTGCGCCAGTGGAGCTGCCCTTGCTCGATGGCCGCCTTTACATCGGCGGTGCACCGGGTGCACGCGTCGTTCAGGCCGCATCCGGCGATGGCGAGGCTGCGCCGCCGACCGCTGAGGGCGACGGCGGCGCCGTGCTGAACGCCTCGAACCTGGTCGGTATGATCGATGAGGTACGCCTTGCCGGCAATGCCCGCAGCGACACATACGTGCGCGCCGCTTATCTCGATCAGGGGCCGCAGGGCTCCCTGGTACAGTATGGCGCCGATCAGGAAAAATCTTCACCGCTGTTCGATATGCGCTATTTCGCGGTTGTGATCAGCAGCATCACTGTCGAGGGCTGGATCGTGGTGGGCCTGCTGATGGCGCTGTTTATTTCCGGGCTGCAGGTTTTTCTCACCAAACCTGCCGAACTCGGGCGCGTCGAGCCGGCCAACGACCGCTTCCTCAAAGACTACCGCGAGGCGGAATCGTTTGAAATGCTGTCGCCGGGCAGTTACCAGCACTCGACCCTGGCCGAGCTTTACAGTGTCGCCCGCGCGCAATTGGAGAAGCGCGGCGCGGTGGGGGTCGAGGCCCGGGCGCTGGCGCCCAATGCCATCAGGTCGATTCAGTCCGATCTCGAGGTGCGCCTGACCGATCAGCTGCAGCAACTCAATTCCCGTGTCGGCGCGCTGTCGATGTCGATTTCCGGGGCGCCGTTTCTGGGCCTGCTCGGTACCGTGATCGGCGTTATGGTTACCTTCGCCGGCGTCGCGGTGGAAGGCAATGTCAATGTCAATGCCATTGCGCCGGGGGTGGCGGCGGCGCTGTTCACCACCGTGGCAGGGCTGTTTGTGGCGATTCCCTCGCTGTTTGTTTACAACTCGATTGTCGGGCGCATACGGCGTATTTCCACCACCACCACGGTGTTTCTCGATGCGCTGATGGGCCGCATCGCCGACGAATACGGTGATATGGAGTAGAGCATGGCGCGTTCCAGAGAGCAGGTTCAGGTTTACGATGAACTCAATGTCGTCCCCATGCTCGACATTGCCTACATTCTGATCATTATTTTTATTTTGATGGCCACGGCTTCGGTGGCCGGGATTCAGGTGAATCTGCCGAAGGCCTCGAATATCGAGTCGATTTCGGCCTCTGACACCATCGCCGTATCGGTGACCGCTGACGGGCAGATTTACATGAACGGTTTTCCGGTAACCCGCCCGCAGTTCGAATCGCAGATGCGCCGCATACACGCCGGCAACCCCGATATACCGGTGGTGGTGCGCGGCGATACCCAGACCGCATACGGCCGCGTGATGGAGGTTCTCGATACGCTGAAAGGTATCGGCGTGACGAAAATCGGCCTGCCCGCGGAAGAAATAACCACCTAGTGGTATGGGGGCGGCAGTGTCGTATATGAGTGCCAATAACGATCGCCTCGCGCGGCTGCGCGTGCCGCTGATGCTGGCCGGTGTGGCCCTGGTGTTCGCGGTGGCGTTTTACTTCGTTTCCCGGGAGCGCATCACCGATCGCGAGCGCGTGCAGGATGTGACCTTTGTCGACATACCGGAAGTCGAGCAGCCAGAGCAGGAGCCCGAGCCGGAGGAGATTCCGCCGGATGTTGAAATGCCCGAGCTGCCGCCGACACCGCGGGTGGACCCGGTGCAGAGCGAATTCGATCAGCGCGACGCCGCGCGCGACCCGCTGAGCCTGGTCAGCGAAGCCGACGCGGGCCCCGGCGATGCTTTTCGTCTCGGCGCGCGTGCCAGCGGCCGCGGTATCGGTCGCGGCGGCCCCGGTTACACCTACGGTCAGATGATCAAAGCGGAATTGAATTTTCACCTGCGCAGTTACGACGATCTGAACAGTGAGGAGTTCTCTTTCGATCTGCAGTTGCGGGTCAACGCCGATGCCTCCGTCGAGGTCATCAGTGTTTACAACGTCACGCCGGTGGCACTGGCGCAGCAACTCGAGCGGGCGATCAGGGAGTTTGCCTATGCCAGCCGGCCACCGCCGCAGAGCATTATTGGGGATGTCATTTCATTGCGGTACGTGCAATCCGTATAGCATTTTTTGGAGGTTAGTGGGGACCATGACACTGAAAAACACAGTGGCCGCGGGTGCGGTCATATTGATCACATCGCTGAGTCTGCCGGCGGCCGCGCAGGTGAATTCCGCCGATGTATCCATCAACATTCTCGAGGCGCTGGTGGCCAAGGGCTTGCTGACACCGGAGGAGGCCAGCGATATTCTCAAAAATGCGCGCCGCAAGGCGGTTGAATCCCCGGCCCAGAGCGATGTAGTCCGGGTGCCCTATGTGCCCGAGGCGGTGCGTGAGGAAATACTCGATGAGGTCCGGCGCGAGGTGGTGCTGCAGGCGCGGGAGGAGCGCTGGGGCACGCCCGGGGCGCTGCCGGGCTGGCTCGATCGCCTGTCTTTTCACGGCGATCTGCGGGTCAGAAGCCAGACTGACCGCCCCGATGACGACAATGTCGATATACCCGATGTCAACGCCATCAACGACCGCTCCGACGGTTTTGCCGTCGGCCTGCGGCAGTTTGATCCGGCGCCGATCGAGTTCAGCAATCGGGATCTGGATCGCCTGCGGGTCAGGGCGCGGCTCGGTGTCGACATCGATCTCGGTGACCGCTTCGAGGCCGGCCTGCGTATGGTAACCGGCCGCGAAGATGATCCGGTCAGTGTGCAGGAAACGCTGGCCGGTGATTTCGACAGTCTGTTCTGGAGTCTCGACCGTGCCTACATTAAATTCAATGCCGATTCGCTGATCGACTATGCGGGCTTGAGCGATCTGTCGTTCTGGTTTGGCAAATTTGAAAATCCGTTCTATTCGACCGATCTGATGTTCGACAACGACCTGGCGTTTGACGGCATCGCGATGACCGCCAGTATGGATCTGTTCGACAATCGCTTCGGCGTGTTTGCCACCGGCGGGGCCTTTCCGCTGCAAACCCTGGTGCTCACCGATGAGGATAAATGGCTCTATGGCGGCCAGCTCGGTATCGTACTGCGCCCGTCCGAGCGCCTGTCGATCACGCTGGCGGGCGGCTTCTACCAGTTCGACGATGTGCAGGGTATCCGCAATGAGGAGAACGGGCGCGCGACGGATCCCAGCGCGCCGGACTTTGTGCAGAAGGGCAACACCCTGTTCAATATCCGCAATGATACCGATCAGCCGGGCAATAACTCCCTGCGTTTGGGGCTGGCCTCGGAGTTCGAGGTGATTTCGACACGCGCCGGTCTCAGGTTCGATCTCGGCAGCGGTATCGACCTGTCGGTGGACGCCGAGTATCTGGTCAACGATGCCTACGAGGACGATAACCCGAATTTTTTTGCGCTGGTGGATATTACCGATGACCAGGGCAGTATTATCGGCCAGACCCTGGCCAATCTGTCCACCGGCGACGAAGCCTGGATGGCGGAGTTCGCCATCGGTCACGCCGATCTCGGCAAACCGTTTAACTGGCGCGCCAGTGTCGGCTACAAGGAACTGGAATCCGATGCCACCCTGGATGCCTTTACCGAAAGCAACTTCGGGCGCGGCGGCACCAATCAGGAGGGTTTTGTGGTGCGCGGTTCGCTCGGTATCAGCGACGGGGTATGGCTGCGGGCGACCTGGCTGGCGGCGCGCTCACTGGAATCGGAATTCACCGAACTGGGTATACCCGAGCAGCTCGACTTCGACACTTTTCAGCTCGATATCAATGCCCGCTTTTAACGACCCGCTTCGATATCGACTGGCAATCCCAACTCAGGAGCGGAAATTATGCTAACTGTAACCGGCAGATTACTTGGACTTGCGTTTATGGTGGTGGCGCCGCTGGCGGCCACCGCACCGGCCAGTGCCCAGGAAGACCGCCTGCGGCAGCAACTCGCCAGTGCCACGGCGCGCATCCAGCAGCTGCAGGCGGAAAAAGTGCGCCTCGAGGACCGCATTCGCGCCCTGGAGAGCAGCTTGAACGCCGCCGAACAGCGCGCTGATGCGCTGGAGGCTTCGGTCAACCGCGCCCAGTCCCAGGCGCGCGATCTGAGCGCGGCCGTGGAGCAGCGCGCGAATCTGGCCGCCGGTGCCCAGCAGCGCGTCGCCCAGGCCCAGCGCCAGGCGCTGGCGGCGCGGCGCGAGGCGGCTGCGGCGCGATCGGAACTGGCGGCGCTGCGCAGTGAGACCGAAGCGATGAGCCGGAACTTCGCCCGCTATCAGGGACTGGTGGAGATCGCCCGGGAAAAGAACGAAAGGCTGGTGGCGATCGGCAGGGAAATCATCGACGCACTGGAAGCCCAGACTTTCGGCGACCGCGTCATAGCGCGCGAGCCGGTGACACAGCTCTACCGGGTCAAACTGGAAAATGAAATCCAGGCCTTTCGCCGCGAGCTTTCCGATCAGCGCTTTTTCCCGCAAACCGAAGTCGTCGACACCGATACCCCGCAGCCCGAGGCAGCGCCGGCCCCGGTATCCGAGGACGGCGCCGCCGCCGGCGGCGGGCCACAGGCCTTCGCCGCCGGCGGCGCCGGCAGCTAACCAGCGGAGGGGGTCCGATGTCTGAATCTACAGCGGCTGCGGCGCAACCCGAACAGCTCGAGCAAACCGTTGCCTCCATGGGTGAACTGACTTTTAAAGCCGGGGACCTGGTGTTACTGCTGGCCGCACTGCCGGAGGCGGAGCGCCAGGCGGCGCTGCAGGACCGCAGTTTGCTGCAGGCCAAGGTGCGTGACGAGGTGCTGCGCATGGCGGTAGTCGATATGGCCAAACAGGCGCGCTTCGACCGCCGCGCGGAGGTGGCCTACCACGTGCGCCGGGCGGCCGAGCAGGCGGTGGCCGACCTGTATCTGTCCGCCGCGGCGGCCCCGCCGGCGGATTTTCCATCGCCGGAGTTAATGCGGCAAGCCTATGAGCGCGAGCGAGAAGTTTATATGACGCCGGAGCAATTGCGTCTGGCGCAGATTTTTATCGCCGTGCCGGACAATGCCACGGCGCAGCAACGCCAGGCCTTGCGGGCCGAGGCCGCAGCGCTGGTCGATGAACTGAAGCAACAGGGCGAGGATTTCGCCGTACTGGCGCAATCGCGCTCCGATCACAAGCAAAGTGCGTTGCAGGGTGGGGATATCGGCTGGGTCGGCATCGACAAACTGGTTGCCGGTATTGCCGCCGCGGTCGCGGCCTTTCAGATCGATCAAATCAGCGAGGTGATCGAACTGGCCGACGGCCTGCATATCGTCAAACTGACGGGTCGCCGGCCGCCGCTACCGATTCCTTTTGAGCAGGCCGAAACCGCTGTCGCTGCAAACCTGCGGCGGCGGCGCCTGCAACAGAGCCGCGAGGCGATTTTACAGCGACTGTTACAGGAAACACCGCCGCTTGCCGACGCTGAAGCCCTGGCTCGCGCGGCACAACTATTTACCGAAAAGGTCCAGCGCGCCTGAAGCGCCGCTTGCGGTCCGGCAACCGTGGGTATGGCAATCCTGCCGGACTCCAGATTCAGATTGAAAGGTGTAACGCTATGACTACCCCGCAATCCGTTCTCTCCCGCTTTAACCGCCGCCTGGCGCACGCCTTTAAAGCGCGCACCGGCGCCGGCGCACAGCCGCAGCAGGCGCCGCCGAGCCGCCTCAGCAGTCTCGCCTGTGCCGTCGCCAGGGCATCCCGGGGCTCGCTGCTGGCATCCTCATCGGTCAGCCTGGCGCTGGCCGCCGGCGCTCTGGCGCTGCCCGACACGGCCTATGCACAGGCGGTGATGCGCGGCGTCGAGCGCCTGCCGGGCGGCAAGTGGAGCGGCGCCAAGGCACCGACCGTGGCCGTTACCAACACCGGCTTCAGGGCGACCATTGAACAGACCCAGCAAAAGGCCCTGCTCGACTGGCGCAAGTTCAATATCCAGAACGGCGACGAGGTTTTCTTCAATCAACAGGCCACCGACTGGATTGCCTTTAATCGCATCTGGGATGTCAATCCAACCCTGATCGACGGCGCCATCACTGCCAAGGGCCAGGTCTACCTGATGAATACCAATGGCCTGATCTTTGGTGAAAACGCCAGGATCAATGTCAATACGCTGCTGGCCACGACCAATAACCTGAGCGAGGAACAGTTTCAGGCCGGTATCGGCAACCGGCGCCCGCGCACCGAAAGTACCGGGGCGGCGTTTAACGATTTCCGCAGCAGCCCGGAAAACCGCAGCTATCTGGTTGATGTCAGCAATGCGGGGCCCGACGGCGTGCTGGGCACGGCGGACGATTTTGTCGAACAGATCGATTTCGGCTTTACCCGCATCGCCGATCCCGCGGCGCGCCTGCAGGCCTATACCGAGCAGAGCCGGGTCGTGGTCGAGGCCGGTGCGCGGATCGTTGCCGGGGCCAGCGTGCAAAATGTCAGCGCCACCGATGCCGGCGGCAACCCGGTGGTGATACCGCAGATTGCCGAAGGCGCCGGGGCACCGGGCAAGATTATGTTGTTCGGCACCAATGTCAGCAATGCCGGTGTGCTCGATGCCGGTGTCAACGGCCAGGTGATTCTCGCCGCCGGCGAGCACACCTACCTGCTGCCGAGCCTGGAGCCCTCGTTTCGACGCGGCTTCGATGTGGAGGTGTCACCGGCCGGCGGTGCCAATACCGGTTTCCAGCTCAACCGTTTGCAGGCGCTCGAGAATAAGGTTGAGAACAGCGGTGCGATTATCGCCCGCCAGGGCAATATATCGATGGTGGGCGCCGACATCGATCAGCTCGGCGAGGTAACGGCAACCTCGGCCGGTGTCCTCAATGGCCTGATCGAGCTGCGCGCCACCACCGGTGCCTCGGTCAATACCTCCAATGGCAATATCCGCGCGATCGGCGGCACCGTGCGCTTCGGTGAAGGCAGTGTCACCGCCGTTGTGCCGGAGGCCGGCGGCCCCGGGGTTGCCGCCGGTCAGGCGGTGGCGGCGTCGCAGATCAGCGTGCACGGCCAGAAGATTCTGCTGCAGAGTGACAGCACCGTTGTGACACCCGGCGGTAAGGTCGATATGATCGCCAGTGTGCGCGGCGACGGCCAGCTCGATTCGGTCAGTGAGATTTTTGAAGTGGGTTTTTCCAGTACCCGCTCGCCCGCCAGAGGTTTTATCGGCGATATTATTCTCGAGCAGGGGGCGCGCCTCGATGTCTCCGGTATCGACGGGCTCGAGCTGTCGGTGAAAGATCTGATTGTGCCGGTGGACATCGAATCCAATGAGCTGGCCAATGTACCGCGCCAGCAGGATGGCGTGCTCGACGGCACCACGGTTTATGTCGATATCACCAAGGGTACCCGGGTGGCCGACTGGACCGGGGCATTGGGCACGCGCCTGCTTTCCAGCCAGGAGCGCGCCCTGGCCGGCGGCGAAATCAATTTGACCGCCTTCGGTTCGGTGGTGGTCGATCGCGGCGCCCAGATCGATATCTCCGGCGGCTCCGCCAGCTATCGGGGCGACTATATACAGACCACCCGCCTGCGGCTCGAGGACGGACGCTGGGTCGATATCTCCGCCGCTTCGCCGGACCTCACCTATACCGAGGTATCGCGTTCCGATCCCTATTTTGTCGACGGTTTCAGTCGCGGTTTCGACGCCGGCTCGCTCACGATTCTCGCCCCCGGCCTGTATCTGGCCGGCGACCTGGATGCCGGAGTGACGCCCGGCGAGCGACAGCTCGGCCTCGACGGCGCCCGCGGGCGGTTGCCGTTTACCCCGCCGGCGCCGGTCGGCCTGCGCCTTGACGACGACGGCTCGGTCAGCGTGGATTCCGCGCTGCAGCCGGTCAACGCGCTGCCGCGGGGCGGTTCGGTGAGAATCGGTGAGGCCGACTTTGTCGCCTTCGGCCCCTGGCAGAGCGATCATATGCGCATCGTCACCGAAGCGCCGGATTTTGCCGGCAGCAGTGCCGAGGAGATTGCCTCGTCGCTGGTCGATGTGGATTATGAAGCCGATGAAATCATTCGCAGAATTCTGCGGATTCAGAATATCGATACCGTGCTGGACAGCCAGGGTATTGTTGTCGACGATTTTATTTCCGGCTCCGGCGCCGCCGCACTCTATGTCGGCAACAGAATACAGGATGCGCAGGACCGCCGTTTCAGCGTCGCGGACAATGTGCGCCTGGCGCTGTCGGGCAGCGGCGCCCTGCAGCTGCAGGTGGGCCAGCGCAACGACCGGGTAATCCAGGTGGGCGAAAATGTCAGCCTGATTTCGCCCGGGGGGGAGATCAGCATTGGCGAAGTCGACTTCGGCAGCGGTCTGCTGCTGGATGTCTCCGGCGGCTGGTATAACGACCTGGCGCCCGGCGGCGACCCGCTGGCGCTGCCTTATATCGACGGCGGTCTGATCAATCTGAGCAATGTGCAATTTGCCGGCACGGCGACGCTGGATATCTCCGGCGGCGCCCGCAACCGGGTCACCGGTGCGGCGGGTGCGGACGGGCGCACCCCGTTTGCCGTCGACCTCGGGCAGGCCGGCGCCGTCGTTATCAGCGAGTCCGTTACCGGTCGCGAGGGCGCCTTTAGCAGCGAGCAGTTCGACAATCTGCGCCTTCTCGGCGCCGGCTTTGCCGGCTCCGGGTCGCTGTCGCTGAGCCTCGGCGATGCCGATATTGTCATCACCGATACCCCGGTGGCCGCCGCCGAGCGCCAGCCGGGCGTATTTTATTTCAGCGATGAGCGTCTCAATGGCCTCGGCCTGGCCGAACTGGCTTTTCTGCAGGCCGGCGATATCACTATTGGCGCCGGGGTGCAGCTGACGCTGCAGCAGCAGACCCTGGTACTGGCTGACGGCTTCGAGACTGCGGTCACCGGCACCGATATCTACAGCATTGCAACGCCGCAAGTACTGACGCGCCGGCGCCGTATGGATATTTACGGCAGCGGCAATGCCGCCGCGCCGCTGGCGACCACACTGCGCTTTGGGCAGCGCGGCAACGACGATCTGTTCAGTTTCGATGCAAGTGCGCAGATAGCTCTCGATCCAGGTTCGCGCATTGCCCTGCGGGGGGCCGAGCGATTATTGTTCGATGGCGCCATCGATGCGCCGGGCGCTGCCGTCGAGATTCAGGCAGGGCTGGTCTGGCTCGGTGAGACGGCGCGACTGACAGCGCGCGGTTATGCCGAAAGCTATCGCGATCCGCGCCGCCAGACGCTGCAGGCCGACCTGCTCGACGGCGGTGATATCCGTATCGACGCCGGCCTGCTGTACACCACGGCGGGGTCGCTGATCGATGTGTCCGGTGCCGATGCGGTGCCGGTGGATGTGCTGACGCGCCTGCGCAGCGGCGTGATCATGCGCAGAAAGGCCGAGGTCGGCGGCGATGCCGGCAGCATTGCGCTGAATGCCCAGGGCGGCTTTGTCAGCGGCGAGCTGCGCGGCGCCGCCGGCCGCAACGGCGCCCGCGCCGGTTCACTACTGTTGCAGGGCGGCGGCGATGCCGGCAGCTCACCCGCGGTCGACGCCGTGCAGCTGGAGAGTTTCCTCGAAAACCTGTTTGCCGGTTACTACGGTTACCAGGATCTGTTCGATAAAATTTATGAATTTGATTTCTATACCTTTGAATATATTTATCTGTTTGGGGAAAACAACAGATACAGCTTTGGCGAGGACTACGCCACCATCGACGCGATTCTGGAAAAAATGGGGCTGGGTGCGCAGGACGACTTCGAGGCACTGCCGACACCGTTTACCGAGCGCACCGGCAGCCGCGGCATTTTGCGCTTTTTCGGTGAATTCGTGTTTGATGAAGATATCGATGAACAGACCGACGCCGGCCCGCTGGCGCAGATTCTGCTCTCCAGTCTGCCGCAGGTGGAAAGCGGCGGCCTGCGCCTCACCGATGGCGACAGCGCCCCGGCGGACCTGACGCCGGAGCAACTGTTTGCGCTGTTTAACAAAGGGCCGGGGCTCGAGGATATCATTGCCCAGATCGGCGCGCCGGATGCCGACCTCTACCAGATCCGCAACAGCCAGGAGGCCTTTGCCAATACCGCCGAGCTGCTGTTGCGGATGGCCGACCCCGATGTCGCGGTGGCTTCGCCGGGTCTGAGCGTGGACATCGCCAGCTTCGACGGCGGCTTTGATACCCTGACCTTCAACGGCGATCTCAATGCCGCCACTGAGATCGATATCGCAGCGCGGCGCCAGATCAATCTGCCCGGCACCATTCTCGGTGGTACCGCGGATATGACCTTTAGCGCACCCTATGTGACCTGGGGTGATCAAACCGCCTTTGTGCCCTTTTCCAGTGTCGACAGCCGCCGTTCGCGCTTCGACGATCCGGAGGCGCGCGAGCTGGCCGCACAGAACGGTGTGCTGACCATTAATGCCGGGCATGTGGATTTTACCGGCATCGTGCGCGGTACCCGCAATTTCAGTGCTATCACCGTCAACAGCCAGGGCGATATTCGCGCCGTCGACTACGGTACTGTCGGCGCCGGGCAGGGCGGTCTCCAGACCACCGATCAACTGGAGCCCGGCGGCGGTTTGCGCAGCGCCGCGCCGATCACTTTCAATGCGGCGCAGATCTACCCGGGCTCCTCGGCGGATATGATCATCAGCTCCGGCCACTCGGTAAGTATCGGCCAGACGCGCCCGCGGCGGCTGGCCGGCCCGGCGCTGTCCGCCGGCGGCACGCTGCGGGTGGCGGCGCCGCTTATCGAGCAGGGCGGAACCCTGCGCGCGCCGCAGGGTTCCATCACCCTGGCGGGTGAGCAGGTGCGGCTGTTGTCGG
>JANQMH010000064.1 GCA_028280195.1 Exilibacterium sp.
AAAGTGATCTCCTCGATATCTTGAGCTGGGCCTCGCCACTTGCCGCCGCCGACCGCGCCGCCGACGCCGCGCTCGGTCTCAGCGACCGGCACCAGTTCAGTTTCGAGGCGCGCGCCGAGGCGATGCGGCTGGCAACGCAGAGAACCCTAAATGAAGACTGGGCGCGCAGTGAGCGAGGGGCCCGCGGCGATCCGGCAACATGGCGGCAGGTGGTCGATGCCGCAAACGCCGTTGCTGTGCCGCCGGCGGGCGCCAGCCGCGCCGGGGTGGGAGTGGCGCTCTGGGGTGTACTTTGCCTCGCCGGTCTCGTGCTCGCGACCCGGGCGGTGAGGAGGTCGATTTGACAGGCGCGCATTTTCAACTCGAATTGAAACTTCTCCTCAACACCCGGCTGTTTGCCGCCACCGCTGGCCTTTTCATTGCTCTTGCCGTTCTTGCCGGCTGGCAGGGCGGCCAGCTCGCGCGTGCACAGGCCGCCGCCATTGAGGCCGCCCGTGATCTCGAGCGCAAGCATGATGCCGAAGCCCTGGCAAAGGCCACAGAGATCAGAAGCGGCGAGATAGATCCGCCCTGGTGGCAAAGCCCACTCAATGTCCAGGCCTGGTCCTATGCGATGATCCGGCATGTTTCCCTGCCGCCTCGACCGCTGGCGGGCGCGGCGGTTGCCGATACCGACCTCAAGCCGTTCCTGTTCCGGATAAACCCACATCCCCCTGACCGGTGGTCGAACCGCGCCTCGGAACTGACCCCGTCGGTCGCCGCCTATGGCGGGTTCGATCTTGCCGACCTGATTTTGATCCTGACCCCGCTCCTCGTCATCATCGCTTTCGCCGGCGTCATTGCGGACCGCAACGGCTCCGAACGCCAGCGCCTCGCCATCATCCAAAAGGCCAGCGAGACCGGGCTCTTGAGCGCCCGCCTGGCACCGCGGGCAATCATTGTACTGGTGATCATCGCCCTCGCGGCCCTCGCAGGATTGATCGCAACAGTGCCGCCGCTTGCGCCGGAGACGATTACCGGCGGCCTGGCGATCATCGCGGCGTTCCTGGGGCACGGCCTGTTTTGGATCGCCGCCGCTGCGGCGCTGATCCTGTTAGTGCGAAAGGCAGTCACAACATTTTCAACGCTGGTTGCACTTTGGTTCGTTCTCGCCGTGCTGGCGCCGCTTATTGTGGAAGTGAGCGCCCGGATAAGCGCCCCGCCGCCGTCACCGCTTGCCGGCTTCGCCGCGGAACGTGCCGCGATCGTCGCTGCCCGAATGCAGGAAGAAGACCTAACCCGCACCTACGCGCAGACAGATCCGCTTGCGCGGGAGATGCTGCTCACCGCGCTTGCCCGCGACCAGCTTCTCATCACGCCGACCAATCTGCTTATCCAGCGGGAAGTTGATCGCCAACTTGCCGCCGCGCGAGCGAGCAGGCAAGCGGCGCGAACGCGATTTGAAGCACGACTGGAGGCGCTCGCCGGGTTCTCGCCAATGCTCGCAGCCCGCCGCGTCGTCTATGCCGCCGCGGGTCGAGGCCCGGATCGCCGCACCGCATTCGACGCACAGGTTGCAGCCTACTACCTTGGCCTGCAGGAAAGTTTCGTACCGCTCCTTATGCGCCGGGCGACGCTCGATGATGTGCTCCTGCCGGCGCCGTTTGAATTCCAGGAACCGTAACCATTGACGCTTGTAGATATCAGCCGCCATCCCCTGTGGGCGGCTCCGGCAGGATACCGAAAACATAGCGGTGGACACTCCGAGCAGGCCGCCGCATTGCGCAATGGCCGGCTCCGGCACAGACCGGGCTATACCGTGAAACCGTGGCGCTTTATCGGCAGTTCACGGATCCTTTTGCCACTGGCCGCGTAAATGGCGTTACACAGGGCCGGGAACAGCACCGGATAGGAGGGCTCCCCCAAGCCCTGCGGATGGGCGTCGCTGGAAACAAAATGGATGTCCACCGGGGGTGAGTCCTGCATGCGCAACTTGCTGTAGCGATCGAAGTTCTGCTCTACCAGCCTGCCGTCGTCCAGCGTTATCGCCTCGTACAGGGCCGCGCTGACGGCATCAGTGATACCGCCCTGCACCTGCGCGTGCGCGCCGGACGGATTGATGACTCTGCCGCAGTCAACTGCACAGGTGACCCTGTGAATCCGCAAACGGTTTTTGTCGACACTGACCTCCGCCACCTGAGCCATATAGACACCAAAGACCATCTGTCCGGCAAAACCGCGCCGGCGACCTGCCGGCGGCGGGCTGTCCCAGGCGGATTCGCGCCGCACCAGTTCGATAACGCCGCGCAGCTTGGCGGTATTGTACGAGGGCCCGCCGTGGTCGCGGTAGGCCAGGTCGCGGTTTTCGGTACCGATCAACTGCAGGTGAAAATCGATGGGGTCCATACGGGCCTTTTCCGCCAACTCATCGAGAAAACACTGATAGGCAAAGGTGGTGGCGTTGACACCCGGCGTGCGCAGCGCCCCCTGGGGAATATTGGTCAGCAGCGCTTTATAGCTGAGCCTGAAATTAGGCACCATACCCGCCGGCTGCTGGTCGGGAAACGCTTCGGTTCTGTGCGGGGTTTTATCCCTGCGCGCGTACAGATCCCGCGATGTGGTACTGGACTGTACCTCAAAGGCAGTGATAGTTTTACCGTCCAGGCTGGCTTTCAGTTTGTAGTGCCCGGCGGGCCTGAAATAACTGCCGCGAAAGTCCGCCTCGCGATTCCACACTACCTGCACCGGGCGCTGTAGCTTTTGCGACAGATACACGGCTTCATTGGCGCACTCGTTATACAGCCGCCGGCCAAAGCCGCCGCCGCCGCGGGTAAACTCGACCTGAATATTCTCCTCGGCAATACCGCTGATCTGACTGGCCTGCGCCCGTGCCGGCCCGGGCAGCTGGGTGGGTCCCAGCAACCTGATACTGCCGGCTTTGACATCGGCGATAAAATTTATCGGCTCCATCTGGGTATGGGGCACAAACGGCACCCGATAGACAGCCTCGAGAACATGCTCACTGCCGGCCTGCGCAAAGGCCGCGTCGACATCGCCGTCGGCACGCAGTACCTCGCCACTGTCCGACGCCGCCGCCAGCAGGCTGCGCATCTGTTGCATGGTTTTGATATAGGCCGGGGGCTTTTGCCATTTCACAGTCACGAGTTTGGCGGCCTTGAATGCCGACCAGATATCGGTGGCGACAACGGCAACACCATCTACCAATACGGTTGGATTCGGCATTGCCGAAATTTTCATCACATCGATAACACCGGCAATTCGCTTGGCCTCCCTCCCGTCAAACGATATCACTTTGGCATTGAAGACCTCCGGTTTAATGACGGTCGCATACACCATACCGTCAATATGCTGGTCGAGGCCGAACAGCGGCTGGCCGGTAACGATGCTGCCGACATCCACATCACCGGTCGATTTGCCGATAATGGTAAAATCGGCGGGGTTTTTCAGCCGCGGAGACACGGGCAGTTCCAGCTTGGCGGCTGCCGCTGCCACTTCGCCGTAGTGAAGCACTTTGCCTGCGCAGGCAATGGTGCCGGCTTTGGCCACACACTGTGCGGCGGGCACTCGCCAGCGCCTGGCAGCGGCCTCTACCAGCACGGCTTTGGCGGCTGCGCCGGCTTTTCTGAGTGCGTCGTAATTGGTTTTTATGGCGGTACTGCCGCCGGCCACCTGCCTCCCCAGGCGATCGTCCAGCGGTGCCTGCCTTACCTTGATCCGCTGCCACGGCAGATCCAGCTCCTCGGCCAGAATCATCGGCAGAGCGGTGCGCACCCCCTGGCCCATCTCGGGGTTTTTTGCATACAGCGTGGCGCTGCCGTCGGTGTGAATACAGATAAACGCATTGATCTCGACTGCTGCAGAGCCGGCAGTCAGCGCCGCGCCTTTGGCGCTATAGAGACTGACACCGACAAGCAGCCCGGCGCCCATCAGGCCACTGAGTTTCAGAAACTCGCGGCGCGATTCACAAACAGGGGCCTGGTTGCTCATAAGTCTCCCCCTTTGGCCACCGCGGCTTTAATGGCCTGCTTGATTCTCGGATAGGTGCCGCAACGACAGATATTGCCGGACATCTGCCGGTCGATATCGGTATCGCTGGGCCTGGGTCTTGTCTTCAGCATCGCCGCCGCCGCCATAATCTGCCCCGCCTGACAGTAGCCGCACTGGGGTACGTGCTGCGCTATCCAGGCCTGTTGCAGGGGGTGATCGCCGTGCTCTGACAGCCCCTCTATGGTAGTGATTTCAGCCCCGCCAACCGCCGCAACCGGCAGTGTGCAGGCGCGTGCGGCCCTGCCGTCGAGATGAATCGTACAGGCACCGCAGCGGGCGATACCACAGCCGTACTTGGTGCCTTTCAACAGCAGTTCATTGCGCAGTACCCACAGCACCGGCATATCTTCCGGCACCTCTACGGTATGCTTTTTGCCGTTAACCCTCAGACTCAACCTTGCCATATTTGCACCTGTCTTTATTAGCTATAGCGATTGGATATTGGGCCGTTTTCGACCCAATCATGAATGGGCGTTTACTATCCGTTGTATAGACAAGCGAAAATCCAGGTTGTTGCCGGCGACCTGAAACAATACAGTGTGCCAGCGCAGCGCTTCTCCCCCGTAATATCTGTGCCACGGCGGTCGAAAGGCCGGATAAAAACTTGTCGCAGTCGATGTTTTTGCAAACCCAATGGCGCCGCAATCAGATTGCGGCGGAACATTATTTAGAAGAGGCTTGTGCCGTGCCGATAATTTGGCTTTTTCGGTTTGTAAAATTCAACCCGTGTCAATTTTCCGGTTCACAGCTTGAAGCAATTCCAGGAATGATGGCACCCATCACACCACAAGTTGAGAATCAGAGC
>JANQMH010000070.1 GCA_028280195.1 Exilibacterium sp.
CGCCCTGGCAGCCATCCCCCTGGGCGGCTATGTCAAAATGCTCGACGAACGCGAGGGCAACGTCGCCGAGGAAGACCTGCCCTACGCCTTTACCCAAAAAACCGTCTGGCAGCGGCTCGCCATCGTCGCCGCCGGCCCGCTCGCCAACTTCATGCTGGCGGTGGTGCTGTTCTGGGGGCAGCTGCTGCCCGGCTCCACCGATATCGTGCCCATTGTCGGCGCCGTCGAAACCGGCAGCATTGCCCAGCAGGCCGGTCTCGAGCCGGGCCAGGAGATTCTCGCCGTCGACGATATGCCCACCCCGACCTGGACCCAGCTGAACCGCCAGCTGCTGCAGCGCCTGGGTGAGAGCGGCAGCCTCAAATTTACCGTCAAGTATCCCGATTCCAATCTCAATTATGAATCCGAAGTCGTTCTCGACGACTGGCTCAAAGGCGCCGCCGAGCCCGATCCCATAGCCGGGCTGGGCCTGACCCTGTACCGGCCGCCGGTGGTCATCGACACGGTGCAGAGCGGCAGCCCCGCCGAGCGCGCCGGACTGCTGCAGGGCGACCGCGTGATCAGCGCCGAGGGCAAAACCATGAACACCTGGTCGGACTGGGTGGCTTTCGTCAGGAATAATCCCGAGCGGCCGCTGGCGCTGGCGGTCGATCGCGGCGGTGAAACGCTGGACCTGGTCATTACCCCGGAGGCGGTTGAGGCCGGCGGGGAGGTCATCGGCCGTGTCGGTGTCGGTTTTAAATGGCCGGAGGAATTGCTGCGCGAATCCAACTACAGCATCAGCGGCGCCTTCGTCAAAGCCGTGGACAAGACCTGGGACACTTCCTTCTTTGTGCTGGTGTCGGTCAAGAAATTGATTTTCGGGGAAATTTCCACGAAAAACTTGAGTGGCCCGATTACCATTGCTAAAGTGGCGGGCGCTTCCGCCAAGGCCGGCTGGGCTTACTACCTGGGCTTCCTGGGCCTGCTCAGCGTCAGCCTCGGGGTATTTAACCTGCTGCCGATTCCGGTGCTGGACGGCGGCCATATACTCTATTACCTTGTTGAAGCCGTCAAGGGCAGCCCGGTTTCCGATCGTATCCAGATCATCGGTTATCAGGTGGGTCTGTTTGTCATTGTCGGGGTGATGATACTGGCCTTCTACAACGATATTATGCGGCTTTGAATACCATGTCGCTGTGACAGGATCTCAGCGCGGCGCCGCAACGTTATTGCGGCAGTGCAGGGCCTTTACCCGTGCGGTAGTGTCTGGCAGAAATATTACAGCACAATATACAGAACAACATACAGAACAACATACAGAACAACATACAGAACAATAAATGTGGCGCACAAGGTGTATCAACTTATTATGTATCGCATAAAAAGCAGATTGACTGTTTAAAACTAGAAGTTTTCACTATGAAGCGTTTACAGCTGTTTCTGATTCTCCTGCTATTGCCCCTCGCCGCCTTTGCGCAGGAGTTTCGGGTGCAGGATATCCGCGTCGAAGGGCTGCAGCGTGTCTCTGCGGGCACGGTGTTTGCGGCGTTGCCGGTGCAAATCGGCGATACCCTCGACAGTGTCGCCATCCAGGAGGCCACCCGCGCCCTGTTCAAATCCGGCTATTTCGCCGATATCCAGATTGCCCGCGAGGGCGCGGTACTGATTATCCTGGTGCGCGAGCGCCCGGCCATCAGCGCCATCAGTATCGAGGGCAACAAGGCCATCAAGACCGAGGATCTGATGCAGGGTCTCAATGACAACGGTCTCTCGGAAGGGCAGATATTCAAGCGCGCCACCCTGCAGGGCCTGACCCAGGAGCTGCAACGCCAGTACGTCGCCCAGGGCCGCTACGGCGCCAGCGTGGAAACTACGGTGGAGGACCTGCCGCGCAACCAGGTCAAACTCAATATTGAAGTCGACGAGGGCCAGGTGGCGGCCATCAAGCATATCAATATCGTCGGCAACTCGGCCTTTGACGACGAGCAGCTCAAGGACCTGTTCGAGCTGAAGTCCACCGGCATGCTGTCCTGGCTCAACGGCAACGACAAATACGCGCGGGAAAAGCTCTCCGGCGACCTGGAACGGCTGGAGTCCTATTACCTGGACCGCGGCTACCTCAGGTTCAGCATCGATTCCACCCAGGTGTCGCTGAGCCCGGACCGGGAGTCGGTTTACATCACCGTCAATATTACCGAGGGCGAAGTGTTTACGGTCAGTGAGGTCGATCTGGCCGGCGACCCGGTGGTGGGCGAAGATCAGATTCGGCCGCTGGTGTTGATGCGCGAGGGGCAGACTTTCTCCCAGGTGTTGATGACCACCACCTCCGACTACATTACCAAGCGCCTCGGCAACGAGGGCTATACCTTTGCCGAAGTGCGCGGCATACCGGAACTGGACGACGGTGAGAATACCGTCAAAGTCACCTTTTTTATCGACCCGGGCAAGCGCGCCTATGTGCGCCGCATCGAATTCCGCGGCAATACCAAAACCGCCGACAATGTACTGCGCCGCGAAATGCGTCAGATGGAGGGTGCCTCGGCCTCCACCGCGCGTATCGAGCACTCCAAGGTGCGCCTCGAGCGGCTGGGTTTTTTCAAAGGGGTAACGGTGGATACGGTGGAGGTGCCGGGTACTGCCGACCAGGTTGACGTCGAGTACTCGGTAGAGGAACAGCCCTCCGGCAGCATCGGCGCCAGCCTCGGCTATGCCGACGGTTCCGGGCTGGTGCTGGGCGCCAATGTCACCCAGGACAACTGGTTCGGCACCGGCAAGCAGGTGGGCTTTTCCATCAGTAACAGCCAGTTCCAGACAGTCTACAGTTTTAACTATACCGACCCGTACTTCACTCCGGACGGCGTCAGTCGCGGTTTCAATGTCTTTTTCCGCGAGCGCGATTTCTCGGAGTTCAATCTCAGCACCTTTACCACCGACTCCTATGGCGCCAGCGTCAATTTCGGCTACCCCATCTCCGAGATCGAGCGGCTCGGCTTCAGCTTCGGCTACAGCAATATCACCATTCAGACCGGCGACTTTGCCGTACAGGAAATCATCGGCTCGCCGCGGCTGAATCCGGCTATCCAGTTTGCGGTGGAGGAGGAGGAGTACGAGCAGGCATTCGAGGACAGGTGCTTCGACGAGGACGACGGCCGCCAGGCCTGTGATTTGACCGATATCAAACTGGCGCTGGACGACCTGCCCGCCAGCACCTTCACCGATAGCCCGGTGGGTTTTATCGATGAAAACGGCGATAACTTCAACAGCTATTCCTTTACCCTGTCCTGGGCCCAGTCCACCTTGAACCGCGGCCGTATGGCCACACGCGGCGCCTCGCAGCGCCTGTCGCTGGAGGTGGCGCTGCCCGGCGGTGACCTGGAGTTCTACAAGCTGATCTATAACGCCCAGTATTTTCAACCGCTGACCCGCAGCCTGACGCTGCGCCTGCGCACGCGCCTGGGCTGGGCGGATTCCTACGGCGCCACTTCGGAACTGCCGTTTTTCGAGCACTTTTACGGCGGTGGTTTTGGCTCGGTGCGCGGCTTCGAGCGCAACACACTGGGGCCGCGAAGCTCGCCCTCCGTGGTTTACTCGAGGCCGCAGGGCACCGTTTTTGATGACGCCGGCAGGTTTATCGGCGGCGATGACGATGTGGTCTACCTGCTCAACGAGCAGGGCCGCATCGATACCGATATCATCGGCGATGACGACGACCCCTTCGGCGGCAATGTGCTGGTGGAGATGGGGGCGGAGGTGCTGTTCCCGCTGCCGTTCATCAAAGACCAGCGCTCTATTCAGTCGGCGTTTTTCCTCGATGCCGGCAACATCTTCGATACCAACTGCGGTGCGACCCAGCTGAACTGTTTCGATGTCGATCTGAATAAACTCAGCGCCTCGGTAGGTGTGGGAGTAACCTGGATCACCGGCTTTGGACCGATGACTTTCAGTCTCTCCAAGCCAGTCAGGGAAAATGAGTTCGATGAAACCAAAATATTTGATTTTTCCCTGGGAACAAACTTTTAGCCTTTTTACTTGAAGTCCTATTACACTCAACGGAGAACACAACGTGCGTATGACGAAACTGATTTTGACGCTGGTGGCAGTACTCGCCGGCAACCTGGCGTTTGCAGAGGGTAAAGTCGCCGTGTTCGATGCGCAGGCCGCTATTTTCAATACCGACCTGGCCAAGCAGCGCATAGATGAATACAGCAAGAAACCGGAAATTGCCAGTATGCGAGCCAAGTTTGAGGGCCTGCAGTCGGATCTACAGAATATGCAGAAGGAAAAGGAAACCAACGGTATGACCTGGTCGCAGGATCAGGCCGCCGAGCACCGCAAGCAGGAAGAATACAAGGCGGCCGACCTGCAGCTGATTGTCAAGAAACTCAAGGCCGAGGAAAACGCCGCACTGGGCAGCATCCAGCGCGAGCTGGCGCCAAAAGTACAGACCGCCGTCAACCAGATCGTAGAGGCCGAGGGCATCGGCATACTGCTGCACAAGCGCGCCGCGGTCTATGCGGGGCCGACTTTTGATATCACCCAGAAGGTCACCGACAAGCTCAACAAAGCCAAGTAAGTAGCGCGCCCGTGGCCGAGCCGAACGCGCCCGTGGCCGAGCCGCAACCGCTGGCCACAGCCGATGGCGGCCGCGCCTATCGCCTGCAGGCGCTGGCGCAATTTCTCGGCGCGCACCTGCAGGGCGACGGCGACTGCCTGATCAGCGGCCTGGCCACACTGGAGGCGGCGCAGGCCGGTGAGTTGTCCTTTCTTGCTAACCCTGTCTACCGCAAATACCTGCCCCAGTGCCGGGCGACTGCCGTGATTCTGCAGCCGGCGCTTGCCGATGCCTTCAGCGGCAACCGGCTGCTGCTGGAAAATCCCTATCTCGGTTATGCCCGCCTGACCCGGCTGTTCAGCACGGCGCCGCAGCCGCCCGCCGGAGTTCACCCGAGCGCGGTGGTAGCCGCCGGCGCCAGTGCCGACGCCAGTGCCTGCATTGGCGCCCACGCGGTGATCGAAACCGGTGCACAGATCGGTGCCGGTGCCCACATCGGCGCCGGCTGCTTCATTGGTGAGCACAGTGTTATCGGCCCCTGCAGCCGGCTCCATGCCGGCGTTGCGGTTTACCACGGGGTGAGTATCGGCAGGGACTGCACGCTGCACAGCGGTGCCGTCATCGGCGCCGACGGTTTCGGCATTGTGCCCGGGGCCGACGGCTGGGTGAAAATTCACCAGCTTGGCGGTGTGGTTATTGGCGATGATGTCGAAATAGGCGCAAATACTACCGTTGACCGTGGCGCACTCGACAATACCGTTATCGAGAGCGGTGTTAAGCTGGATAACCAGGTACATATCGCTCACAATGTGCGCATCGGCAAAAATACCGCTATTGCCGGCTGTGTCGGCATTGCGGGCAGTACTGCAATTGGGGCAAACTGCACCATCGCCGGCGCGGCCGGCATTATCGGCCACCTGCGGATTGTGGATGATGTGCATATCACCGCCATGACGCTGGTGACCAAGTCGATAACGAAAGCGGGCTCCTACTCTTCCGGAACGCCGTTGGCGCATACCCGGGAATGGCGAAAAAACGCCGTTCGCTTCGGCCAGCTGGAACAGATTGTCGCGCGCCTGAAGCAACTGGAAAAACAGTAAACTGCCGTTTTTAACAGTGGAAAACTCAGGATCGGCGGCCGGCCCGTGTCCGCCGGCGGTTGGTTATTGCGGATCGAATCAGGGCAGATTGAAATGTGATCGCTGCCGTAACCCGTCCGGCAAACGGCGGCGGCGGATTACGCTGCGTGTTTAGGGGTCATTGACCATGATGGATGTAAATGAAATTAAAGAATACCTGCCACACCGCTACCCGTTTTTGCTGGTAGATCGCGTGGTGGACCTCAAACAGGGCGAGTCGATCGTTGCCTACAAGAATATTACCGTCAATGAAGCGGTGTTTAACGGGCACTTCCCCCAGGCGCCGATTTTTCCCGGTGTGATGATTATCGAAGCCATGGCCCAGGTGGCGGGTATTCTCGGTTTCAAGACACTGGGCAAAAAGCCCCAGGACGGTTCCATCTACCTGTTTGCCGGCGCCGACCGGGTGCGCTTCAAGCGCCAGGTGGTGCCGGGCGACCGCCTGCAGATAGAGGCCCTGGTGGTATCCGAAAAACGCGGTATCTGGAAGTTCGAGTGCAAGGCCACCGTCGATAACGAGTTGGCCGCCTCAGCGACCATTATGTGCGCCGATCGCTCCATTTAACGCAGTGGGAACAACGACGTGATTGATCCGCGAGCCATTATCGATCCCTCCGCCAAACTGGGGGACAACGTGGAAATAGGGCCCTGGTCGACCGTGGGGCCGGATGTGGAAATCGGCGCGGGCACCCGCATACACTCCCATGTGGTGATCAAGGGGCCGACCCGCATCGGCCGCAACAACCAGGTCTATCAGTTTGCCTCCGTGGGTGAAGATACCCAGGATATGAAGTACCGGGGCGAGCCTACGCGCCTGGTGGTCGGCGACAATAATATCATTCGCGAAGGTGTGACCATCCATCGCGGCACGGTACAGGACCGCAGTGAAACCACCATCGGCAATGACAACCTGCTGATGGCCTACGTGCATATCGGCCACGACAGCGTTATCGGCAATCACTGCATCCTGGTCAATAACGCCGCTCTGGCCGGACATGTGATTATCGACGACTGGGCCATACTCAGCGGCTACACGCTGGTGCACCAGTTTTGCCGAATCGGCGCCCATGCCTTTACCGGCATGGGCAGTGTAGTCGGCAAGGACGTGCCGGCTTATGTGATTGTCAACGGCAACCCCGCCGCGGCGCGAAGCATCAATATGGAGGGCCTGCGCCGGCGCGGCTTCAGCAAAGCCGACATTACCGTTTTGAACAAAGCGTTCAAACTGGTCTATCGCCGCGGTCTGTCCGTCGACGAGGCGCTTGCCGAACTGGGCGTACTGGCCGAGCAGTGCCCGCCGGTAAGCGCCCTGATCACCTCCCTGCAGTCGTCTGCGCGGGGCATCGTCCGCTAACCGCCTGGAACGGAGCCGAGCTTTGCGTATTGGTATGGTGGTGGGCGAGGCCTCCGGCGATATACTCGGCGCCGGCCTGATCGAGGCCCTGCGCAGGCACCTGCCCGGGGCGCACTTCCTGGGGGTGGGCGGGCCGCGTATGCTGGCCCTGGGGTTCGACTCACTCTACCCCCAGGATCGCCTGGCGGTGATGGGCTATGTCGAGCCACTGAAACGCCTGCCCGAGCTGCTGCGTATGCGTGGCCGTTTGAAGCAGCATTTCATCGACAGCAACATCGATCTGTTTGTCGGTATCGATTCCCCCGATTTTAACCTCACGCTGGAGCAGGCGCTCAGAGAGGCGGGCATTGCCACCGCCCACTATGTCAGCCCTTCGGTGTGGGCCTGGAAGCAAAAGCGGATTGTCAAGATTGCCCGGGCGGTGGATCTGATGTTGACACTGTTCCCCTTCGAGGCGGAATTTTATCGCCGCCACGGCGTGGCCGTGGAGTTTGTCGGCCATCCGCTGGCCGACGAAATTCCGCTGCAGGCGGACGCGGCGGCGGCGCGGCGCGAGTTGGGTGTCGACGCGCAGGCGCAAACCGTTGCCCTGCTGCCCGGCAGCCGCGGTGGTGAAGTCAAACTGCTGGGCCCGGTTTTTCTCCAGACCGCGCACTGGTGCCTGCAGCAGCGCCCCGGCCTGCGCTTTTTACTGCCGGCCGCCAACAGCCGGCGCCGGCAGCAGATCGAGCAGCAATTGCGACAGTGCGACCCCCTGCCGCTGACCTTGATCGACGGCCAGTCACATACCGTCATGGCGGCGGCCGATGCGGTGTTGATGGCTTCCGGCACCACCACGCTGGAAGCGCTGTTGTTAAAAAAGCCGATGGTGGTGGCCTATAAAATGGCGGCGCTGTCCTACGCCATCATTTCCAGAATGGTCAAATCCGACTATATTGCCCTGCCCAACCTGCTGGCACAGCGCCAGCTGGTGCCGGAAATTCTGCAGAGTGCGGCGACGCCGCAGAATCTCGGCCGCGCCCTGCTGGATTATTTCGACAGGCCGGCGCAGGCGGCGGCTCTGCAACAGCATTATCGGGACATACACCGGCAGCTGCGCTGCAATGCCAGTGAAAAAGCCGCCGCCGCGGTGTTGAAATTGATCGGGGAGTGATGCCGATGGAAACCTTCGTCAGTTGTTATCGCGGCGAGTTGGGCGCCGGCGTCGATGAAGTGGGGCGCGGCCCACTGGCCGGTGATGTGGTTACCGCGGCGGTGATTCTCGATCCGGCGCAAACCATCGACGGCCTTGCCGACTCGAAGAAACTCAGCGAAAAGCGGCGCGAAGCCCTGTTTGAAGAAATTCAGGCCCGCGCCAAGAGCTGGTGCATTGCCCGCGCCAGCGTTGCCGAAATCGATCGGCTGAATATCCTGCAGGCCAGCCTGCTGGCGATGAAGCGTGCGGTAGAGGGCCTGTCCGTGCAGCCGGAACACGTATGGGTGGACGGCAATAAAATTCCACGCTGGTCTTACGCCGCCGAGGCGGTAATCAAAGGCGACAGCCGCGTGCCCGCCATCAGCGCCGCTTCCATTCTCGCCAAGGTTACCCGCGACCGCGAGATGGTGGCTTATGAGAAAGAATATCCGGGATACGGTTTTGCCGGGCACAAAGGTTACCCGACCAAGGTGCATATGGCAGCACTGCAGCGTTTCGGCGTAACGCCGATTCACCGCACGTCTTATGGGCCGGTCAAGGCCAGGCTGGCGCAACTCGAGCTGTTGTAAGCCTGAAAAACAGGCGGGATTTACGCCCGGGGCAGTGCCGGCAGGCTTGCCGAAGAATAGGTTTTTTGATAGCTTCTGAGCGGGCATCTCGCCTTTCTTCGCGCTTATGTCGGCATAGGCTGTTTATGATTGGCTACGTAAGAACTTTCCGCTTCTTGTTGCTTATTCCGGCTGCAATTGCAGTTGTTTTTGCCAGTGGTTGTACCGCTCCCTACTACCATCACGATGCGATCGACAAAGAGGTTCTGCAAGAGAAATATTTAGCCATCAAGCCTGTCGCCAGCGACGATATCGCCATTGTCAACGTCGAGGATTTTGATGACGACTGGTCCGAACTGGAGTCGCTCGAAGCGGGTAAAGTTTATTTCGCCAATTACATCAATGAGCATCTGCGAGTTAAAGTGGAGAAATCCGCTGTGCCGCGGTTGATCGATGCTGAAATAAGGCAGCCCAGGGCCTATCGGTCTGTAACCAAACTCTTGCCCGAAGTGGCCGAATTGACACTCAATATACCGGAGGATATCGTCTTTGCAGATGACGGCATCACTGCAGACTATCTGCTGGTCATTGGCAATCTGGTGTTTAGAAGGATGAATTCTGCGGGTGGTGGCAGCGGCTATCAGGTGCCGGGTCCGCCAACCACCATCTCCACGCCACAAGGCAATGTTTCAGTGCCGGGTGGACCGGTCTTTGTGGGCGGTGGTGGTGGTTCGTCGCAATGGCTGGATCTCGCATTTGATTTTATGATTTGGGATGTGGCGAATAAAAAAGCGGTTTCCTATGGCAGCACATCCACCGTATCGAATTTTGTCTTTGCAATGACCCAGTCTAACTGGGAAGCGGCAGCCGGTAAGATAGCCAATAAAGTACTGTGGAATTCTCCCTTTCAACAGCGATCCCGTGCGCGCTACTGACAGTCAGTCGATATTGATACGGATCCATATAGCGATAGTTTCTATCGCCGTAGCGCCTGCTCTTTGCTAAAAAACCAATGGGAAAAAATAATTCATTGACGTCGCTTTTAGCGTTCATTAGTATTGAGCGCCAACGTGTACTGTATTTCAACAAACACGATAGTTTTTAGGAATGGATCACCCTTGTTGCTAAACTCGAATGGCAATTAACCTCTGAAAAATGGAAGCGTACCGACATGAAAAGTACCGACATGAAAAGTACCGACATGAAAACTGGAATGAAATAATCAAAAAAGTGGAAGTGGATTCCGCAGTAATTGGCAGCTTTATAAGGAAGACAGTTTTTTAAGAAGGGCAGTTTTGTAAAGAGATAGCTGCCAGCGTCACTGCGATATTCCCCGAAAGCAAACCAAGCAGAGCAATGACCTCCCCGTGGCGGGGCGGTGGCGTGGTGTTCTGAGCGCGTAGAAAACCGGATAAAAATGACCGCCGCGGCAACTGGCGCCGGCGGGTCATGTGCGCACCGCTGCGGCCGTGCGCCATAACCATAAGGAGACAAGGGAATGCGCCTGAGGCAGATAGGGTACTCGTTATACCGGTCGCTGCTGATACTGGGCTTCAGCGCCGTATGCAGTGCCGCCAGGGTAGATAACGGCCTGCTGGTGGAGTACCGCTTTGGCGAGGGCAGCGGTGCGACGGTCGCCGATACCGCTGCGTTGGGGACTCCGCTGGATCTGACCATCGAAGACCCGGCCGCCACCGCCTGGCTGCAGTGCGGCGGGCTGTCGGTGACGCAGCCGACGCGCCTGTCCGCCGCCGCCGTGCCGAGCAAGATTGTCGATGCCGTCAAAACCAGTAACGCCCTGAGTATCGAAGCCTGGATCATACCCGCGTCGGCGGCCCAGGACGGGCCCGCCCGCATCGTCACACTCTCCGCCGGCGCCCGCCAGCGCAACTTTACCCTCGGCCAGCGGCTGCAGGAATACAATGCGCGCCTGCGCACCTCCAGTGCCGGCAACGACGGTCTCGAGCCCAGCACCTCCACTCAGGGCTCGCAGGTGCGAACCGCACTGAGCCATGTGCTGTACACCCGCGACAGCAGCGGCCGGGCGCGGCTGTTTGTCGATGGCGTGGTGGCCGGCAGCGCGCAGGTCGATGGCGATACCGGCAACTGGGACGAGACATTCTCCTTTGGCCTGGCCAACGAGTTCGGCACCGGGCGACCCTGGCTGGGCGATTACTATCTGGTGGCAGTCTACGCGCGCGCCCTGTCCGCCGGTGAGGTGAATCAGAACTTTCAGGCGGGCATTCAAACGCCCTGCAACAAGGCGCCCGTGGCCGAGATGCAATACTCGGCGTGGCTGGGCGAGGGGCCGCTGACCGTGCAGGTCGACGCCGCCGCGTCTTACGACCTCGACGGCGAGATCGCCGCTTATCACTGGGACTTCGGCGACGGTGCCAGCGGTGTCGGGCCCAGCGCCAACCACGTCTACCTGACAGCGGGCGTCTACACGCTGACACTGACGGTCACCGACAACGCCGGCGGCACGGCGCAGCAGACACAGCAGATTCAGGTGCTGGACCCGGCGCTGCCGACCCGCGCCGCCGTCGACCAGGTTGCCCTGTATACCTTTACCGCCGCCGCCGGTAATACGGTTTTTGACCGCTCCGGCGCCGGTGCGGCACTCGATCTGACCATCGATAACGCGGCCCACACCGAATGGCTGCAGTGCGGCGGCCTGGATGTGCGGCAGTCGACCCGCCTCAGTGCCGCGGCTGCGCCGGCAAAACTGGTGGACGGGGTAAAGACAAGCGGGGAGATCACGGTGGAAGCCTGGGTGGCGCCCGATGCCGTACAGCAGGATGGCACGCTGCGCATCGTCACGCTGTCTGGCGGCGCCTACCAGCGCAACTTCACCCTGGCGCAGGTCAATGGCGAATACCAGGCCAGGCTGCGCACCACTTCTGCCGGCAACAACGGCTTCTCACCCGCCACCCAGACCGACGGCCAGCGCGCCGTGCCGGGCTTGACCCATGTGCTCTACCGGCGCGCCGCGGATGGCCGTGCCAGCATTTTTGTCGATGGCGTCGAGGCCGGCGTGCAGACCATTCCCGGTGATACTTCCAATTGGCACGACGACTTTTTCTTCGGCCTGGCCAACGAGTTCGGCGCCGATCGCGGCTGGCTGGGCCAGCTCTACCTGGTGGCGATTTACACTCGCGCCATCGGCGACGACGAGGTGCAGCTCAACTACCGGGCAGGCATCCAGGGTATCTGCAACCGTCTGCCCGAGGTCAGTTTCTCCCACTCCGGCAGCCCGGCCGCGGTGCCGGCCGCGATCAGCTTCGATGCCGGCGCGTCACACGACCTGGACGGTGACATTGTCAGCTATCACTGGGACTTCGGCGACGGCACAACGCTGTCCGGGGGTGTAGAACACGTTGCGGTGGAGCATACTTACGCCGCTGCGGGTGTCTATACCGTCACCCTGACCGCAACCGATAACGACGGCGCCAGCGCCCAGACTGCGGCCCGGGTGCAGACGCTGTCGCCGTCACAGCCCAGCCGTATCGTCATCGATCAACTTGCGTTATATACCTTTGCCGGGGGCAGCGGCGCCACTGTCAGCGATATCTCCGGTGTGGCCGCGCCGCTCGATCTCACGATCCGGGATCCGGCCCATACCGAATGGCTGCAGTGCGGCGGCCTGTCCGTTCACGACAGCACCCTGATCAGCGCCGCGCAGACGGCAGGAAAAATTGTCGATGCCGTCAAAGCCGGCAATGCCATCAGTATCGAGACCTGGGTGTCGCCGCAGAGTCCGCAGCTGGACGGGCCGGCGCGCATCGTCACGCTCTCCAGCGGCTCCCGGCAACGCAACTTCACCCTGGGCCAACGCGCCACCGAGTACGATATACGCATGCGCACCACCACTGCCGGTAACGACGGCCTCTACCCCAGCACCCGCAGCAGTGGCGGCCGCGCCGCCGCCGGGCTGACCCACGTGCTGTACACGCGCGACGGTAGCGGCCTGGCACAGTTGTATATCGACGGGCAGTTGGCGGCTTCACAGGTGGTGGCCGGTACCACCGCCAATTGGGACGGCAGCTTTGCCTTCGGGCTGGCCAACGAATTTGGTGTCGACCGCAGCTGGCTCGGCGACTACTATCTGGTCGCCGTTTACGGTCGTGCGCTCAGCGCTGCTGAGGTACTGCAGAATTACCAGTCCGGTCTGGTAACGCCCTGCAACAAAGTGCCCAGCGCATTTTTTTCCAGCAGCGCGCCGATCGGGCTTATCCCTCACGCCCTTGCCTTCGACGCCGGTCAATCGGCTGACCTCGACGGGCAGATCGCCAGCTACCAGTGGGACTTCGGCGACGGCAACGGCGGCACGGGTGAAACGGTATCGCACACCTACACCGCTGCCGGCGTGTACACGGTTACCCTGATCGTCACCGACGACGGCGGCGCCAGCGCCCGGTACGCCCAGGTGGTGCAGGCGCTGTCGGCGGCCAACCCCAGCCGGGTGGTGATCGACCAGCTGTTGCTCTACGATTTCTCCGAGCGCAGCGGCAGTGTGGTGACCGACCGCTCGGGCGTCGGCGAAGCGCTGGATCTGACCATACAGGACCCCGCTCATGTCAGCTGGCTGCCGTGCGGCGGGCTGTCGGTCGATCGGTCCACCTTTATCGCCGCGGCCGCTGCGCCGGCCAAAGTGGTCGATGCGATTAAAGCCAGCAACGCGCTCAGCGTCGAAGCCTGGCTGCTGCCGGACAACACCGCCCAGCCCGGCCAGGGCACCAGCCCGGCGCGCATTGTCACACTGTCGGGCGGCAAGGTGCGGAGCAACTTCACCCTGGGCCAGCGCTACAGCCAGTACGACATGCGCCTGCGCACCACCGCCACCGGTTTGAACGGCGCCGGCCCCAATCTCAGCGGCGGCCGGGTGCAGGCCGAAGCGACCCATGTGGTCTACACCCGCGACAGTGGCGGCCAGGCGCGACTCTACCTCAACGGCAACCTGAGCGAATCGCAAACTGTCGGCGGTGATACCTCGAACTGGGCCGATACCTTCACCTTCGGCCTCGCCAATGAAGTCAGCGGCAGCCGCAGCTGGCTGGGCGATTATTACCTGGTGGCCGCCTACAGCCGCGCCCTGAGCGATGCCGAGGTGTTGCAGAACTTCGGCGCCGGCGCACCCGACAGCTGTGGCGGCAACAATCCGCCGTTTATCACCAGCGCGCCGCCGACTGCGGCCCTGCTCAATACCCCTTATCAGTACCCGGTGAGCGCCGCCGACCCCGACAATGATGTGCTGCAATATCAGCTCAACACCGCGCCGGCCGGTATGGGCATCGACGCTGCCAGCGGCCTGATTACCTGGACACCCGGCACCGCCGGTGACTACAACGTGGTCGTGCAGGTGCAGGACCCGCACGGCGGTATCGATGTTCAGACATTTGTCCTTACCGTGGCGGTGAGCGATAACGATATCGACGGCGACGGCGTGCCCAACGGCAGCGATGCCTTCCCCAACGACCCCGGCGAGTGGTCGGATCTGGATGGCGACGGTATCGGCGATAACAGCGACCCCGACCGCGACGGCGACGGCTATCACAACGATGTCGATGCCTTCCCCAACGATCCCACCGAGTGGCGCGATCTGGACGGTGACGGCCTCGGCGATAACGAGGACCCCGACCGCGATGACGACGGTGTGCTCGACGAAGAGGACGCCTTCCCCGACGATCCCACCGAATGGTCCGATATCGATGGCGACGGCATCGGTGACAATGCCGACACCGACGACAATCTGCCCCCGGCAATTACCAGCACCCCGCCAGTGAGCACCTATGCGCTCGAGCCTTATCAGTACCAGATAGTGGCCCAGGACCCGGAGGGGCAGGCCGTCAGCTATACCCTGGAGAGCGGTCCGGCAGCCATCAGCGTCGACCTGGTCAGCGGCCTGCTGAACTGGACGCCCCAGGTCGCCGATATCGGCGAGCACATCATCACCGTCAAAGCCGCCGACGGCTTTGGCGACTTTGATACCCAGCAGTTTACCCTGACGGTGCTGGCCTCCATCAACAACCCGCCGCAGATTACCAGCACGCCGCCCACCTCGGCGACGGCCGGCGGCGGCTATATCTACAACGTCATTGCCGCAGACCCCGATAATGACACCCTGGTTTACGCCCTGACTGCGGCGGCGCCGGGGATGGCCATCGACAGTGCCAGTGGCGTGATTACCTGGACGCCGGCGGCCGACCAGATCGGCAGCTACGCCGTCAACGTGTCGGTCAGCGACGGTCGCGGCGGCAGCGACAGCCAGGGCTATACCGTTACCGTGGGCAATACCGCTCCCGAGATCGTCAGCATCCCGGTTTGGGACACCCGCCTGGGAGAACCTTACCGCTACCAGTTGGTGGCCGAGGACGCCGAGGGCCACGCCATCAGTTATACCCTCGAGCAGGGTCCGGCGGGCATGGACATCAGCCTGGTCAGCGGCCTGCTGAGCTGGTCGCCGCTGGCGGCGGATGCCGGCATGCATACCGTAGCGATCAAGGCCGCCGACAGCTTCGGCGGTGTCGATACCCAGGAATACGTACTGAATGTGTTATCGCAAAGCAACCGCGCGCCGCAAATTACCACGCTGCCGGTAACCAGCATCAATGAGGGCGCCGTGTACGGCTACGATGTGGACGCCACCGATCCCGACGACGACGTATTGAGTTATACCCTGACCCAGGCACCGGCGGGGATGAGCATCAGTATTATCACCGGCGCCATCGGCTGGCAGCCCGGCGCGCCGGCGCAACTGGGTCGCCACGCCGTTACCGTGCGGGTGCAGGATATCTACGGGGCCTACACCAGTCAGAATTATCTGCTGGATGTTATCGGCCGCGTCAATCAGCCACCGCTGATTGTCAGTACGCCGGGTACCAGCGCAACGGTGGGGCAGCTTTACAGCTATGATGTAAACGCCACCGATGCCGATAACGACGACCTCACCTACAGCCTGATCGGCGGACCTGCCGCGTTCAGTATCAATCCGCAAACCGGATTGATCAGCGGTATTGCTGAGCAGGCGGGCAGTGTCAGTGTAACCGTCGATGTTACCGATCGGCGCGACAATGCACAGCAGACTTATACGCTGGCAATCAACCAGCTGCCGGATAACCGCCCGCCGCAGTTTACCAGCGTGCCGATCACAGTGATGGATGAGCAGACGTTTTACGCTTACGATGCCGATGCCAGCGATGCGGATGGGGACAGGCTCACTTACGGTGCGATGGTGAAGCCGGCGGGGTTGAGCATGAATCCCGGCAGTGGTGCGGTTAACTGGTATGCCGGTGGGATGTATGTGCAGAGTGCCAGTGAGATCAATACGCAGTGCTTAAGACGCCCCCTCAGTGTTATTAGTTTTGAGGACTTCACATCCGAAGAGTGTCCCGCTAATACACCGTTTGCTCCGAATCGATACATCGGTCAGGGCGTGGTGTTTACAAGTGAGTTCGGCGGCGATCCTGTTTGCTGGAATGTGACCGGCTTTCCTTCAGTGCTGGAACTGGACAGCGGAGGTGCCGCCTCGGTGCCCTTTGGCGTGATTGGCAATGGTGATGCCACTATCGGCGTGCGCGCAGCGTTTGTTCATCCTTTTACAGGTGAAGCTGCTACGACAAACCTGGTAAGAGTAACAGCAGTGTCTGGCCCGGGGTTAGACTCGCTTTCGCCGAACGTTTCGTTGGTTGCATTTGACGATCAGGGCTTTGAGATAGCCAGAGATCATGCCGACACCCCATCGCCGTATGACATATTGGAAATCAGCGTCCCCGGCATAGCCAGCGTACTGATGACGGCCGGTAGTCAGAAAGATTCGTTTGATGATTTTACTTTTCGTAACCCTCTCGACCTGATCAATTTTGATGCGATTCAACCAACCGTCAAATGGTCGTGGGGTGAGCCCTCCGTTTTACCGGAGTCTAAACAGATAGTCACCTCGCCCCTGGTTGTACAATTGAGCGATGATAACAGCGATGGGGTTATCGACGACAAAGATAGTCCGGATGTAGTTTTTACTTCGTTTGCTCTAAGAGGCGGAGATCCGTTATCTGTTGGTACGGGCGAGCTGCGTGCTGTCCGTGGGAGTGATGGGCAGCCGCTGTACACGGTTACCGATATGGATATCCAGCCGATCGGTTCGCTTGCCGCTGCCGATATCGATGGTGACGGCGTTGTGGAAATACTGGTGCCGGCACTTGGCGGTGACCTGTTTATTTTTGAGCATGACGGTACGTTACGGCAGAGAATTGTCAGCGGTGGCGGTAATGTTGCGGGCGGTGCCAGCGTCGCCGACCTCGACGGTAACGGCATGCCGGAAATCATATACGCTGGTCGTGTCTACGATAACCAGGGCCAGTTGTTGTGGCAGGTGGCATACTCTGGCGGCTGGCCGATGTTGGGCGGCCTTGCTACAGTCGCCGATATCGATCTGGATGGCAGTCGCGAGGTGATCTTCGGTGCTTCGGTACGCGACGCCACAGGAGGATTTGTCTGGCAGAGGTCGAGTATAGGCGATGGCTTTACCGCAGTAGGCAACTTCGACGCGGACGACTACCCGGAAATTGTGGTGGTTAGCTCGGGTCGTGTATATCTGCTCGACAGTGATGGTTCTACCTTGTGGGAGCGGGTCATTCCCGGCGGTGGCCACGGGGGGGCTCCCTTAGTTGCCGATTTGGATGGCGATGGTATGCCGGAAATCGGTGTAGCAGGCAGTTTACGCTATGTGGCTTATAACCATGATGGTTCTGTGTTGTGGGAGAAATGGACTGACGACACCAGCTCGCATACGACTTCATCCACCGCTTTTGATTTTAACGGTGATGGTGTGCTCGAAGTGGTATATAGCGACCAGTTTCACTTCAAAATCTTCGATGGCAAAACCGGCGATGTTATTAGTGCGATACCCAACACCAGCGGTACTGCCTACGAAGCGCCGGTGGTAGTGGACATAGACGGAGACGGGCATGCCGAAGTGCTGGTTATCGCCAATCAGCAGTACCAGACCCAAAGAGGTTTGCCGCTGACCGATACCCAGTATGGCCTGCGTGTCTACGAGGGGCCCACGGATAACTGGACAGCAACCCGAAGTATCTGGAATCAGCACGCTTATTATATTGACAACATTAACGACGACGGTACGGTGCCTGTCAATCAGGCTGTCGGCTGGAATACGCACAATACCTTCCGTTTGAATGCCTTCTCCGACCGCAGCCCGCTGGTGCTGCCCGACTTGCGCGCCGGTGATATCAGCTATGACACCACTACCCATACGCTGACCGCCACCATCAGCAATGTGGGGCTGGCGGCGCTTGATGCGGCAACGGAAGTCAGTTTTTACAACGGTGACCCGGAACAGAGTGGCATTCCGCTGGGCACCGCTACAATCAGCACACTGGTGAGCGGCGCTCAGGTCACGGTAAGCCTGCAGGTGCCACCCGGCGCGGTTACCGATGATATTGTGGTGCACGTTAACGAGTTGCAGGCTGTGGAGGAGTGCCAGTACGAAAACAACCACAGCCGTGCGGCTTTGATACAACTGAGGGTGGACGACCCGCTGGGCCTCAGTGATAGCCAGAGCTACCTGCTCAATGTGCGCAATGTCAATGAGCCGCCACAGATTACCAGTACGGTAACTGATACCACGGCCCTGGTTGGCCAGAGCTACGAATACCAGGTGGAGGCCGCTGATACCGATACGGGTGATGTACTGCGCTACAGCCTGCAAAATGCGCCTCAAGGTGCAAGTATTGATGCTCGTGGCGGTCTGATCAGCTGGGTTCCACAGCCAGGCCAGCAAGGCGGTGTTACTTTTACTGTAGTTGTGATGGACCTCTCCGGTAGAACCAGCGAGCAAATTATCACTTTGAGTGTGGAGGGCAATCTCGCGCCGGATATTACCAGTATGCCAAATGCCAAGGCCTTCGAGGAAGTTACATACCGCTATAATGTGGTTGCCACCGACCCAAACCAGGATGTACTAAGTTACGCCCTGCAGGATTTTCCCAGCCTGGCATCCATTGATTCTGCCACCGGTGAAATAAGTTGGTTTCCCGATAATAGTTATGTACTCCCTTCAGCACAATTAGATACTCAGTGTCTATTACCGGCACCCGCTGCAAGCGAGCTAAATCCCGTCGTAAAATGGCACTGGCCCATCAGCAACGTTAGAACGCCGCCTATGGTGGTGCAGCTGACCGATGATAACGGCGATGCCGTTATTGATAACCGCGATTCTCCGGATATTGTATTTATCGATGAGCAGGTGAAAGAAGTCAGCGGCTTGCTAAGGGTGTTGGATGGTGCTACTGGTATCGAGCACACACTGGCAAGCACGGTTCTATTGGACCCCGACTCCAGCCTGGCATTGGGTGATATCGATAACGACGGCATTGCTGAGATTATTGCCATCACACATAATTTTGAAATGCTGGCTTTGGAACACAATGGTCAGGAAAAGTGGCGTATTAGCCTGGTAGATATCCCCGCGGGTAATTCATTTGCGAAAATTTCCCCCAGCATTGCCGATATTGACGCCGATGGTACCCCTGAAATTATTGTCGGTAAAACAGTATACAGCGCCGCAGGCAGCGTTGTATGGACGGGCAGCGGCGAATTTCATGGCATTAACTGGGGATTGGACAAGCCTGGCTATGAAGCCAAAACGCTTGCTGTCGATATTCTGCCCAGTCCGGGACTGGAGTTGATTGCTGGAGCATCGGTTTATGATAAGAACGGCAATCTGATCTGGCAAAATGACACGATTGGTGATGGCTATACGGCAGTTGGTGATTTTACCGGTGATGGTGAAGCGGAAATTGTCCTGGTAAGGCGCAGCAAGGTGTCACTGCTAAACCGTTCAGGCGCCGTGATCTGGGGGCCTGTCGTTATACCGGGAGGGACAGCTGTTACTTACGGTGGTCCGCCTGTAGTGGCAAATATGGATGATGATCCGCTGCCTGAAATTGGTATAGCTAATGCTTCTCAATATGTGGTACTGAATGCCGACGGGACTGTTTTATGGACGTCGCCGACCACCGATCGGTCTTCCAATATAACGGGTTCCTCTGTCTTCGATTTTGATGGCGACGGGCAGGCCGAAGTCTTGTACGGTGACGAAACTTTTTTCCGTATATATGATGGCGCCACGGGTAATATAGAATTCGAAATTGAGAATCAGCATACGACAGCCTTTGAATATCCGGTAGTGGCCGATATCGATAGTGATGGCCGCGCCGAGTTTTTGGTGACGGGTACTGATACGGCGAAAGGTATCCGCGCCTTTGAAAGTCAGGACGATTCTTGGATCGCGACGCGGAAAGTCTGGAATCAGTATAATTACCATATCGACAATATCCGCGAGGATATGTCGGTGCCAGCCAACCCCTCCAAGAGCTGGCTTAGCCACAACACCTTCCGCTTAAACACCTTCCCGAGCCACAGCGCACTGGCTCAGGCGGATCTGTTTGTCAATGCTATTGAATACGATGAAGATACCCGAACACTGACGGCACATATCGGCAATCGTGGCCTTGCCACCAGTGTGAATAGCGCAAAGGTCGATTTCTATAACGGCGATCCCGGCAATGGCGGCGTATTGATCCAGCACTCAGAAGTTGGTTTGTTGCCGAGCGGTGCGCAACTGGCGGCGACACTCACCGGCATAGCCCCTGAAAGTTTAACCGATGATATCTATGTAAAGGTGAATGCTGATTACCGTATTGATGAATGCTTTACGGAGAATAACCAGGGTAAAGCTGCGCTGATAAAAACCAGCGTAGCCGATCCGGGCGGCTTGCGAGACACCCAGACTTATCTCCTAAGCGTTGCAGATGTCAACGAGGCGCCGGAATTTGATGGCCCACTGGCGCCGGTTGAGATGGTCACCAGCCAGTCGATTACACTATCGCTGTCCGCTGTCGATCCTGATTTGGGGGACTACGCCACCTACAGCCTGGTAGATGGCCCGGCTGGCTTGAGTATTAACTCCAATACTGGTGTGTTAACTTGGCAGCCAACTACCGGACAAGCTGGCTTGTATACCGTCGTGGTTGCAGCGACAGATTTAGGTGGCTTAACTACCACCATCGATGTTGATTTTATCGTTACCGAAAACCTGCCCCCGACAATTACCAGCACACCCGTTACCGAGCTTGTTTTCCAGCCTGATGTGGGAACCGGCCAGCCGCTAGACCTGGGCTCATGGACTGTGGCTGACCTGAGGCCGGGAACGGGGGAGCCCGATCCCGTTTGGGTGGTTTCAGGCACCGGCGCCAACCAGAAGCTAAATGCCTATCCATCGGCGCTAATCAGCGATTTTGATTTTTCCAATGCGCAAATAAGCGGTACCTTTTCAGTCAATGATCCATGGGGTGATGACGACTATATCGGTTTTGTATTTGGTTACCAGAATCCCTACCAGTATTATGTTTTTTCCTGGAAGCGCGGTGCCCAAGGCACTTTACCGCAGGGTATGCAGGTCATTGCTTATAATTTGCCCAACGATGGCTCGGAAGGTTACGGGGCCTATTGGGGCGAACCGGCTTTTAATGGAGAGTTGCTCTATAGTGAGACTGGCCTTGGCTGGGGTTTGGGTACCGTCTATACCTTTGAACTGACTTACTACCCCGGTGAGTTCAGCATCGTGGTAAAAAACGGTGCCGCCATTATCACGGCTTTTACGGTTCAGGACCATACTTACGCGACCGGCAAATTTGGTTTTTACAACGCTTCCCAACCCCGGGTGTCCTATCAGGGGTTCATGGTCGAACCTCTGGCCAGCGGCAACTACCAATATGATGTTGAAGCCACTGACCCGGAGAATCAGGCGCTCGCATACAGCTTGTTGGAGCGTCCCGCGGGTATGGCCATCGATCCGCTGACCGGCACGATTGTCTGGCAGGCCGACGCTGGCGATATTGGCGGCCATCCCGTAGCCGTGCGCGTTGAAGACCCCCACGGCGCTGTGGATGAGCAGCACTTCACCCTCAGTGTGGTCAATGATCTACCGGTTATCACCTCGCAGCCGCTCACCCTCGCTTATATCGATCGTGACTATGCTTACGATGTCAGCGCCAGCAGCCCTGATCCGGCAGCCGTACTTACATTTTCCCTGTTGGAGTCACCCGCAGGTATGACAATTAATGCCACCACCGGCCTGATCGAGTGGCAACCGCTGCTGGCGGATATCGGACAGCCTGGCGTTACCGTTCAGGTCAGCGACGCTCTGGGCAATACCGATTCGCAAAACTACACCCTGACGGTTACCGAGCAGCCGCCCAATGCTGCGCCGGTCTTTACCTCGACACCGCCCTTAACGGCGGCAGTAGGTCAGCTCTACAACTATGTCCCTGTTACTGCCGATGCCGATGGCGATAGCGTTTCTTTATCTTTGGTAAAGGTACCGCTCGGCCTGCAAATGTTTGACGGTACCCAGATGACTTGGGTGCCCACCCGGGAGCAGGTTGGCGATCATGAAATTGTCGTTGCCGCCGCCGACGGCCGCTTTGGTCTCAGCGAGCAGCGCTTTACCGTGACAGTGACCTCCGATGTGACAATACCGCCCAACAGTGCGCCGGTAATAAGCAGCCAGCCAGTACAGTCGGCGCTAACGGATCAACTTTATCAGTATGCCGTGGTTGCCACCGATGCTGATAACGATGCCATCGGCTATAGACTGATTCAGCCCCCTGTCGGTATGACGATAGACGATAACGGCCTGATCGCCTGGACGCCATTCCTTGCCGATATCGGCAGCTACCCGATAAGCGTTCGCGTTGTCGATTCCTTTGGTGCTTTTGTTGATCAGAACTACACACTGACCGTGAGCCGCGATCTCAATGGTTTACCGTCTATAACCAGTACCCCGATCTTTACCGGCAAAGTCGACGAGGCCTACCGCTATACCGCCACTGCCACCGACCCCGACAACGACACACTGACTTATTCCCTGATCCAGTCCCCCGCGGGCATGGGCATAGACAGCCTAAGCGGCCTGATCACCTGGCTGCCCGGCGCGGCGGCTATTGGCAGCCATGCGATTGCCGTACAGGTCGATGACGGCCGCGGCGGCACCGTTTTGCAGAGTTACAGTCTGAATATCGCCGCCAACGGCGCGCCCGCTATCACCAGTGTGCCGGTGCTGACCGGCACCGCGGGCCAGCCTTACAGCTATGCCGTGATTGCGGCAGACCCCGAAGGCGACCCCATGGCCTATACACTGCCGCAGGCACCCGCCGGCATGGCCATCGACGGCAACGGCCTGATTACCTGGGCGCCGCTCAGCACCCAGACCGGTATTCAATCGGTAGCCGTCAATGTCGCCGACAGCGACGGTCTCAGCGCTACCCAGAACTACAATATCGCCGTCGCTGCCGCCGCTGGCCCCAATCGCGCTCCGCAGTTTAGCGGCAATCTGCCCACCGGCGCCCGCGCCGGCAGGCTCTATCAGGCCCGGGTACCGGCCAGCGATCCCGACGGCGATCCTCTCAGCTACACCCTGCTCAGCGGCCCCGCCGGCCTGCAGCTCAGCAGTGCCGGGCAGATTACCTGGACGCCGGTGCTGGCGCAGGTGGGCGCCCAGCCATTGTCGCTCAGTGTCGGCGACGGTGAATTTATCGTGACCCTGGATACCAGCATTACCGTCGATGCCGGTGCCCTGCCGCTGGATCTGGTGGTCACTGCCAGCCCCGCCAGTGTGCAACCCGATGAACCGGTAACCATTGTGCTGGAACCCCGGGGCGGTGAAGGCGAATTGACACTCAATGCCAGTATCGACGGCGTGGCACTGCCGTTGACCGACGGTAGTGCCCAGGTCAGCCGCACGCTGGGCGGGCGCTACACCATCAGCGCCAGCGTTAGCGACGCCGCCACCGGTGAATCGGTAACGGCCAGTGCCTATTTCAGCGTTGCCGACAGCGGCGACAGCACGGCGCCCCAGGTGGTGTTGGAAAGCCCGGTGGACGGCGCCTGGCTGAGCGCGCCCACTGCTGTGGTCGCCACGGTTCAGGACGATAACCTGGCCGGTTACACACTGGCCTTGCAACGCAAAGGTGCGGATCAGCATATCGTGATTGCCGAGGGCGGCACTGCGGTAGCCGGTGCGACCATCGGCGCACTGGACCCGAGCCTGCAGCTGAACGGCCAGTACGACCTGATCCTGCAGGCCGTGGATACCAGCGGCCAGACCAGCAGCGCCAGCGCCAGCGTCAATATCGACGGCGACCTGAAAGTGGGTAACTTCAGCTTCAGCGTAGTGGATCTGGAAATTCCCGTTGCCGGTGTACCGATCCGGGTAACCCGTACCTACGACAGCCGCCGCCGCGCCGAGCACCTGGACTTCGGCTACGGCTGGAGTGTGGATTATCAGAACGTGCGGGTGGAGGAATCCCGCACGCCCGGCCGCTTCTGGTCACTGAACAGCTACAAATACGGCCCGCTGAATGTGCTGAGCCGCTTCTGTGTCGAACCCCGGGGCGCGCCGCTGATTACCGTGACCCTGCCCGATGGCGACCAGGAAGTGTTTGAAGTCAACGCCAGTCCGCGCTGTAACGCGGTGGTGCCGATCCTCGATGTCGCCCTGGAATTTGTGCCGGTGGGCGATACCCAGAGCACCCTCGAGGTGATCGGCGAGTCCGACGCCCGCCTGGTTAACGGCAACCTGGTGGACAGGGGCACACTGACCGAGGTGATCGACCCCGACCGCTACCGGCTCACCACCCGCGCCGGCTTCGTCTACGAACTCGATCAGAGCTTCGGCATCGTCAAAGTCATTACCCCCAACAATCACACCCTGACATACAGCGCTGCGGGCATTATTCACTCCGGCGGCAAGAGCGTACTGTTCAACCGCGACAGCAGCGGCAAAATCACCGGCATCACCGACCCGCTGGGCAATACGCTGAATTATACCTACAGTTCCATTGACGATCTGGTGCGGGCCGGCGATCAGACCGGCGCCACCACTCGCTATACCTACAATCGCGACCACGGACTGGTGGATATGATCGATCCGCTCGGCCGCACCCTGGTAAAAAATATTTACGATGACGACGGCCGCCTGATCGCCCAGGAGGACAGCGACGGCCGCCGCACCGACTTCAACCACAACCTGGCCGGCCGCTTCTCCCTGGTCACCGACCGCAACGGCCACAGTACCCAGTTCTTCTACGATGAACGCGGCAATGTGCTGACGCAGATCGACGCGCTCAACCAGACCACCACCTTTACTTACGACGAGCGCGACAACCAGCTCACCCGGGTCGATGCACTGGGGCAGACCCAGGCGGCCACCTATAACAGCAATAACGACCAGTTGACCCAGACCGACGCACTCGGCAACAGCGTGCGCTTTGCCTATAATCCCCGCGGGCAGGAAACCCGCATTACCGATGCGCGCGGCAATACCTTTGTCAATGCCTACGACAGTGTCGGCAATCTGCTCAGCGTCACCGATCCGGCGGGCAATATTGCCGGCAACACTATCAATGCCGCCGGCCTGGTCAGCAGCAGTGTGGACGTGCTGGGCCACAGCACCGGTTTCAGCTACGACGGCGACGGCAACACACTCACTGAGACCGATGCCGAAGGCCATACCCTGACCTTCACCTACGACGCCAACGGCAATGTGCTGACCGAATCCCGCACGCGCACGACCGGCGGTGTCGAGGTAAGTGAAACCACCACCTATGAATACGATGCCCGCAACCGCGTCACTAAAACCACTGACCCGCTCGGCCATATCACCCGTACCGAGTACGACCTGGTCGGCAATACCAGTGCCACCGTCGATGCCCTCGGCCGCCGTACCGAAATGGAATACGATCCCTACGGCCGCCTGACGCTGACCCGTTACCACGACGGCACCACCGAGAGCCGCCGCTACGACCCCGAAGGTAACCTGCTCAGCGAAACCGACCGCCGGGGCCGCACCACCACCTATACCTACGACGCCCTTAACCGCCGGACTCGGGTTACCTATGCGGACACCAGCTTCATCCAAACCGAGTATGATGCCGTGGGCCGGGTAGTGGCCGAGATCGATGCCAATAACAACCGCACCGAGCACGAATACGACCCTGCCGGCCGCCGCACCCTGACCCGCGACGCGCTCGGCAACGAGCACCGCTTCGAATACGATGCCGGCGGCAACCTGACGGCAGAAACCGATGCCCTCGGCCGTCGCACTGAATACCTCTACAACAGCCTCGATCAGCGCACCCTGACGATACTGGCCGATACCAGCACCCTGGGCGAGGACTTCGACGCGCTGTCGCGCCGCAGCGGCCAGACCGACCAGGCGGGTCTCGTCACCGCCTATGCCTACGACAAACTGGGCCGCCTGCTCACCGTCACCGACATTCTCGGCGGTGAAACCGGGTTCACCTACGATGAGGCGGGCAATAAACTCACCCAGACCGACGCCGATAACAAAACCACTGCCTGGGCCTACGATGCCCTGGGCCGCGTCACCCGCCGGACCCTGCCGCTGGGCCAGACCGAGACCTACGGCTACGATGCCAACGGCAACTTGAGCACCCATACCAACTTCAACGGCCAGACCGCCACCCACCGCTACGACAGTGACAACCGCCTGAGCGAAAGCCGCTACAGCGACGGCCGCATTGAAACCTTCAGCTACGATGCCGTGGGCAACCGCACGCAGGTGATCGTGACCTTGCCGGACACCAGCACTGAGACCACCACCTACACCTACGATGCCCGCAACCGCCTGCTGAGTGAAACCCAGCCCGGCGGCCAGGTGCTGAGCTACCGCTACGATGCCGCCGGCAACCGCACCCGGGTCACTGTCACGCTGCCGGACGCCAGTACCCAGGTCACCGACTACAGCTACGACGCCCGCAACAGGCTGCAGAGCGTGACCACCCCCGACGGCATCACCGGCTACGGCTACGATGCGGTCGGCAACCGCACCAGTATCAGCTACCCCAACGGCACCAGTCAGGTCTACAGCTACGACAACCTCAACCGCCTGACCCGGCTGGAGACCTTTAGCGGCATTGGTGCCCTGCTGCAGCGCTACGACTACACCCTGCACCCCACCGGGCGGCACACCCGGCTCGACGAGCTAAGTGGCCGCAGCACCCGTTACACCTATGACGCGCTGTACCGGCTGACCGGCGAAGCCACCACCGACACGGTCAACGGCGACTACAATGCCAGCTATGCCTACGACCCCGTTGGCAACCGCACACTGAGCGTGATCGACGGGGTCAGCACGGCCTACAGCTACGACGCCAACGACCGCCTGACCCGGCAGGGCGGCACTACCTATACCTATGATGCCCAGGGCAATACCCTGACGGAGACCCTGGAGGGGGTCACCACCACCTATACCTATGACAGCAAGCAACAGCTGGTTACGGTAGAGCGGGGAGGCGCGATCACCGGCTACGGCTATAACCCGGCCGGTATCCGCACCCGCAAAACCGCCGCCGGCGCCACCACCCTGTTTATCGTCGACAGCAACCGGGACTATGCACAGGTGTTGAGGGAGGTGACAGATGGCAATCCAGATGCCATTTATGTGTATGGGGA
>JANQMH010000103.1 GCA_028280195.1 Exilibacterium sp.
GAGAATAATCGTTTTCCGGGGCAGTATTTTGATGAAGAGAGTGGGCTGCATTATAACTATTATCGGGATTATGATCCGACGATAGGGCGATATATCCAAGGTGATCCGATTGGAATTTTAAGAGACTATTCCGATCCGCAATTGCAGCTAGCTATTGCACATGGAGTGCTAAAGGAAACGGGTTTTGCTGGCGAGACCTTAAATCATTTATATGGCTATGTTGGCCAAAACCCAATTATGTGGTTCGATCCTTGGGGATTAGCGGAGCACACAACGAATCAACGAGAATCGAATAGAAATAAGCATGAGGCTGGCAACACTAGGCGACAAAAGGACAGAGGCGGAGAAAAAGGAGATAAGAATAGAAGGGCGCCTAATAAACGGCCAAAAGGCTGGAAAGGGAAATGGCCTCCAGTGCGTTTACCAAGTATTCCATTTTTGAATCCTTGTTTAATTGATCCAACTTTGCCTGGTTGCTCTGGTGACCCTAATCTGTGTCCGCCAGGAGTATAACTAAAGTCTTCCATCGACCTTTTTAATGACGTTATGACAGAACTTGTAAAAAATTTATATGAAGAGGCCTTAGCCGAAGTTAAAAAAGAAAATGCGGATATTAAAAAAACAATAGAGTTGTTAAATAAGGCTATCGAAGCAGGCTCTTCTGAGGCTGCTTATGCCTTAGCGACTTGGTATTTGCATGGGGAAAATGTTGATACGGATTGGAATAAAGCTGTTTTTCTTTTAAAAAGGGCGAGTAACTCTAAAAATCCAGATGCTCTCTATGACCTTGCGGTTTGTTATGAAGAGGGCAAAGGGATCAAACAAGATAAGTGCAAGGCTTTTGAGTTATATTTGCAAGCTGCTTTGCGTGGAGATGAACAGTCAATACATGAAGTTGGCAGATGTTATTACTATGGCTTTGGAGTAGAAGAAGATAGAGATTTAGCTGATATCTGGTTAGAAAGGGCTGAAGAACTGGGCCTTGATTAACCGTTTGTGTGTGGTCAAAAAATGCCGGTAGTTTCATCACTCCCGGCGTTTTTTATTCGATGGTTAGCACTAGCTTTCCCTCGAATATTTCAATTTTAATGGGTGTTTTGATAGTAAAGCCAGTCTTGGCCAACCACTGCCGGTCGATGGATTCTATGGGCGACAGTCTATTATGAAGCCGACGTTTTCGCACTTTCAATGCTGTCGATGACTTTAAGCGCGAGGCATTGGTGGTTGAAATTGATCTCAATCTGCCGGCATCCCGTGTCATCCGGGTACTGGAGAGGCCAGTGGTTCGGCGTGGTGGATATTCCAAAGAAGCTGCGGATGACCAACGGTCCGGGCTTTGCCTCAGCCACATTGGTTGGCTGGCTGGGTCGAAAAGCATGGAGTTGAATTGGAGTTCATTAAGTCTGGAAAGCCAGCACAAAATTCGTTTGTTGAACGCTTTAATTGAAAATACCGCGATTAAGTACTCAGTATGTATATATTCAATACGCTGACGGAAGTGGGAGATACCACGAAACACCGGCTACGTGAATACAACGATGAACAGCCACACGATTCTCTGGGCGATCTGACGCCCTCGGGAAAATAACCGCCAACCCTATATTATTTTTACTAAGGGCACTATTTGTTTAAAAACGAATTGTTAGCTGCTAAGATTCTATCGGTAGTTTTTTCTAAAAGCGGTCATGAAATATTTTACATAATGTAGTCCGCTGTTGGCTCAAAGCTGACGTTGCTTGAGTCACACTTCAAGCTGGGGCACGAAGTTTCCAGCAACCATGGTCTGTGGGGCGATAATTCAATGCTTTGCCTCTCTGAGCACAGTTCCATGCCGCCCCAGATGCTATTTATTTTCGTATTTCCACTACTATCAACTCTTTGTTACGTAGGAGATTTTTGGATGAGATTTCTTAGAGTTTTAGCTGTATTTGCGATATTTTTGTCATCGAGCTTGTCTCATGCTTTCAATACTAACTATTCGCATCATATGTGTAAGATAGATACTTCAACATTTTATTCTCAACAATATAGCTTTGGCACGGCCTCTATCACTAATTACTCCACCACCAAAGAATTAAAAGTAACATGTCCAATTGTAAGGCGTCGCCATGCTAACATGTCAGTCGAAATAAAGGTCATTGATACTAACCCTACCGTTGATTTTCGTTGCACGCTATTGGCATCAAGAATGAATGGCACTGGCTCTGCTGGCCGAGTCGGGTATTCTAGCGGCGCTCTTTCAACTCACCAAGACATCTCGATAGGCACCTCATCTTTATATACAGCATCGCCATGGCCAGATATGTTCCTGTCTTGCACTATTCCCAGACGCAGCGGGTCTAATTACTCGAGATTTTTGCATTATATTACTGAAGACTTCTAGTTTGACTTAATCCCTCCCGTACTTCTCTCTTTAAAGAGAAGTACGGGATCAAAAAAGAGCAATTTTATGAACGCCAATAGGTTTAACGTGCTGACAGGCTTTTTGCTACCATTGATGCTTGGCCTGCACGCGGCAACTTTTATATCGGGGATATATTTATATCTTGAGAACGCCGATTTGCGTAAGGCAAATGAGGATATCTTTAGGCTATTGACGGATCTCAAACAAGAGATAAAAAGCAATGACTTTGAGAAAAAAAACCTTTTTGAAAAGCAAACCGGAAACAGTGAGGCGAAGGATCTTTTCTCGGAAGATCTTGCCATACTCGATAAAAAAATCGCTGCGTTATCAAAGTTGATCGAGGATCAACCGTCAGATAGTCAAGATGTAATAAAGGAAGACTACGAATACACACAAGAGCACTTCAAGCCAGAGCCAAAGGAATTATTTTTTAACGAACCCCCGGAAAATATTGACGCAGATCTTGTCCTGATTAGAGACGAAATCAGTAATCAGTTTTCTCACGAGCAAATGGATGGTGTTCAATTTAACGCCATCGAATGCAGGGCGAGAAGCTGCCTCGTAGACCTTGATCTCGAAAGTGCAGATATGATGAGTATTGTTCAAGATACTCTGGCCACATATATCGGCCGAAGCCATTTGTACGACATCGACCTGGATGAAAATGGTCGCTTCACCATGTATTTTTCAGTTGATGAATAATCCTGATGTTGAATTTATTGATATGTCCAGCCGCAGATTTGGTAATATTGCCGATACACTACTGCATCACCTGAGGCCGGTTTTCGTTCCACGCTATCCATTTGTGCCGGTGCCCCATGCTGCTGGTGCAGCTCAACAATGTGTTCCAGCTCTTTTAACACTTCAAGGTGTATGGGGATGTTCATGGTGTTTTCCTTTTGCTGATACAGCCCTCTGAGTGAGCGCTGTTTGTCCTTCCTCGTAACGCCGCGCGCAGTGCCGTCAAGGGCCGCGCTTTTTGCGGCTTGCCTTGCCCTTGACGGTGCGAACACGGCGTTACAATGGAAGGACAGACAGTGCTCCCGGTCTCGACACTGACACAGACTCAAGCGCGGCGGGTCATGCGGGCAAGAACGCCAGACTTGATTCCGCGTACACCCTCCGGCCTTGGCACTCCAGGTAAACGATTTTGAGCGCGGCTTTGCCGCAACCTAATTTATTCCCCCTTGGGGGCTAGAGGGTAAACAAAGCCATGCGACCAACACGAGAACCCTGCCCATTACCGAACTCGCTAATAACTGCGGACTCAACCCCACAGCCAGGGGTGGGCGAAGCGACACCCCTGGCGGGCAGGGTTTTCGGGCGGGGAATGGCGGCGCGTTGTTTGCGCCGCCATGGGGGAGACATGGCTTGGAGAAGGCTGCTAAGGTGAGTTGGAGCTGGCGCGGGCTTTGCGTTTTTTGCAAAGGCCGTGACAGACCCGAGCTGGCCTTAGCAGTGGCATTATTGGTGGAGAAGTTTCGGGTTCATAATAATATACTTGTTATTAAGGGCCTGTTGCCGGTACATGATAGCGCCAGTCTAACAGGCTTCTCCGCCAGCCTCGCTGCTAATGCTATTGAAAAAACACTCTTACCATGCTCTGTAGTTAAATCGACCGTATTGTGGGGTGCGTTGCATTCACTGGGAATATGGCTTGCGGGGACACCACCCTCTATCACGATGAGGGCCTCCGCGTTTACGGGGCCAGGGTGAACGATAATGCTTTCTATGATTTTTGCTTCAGGCATCCAGTCTCCAGGAGTAGCAGAAATATAGCCGGAAAAAAATATAAGACTGGCCATCAAGAGAGGTCTTTTTAACATTTTCAATTCTCCATTAATAGAAATTCATAAGACATCGATAAGTCCCAAACAACTAATGAGGTACAACAAAGAGACCGTCGCCGGTGAAGGGGCTAGAAGGGGCCAGGGAACACTCACTGGCTGGGCGGCCTGACTCTCTCATCAGCCGCACCGCTTCAAGCTTAAACTCTTTGGTATAGGTCTTGTAGGTTTTTCTTTTTCCGGTCATAGGGATACTCCTGAGGCGACATTGTCGCCGATTTAAGCGGGGACTAGAGGGGGACTAGGAACACTGATAACTTAATAACTTTACCCGGCTCGCCTTGTCAGGATCTTTAGTTTTGCTCAGCAATTAGCATTATCTGTTCTGTGGATACTTCAAGCTAAAGTTATTAAGTTATCAGTGTCCCCTTTAACTGTTTACCTGTGTCCCCTTTACCTCTTTTAATCGCTGAGTAAATATAAACAGCCCCTGACAAATCGGTTTATCAGGGGCTGTTTTTGAAAAGGTAAAATCAAGTTACTACGGTCCCTTGATTTTTTCCTTATTGAAATAATCAATTACCGATTCAATTGTATAAGATTCGGCACACTCATAACCTTCACCATCGGGGCAAAAATATTGTATAACAACTGCCATATCATTAATTTTAGGTTGAAAATGAAATAGCAATCTCGGTTCACCAGAAGAAGTAACATAATCAAAAGACGTACTACTTAATTCATTTTCAGACTTATCTGTAAGATATGTTTGTACTCTTGCCACCTTCCAATTTTTATTAATAACTATAGGAAAGGATAAAGAAACAACCCATACCTCTGGATCGCTCGATTGCTCATCCAGCTTCAGATGAAAACCAAGTTCTTTAGCATTTTTATTTGTAACCAGAATTTCTTTTGGCAAACCACCTCCCACAGTATCCATCGAGACTCCTAAGAAAAGTAAAATGTAGCCAAATAAAAATAATCTCATTGAATCACCCTGCTTGGAGCTGTTCCTTTCCGACCAAAATTAGGACAATTACCCGGACTACAAACTCCAATGCTAACGCCACTACTGGTTTGCACCCCTAAGTACAGAGACTTACCAGATTTGGCAACCCAACCAGCATCGCCGCCTCCTGAGTGACTGTAATTTCTGAACTGATTAGAGAACATTAAACTCCCACTGGGGTGCGTATGGTAGCCAATATAAGCCGTAGTCAAAGAAGCTGATCCTTCACCTCCAATCACGGGAAAAGTATAGCTATAACCATTTTTTCCTTTCCAAATACTTCCAGCTATTTCAAGACCATATTTTTTGGAAAGAGGTGCTGTTGCATCCAATACCTCTGTCGCAGCAGCGTCAGCAGATTCAAAGGTTCTTGTGGAACTTAAAGTACCATCTGTGCGGAGAGCATCTAGCTCCTTCTGAAAGGCTTTACGATTCGCTTCTGTATCACTCCCTTCACCAGCAGAGACAGTTCCATCATTTTGGTCTGCACTTGCAGTTGCACTAACAACAGCGGCGAAAGCCGCCGTGGCCCCCCCATTTGCAAACTTACCACCCGTCACCTCTGAAAGTGTACCACCCACCACAACCCTAGCCAGGGTCCTGCCCGCATTGGCCCATGTCAGCCCCTTACCCAGCTTCAGGCTCCCACTCAGCCCAATAGCCCCATCAATACCGGCACTGATAAATCCATGCCCGAACTTACCTCCCTGCAAAGTACTGGTGATACCACCAACTCCCCCCATAGCCAGGGCCTGCGCCGGCAAGCCTTCCATCCCCAGAAACGAGAAGTCAGCACCTTGGGCGATCGAACCGAAGGCAAAAGCCGATAAGCCAGAGATAATACCATTGCGCAGGGCCAGCCCCAAGCTCCCTCCCTGGGCTAGAGTCTGAGCAAAGCTGGCGATACCGACCACGGCGGCAACCACCGCGACTTCTGCCGTTATGGTCGCGGCGATAATGCCAGCTGCTAAGGGAATAAAGTAACCCGTCGGATCTGTATATCTGAGCGGATTATTCAGGACATAGCTATAGCGATTATAGGACTGGGTATAATCGGGGAACTGTATCAGCGGATCAGCCTGCACGAAGCGCCCAAGGTGCGCGTCGTAAATGCGCCCGTTCATATGTACCAGACCCACTGCATCCAGCATTTCATGCCCGCTAAAGCCGCGTGTGGTATTGGTGTGGGAGAACAGCGTCAGTTCGCCGGGCGTCAGCGCCGTCCAGTCAACCGCAGCCCGACGTTTACCCCAGGCATCGAAACTCATTTCCTGCACAATATGACCGGTTTTGTCGGTCATAATGTCAATGGAGCCCAAGTGGTCCTTGTAAAGATACCATTCCTCCTCGCCGCTGAACTGGTTGCCGCCATCGTAGTGCAGCGTAATAATGGCCATACCATTGATATAGCGCTTGATTTCCCGGCTGCCGTCCGGGCGGGTGATCTTCTCCACATTGCCAATGTAGAGCGTGGAGGTGATCTCACCATTGGCGTTATCGACCCGTTTATAGCGCGCGCGCTGCGGGCCATATTGGAAGCTGGTGGTGTGATTTCCCTTACTGATACTCAGCGGTTTGTCAAAAGTACTGTAGGTGATTGACCGGCCCCCGCCGCTGGTCATATTGCCGTTATTGTCGTAGCTGTAGGTTCTGGCGCCGATGGTAGTGCCCGTTACCGCATGATCACCGGCAGTTCCGGCGCCGTAACTGTAGGTGCCGACACTGGCGCCGGCATTCAGTGCATTACTGCTGTCGTAAGTGTTTTTGGTTTTTATATTGCCGAAGGCATCGTAAGTGACTTCCGTGCGCTCGCCGCCAGTCACCTGGGTTTGGGTCAGGCCGTTAAGGCCGTCGTAGAGAAAGGTTTCTTCAATATTCTTATTGCCGCTGCGGTTGTGGCGCCGTGTCAAATTACCCAGCGTATCCCAGTCATAGGCGATGTCCTGCAGGGTATTGAGGCCGCTTAGCAGGTCCGCCTCGGTGCGCGTCAGGCGGCCGGTGGCGGGGTCGTAGCTGTGTGCGGTGGTGTGGCCATTGCCGAGCATTTCCCGGCTAACATTGCCGCGGGCATCCATGGCCAGCACTTTATAGTAGCTGGTGCGCGGTTCGCCGCCCACATAGGCCCCATCCACGACTGCTTTGAGATAGCCGTGGGCGTTATAGCGGTATTCAATCGCGTTGCTGTCGTAGTCACTGCCGTCGCGCGCCGCATCGAAGATCTGGAAAGTGCGGCCGAACTGGTCGTAGGTGAGCTTTTCAAAGTGCACGCCGTCGGCGGCTGCCTGCCCCAGGCTGGTTATGGTTTCGCTGCCGCGACCGTAGCTGTCATAGACAAAGGCCCGCACATAGCCCGAAACGCTGTCCGTGACCCGATCCAGCTGCCCTCTGCCGGTGCCCGTCAAGCCATCGTTGTACTGCCAGGTGGTATTGCCCTCGATACTGTTGTCGGCGCGGTGATCGATACGGGTATGCTTGCGGCCGAGTTGGTCGTAGGTAAAGACACTGCGCTGGCCATTGGCATCACGCTGTTCAATCAGCTCGCCAAAGGCGTTGTAGTCGTATTCCCAGCCACCTTTGTCGGGGTCGGTCATACTCGTCTTGCGGCCCAGGTGATCGTAGGTAAATGTCGTTGTAATGGCGCTGGATACCCCCGTGGCGGCACCGTCCAGCCCCTGCAGCACGCGCACCTGCTTTAACTCGCCCCGGGGAAGGTAGCTGTACTCGGTTTTACCATCGCGGTTGTCAGTAACCTGTTTTAACTCACCGTAGATATTTTTAATTTCGGTCCTGGTCTGTAATTCAGCGTTGGTAAAAGTGGTCGTCAAACCGTCGTAATCGACAGCATTGACACTGCCATCGGGCAAGGTGGTTTGCACCACGCGCCCGAGAATATCGTAGCTGTGCTCGGTCCAGTAACCCGGTGTCGGGCTGGCGGAGGGCTCCGATATCCGCTGTGCGCGACCCAGACTGTCGTATTCGGTAGTGCGATAAATCGGGTTGCCGTCAAAGCCCGGCGTACGCGACTGCACCTCGCGGCCAAGCGCATCGAAATAGGTGACTGCCTCACCACCGCCGGCCTCTGCGATGGTAACTTTATAGCGGGCATTGGCCACACCGTCGCAGCCGTTACACAAGGCACTAAGCGTCTGCGTGAAAGCGCCGGTGGCGGTGTAGCGCAGATACTCCCGCCCCAGCGGCGAGTAATGGATATCGGTGGCGATACCGTCAATATTGAGGATGCGGGTGGGCGCACCGTACTCGTTGCGCGTCACTACCCGCTCTGTGATCTGCCCCAGGGCATTTTTGGACTGCTCGACGTAGCGGCCCTTGCTATCGTATGAAGTCTCGACAACCCGTGAAGCTACCCCGGAGCCGCTTTGGGTAACTTTTACCGTGTTGCCAAAACCGTCGTATTCGTAGCTGGTGGTCAATGTCAACGCGCTGTTATCGGGCTCGATGATCTCATCCTTGAGCAGGCCTTTGACACTGCCCGAGGTGTAATAGTTAAACGCCGATACCCGGGCAGGCTGGGAGACACCGTTGCGGGTATTGACAACCGTGCTTCGACTCAAGCGCCCTTTTTCCCGCTCGTACTGTGTCTGGCCGTACGCATTAGTGGTCAACTTGACGAAGGTATCCCCGCCGCCACCGGTCTCGACCCTGACTGTCAGGGGGTTGCCATAGTCATCGTAGGTGCTGGCCGTGGTCACTGTCTGCAGGGGCGTGGCGCCGACACTGAGCTTGTCGCCCAGCATTAAATTGGTGACGGTGCCAAAGGCCTGCTCAACGCTCTCGGCGATATAGGGTTTTAAGGCGCCCAGTGCCGCGCTGCCGCTTGCCTTGAGGGTAGCGCCCCAGGTGCTCAGAAAACCTTTTAAGCGCCAGGTATTCTGAGCCCGGCTCAGTATGTCGCCGGCACTGTTCATCACCAGGGTTTCCAGCGGATAACCGATAAAAGGCCAGTCCTGCCGGTAGGTGGTAACCGTACTGACGCCCGTCTGTTCATCGATGGTGCGCAATTTGCGAAAGCCCAGTAAACCACGACCGGCGGCCTGTATTTTAGCCTCCGCGTAAGCATAGCTGATGGCACTGTGGGCATTGGCGTCAGCCGCGGTGGGCGCACTGCTGGTGACCCGGGTCACCACGTAGATGGGGCCGTTGAGTTCGAGCACCGGTGCCACATCTTCACTTTGCAGTGTCTGCTCGCTGGCCGGCAGATAACCAAAGGGATCGTTGAAATAGCTGTAGTCGCTGCTGTAATTGGGATAGCACCAGGTTCCCAGACCGTAAATATTGGGAAAACAGGTCTCCGATGAGGTTACCGATATATCCGTGCGGGTATAGTGGTCGGTCTGGCTGAGGGCCTCGAAACGGATATGGGTGTCGACACCCAGACCGTTGCTGATGCCGGTAATGACATCGCTGGCACCACTGCCGCTGTTGGCGTAAAAGGTAAACACTTCACTCTGGTAGCGAATATAATCGATCGAGCCGTCGCCGGTCCAGTCGACAAACAGATTGCTGGCGGTATCATCGGTGCTGGTAACGATGGGCAGCGGCCCGGTGGCGGTAGTCCACTGCAGGTCCACCGCCGCCGCCAGGCTTTCCGTTTCCACATCCCAATAGCGTACTTTCAGGCGCCTGTTCGCCTTGTCGTGCCAGATAATATCCAGGTAGCCGTCGCGGTTGTAATCGACCAGTTGCGGCGCCTGTTCCCTGGCCGCGGCAAAATCGTCGGCGGCGAATACCGGGCCCTGGTCCACCAGCCCGTTACCGTCGCTCAGATACAGATGCCACTGCCTGCCGTCGAGCTGAAAGTTTAACGCGTCGGCCAGGCCGTCGGCATTGATATCGGCGAATAAAATCGTTTGATAGGAGGCGATGGAAAGCCCGATGGACGGCGTCATATTCCGATACTCGAGCGCCCCGCTGGCATCGACGGCACTGATCTGCATCGCATACAAGGTTACCGGAAAGCCGTCGATGCCGTTGATTGTCAGCCAGCCCAGGACATCGACCCGGCCATCGCCATTGATATCCCCGACTCCCCTGTGCGGGCGGTAAATGATATCAAGTGGCTCGCCGCTGCCGAAATGATAGGCAGTGGAGGAGGAATCCGCCTGCGCCGGGTCGCGCTGCAAATAAAAAACCTCATTGCCATCCCACGCATCGGCAAGGCCATCCGAATCGATATCGATAAAAGCGATACCCCCGCTGGTAAACGGAAAGGTTATATCGGATCGGCGCTGCAGTTTCCAGACACCGTCGCCGTGCGGTACCGACAGATACAGCTCCCACCGGGCGGTGCGCTGTGCCCATACCATAATGTCCTGGCGGCCGTCGGCGTTGTAATCGATCACCTCCAGTTTGACTCTCTCATCGGCGTTCTCGTCGTACTTGTAGTGCTGCGCACCACTGACAAAAGTCTGCCGGTGCATGGCGCTGCCGTCGGATAAGGCGTACTTCAGATAACGGTCCTGGTTGTTGCTGCCGCTGTATACGAACATATCGAACCAGACCAGATCCGGTTTGCCGTCGCCATTGATATCCGCCAGCTTGTAATCGGCGAGATGGGTCTTGCCGCCGGACGCCACGCCGAAGCTCATACTGCTGGTGATCGGAATACCCGGCACCGGCGTCTGCCAGTCAAAGGTGGTAACGGCGGGCAGGCAGTCACTGCTGCCGGAGCGGCATTCCTGTACACTGGCCAGGCGGCTGGTTTTATTGCCGGCGTTGCCCGCCGGCGGGTTTTCATAACTCAGGTTGTATTGCCGAACCGTCACGCCCTCGTTAACCGATTCAATGGCGGTCATGCGTTTGCGGGTAGTGAACCTGTGGCCGGCGAGATAGCCGCTGATGATATCGGCCCGGTCCTGCGCACCATAGTGAAAAACCAGTTTTGTCGTCGTGCTGCCCGGCGCGGTATAGGAGGCGGTATTGACCGTCTCACCATAGGCGTAATAGATCGTACTGATACGGTGCCCGCCGGCATCATTCAGATATTCAAACACGATTGGGTTGCCGACACTGTCATTGAACTGCTTTAACGCCCAGGTCAGTGTCGCGCCCGCCGTGTTGTCGACACTGGCATCGGCGGCAGCTCCGTAGTAGCTGACCGAGCCATCTTTGCGTTCCACTTTGAAGTGAGCCGGGTCACCGGCGCTGCCGCCGACCGCGGTGACGGTGGCGAAACTGTCGATCTCGGTCCTGTAGGTCGAACCGACGGCCCCGTATGCACCCGCCGAAGTCAGCAGCAGGCGCTGGCCGTCGAGGCAGAAGCGATCTTCCACACCCCAGGTGATGGGCATGGCCAGGCCGTCCTGCTGCAGCGTCTGGCGGCAGCGGGTGATGGCCGACAGGCCGCCGAGACTCCAGCCCTTGCCCAGCAGGCCGTTACCCGTCTGGCTGCTGTAGTTGAGTGTAATCTGCGGTGCCACCCCGGCGCTGCCCGCCGCCGTGGCAATGGGGATGCTGTAGGTGGCACTGCCGGACTCATCGACGCGGAACCGGCCGGCAGTGGAACCCACCTTATCCGAGTTGCCGACAAGCAAGGGATCCACCACCGGCGCCGCGGCGGCTGCGGGCGCCGCCGGGATCACGCCCGGCAGTACACCGGCAAACTGTCGGGGTACACCGCCGGCATCGGCCAGATAAGCGATATCACCACCGTTGCTGCCGGCGCCCGCCAGCACAATATCCAGGCGGCCATCGTTATTGCTGTCGGCAAGCGCCAGCGCCAGGCTGCGGTCGCTCAAATTGTGGTGCTCGAGCGCATCTGCGCCGGCGTATTCAACCAGAATCACCGGCAGGTTGGCACCGGCAGTGCCGGCCAGGATAAGCGCCGGGTCGGTGCCGCTGGCGCCGCGCGCAAGCGCATCCAAATGGCCGTCGCCATCGAAGTCGGCCAGAAAGTAATCGTCATCGTTGAGCGCCGGCGTCAAGGCGGCAATCTGGGCAGCGCCGAGACTCAGGGCCTGGGGAGCGCTGTAACCGGCGGCAGTCTGGTGGACGACAAAGCTGGGTTCGTTGATTTGTATGGGAATGACAATATCGCCGTGCAGCAGCACGAAGCGATCGGTGCCGTGGAAATAAATATCCTGCTTGCCGTTGCCGTCGATATCGCCGTAGTAAACAGCATAGCGATCACTGCTGAGATTGCTGGCGACAGTAGACACGGAAGCCGGTATCAACAAACACGCAATACAGGCGCAAAGCAAGCGACGAAACACCATAAGATCCCCCCAATGGACCATGCGGCCATCACCAGCCGATCAAAAACCAGCTATTTTTTTCAGTTACACAACATTATCGGGTAATAGCGGTCAGAAGGAGCCGGGCCGGGCACTGCTATAGTTAGTTTTGCAGCTGATAATATGTAGGATCAACGCGCGTCATCCATAACAGACCCTCTCCATAACAGACCCTATCCTTAGCCCCGGTTGACTCTCCCTCCGCCTTGTCTGGCTTCGTTGGCGTTAAATATTAAAGCCGGATATCGGATAAAACAAGTGCTAAATTGAGACGTGTCAGTATGAACACTAGGTTACGAAAACGTTGTTAGGAAATATTGTTGCAGAAATCATGGTTATGGAAATCATATAGGATTTTCGCCGGCATTCAGCTAAGGGACAGCGACTGCCGCCAATGCTGTGTGGAGTGACGTCATTGTTCCAGCTCAATACGCATTTCCATAGTGTTCTCACTGAAGCCGGCCTTTTTATAAGCGCTGATTGCCGCCGCGTTTTCGCAGTAAACTTCCAGGCTTAACTCATACACGCCCCTACTTTTACTCCAGTCCATAAGCGCCTCGATAAGTCGCTTATTGATTGCCATTCCCCGGTACTGCGGCTCAATATACATAAAACCGAGGTAAGCAAAAAAACGCTGTTTAAAATGGGGTTTGGACGCTGTTATTCTGGCGTAGGCGCAACCGATTACTGTGCCGTTGTGCTCGGCTACCAGCAATTCAGCCGCTGCGTCTGAAATCAGCTGCTCTATATCGTAATAAGTAATGCTGCCGTCTTTTAGATTTCTGGCAAAAGGGCGCTCCGCGGCAATCACACCCTGCTCGAACTCCAGCAACCGCGGCAGGTCGGCCGGCGACGCCGGTCTTATCGCTATGTTCATTTTATGTAGACCCCGCGGATAATCCGGCGCTCAAAAAAAATAGTGTGAGAAAAAGTAGCGTTCCCATATGCCCAGTCCCTGTCCTGCCCAATAAGATCAGCGGTTTGCTTTTCCGGTTGCTCGCCTGCACTTCCCAAAACGATTTTTCCCTTTCATCAAACTCCTTATGTACCAAGGCTGCTTATACCCTCTGATCCATGGTGTTTCTCGATTACAGCGCAGCGGCAGCGCTCCCTCACTTTGCCATTCGACGTGTGTAAAGTCAGTATTTGCTACAGCCGCTGCAGTAACTTGTCCATCACCTCGCCCTTGTCATTGACCCGCGCAAGCAGGGCATCCAGCCCCTGCTGCCGCGCGTTTAAAGGGCCGAGCTTACCCTCGGTTCTGCTCACTATCTCCCGTTCAAGCTGCGTTTCAAAAACCGCCAGTTTCGCCGCCAGACGCTGCCTGATAATGTCGGCCAGCAGCGTATCGAGGTCGGACTCCAATGCCACTTGCGGGGCCTCGGCGGAGCCCTGCACCGTAATGGTAAACGCGGCCGTCTCGAGTTCGCCGAGCGCCTGCAGCAGCGCCGCGGCGGTATCCGCAGACGGCGCCGGCGCAACCGGCGCCAGCGCCAGATCGCCGAAGGCCAGGTCCGCTACCAGCCGCAACTGCCCGTCGCGGGCGGTAAGCACGGCATCGGCATCGATAACTGCCGTGTCGACGGTGACAGGCAGCTGCGGCTGCGACGACAGCACCAGGTTGCGCACCGGCAGGCGCCGCAGCGCCAGCACAATGCGATCGTCGGCCGCCTCGGCGCGCCGGTCGATACTGCCCTCGAGCTGCAGGGCGGCGTCCAGCTGCCGCGCCTGGATAGCAAAGGTCATCGGCTGCGGCCAGATGCCCGGGCGCGAATTGATATTCTCGAGTTCACCGCTGAACTGGCTGGGTATCTGCCCGCCCGGGGCCGCGTCGTGCAGCGCCGACAAACGCATCTGCCGCACCAGAAAACCCGGCGCCGGCCGGGCTTCCGGAAAGCGGATATCGACGCCCTGCCCGCGCCGCGGCGGCGGCGGCGCGGCGTCGCCGGCAGCGCTGGCGCCAGCGGCCGTTTTGTCCAGATAGGGAGCCAGCTGGGCATACCAGCGCCAGCCGCGATCGATCCAGGCGGCAATTTCACGGCCGAAAATACGCGCACTCAGAGCACCTATATTGTCGCCGCTCAAACTGTATTTTTGCCGAATGCGCGCGATATCGGCCTGCGGCGCCGCTTTTACCTCGGCGATTTTTTCCTGCAGATACGCCTGCGTCGCGGTAATTTCCCGGCGCAGGGATTTCACCCGCGCGATATCGCTCTTGAAGTCGTCCCGCAAGGCCTTGATCTCGCTGCTTTTGGCCAGCAGCGCCAGGGGTTGGAAATCTTTTGACCTGAGCGCTTTCAGCCGCTGCTCGTAACCGGCGATAGCATCGGCATCCGGCAGCCCGGCAATGCGCTGCTCTATGCGCTGCATCTTATCGTCCATGTCCTGCTCGATCGCAGCCACCAGTGCCAGCGACTGCAGCTGCTCACCGGCTATCGCCTCAGCCGGGCTCGGTATCTGCAGTTGCGGCAGGCTCGGCGCCGGCATCAGCTCGCCGAGCCCGCTGCGCAGCCGCTGCAGCGGCGCGGCGCGATCGATGGCGCCGGACTCGGCGCGCTCGGTATTCAACTGCAGGCCGGAAAGCACCATGGTGTCGATATGCAGGCGTTCAAAAACCAGCGGGGCCCAGTCGGCGGCAAACTCGATCTGCTCCACTTCCAGCAGGTTGCGCATGGGATTGTCCGGATCGGCAACGGCCAGGCCGTACAGGGCGACGCGCTGCTCGAAGAGGCTGATCTCGGCTCGCCGCAGGTCTACCCTGGCGCCCACCGCTTCAGTGCCCAGCGCTTCGAGCGCGCGTTTTGCCAGCACATCGACCCACAGCAGGCCGACGGCCGCAAGTATCGCCATGGCGGCTAAAAATACCGCAATGCCCGCCGGACGTATTATGCCTATCGCCACCCTAGCCTCCACCACTGTGCGCCAAATAGGCCCGGTACAGCCTGGAGGCTTTGAGAACTCTCACCAGCTGCAGCTTTTCCACCCGCGGCAGCAGTTTGCTGCGATAGCGGCCGACGCCGGCCACGGCAACAAAATACAGCGGCGCGGCCAGCGCCAGGGCAAACGCCAGGCTGCCCATCAGCAGCGTGTTATTGAAGTTACTGAGGCGGCCGACCGCCGTGTTGTAGAACGCGGTCCAGGTACCGCGCAGGGCCTCGGCCTGCAGCAGGCTTTGCCCCAGGCGGTGAAACAGCGGGTCCAGCATATAGGCCACGCCCGCAAACAGCGCACTGAACAGGATGAAGGCGCTGAGATTGACCCGCAGCAGCAGCACCAGCAACAGCACCAGGACATTGTGCAGCGACAGCAGCGGCGTCAGTCCCAGCACGGCGGCAAAGCAGATGGCAGCCGCCACCTGCGCCGCACTGCCCTCGGCGTTCAGCACTTTCAGCAATTTGATCAACAGGCCAAGCATCGGACTCCCTGTGTTTGAATTACGCCGGCTTAGGGATCACAATGCCTAACCCTGTGACGTATTCGATAGACAACAAGCAACGGCGGGTGATCCCGCGCCCACGGGCCGTGTCCGCCGGGGAAGGAGATCCGCAGGCGGGCGGCCACAACGTACTTTAGCAGAAGGGCCTGAAGCAGATGAAACAATGTCAGCAGTTTTATATCAACGGCGTCTGGGTCGACCCCATCGCCCCGAACCCCCTCGAGGTCATCAACCCGGCCACCGAAACGGCGGTGGCAACCATTTCACTGGGCAGTGAATACGATGTCGACGCCGCGGTGGCGGCGGCCAGAGCCGCTTTCGGCGACTATGCCCTGAGCAGCCGCGAGGAGCGCATTGCGCTGCTGGAACGGGTGCTGGCGGTGTATCAGGAGCGCATCGGCGAGATGGCCGAGGTCATCTGCAGCGAAATGGGGGCACCGATGAAACTCGCCACCAAAGCCCAGGCCGCCAGCGGACTCGGCCATATCGCCACCGCCCTGGAGGTGCTGAAAACCTATGCCTTCGAAGAGGATATCGGCGGCACCCGGATCATTCGCGAGCCGGTCGGTGTGTGCGGGCTGATCACCCCCTGGAACTGGCCCGTCAACCAGATCGCCTGCAAAGTGGCTCCGGCTCTGGCGACCGGCTGCAGCATGGTGCTGAAACCCAGCGAGGTGGCGCCCCTGTCGGCCTACCTGTTTGCGGAAATTCTCGATCAGGCGCAGGTGCCGGCCGGTGTCTTCAACCTGGTCAACGGCGACGGGCCCACCGTCGGCAACGCGCTGAGCCATCACCCCGATATCGATATGATGTCCTTTACCGGCTCCACCCGCGCCGGCATTCAGGTGGCCCGGGCGGCGGCGGATACGGTCAAACGGGTGGCGCAGGAACTCGGCGGCAAGTCGGCCAATATCCTCCTCGACGATGTCGATCTGGAAAAAGCCGTCACCGGGGGCGTGCTCAGCTGCTTCAGCAATAGCGGCCAGTCCTGTAACGCGCCGACGCGGATGCTGGTGCCGGCGCCACTGCACGAGCGCGCGGTGGAGATTGCCAGAGCCGCGGCGGAAAAGGTGGTGCCGGGCGATCCGCACGACCCCGCCACCAGCATGGGACCGGTGGCCAGCGAGGCGCAGTTCAAGAAAATTCAGGGCCTGCTGCACCGGGCGCTGGACGAGGGCTGCGAACTGGTAACCGGCGGCCCCGGCAGGCCGGCGGGGCTGGAAAAAGGCTACTTTGTCAAGCCCACCGTGTTTGCCAATATCAGCGGCGACAAGACCATCGCCCAGGAGGAGGTGTTCGGCCCGGTGCTGGCAATCATGCCATATGACAGCGTCGACGAGGCGGTGCAGATTGCCAACAATACGCCCTACGGCCTGTCCGGCTACGTGTCCTCGGGCGATCTGCAGCAGGCCCGCAAAGTCGCCGCCAGACTGCGTACCGGCATGGTGCACCTGAACGGCGCCGCCGCCGATTTCAACGCCCCTTTTGGCGGCTACAAGCAGTCCGGTAACGGCCGCGAGTGGGGCGCCTACGGTTTTGAAGACTTTCTCGAAACCAAAGCGGTAATGGGTTACAACGGCTGACCCAGACGGCGCCGCGGGGGTACAAGTCCGGCGCCGGGCCGGATTGCGCCCCCGCTTCGGCAGCGCTGCTTACAGCTCTTCCCGGCAGCGCCGCGGCCACAGTATTCGCGATCTGGATCATTTGCATTTCGTCCAAATCTGCTATTATCGCCGCCTCCGCGTTGACAGATACCAGCCGACCCGCCCTATGCTAAAAAACGATGCCCTGCAACAACTTTCACAGCTGAAAGCCAGTATTCGCGCGCAAAAAGATCTCGCCGAAGGCACGGTGCGCGGCAGCCAGGGGCGTTTCGGCTTTGTGGCGCTGGACGATGGCCGCGAGGTTTTTCTCGACCCGGACACCATGCAGCGAGTCTTCCCCGGCGACCGGGTCGAGGTCAATGTCGTCACCAATACCAAGGGCAAACCCCAGGCCGAGTTGGAGAAGCTGATCAGCAGCGAGTTCAAATTCTGCACCGGCCGCTACCGGGTGCGCGGCAAGGGGCATTTCGTCGACATCGACTACCCGCAGTTGAACCGCTGGATATTTCTGCCGCCCAAGGCGCGCAACAAGGCCAAAGAGGGCGATTTTGTCGCCGCCCGCATTACCCGCCACCCCTTCGACAACGAGGGCAAGGGCCAGGCCAGAATCGAGACGGTCATCGGCGCCGACGGTGACGCCGGCATCGAGCGCGACTATATCATCGCCAAACACAGGCTGCCCGGGCACTGGAGCACAGCCGCGCTGGAGCAGGCGCAACAGCTCGATACTGCCGGCGTCAGCGCCGGCGACGGGCGCCGCGATCTCACCCACCTGCACTTTGTCACCATCGACGCCGATACCACCCTCGATATGGACGACGCCCTCTGTATCGAGGAGCAGGGTGAGGGCTGGCTGCTGCATGTGGCGATTGCCGACCCCACCGGCCTGATAGCGCCGGGCTCGGTGATCGACAAAATCGCCAGAATGCGCGCCAATACTGTCTATCTCACCGGCGGCGCGCTGAGCATGCTGCCGGAGCAGCTGTCGCACGCCACCGTCTCACTGGTGGCCGGCGAGCAGCGCCCCGCCCTGGTGGCCAAAATAACCCTGGACCACAGCGCCGGGGTGAGCGGGTTCGAATTTATACCGGCACTGATCCGCTCCCGGCAAAAACTCAGCTACCTGCAGGTAAGCACGTATCTGGAACAGGGCGGCGAGGCTGTCGACAGCGACACCGGCGCCATGCTGCAACGGCTGTCGCGCTTCGGCGCCAAACGCCACCAGTACCGCGCCGAGCAGGCACTGGTCATGGACGAACGGCCCGACTACGAACTGGTGCTGAATGCACAGTGCAAAGTGGAGTCGATCGAAAAGCGAGAGCGCACCATCGCTCACCGCATCGTCGAGGAAGCCATGCTGGTCACCAATTGCTGTGCCGGGGAACTGCTGGCGCAACACGAGCTGGGGCTGTTTTCCCGCCATGGCGGCTTTCGCCAGGAGCGCCTGAAAGACGTGCGGCTGTTACTGCAGGAAAACGATCGGCCCGTTACCGACCAGCAGCTCAGCGAGCTCGACGGCTACCGCGCGCTGATTAACAGCCTGCAGCAAAGTGGCGACAGCCACGCGCAATTGCTGTCGACATTGAAACGCATGCTGCAGCCCAGCGAACTGAGCCGCGAGGCCGGACCGCATTTTGGCCTGGGTTTCAGCCACTACGCCACCGTTACCTCGCCAATCCGCCGCTACCAGGACTATTTCAACCATCTGGCAATCAAACAGATTATCGGCGCTGGCAGCGCGCCGCCACTGAGCGACAGCGAGCTGGACGCTCTCAGGCAGCAACTCGCCAGCGGCCGCACCGCCTGCCGGCAACTGGACCAGTGGCTGCTGTGCCAGTATATGCAGCAGCGCCTGCGGAAACACAGAGACGCGGTTTACGCCGGCAAAATCGTTTTGCTCAACAGCCAGGGCATCGGCGTGCGCCTGGACGATACCGGTATCGATGGGTTTATCGGCTTTAACACCGGCAATAAAAACGCCGGGAATAAGAACAACAGTAAGAAAAAAGACGAGAACAAAAGCAAATTGTCATTTGACCAGCGGCGCATGAAGCTCAGCGCCGACGGCAGTGTTTATCAACTCGACCAGCCCCTGCAGGTGAAAGTGGCGAGTGTCGATCTCGACAGGCGGCAAATCAGTTTTAGTCTGCACACTTGACCCCGGTCACTTGACATCCCCCGGCCGCGACACTACATTCTGCCCCTGTACGAGGTGCCTGCCGCCGCGCATTGCGCCGGTGTGGACAGGTTAAATGGGAAGTCTGGTGAGAGTCCAGCGCTGCCCCCGCAACGGTAAACAGACCCGATCTCGAGCTAGTCCCGGAAATATCAGTTCTGGAAGCACCAGTTCCGGATGATGATATCTCTGGATATGAATATCTCTGGACATGAATAGCTCCGAAAACGGATAGCTCCGGAAACGCACAGCTCCGGAAACGAATAGCCCCGGCAGTAATGACCGCGGCGATCGTTAGCGCAATGTCTGTCAGCCCGATACCGGCCCTGTACGTTTGACTGATGGAGCGGAGGGCTGCCATCCAGGGCTGATTATCGCCGGCAGTCCGCCGGCTTTGCCATCCTTGTCCCCTCCCTCAATCGCCTTGACTTTCACGCTGGCCGCTTAACCTTGCCACTGGCGATAGAGGTATATGATGAAAAAACAATTACTGGCCGCCATCGCGGCCGCTGCACTGCCGTTGTCGCCGCTGGCGGCAGAGGACAAACTGGAAGAAATCGTAGTGATCTCCTCGCGCATTGAACTGCCCCTGCGCCAGGTGGGTACCGCCGTATCCAGCATAGACGCCGGCGACATTCGCGCCCGCGGCTTCAACTCGCTGGCCGATGTGCTGCGCACGCTGCCCGGCGTGTCGGTCAGCAACAGCGGCGGCGCCGGCAAAGTCACCTCGTTGAGCATTCGCGGCGAAAATGGCTCCCGCACCCTGGTGCTGCTCGACGGTATGGAAATCTCCGACCCCACCCTGCCGCAGGCCGGGCCGCAGCTACAACATCTGCTGAGCGCCGGTATCGCCCGTGTCGAGATCTTGCGCGGCACCCAGGGCATGCTGTACGGCGCCGATGCCGGCGGCGTGGTCAATATCATTACGCCGCGCGGCGAAGCGGGCCTGGCCGGGGACCTGGATATCGAGGCCGGCCGCTACGGTTCGCGCCAGCTGGCCGGCAATATCCGCGGCGGCACCGAGACAGTGGATTTTTACCTCTCCGCCGCCGACTTCAGCACCGACGGCTTCAACGCCCGCGATTTGGATACCGAACTGCGCGATGACGACGGCTACGACAACACCACCGTGCACGGTCGCCTGGGCTGGAATGTGGACGAGCACCTGCGCCTGGAGCTGGTGGTGCGCGATATCGACGGCGACAATGAATACGACAGCTGTTTTTCCTCCGCCTCAACCGACAACTGTAGCAACGACTTCGAACAGACCAGCAGCAGACTTTCCGGCAGCTACAGCGACGAGACGTTTTCCCATACGCTCAGCATCACCGACAACGATATCGAGCGGGCCCTGTTCGCCGACGGCGCACTGTCGTTCGGCACCGAGGGCAATATCCGCCGGCTGGAATATCTGGGCAGCGCCAGCCTGGCCGGCGAGACGACCCTGGTCTACGGCATCGAGCACGAGAGCGAGGACATGAAAACCAACTTCGGACAGGATTTCGACCGCGACCAGCACGGCTATTACCTGGAGTACCAGAACCACTACTGGGAGGCGGTATTCTTTAGCCTCGGCGTGCGCCACGACGATAACGACGATTTCGGCGAGCACACCAGCTATCGGGCCACCAGCGCTTACCTGCTGCCGCTGCGCGGCGACAATTCGCTGAAACTGAAGGCCAGCTACGGCACCGGCTTCAGAGCACCGAGCCTGTTTGAAGTCGGTACCAACGCCGGCGCCACGCGCGAGCCCGCCAGCCTGGTAACACTGAAGGAGGAAACCAGCGAAGGCTTCGACATCGGCGTGGAGTACTTCGGCGGCAACGGCCTGCACCTGGAGGCAATCTATTTCAATCAGCGCATCGACGATGAGATCACCTTCGACCTGGACGGCTTCAGCGGCTATCTGCAGTTTTCCGGCACCAGCAAATCCAGCGGCGTCGAACTGATCGGCGAGTTGCCTGTCGGCGATCACTGGCTGCTGTCGGGCAACTATACTTACAACGATACCGAGGACGCCGGCGGCAACGCGCGCTCGCTGCGCCCGCGCCACCTGGCCAATCTGGGGCTCGGCTACGACAACCAGCGCTGGGGCTTCGCTGTCAACCTGCGCACCTCGCGCGACGCCGAAGACCTGGCGGCGAACGCCGAACTGGAGGACTACGAGTTAGTGGACATCAATGCCCGCTACCGTGTCAACCGCGCGGTGGAAGTCTATGCCCGGGTTGAAAATGCACTGGGGGAAGACTATCAGGAAGTGGCGACTTACAATACCGCTGACAGCGCCGCCTACCTCGGCGTCAGAATGGCATTCTAACGATTGTCGGCCACCAGCAGCGCCGGCAGGGGAACTCAAGTGACCGACAAAACGGATAAAAAAGCGCAAAAACACCAGGCGGCGATGCAAAAGCAGAAGGCCAGGGTCGATGCCGGTATCGAGGCGGCCGCCACCGAGCGCGGCGTGGCCGTGCTGCTGACCGGCAACGGCAAAGGCAAAACCAGTTCGGCATTCGGCATGGTCATGCGCGCGCTCGGCTACGGCCAGACCGTGGCGGTGGTGCAGTTCATCAAAGGCGAGCAGCTCTCCGGCGAGGAACTCTACCTGCGCGAACGCTGCCCGCAGGTGGACTTCTACCAGATGGGTACCGGCTTTACCTGGGACACCCAGGATCGCAGCGGCGATATCGCCGCTGCGGAAAAAACCTGGGCCGCAGCCGAACCCATGCTGGCCGACCAGCGCTACGATCTGGTGGTGCTGGACGAACTGACCTATATGCTCGCCTACGACTACCTCGACCGGGACAGAGTGATAGCCGCCATCAAAAACCGCCCCGTCGAACAGAGCGTGGTGGTGACCGGTCGCGGCGGCGGCACCGAGCTGCGCGCAGTCATGGACACCGTCTCCGAAGTCAAGGATATCAGGCACGCCTTCGCGGCCGGTATCAAAGCGCGCCGCGGTGTGGACTTCTAAACCGTGCCCACCCGCACCCGGCGGCAGCGACAGGTGCTGCTGCTGTTGCTGTCGCTACTGCCGGTCTGCCTGCTGCTGGCGCTGGCGGTGGGGGCGGTAACGCTGCCCTTTCGGCAGGTGCTGGCGGTGTTGTCGGGTTGCGGCGGCGCGGCGGAAGCCGGCGGCGGCGCCAATACCCAGCTGATTGTCCTGCAGCTGCGGCTGCCGCGGGCGCTGCTGGCGGCGCTGGTCGGCGCCCTGTTGGGAGTCAGCGGCGCGGCCATGCAGGGCCTGTTCCGCAACCCCCTGGCAGACCCCTCACTGATCGGCGTCAGCGCCGGCGCCTCGGCCGGCGCCAGCCTGGTGATCGTATTCGGCGGGGTCGCCGCGGCGGATATCTGGCAGTTGTCCATGGTCTCGCTGGGGGCCTTCGCCGGCGGATCGCTGGCCGTGGCCCTGGTCTACCGCCTCGCCACCGGCGCCAGCGGCACTTCGGTGGCCACCATGCTGCTGGCCGGCATCGCCGTCAGCGCCGTGGCCGGCAGTGTCACCAGCCTGCTGGAATTCAGCGCCGACAGCGAAATGCTGCGCCGCATCAGCCTCTGGCGCATGGGCGGTTTCGACGGCGCCAGCTATCACCGCGTCGCCATTGCCGCCGCTGTGGGGCTGGCCGTGCTGTTATTGCTGCCGCGTTACAGCGCCGCCCTCAACGCCCTGCTGCTGGGCGAGTCGGAGGCGCGCCACCTCGGTATCGATGTCGCCAGGGTCAAAAACCGCCTGGTGCTGCTGGTCGCCGCCGGTGTCGGTGTGTGCGTGGCGCTGGCCGGCATCATCGCCTTTGTCGGTCTGGTTATTCCCCACATCATGCGCCTGCTGATCGGCCCCGATCACCGCGCACTGCTGCCCGCCTCCGCCCTCGCCGGCGCGGTGCTGTTGACCCTGGCCGATACCCTGGCCCGGGTTATCGTCGCGCCGACCGAACTGCCGGTCGGCCTGGTGACCGCTTTACTGGGCGCGCCGTTTTTTATTTCGCTATTATTACACCGCCATGAATACGGAATGCGGTAAGCGGCCGCTACTGCAGCTCGAGGCCGTCAGTGTGCACAGCGGCGCAACCCCACTGTTGCGCGATCTCAGCCTGCGCCTCGATAGCGGTCGCATCCTGGCCGTCATCGGCGCCAATGGCGCCGGCAAAACCAGTCTGTTGCGCACGCTTAGCGGTGAACTAATACCTGCCTGCGGCGCTCTGAGTGTATGCGGTGCGACACCGGCGCACACCCCCACCCCGGAGCGGGCCCGGCAACTGGCGGTACTGCCGCAGTTGAGCCTGCTAAACTTCCCCTACAAAGCGGAGGAAGTGGTTGCCCTGGGGCGCACGCCGCACAGCACCGGCCGCCGGGTGGACGCCGCCGTGGTGACCGCAGCACTGCGGGCCATGGATATCGAGTGGCTGCGCGAGCGACTCTATACACGGCTGTCCGGCGGGGAAAAGCAGCGCGTGCAACTGGCCCGAGTAATGGCGCAGGTGTGGCGGGCCGAGGACGCCGATCAGCGCCTGCTGCTGCTCGACGAACCCACCGCGGCACTGGACCTGGGTCACCAGCAGCAGTTGATGCAGGCGTTGCGGCGTTTTGTCGACCAGGGAGTCAGTGTGGTCATGGTAGTTCACGACCTGACCCTGGCGGCGCGCTATGCCGACAGTATGCTGGCGCTGGATCGCGGCCGCGCCGTGGCCCTGGGCACACCGGCACAGGTGCTGACCGCAGCGGTGGTAGAGCAGCTTTTTCAGGTGCAGGCGCGGGTAGTGCCGCATCCGGATACCGGCAAACCGGTGCTGCTCGGAGTGTGAACTGCAGCAGCGCCGTGACGGCAGCCGGCTCGAAGGGCGGCTAATGTAAAGATTGACGCGCCAATGTGATTCTGCCGGGCAATGCTTTAGGATCGGGCCTTGCATCACAGATCCGGGGGCGGAGCCGGCCGGCCGGGTTATAAATGGATTGTATAAATGACCTGTTTGAAGACGGGTTATTGTAAGAAAACTTATTAATGAGAACAGGAAAACCGAACAGCAGTGGGTAATACGACAACGCTCGATATCCTTCGCCACGGCGAATGCGAAGGTGGGCAAATCTACCGCGGCAGCACCGACGTCATCCTGACCGAATCCGGCTGGAGCCAGATGCAGCAGGCAATCGAGGCGGCAACGGCGCCCTGGGAACAGGTTATCACCTCGCCGCTGCAGCGTTGCTACCGTTTCGCAACCCGGCTGTCCTCGCAGAAAGACCTGCCGCTGATGGTGGAGTCGCGCCTGCGCGAGGCCCACTTCGGCCGCTGGGAGGGGCGTGAAGTCGACGAAGTCTGGAGGACCGAAAAAGCCGCCGTGATCGCCTGGATCGAAGATCCGGTAGCCGCCTCGCCGCCGGCCGGCGAGACCACGCGGGAGTTTTTCGACCGCGTGCTCGGCGGCTACCACCGCATCGTCAATAACTATCGCGGCAAACGCGTGCTGCTGGTTACCCACGGCGGCGTCATCCGCATGCTGCTGGCCCATGTGCTGAATATGCCGCTGACAGCGGTAAGCCGCTTCGACGTGCCCTACGCCTGCCTCAGCCGGGTGGAAATTCTGCACACCGGCAAGGGTGATTACACCCGCCTGGTGGCACACAACCTGCTGACCTGAGCCAGGGTGTTGGCGGTACGGCGCGGCGGGCGGCAGGCGGTTTTTTTTGCCTTGTGGTGTCTGGGCGCTGCCGCCGCTGCCGATATCCGCGTCGAGGACTATCAGGGCCGCAGCGTAAGCCTGCAGGCAGCCGCCAGCCGCATTGTGGCGCTGGCACCCCATATCGTCGAAAACCTCTACAGCGCCGGCGCCGGCGAGCAGATCGTCGGCGCGGCGCAATACAGTAACTACCCCCCGCCGGCCAGACACATTCCCCGTGTCGGTAGCTACACGGCCTTCAGTATGGAAACCATTGCCGCGCTGGCGCCGGATCTGGTCATCGTCTGGGGCTCGGGCAACGGCGCCGGCGTGGTGCAACAGCTCGGTCAGCTCGGGGTCGCGGTCTATATCGACGAGCCGCGCAAGCTGAGCGATGTCGCCCGCTCCATTCGCGACTTCGGCCAGCTGGCCGGTACGGCGGCAGTCAGCGAGCCGCAGGCGGCGGCCTATCTGCAACAGCTGGCGGCGCTGCGCAAGCAATTCTCCACCGCAACACCGGTCAGCGTGCTGTACCAGGTATGGCATGAACCCCTGCAGACACTCAGCGGCGAACACCTTATCAGCGACGTTATCCGCCTTTGCGGCGGTACCAATGCCTATGCCGACGCCGTATCGCTGGCGCCGAAGATCAGCCTCGAATCCGTTTTTCAGCGCGATCCGCAGGTCATCATCGCCAGCGGCATGGCGGCCGGGCGGCCGCCATGGCTGGACAACTGGCGGCGCTGGCCGCAGCTGCAGGCTGTGCGTTACGACAATCTCTATTTTGTGCCGGCGGATATCATTCAGCGCCATACACTGCGCATTTTGAGCGGCGTGACAATGCTGTGCGAACATCTGCAGCGCAGCCGGCTGAAAACCCGGGCGCAGCCCTGAAACCTCGGCACGGGTGCTGATGCCGCAGCGGCAGCCCGGGCAGCGACGAGCAATAAAATCGGCAGGGTTGCCGGACCACACCACTGTTGCAGCGGCACGCCGGCCATAGAAGTGGTAGAGTCAGTGCCCGCAACCATTGAGGGAAAGCCGCCGTCAATCGTCCTGACCTGACGGCGTGCTAAAATGGGTATTTTTAACTCGGACACAATTGCATAACGTTAAGGGGTCACTGATGAAAGTTACAAACTTTTACATAATTGCCGCCTGTATCGCAGGTCTTTCAGCCTGCGCTGCCAATTCTCCAACTGAAACCGGAGACAGTGCCGCAGCGGCAGGCGCCCAGGCGCAGGCTGTTGCCAGCAGCAGCGCCAAAGCCGACAAGCCCGAAAAAATGATATGTAAGCGTATGGTACCGACCGGCTCGCGCATCGGCAAAAAAGTCTGCGCAACCGCCAAGCAATGGGAGGCCACCGCCGCCGCCAGTCAGGAGGCGCTGCGCGAGACCACCCGCCGCGCGACACACGGCAACCCCGACAGCGGCGGCTAACGGGCGCTCTCCGCCCGCTGCCACATCTGCAAAAAAGCCTCGGCGGAATTATTCAGATGATCGGTATAGCGGCTCTCGAGGCCGATCAGCTGCAAATCCTGCAGCAGTCTCGGCAGCAGTCCGATATGTCCGAGGCCCTGCCGGTCAAAAGGCGATGAGGTATCGGGCGTGCCCGCCTGTGCCTGTACCTCACTGCTCGAGTTCCAACAGGCGGCATCGCCCTTGCGCGGCAGCATCTGCTGAATGAAGCCGTTAAAATCCGAACCAAAAGCCACATTCAGGCCCCGGTCCACCGCATAGGCGAGAGACTGGGCATAGGAATAGGAGCTGCCGTCGCAGTTATCGCCGACAGCGGTGCCGGCATAATTAACCGTCTTTTCAGGGCCGGTGCGCAAACCTACCATACCCTGCGTGTCGACAATCATGGAGATCTCCTGTGGAGTGATGTATTTTTCATTTTTCTCCATGGAAGCGTCGATCGTGTCCCAGAAATGCGCGTGGGAGTAAAACATGGGATAGCCGATAGGCTTGAAGATATTGTAGGTATCGACCAGGGCCTTTCGCGACATATGGGCGACATCGACCAGCATATCCCTGGCGATCATTTCATCCAGTAAAATTCTTCCCTGACTGGTCAGGCCCTGTTCATTGAGGAAGAGATCGCCGTCGCAGTCACCGCTGGCGCCGGCTGCATTTCTGCAGACGATATCGTCGATATCTGTTTGTATACTGCCATCGAGGGATTCCGCCAGCTGGGCAATGGTAACTAAGCGGGGAATCGGCACGGCACCGGCAAATTCACTGTCGGCGTGATGGACAAGCTGCACGGATCGCACCCCGCGCTGGTAAAAATACTGCAGCTGCTGCACAAAGTCACCGCCGGAAAACAGATCGGTCACCTCAATGCTGATCACGAAGGCCAGTTTCCCAGAAGCGATGATATCTCTGGCATGGGCGGATGACGTCGCTATTTCCACCCAGTTGCTGTTGTTGGCGACAAAGTCGGCGGCGATATCGATCTGACGCCTGATGGAAGCCATTTCATCGCAGCTGTAGCGGCGCTGGTCGCGCGGCGTCACTTCACACAACAGCTTTGATTCCACCAGCGAGGCCACCATCAGCTGCAGGCCCTCCTGGTGTGCCTGGCGAATCCAGTTCTTCCACATCTGCTGATGGGCAATCGTATCCCACGACGGCCAGTGCTCGTAGTGTTCCTTCGGACAGGTGCCGGGAATTTCAACACCCAGAAAATACTGGCACCGCCGCGGATCATAACCGCGCCGTTTGCCGAGGTGAATGCCGGTATCGCCACTGGTCAAGCCGTTATAGCCCGCCACAAACTCCGAGACCGGACCATAGCGGGTAGCGGCGTGTGTCTGCGTTAAAAAATTGCCGTCACAGCGAGCCACTGCCTGTTCCTCGCTGCCCTCGATATTGCCGTGGAACCAGGAACCGCCAAAGGAGTGCTCGGCAAAGGGGTGGGAGTGGAGGTCGGCATAGCCGACGACTGCGCTCTGCGTGGCGGCGCCGGCAGCGTTTATGCACAAAGTAAAAACAACGGCGAGAAAAGCGGAGCCGGTGCACAGCGGCACCGGGTAGTGATGTACTTTTTCTCTGCGGACAGCTTTTCTGCAGATAGCTTTTCTGTAGACAGCGGGCCGCAAAGGCTGATAAATAGGCATATTCTCACCCTCTTCAAAATGCCGTTGCACGCCCTCGCTGGATATTCGCCTGTGCAGCGCGCTATTAACAGCGGGTTTATTATACGAATTCCAAGCATTACATATATCCAAAAAATTTTTCCAGCCTATATTAAGAAAATAGAAGAGTCGAAGCATTTCCGCGGCAGCTGGCGATCACCGCTGAGGGCTGCTGCAACACAGCCACATGCCACAAGGTTGAGAGAGACGCAGGAGTTCCCCCCTGTAAACAGGGGGGCCGCCATACCAAGATTACTGGCGGAGTCGTTCCAACTCAGGCATACCAATCGGAAGTGTGATTTTATTGCCGTCCTTGTCTACCGGAAAATCAATGTCTCTATAAGCTTCCAGCGCTTCTTCCGGATTATCTATCTCACACCGGCCCACACGCTGCAACTTTGCATTGCCAAAGCCGATGGTACTGCCAAAGCGGCCGTCTTCGCGCCACTCTTTCCAGTGGCCGGTGCCCATGCTTTTCGGCGAGCTGGTGACAATCTGCCATTCCATACCGTCGTGGCCCACATCTTCAGCATAGTCGCCGTGCATAAACACCTGATCGCCCTCCTGGGTAGCCATGCCGTTCCAGTCAGGAAAAGTATCCGAGACCCAGTAGTACAGTTGGTGTGTACCTATGGTTCCGGCAAAGTAGAAACAGATGCCTTGCGTAGCCAGCTCGATGTGATCAGGGCTTGCATCGACATAGGCGGTAATTGTCCAGCGGTTGCCGTCGCTGACCAGATCCGGCAGGTGGGGTGTTGCCGCTTGTGTGGTGATTGCCGCCAGTGTTAATGCAGAGGCCAAGCCTAGGGTTTTGTAAATTGACATGATCGGTTCTCCATTAGTCCATGATCATTGAGGTTCCTGAGATAACCAGCACAAAAAACATCGGCTGCCGTTATCACCTGACAGGCTAACAGCGACGACAGAAAACAAGAAGGTAATTGCAGGTGGTACCGATGTGACTATTGCCATTGTGATGGCAACCGGACTATGAACAAAAAAAAGGCTTCATCTGCCAGCATGGGTGTCGCCCTCTCCCTCTATAAAAATCCACACGTCAAACGTGACAGCATATATTGTGAAGATAGTTTCTTTGCAAATTTCTTTCTTCTGGTAGGCTCTTTGAAAATCCGGCGCTAATGCTGTCGCTATAGTCCGCCGGTTTATAACAATACCGTCGAACAGGAAGTTAGGGGATGAAGAAAAACAGACCGAAAAAAAGTTTTACCCGCCAGGGTTTTGTCTGCCCGGCAATAGCCGCCATTACACTCAGTAGCCCCACCTTTGCACAGTCAACACAAAACAATGATCTGGAAGAAGTTGTCGTCGTCGGCTCCCGTATCGCCCGCAGCGCCGATTTCGACGGCCCGACACCGGTGGTGACCATCGATCGCAGCGATATCGACAAGTCCGGCTATAACAACCTGCAGCAGCTGCTGGAAAGGGTGCCCTCGATCGGCAACGGCACATTTTCCACACGCGGCAATAACCAGGACTCCAGCGCCAACGGCGCCGCCGCGGTCAGCCTGCGCGGCCTCGGCGCCGACGCTACGCTGGTGCTGGTCAACGGTCGCCGTGTCGCCATCAGTTCTTTTGCCGAAAGTATTACCACCAATTTTGTCGATATCAATTCAATCCCCGTCTCGGCCATCGAGCGGGTGGAAATACTCAAAGACGGCGCATCGGCGCTGTACGGCTCCGATGCCGTTGCCGGGGTGGTCAATATCGTGTTGCGGGAAAACTTCGAAGGCCTCGAAGTCTCGGCCAGCTACGGCAATACCACCGACACCGACAGTGATGAACAAAGCATTTCCGCGATCTGGGGAATCAATGGCGCCGATGATTCCAACCTGACAGTGATTTTCGATTACTTCAAAAACAGCACGCTGATGAACAGGGACCGCGGCGATCTGGGCAGCGCCAACCAGTTGGCCAACGGCGGCAGGGATTTTCGCTCCTCGCGCGGCTTCCCGGGCCGCTTCATTGTCGATGGCGTTACCACCCGCGACCCGGACTGCCCGCCGGAAAGCAGTGTCGGCTCGACCTGCTTCTATGACTACGGCCCCTGGATTCCGCTGATCCCGGAAGCGGAACGCACCGGTCTTACCCTATTGGGCCACAGAAGCCTGACGGACAATATCGAAGTGTTTACCGAGATCGCCGTGCAGCGCAATACCTCCATCGCCCAGGGCGCACCCACGCCGCTGGATGAGGAGGCGCAGCTTACCGTGCCGATCGACCACCCCAACAACCCGTTTCCCGATGCCACCACGCTGGCCATCGGGCGCTACCGCACCGTCGATGCCGGCCCGCGCCGCTGGGACATCGAAACCGATAATCTGCGTATGGTACTGGGCTTGCGCGGCACTATCAGCGATTGGAACTGGGAGGTTTCGGCGCAGCGCGGGCGCAGTGAATCGACCCAGACCGGCAGCCGTTCCCAGGGCTGGGTGCGCACGGATTTTCTGCAGCAGGAAATTGACGCCGGGCGCTACAACCCGTTCGGCGGCACATTCAATTCCCAGGCATCCATCGACGCGATTACCACCAGCCTGGTGCGACAGGGCGAATCGGAACTGACCGCCTTCGAAGCCTTTATCAGCGGCGAGCTGATTGCCTTGCCCAGTGGCGGGGTGGCCATGGCCGCGGGCGTCGAGTATCGGGACGAGGACGCTGACGATACGCCCGACGACCAGTTTCAGCGCGGTCTTATATTCGGCACTGAATCGGTATCCGCCTCTGCCAGTCGCGACATCACTTCGGCCTATATCGAACTGGCGGTGCCGCTGCTGGACAATATCGATATGACCCTGGCGACGCGCTACGATGACTACAGCGATTTCGGCACCAGCACCAACCCAATGATCAACTTGCGCTGGGCGCCCTCCACCAGCGTGGCGCTGCGCGCTTCCTGGGGCACCGGCTTCCGCGCGCCGTCGCTGGCACAGGTGGGCCTCGGGCCGTCGCAGGAGTCCGTCTTTTTCACCGATGACTACGGCTGTCAGGAAAATCCCGCCTACTGCGCCAACACCGACTACACCATTATCTTTTCCGGCAACCCGGACCTGGATGCCGAGGAGTCCGAGTCCTACAATATCGGCATTATCTTCGAACCGCTGGACGATTTGCGCCTGTCGCTGGACTACTGGGAAATAGAGCAGGAGGACAAAATCGATCGGGTCTCGTTCGGCTTTCTGTACAACCAGTTCTGTAATGTTCAGGACAGCGATGTCTGCGTGCGCTTCGACCCCCTCCCCGGCGACACTCTCGGCGGCCTGTCCTCTGTCAACAGCAGCTTTATCAACATCGGCAAACAGACCGTTACCGGTATCGATCTCGCGGTACAGTACTCGCTGGATTTGCCGGGCAGCGTGCTAAGTCTGCGTTTCGACTACTCCTATCTGCAGGAATACGAGCGGGTGGAACCGGACCCGAATGTGGAGCCGGGCACCACCGAGCAAAGGTTCATCAGCAGGGACCTGGCCGGCGAGTATGAATACCCGGAACACCGCTGGTCGGCCACGGCGGACTGGGAACTGGAGCGCTGGAGCCTGGTCGGCACCGTATTCTATACCGGTGAGTTTGAAGACACGCCCGATATCGACTTCGACGGCACCCTGGATTATGAAAGCAACAGCTCGCGCACAGTCGACGCGTTTGTAACCCTGAATCTGCAGGCCAATTACTCCGGCTTCAGCAATACCCTGCTGACCCTCGGTATCGACAATGCCCTGGACGAAGACCCGCCCTTCGCCATCGGCGACGGCGATACCGACCTCTACGGTTATGTGTCCAGCCAGCACAACCCCCGCGGGCAGTTTGTCTACGGCAAGGTCACCTATACCTTCTAGCCGCGGCCGGCAGCCTCACCACCACGCGCGGGCCGCCGGCAAGCGGGCGGTCGGCTATGTGCTGATATCCCCCGCAAATGTGGGATAGGCATAGTTGACGGCAATTTTTTTCAGCACCGACAACGCGCAATCCTCTTTCGGGTTGCCGTCGGTCATGGCAAAGCTGTGCTGCATAACGGACTTTTCAACCAGATGCATCTGCGGAAACCAGGTGAAAAAGGTATCGTATCTGGCTTTGTAGGAGCTGAGTCCCGGCACATGGTGATAGGCCTGCGCCTGCGGGCTTGAATCGAAATCGAAGATAAGAATGAACCCGCCAACCTTAACCGCATCTATGGCGCCGGCCACTATCGAGGGTATTTCCCGCGGCTCTATCAGATACAGGCAGTGGCCAAACAGGATAAAGTCAAACTTCTTGCTATTGGCCTGAAAAAAACCACCGGCATCTGCATGCAGCAGTTCATCTGCACCGAGGCCGTAACTCTCCCTGCCGGACTCGATGGCAGCTCTGCCGGGATCGATGCCCAGAACAGACAGGCCATCGTCCCTGAACCAGTTCAGCCGGTAGCCGTCGGCGCAGCCCACCTCCAACAGCGTGATTACCTCACCCGCCCCGGTGGTGGCGCCCGCTACCGGAGGCTGGCGGCCGGTTTTCGCCAGCAGTTCGACCACCTTGCCGTAGAAAGGGTCGCGGCTTTTCTCCTTTTTGCCAATGGCGTCCCTGTTTCTCCTGAACCAGGCGTTCCCTTCGGATTGTAAAAAAAATTCTTTCTGGCTTTTCATGTAGCTATTCCCACTCGATTATAAACGAGGTGATTTTTCTTTTATTTTTCAATAGGTTAAAAGTCATCACTTTGCCAACACCATGAAAAATACCATGCTCAAAAAATTATTGTAAAAATATTTGTTCTAAGTGAATTAACCGGGCATTTTACCGCAATCCAGTAAATAGCCCCAACAACGTGCGTCGATTGCAGCTAATGTTCGCTTGATCCCCAACGACCACCCAATCTACAAGTTTGATACATAGGCTAAACCGTCACCAAACCAAGCATCACAAGCCTGCGAGCAAGTATAAACTAGCATATTGCTTTAAGTGCAGCCTCTGCTCTAGCACATGAAACCCATAATTCGGGAGTTGAATGCAATAATGCAGTCAAACGCGAAAAAAAGATTCCAGCATCATTTTTCTCCATTTCAGAAAAAGCCAGCTCTGTCAGCCATTGACCGGCAAATTCTCTCCACTCTATAAGCTCCTGGTGGGCCAATACCTGAGAACAACCACTCCTTGTTATCTGCTAAGAAAGTCATAATTACGTCCAACTTCACTCTCCCTGAATATTCCCCAAAACTGATTCTGCTATAGCTTTAATCACTTGGGCAGTCTGTAAGCTATCAATCCTGGCTCCATGAACGCCATCCAAACCGGCCCTAAAATCCTCAACTCCAAGCTCCTTCGTTAACAAATCCAGCGAAGGGCCTCTGTGACTGCACGGCAGGCCATTGACTTGCGCCCAGGGAATGGCCGCTTTTTGGCTACAGAATACGCCTTTGACGGGCGGCATAGTTAAATCGTATCGTTCTACATGATCCAACAGAATGAGCCAATCGAAACTGGCGTTGTGGATGACGACAAGTTGATCCGCTAGGTATTCAGCGATCTGCTTCCACTGAGACTCGAAGGATTCAAATGCGGCAGCTTGTTGGTTGGAAATACCGTGTATAGACTGCGCTTCTGCAGATATTGGCTTTTGTGGCCGAATTTTAAACTCCGTGGATTCTACGATTGTTTGGTTTCCGACGACTGTTAAGCCCAGTGTAATGATATCGGGTAGACCATTCTCATCGGGTAACCCGGTCGTTTCGGTATCGAGAACGATGTAGTTGTCGGGGAGTTGAGTAAATACCCACAGCAGTTCGTTGTGCATGGCCGCTCTCTCCTATTAAAGGCTCCTATCGCTCCCATCCAGGGGCTCAACTTTAACAATAGCACCCTGATCATAGTGGTAACGCAGGTAGCGCCAATGGATTGCATCTGATAATGCTCGGGGACGCATCACGCCGTAGCATTCGCCTTGTGCCCTGACACTTTGGTAATGAACACCGTAGCTTTTGGCATCGCGTAACGTATAACCGAGCTGTTGTGCTTCTCCGTAGTCATCGGGATGATATATGCGTTGACCGGTCAGTTGTCGCACGTCGTGGAGCGATGTGGTCAATTGCGCTCGCAAAACCCGCATGTCCTGGGTGGTTTGTTCGATTCTCGATTCCCTGAGAAACCGCGCGCGGTGAAAAGAAGATTCAGCAATGGCAACCGATTCATCAGCCGCGCAGTAGTAGATACCGAAATCTCGATTGAAACGGCCACCGCGACCATCGACCGGAGGGTGAGTGAAGGCGGCCATAATCCAGGAAGCACCATCACCATAGACGCGGTCTTCCGGTGGCACCAATCGGATATCACCCACCTCATCACGTAACCTGGGATTGGTTAGGGACTCCACCGCATAGAGCACATCCCAGTCTTCTGGGTTGGATACACGTTCAAATAGATCGACCTGGGGATAACGAGAAAGAATGATCCGATAGACCGGCTCATTCACCTCGCTCATGGAAAGATCGTCAACAGCAATCACCAGCCGCCCCGCTCCGCGTCAAGAAAGTCTCTGACCACCGCCAGATCAATCACCTGGCCAGCAAGGAGTCGATCCAGAGGTGCAGTGCCATTGAATAGCGGATTGTCGTTGGGAGTTGCTAACCACTGATCGGACAGCGTCTGATCAGACAACAGGATTTGCAGGGATTTATAGATGCCGAGGATATAGCTGGTTCTTTCCAGGATATCCCGAGTCAGCTTGGCCTTCTCTGGCTGGTTTTTCCAGTTATACAGGGTTTTTTCGTTACTAAGTCCCAGCAAGGTCATTTGCTGGGCACCGGTTAACTGCCACCGGCTAAAAATGTTAAAAATCGCCGGTAGCAGTGAGCGGGTTACACTGGAACCGCGTTGCAGTAATTGTTCAGCTTGAGCAGCCATAAGCACCTCCACCACTGTATTAGTACAGCGTACAAATACAGTCTAGCTGACTGTATTGTTACAGTCAAACCAAGGAGCTACAACAACCAAGCCTGAGTGCAGGTTTTATATTCCTTACCACCTTCGCGCTTTATTCTGCAAAAGTGTGCGGCCTGAAACAGGATCTGAGTGCTCTTTGACAGCCCTAATACCATGATTCTTTAGGGCTCCTTTTTCGTTAAAAAATTATTTAATATCAGATAGTTAGACATTTTCAATACCATGGATCACTGAAAACATTGCCCATGGTATTGAGGCATGACTTGAACTAGGTCTCGGGCAATACCATGAAAAAATACCATTGATAATGCAGTACAACCCGTTAACTAGATTTACTTTTTACTTATTTTTCAATAAGTTAATAATGCCGGTCATTCCCACTCAATCGTCGCCGGCGGCTTACTGGAAATATCGTAGGTTACCCGCGAAACCCCGGCAATCTCATTGATAATGCGCGAGGACACTTTCTCCAGCAGCTCATAGGGCAGCTGCGCCCAGCGCGCGGTCATAAAGTCCACCGTCTCCACCGCGCGCAGCGCAATCACCCACTCGTAGCGGCGACCGTCGCCCACCACGCCGACGGATTTTACCGGCAAAAACACCGCAAAAGCCTGGCTGGTTTTGTGGTACCAGTCCGCCGCGTGCAGCTCCTCGATAAAGATGGCATCGGCTTCGCGCAAAATATCGGCATAGGCCTTCTTCACTTCGCCGAGAATTCTCACCCCCAGACCCGGCCCCGGAAAGGGGTGGCGGTAAACCATGTCGTAGGGCAGCCCCAACTCCAGGCCGATCTTGCGCACTTCATCCTTGAACAGTTCGCGCAGCGGCTCGACCAGCTCGAACTGCATATCCTCCGGCAGGCCACCGACATTGTGGTGGGATTTGATCACGTGGGCTTTGCCGGTTTTCGCCGCCGCCGATTCGATCACATCCGGATAAATAGTACCTTGCGCCAGCCATTTCACCCCGGTCAGCCTGGCGGCCTCGCGCTCGAACACCTCGATAAAGGTATTGCCGATAATCTTGCGTTTCTGCTCGGGGTCGGCGACGCCTTCGAGCTTGCCCAGAAACAGCGTTTCGGCATTGGCGCGCACCACCTCGACACCCATATTCTTGCCGAACATATCCATTACCTGGTCGCCTTCATGCTTGCGCAGCAGGCCGTTGTCGACAAACACACAGGTCAGCTGGTCACCGATGGCGCGGTGCAGCAGCGCGGCGACCACGGAGGAATCGACACCGCCCGACAGGCCCAGCAGCACCTTGTCGCCGCCCACCTGCGCGCGCACCCTGCGCACTGCGTCCTCGACGATATTCGCCGCCGTCCACAGTACCTGGCAGCCGCACAGCTCCAGCACAAAGTGCTCGAAGATGCGCTTGCCCTGCAGGGTATGGGTCACCTCGGGGTGAAACTGAATGCCGTAAAGATCTCTTTGCTCGCAATACATACCGGCGATGGGGCAGGACTCGGTGGCCGCCAGCAGCTGGAACTGCGGCGGCATCCTGGTGACCTTGTCGCCGTGGCTCATCCACACATCCAGCAGCGCGCCGCCGTCGTGGTCGACGTGATCCTTGATATCGTGCAGCAACGCACTTTTGCCCTGCACTTTCACCTGGGCGTAACCGAATTCCTGCAGCTGCGAGCCGGCAACTGCACCGCCCAGCTGCTGTGCCATCACCTGCATACCGTAGCAGATACCCAGCACCGGCACGCCCAGTTCGAACACCGCCGCCGGCGCCTGCGGCGACTGCCCGGTGGTAACCGACTCCGGCCCGCCCGAGAGAATGATGCCCCGCGGCGCGTAGTCGCGAATGTCCTCATCGCTGATATCAAAAGCGCGAATTTCGGAATACACACCGATTTCGCGCACGCGACGGGCAATCAACTGCGTGTATTGGGAACCGAAATCGAGGATCAATATGCGTTGGGCATGGATATCTGCGGTCATTACAGCTCTCGGGATTCAGTCACTAATCACTAGTAACTAGTCACTAGTTACTGGTTTCTAACGACTGCCCACAGGATAGTTGGGGGCTTCTTTGGTAATTTGTACGTCGTGTACGTGGCTCTCGCCCATGCCCGCTGCGGTCACGCGTACAAATTTGGGCTTGGTGCGCATGGTGGGGATGTCGACCGAGCCGGTGTAACCCATGGCCGAACGCACGCCGCCCATCATCTGCTGCACAATGGCCGACATCGGTCCCTTGTAGGGCACCCGGCCCTCGATGCCTTCCGGCACCAGCTTCTCCATGCCGTCGCTGGCGTCCTGGAAATAGCGGTCGGAGGAACCCTGGTGCTTGGCCATGGCGCCGAGTGAGCCCATGCCGCGGTAGGATTTGTAAGTGCGCCCCTGATAGAGTTCCACTTCGCCGGGCGCCTCCTCGGTGCCGGCAAACATCGAGCCCATCATAACGCAGTGGGCGCCGGCCACCAGCGCCTTGGCGATATCGCCGGAGAAGCGGATGCCGCCGTCGGCGATGACCGGAATATCCGTGCCGTCGAGCGCGGCCACCACATTGGCAATGGCCGATACCTGCGGCACGCCGACGCCGCTGACCACGCGGGTGGTGCAGATCGAACCCGGGCCGATGCCCACCTTGACCGCGTCGGCACCGGCCTCGGCCAGCGCCAGCGCCGCCTCGGCGGTGGCGATATTGCCGCCGATCACCTGCATGTCCGGGTACAGGTCCTTGATGCGCCTGACTCTTTCAATCACATTGCGCGAGTGGCCGTGGGCAGTGTCCACCACCAGCACATCGGCGCCGGCCTCGATCAGCGCGGCGACGCGAGCGTCGGTATCGGCGCTGGTGCCCACCGACGCGCCCACCCGCAGGCGGCCCTCGGGGTCCTTGCAGGCGTTGGGGTAGGTCTCGGCTTTATTGATATCCTTGACGGTGATCAGGCCGCGCAGCTCGAAGCGGTCGTTGACCACCAGGACTTTTTCAATCCGGTGCCGGTGCAGCAGCGCCCGCACCTCGTCGGCCTCGGCGCCCTCTTGCGCCGTTACCAGCTTTTTTTTGCCGGTCATGATGCTGGCGACACTGGCATCCAGGTTGGTTTCAAAACGCACGTCGCGGCCGGTGACGATGCCCACCAGATCGCCGTTTTCCAGTACCGGCACGCCGGAGATATTGTGCTGTTTGGTCAGCGCCACCAGGTCCCTGATGGTGGCTTTGGACTCGATGGTAATCGGGTCTTTTACCACACCGGCTTCAAATTTCTTCACCGCCCGCACTTCCATCGCCTGCTGCTCGATACTCATGCTCTTGTGCACGATGCCGATGCCCCCCTCCTGCGCCAGGGCAATGGCCAGGCGGGAGTCGGTAACGGTATCCATGGCCGCCGACACCAGTGGAATATTGAGCTTGATGGCCCGTGTCAGCCGGGTGACAAGAGAGACATCCCTGGCGGTGACCGTCGAATAACCCGGCACCAGCAAGACGTCATCGAAGGTGAGGGCTTCCTCGGCAATACGTAACATAGGGGTCCAACCTCGAGCTGTGCGGGGGCCTGCCGACGCTGAACGGGCGGGCGGCTGATTCGCGCCTGGCAATGCCCTTAGGTAAACCGGCAATTATAAGCATTTGTCATTAATGGGTAAACCGTAATATCGACAACCGCCGCCGAGGCTGGGGTTTGTCGCAGCCCTGGCTTATAATGCGCCGATGCACACAGACTCACCAGCCGCCCAGCGCGAAATCCTCAGTGTCAGCCAGCTCAATAAAAAAGTCCGGCAACTGCTGGAAACCCACCTGCCGCTGCTGTGGGTGGAGGGCGAAATCTCCAATCTGACCCGGCATACCTCGGGTCACTGGTATTTCACCCTGAAGGACAGCAAGGCACAGATCAGCTGCGCCATGTTTCGCAACCGCAACAGCCAGGTGCGCTTTGCGCCGCAGCACGGCCAGCAGGTACTGGTGCGCGCCAGGGCCGGGCTGTACGAGCCGCGCGGCAACTACCAGCTGATTGTCGAGCATATGGAAGAGGCCGGGCACGGCGCCCTGCAGCGCGCTTTCGAAGCGCTCAAGGCGAAGCTCGCCGCCGAGGGGCTGTTCGATGCCGGCAGCAAGCGGCAACTGCCCGGCCTGCCCCGCCATATCGCCGTCATCACTTCGCCGAGCGGGGCGGCGATACGCGATATCCTCAGTGTGCTGGGGCGGCGCTTTGCCGCCACCGAAGTGTCGGTCATACCGGTACCGGTGCAGGGTCCGGAGGCGCCGCCGGCCATTATTAACGCGCTGGCGCTGGCCCACCGGCACGGCGCCATCGACGCGATCATTGTCGGCCGCGGCGGCGGCTCTCTCGAGGACCTGTGGGCCTTTAACGACGAGAGCGTGGCGCGGGCGATTGCCGCCAGCCGCATTCCCGTCGTCAGCGCCGTGGGCCACGAGATCGACTTCACCATTGCCGACTTCGTCGCCGATGTGCGCGCCCCCACCCCCTCTGCGGCGGCGGAGCTGCTGAGTCCCGACGCCGATGACTGGCTGCAGACCCTGCAGGGTTACGAAGTGCTGCTGACCCAGGCGCTGCAGCGGCGCCTGGCTGCCCGGCGGCAAAAGCTGGAGTATCTGCGCGCGCGCCTGCGCCACCCCGGGGAGCGGCTGCAGCGCCAGGCCCAGCACCTGGATCACCTGGAAATGCGCCTCACCCGAAGCGTGCGCATGCGCCTGCAGCAGCAGGCCGCCAGGCTGCAACAGCTGTCGCTGCGGCAGCAGCACCTGCACCCGGAGGTGGCGATCCGCCAGTATCTGCAACGACTGCAGGGCCTGCAGCGCCGGCTGCACGGCGCCATGCAGACAGTGCTGCAGCGACAGCGGCAACGGCTGTCGGCCAGTTCCCAGCTGCTGCAGTCGGTCAGTCCGCTCAATGTTCTGGCCCGCGGCTATGCCATCGTCACTGACCACAGCGGGCGCGCCGTGCGCGACGCCGCCAGTGTGCGGGCCGGCGACAGCGTTAGCGCGCGCCTGTCAAAGGGCCGGCTGTTATGTGAAATAAAATCCACTCAAGCCTGAGCGCCGCCCCCGAAGCCATGACCGCACTCCGCCCTTTTTACCGCTACCTGGCCCTGCTTGCCGCCACCGCACTGCTGGCCGCCTGCGCCGACGACGAGCGCATCCCCGCGGCAGTATCGCCGGCGCAAACCGCTGCCGCCGGCGCCGCCGATCACGCCGTCCCAAGCTATATAGAAACAGGCGATCTGGACGCAATCCGGGCACATGGCCAACTGCGCCTGCTGGTGCCGCGCTGGGATACGACTACCGCGCTGCCGCGCCGCGGCCTGCCGGTGCAGGTCTACCGGCAGATGGCGGAGGATTTCGCGGCAGAACTCGGCCTGCAGGTACAGTGGGTGCCGGTCGACGGTATGGCGGCGCTGATTCCGGCGCTGCTGGCGGGACGCGGCGATATGATTGCCACCAACCTGACCCATACGCCCTCGCGCAGCCGGCAGGTGAGCTTTTCCCTGCCCATTACCCAGGTGCGCGAACACATCATCAGCGCCGCCGGCAGTGCGCCCGTCGATACGCCCGACAAACTGCACGGCCGGACCGTTGCCGTCAGCGCCGGCAGCGCCTACGAGGAGTCATTGCAGCAGCTGCGCGCCGACAATCCCCAACTCGATCTAAGCGTGCTGGCGCTGAGCGCCGCCAGCGACCCCGATCGCATGCTGGACCGGCTCAACAGCGGCGAGTTCGACGCTACGGTAATGGACAGCAACGTCGCGCTGTCGCTGTCGGCCTATCGCAGCGACTTTCGCGTCGGTACCGAGATCAGCGACGAGCGCAATATTGCCTGGGCAGTGCGCCCCGATGCCAGGCAGCTGCTACTGCAGCTGAATCTGTTTATCACCCAGACACTCACCCTGCGCCAGCGGCAGAGCATCTCCCACGACGATCTGCCGGTCATCGAGCAGCGCAAAACACTGCGTATGATCACCCGCAACACGCCCACCAACTATTTTCTCTGGCGCGGCGAGCTGATGGGTTTCGAATACGATCTGGTAAAAAAATTTGCCGACCTGCACAAGCTGCGCCTGGAAGTGGTGGTGGCGCCGCCGGAGGTCGATATGATCGACTGGCTGCAACAGGGGCGCGGGGATTTGATCGCCGCCTCGTTTACCGTCACGCCGGAGCGCGGCGAACGCGGCATCGCCTTTACCCGCACTTACAATGCCGTCGGCGAGCAACTGGTAAGCGGCGGCGACCGGCCACCCCTGCAGACCCTGGAAGATCTGCGCGGCCGCACGCTGGTCGTGCATAAAAACACCGCTTACTGGCACACGGCTACAACCTGGTTGCAGCAGGGTCACGACTTTACCCTGGAGGCCGCCCCCGACGCCATGAACACCGACGAAATACTGCTGGCGGTGGCCGCCGGCCGTTTCGATGCCAGCCTGGCAGACAGCCACCTGGTCGCCATCGAGCAGCGCTTTATCGACGGCCTGCAGCCGGGGCTGATCAAGGAACCGAAACGCAGCCACGCCTGGGCGGTTAGAGACGCCAACCCGCTGCTGCTGGAAGCCTTGAACGGCTATTTGAACGCGCACTACAAGGGCCTGTTTTTCAACGTTACCTACAACAAGTACTTCAGGAACCAGCGGCGTATCGAAAAATACCAGGGCCAGCGCCTCAACCCGCAGCAGTCGCTGTCCCCCTACGACGACCTGGTCAAGTCCGCCGCCAACCCTGTGCAACTGGACTGGCGCCTGGTGGTGGCGCAGATGTATCAGGAGAGCCGCTTTGACCCCGAGGCGGTGTCGTTTGCCGGCGCCCAGGGGCTGATGCAGGTGATGCCGCGCACCGCCAGGGAAATGGGTTACCAGCTGCCGCTGACGGTGGAGACCGGCATCGTCGCCGGCGTTCGCTATATGGACTGGGTGCGCGCGCGTTTCGAGCGGCACCTGCCGCTGGAGGAGCGCCTGTGGTTTACCCTGGCGGCCTATAATGCCGGCTATGGCCACGTCTACGATGCGCGGCGCCTGGCGCGGCAGAAAGGCCTGGACCCGGACCGCTGGTTTGACAATGTGGAAAACGCCATGCTGTTACTGAGCAAGCAGGAGTATGCCCGCCGGGCCCGTTTCGGTTATGTGCGCGGGCGTGAACCGGTTAATTATGTGCGCGGCATCCGGGACCGCTATCACGCCTATCTGTCGCTCTAGGGCCGCCATCTCCAAGCGGCCGCAGATATGCCCATGCACACGTCTGCAACTGTCTCTGCCCCGCTCGAGAACGATACAAGAACGTGATTTTTAAGCAAGCGGTGAAACCATTGCCGCGTGGAAGTAGGCGTGGATTTGTTTCGCCGCTGTAGCAAAACAAAACACCGCAACAAAGTTGCAATCCAATACTTTTACACTGTCGCCGGCCCCACTGAATTGATACTCAACCATGCAAACACACTCACTGCCGGTCATCTCGCTGCTACTCGCTTGCACACTGTCGCTAAGCGCCTGCCGGCCGAGCTTTACCTGCTCCACCCAAACCGCTCCGCTGCCCGAAGCCAATGCCGGCTGTTTTGTCACCCGCGACGGCAAACTGCTGGTGGCACAACAGCACACCGGCCTGTGGAATCTGCCCGGCGGCACGGCAGAGGCGGGCGAGGCGGCACAGTGCACGGCCGAACGGGAGACCTGGGAGGAGACCGGTGTCAGGGTCGAAGCGGGCGAGCTGCTGCGTGTATTCGACAATGGTTTTCATCTGTTCCGATGTCGCGCCGCCGATAACACCGCGGCGCCGCAGCCGCCGGACGGCGCTGAAGTGCGCGCGGCGCAGTGGCTGCAGGGCGGCGAGCTGGCGGACTATCGATGGCGTTTTCCCGAACAGCTTGCCGATATGCAGCGGCTGTTGCGCGACCAGCCCTGAGGCACCTGTCACCTATTACCACAAGCAGGCAAAAATGCGTGCCGCGATGGGAGTAATACACCCGCGGCAGGGGAATTTGCACTGTCAATTACTCTGCTAGTATTTCATAATCGCCCCCGATCAAAAGGCCCGATAAAGACGGCCGCTAAACAGGACGCCGTAACAACTTTCAATAACAGCTTTCAATAACAACTTTCAATAACAAAAAGGGATGCTCATATGCGCTTGCACTGGTCAGTTTTCACCACGCTGTTTTCCTGCCTGGCGATCGCCGGCTGCACGCTCTGGCCGAGCGACGACAAGCCGGATGCCGAACTCGCCACGGACCTGCCCTGGTGGCAGGTCTCGCAGGGCTGGAGCGACAAACAGCGCCGGGAGTTCTGGTTTGCCGATCAGGGCTCGCGCATGATTCCCTACGACTGGTTTTTGCATCTCGAGCTGGCCGACAGCAGGCAGCTGCTGCGCGCCGACGCCAATATTGACCGGCTCGGCTATATCCCCGCGCCGGCCGATCCGCGCTGGAACCCCGACGGCCTGCCCATCGGCCTGGCCAGAGGCAAGGCCGATGAAGAGGGTACGGTCTGGCTGGGGCCGACCTGCGCCTTCTGCCATGTCAATAAAATCGAACTCGACGGCAAGCCCACCGTGATCGACGGTGCACCGACCCTGGGTGATTTCGAAACCTTTAACCAGCAGTTGATCGAGGCGCTGCTGGCAACCTGGAGTTCAGCGGAAAAGTTTGCCCGCTTCAGTGAAAAAGTGCTGGGGCCGGATGCCGCGGCCGAGGCGGTGGCGGCGCTGAAAGGCAAGATGCAGCTGCGAACTCAGGTGCTGGCCACCAAACAGGAGCAGAACAAGGCTCCCCACCCCTACGGTCACGGTCGCGTCGATGCGGTGGGGGCGATTTTCAATCAGGTAATGGCCCAGGTGCTGAAAGTACCGGACAACTGGCGCCCCGCCGATGCACCGGTCAGCTACCCGTTTCTCTGGGGTGCCTCACAGTCCTCGGTGGTGCAGTGGAACGGCCTGGCGCCGAACGACAAGGCCGGTTTCGGGCCGCTGATGCGCAATGTCGGCGAGGTCATCGGTGTGTTCGGGGTTGTCGAGGTGGTCAATCGCAGCGGCGACGAATACCTGAAAGCCGAGGATGCGCTCGAAGACCATCTGCGCGACGCGTCAAAATTCGGTTACAAGTCCTCGGTCAATCTCGAAAACCTGGGGCGTATCGAAAAGCTGGTGCGCCACCTGCGCTCGCCGCAGTGGCCCGTCAATGTGCTGCCGGCGCCCGACGCACAAAAGGCCGCGCGCGGCGAAACCATTTACCGGGCGCGCTGTATCGCCTGCCACCAACTGGTGGCGCGCGAAGACCAGCACAAAAGCTACGAACCAAAGATGATTGAAGTCGCCCAGGTCGGCACCGATCCGAAAATGGCCGACAATTTTCTCCTCGCCAGCAACAGCCGCATCGACAAGCCCTGGGCCTCAGGCAAGCTCGAGGGCACCCACACCTATATCATCGCCGGCCCGCGTTACGGTGCAGACGCTCCCACGCAGGAAAACGGCCAGCCCATCAGCCCGCGCGGCGCGGCGCTGGTAACCACCGGTACCGGTATCCTGCTGGGCTATCCCGGCGCTGCGGTCAAGGCCGCCTTTCTCAGCTTCAGTAAAGCCCGCGCCGAGCAGCCCTTCAGCCCGCGTTCGTACAAGGCCCGCCCTTTGACCGGCATCTGGGCGACCGCGCCTTATCTGCACAACGGCTCGGTGCCCAACCTGTTTGAGCTGGTGTCGGCGCCGCAGGAGCGCTCCACGACTTTCTACGTCGGCAACCGCAGGTTTGATCCCGTCAAAGTAGGCTATGAGTCGCAGCCGTCGCCCAATGCGTTTGAGTTCGACACCCGCCTGGCGGGTAACGACAATGGCGGCCACCCCTACGGCACCGGCCTCACTGAGGCGCAGCGCCTCGATCTGGTGGAGTTCTTAAAAACGCTCTAGGGCCTTGCCACAGCCCTTACCCCGCGCTACGCCTGCAGTACCTGCCGGCAACCGCGGCGCGCGGCTAGACAATTTCGCGCCACGGATCGCCCGGCTCATAACCCGAGATGCGCAGCCAGCGATAGTCGCGCAGGTAGGTGTTCGGCACCACGGTGCGCTGCAGGTTGTCGAGAATCCAGCCGTCGACCTCGACCACCAGATGGCCGCGGCGCTCAATCTCGCAGTAGACCAGGCGGCTGGGCACACCCTGGCGGCGCAGTAATTTGCGGCAGGCCAGGCAGAAGCCGTCACAGTCGTCGCGCAGCATACTGCTGCCATCGTAGTCCGGCGGCGGCATATCCCAGCTTTCACCGCGGTCACTGCGGAAAACGAAGCGCTTCATCACCCGGCGGTGGATCTTCAACAACAGTCCTCTGAGGTGGTCGTTTGGCATCAGCAGTCGCCCTCCGGATCGATCGAGCGCAGGTCCTCGCACCCCTTCGGCGGCGGCACTTCGCGGCCGGTCTCAAAAGGTTGGGGGGAAAGGTACTGGCAGGCAGTGAGGGTCAGCGGCGCCGCGCCCGCCAGGGCGATACCCCCCAGCAGCCGGAAAAAATGCCGTCTCGGAATCCTGTTCATACAACAACTCCTCAGTTACAGGGTTCGGATTCAGTGTAGGCAGACAGGCTCAGTACCAGAAGTGGCGCATTTGACATTTTTCGTGCTTTTTAAGACACAATGGCCTAAACTCATCGCCATCGACCAGCTAAAACACGCCGGAAACGCCAGCCATGATTGCCGTTACTCTGCTGCTTCTCCCCAACAGCATGGCCGCCACCGCCATGGGTTTTGCCGATATGATCTATGTCGCCAACCGCGTGGCGCTCAGCCTGGGCTCAGCCGAGCCGTTTCGGCTGCGGCTGGTGTCTATCGACGGCAACCCGGTAAAGGCCTCCAGCGGCTACCCGCTGGCTGTGGACGGAGACCTCAGCTCGGTGGAAGACGGCGGCGTTCTGGTGATACCGGCGATGATGCTGGCCGACGGCCGCAACCTGGACAGAAACCTGAAGCGCCACGGCCCCCATATCGACTGGCTGAAACGCAATCACCAGCGCTTTGATCGGGTGGTCACCAATTGCAGTGCCACGTTTTTACTGGCGGAGGCGGGCCTGCTCGATGGCAAACCCGCCACTGTGTCGTGGTGGCTCGGCAAGGCCTTTGCCAATCGCTATCCCCGGGTACTGCTGGACGCCGACGCCATCTGCAAGACCACGGACAACTTCATCATCGGCGGCGGTTCCAGCTGTTTTAACGACCTGGCGCTGATGGTTATCGAGCGCTACGGCAGTCCGCGGATGGCGCGCACCGTGGCCAAGTATATGTTGCTGGACCGCCAGCGCCTCAGCCAGGCTCCCTACGCCATCCTGCCCTATGCCAACCACGACGACGCCGTGGTCGCCCGGGCCCAGGCGTGGATACACGAGAATCTGCAGCGCGACTTCCGCATCGACGAGGTGGCCGGGCACGCCGCGGTCAGCCCGCGCACCCTGATCCGCCGCTTTCAAAACGCCCTGTCCGAAAGCCCGCAGACCTATACCCAGCGGGCCAGAATCGAGAAGAGCAAAATCCTGCTGGAAACCACCCGCCTGCGCCTGAATGAAATTGTGGTGCAGTGCGGCTACAGCGATGAGAGCGCTTTCCGGCGCCTGTTCAAAAAGCTCTGCAAGGTGTCACCGAGCGATTACCGGCGCAAATTCAACAATCTGCAGCAGCGCCAGGCACAGGCGGCGGGCGGCTGAGAGCGGCCGCGCCGGTCGCGGCTCAGTCGTCCCGGCGCAACTGGTGCGAGGTCCGGGCGGGTGATACACTAGCGGCTGACTTGTCGGGGCGCCCGCAGAGACAGCGGGCTGAGATCGCACAGCCGAACCCGTAGAACCTGATCAGGTTAAACCCTGCGTAGGAAACAAGACAGCTACTGCGAGCTATCTGCCACCTGCGGCAATCACCGGTTCCCGGTGACGCTGTTCCTGATCCGCCTCTCCGGCAAGCATACTGAAGTCAGTATTAACCACGTGTTATCGACGGACACCAGCGGTGTCGCGGGCTGTTTAATGACAACATCCAATCGACCCATTGCCATTGCCGGCGCCGGCCTGCTCGGCCGCCTGCTGGCCTGGCAGCTGCTGCGCGGCGGGCACGCGGTTACGCTGTTCGAGGCCGGTTCCCTGCAACAGCCCGCCGCCGCCGCCCATACCGCCGCCGGCATGGTCGCGCCGCTCAGCGAGGCGGTGGACTCGGAGGCCGCCATCTATGATATGGGCATGGCGTCGCTGCAGCTGTGGCCGCAGTGGTTGCAGGCGCTGCAGCGCGAAAGCGGCGAAAATATCGCCTATCAGCACAACGGCAGCCTGATTGTCGCCCACCCGCAGGACAGCGCCGAGCTGCTGCAGTTCCACAGCGATCTGCAGCATATGCTGCCGGGCCGCGGCGGCTTCCAGTGGCTCGACGACCGCGCCATCGGCGCCTGCGAGCCGGATATCGGCGCACAGTTTCAGCAGGGCCTGCTGCTGGAGCACGAGGCCCATATCGACAACCGCCACCTGCTGCAGGCGCTGCTGGGCGAAATTCGCCGCCTGGGCGGCGACTGCCGCGAGCACTGTACCGTGCGCACCTCGGCCCATGCGGTGGACACGCCCGGCGGCCGCGAGCGCTTCGACCTGGTGATAGACTGTCGCGGCGTCGGCGCCAAGAGCCAGTGGCCCGGACTGCGCGGCATCCGCGGCGAGGTGCTGTGTGTGCAAACCGCCGAGGTCACATTGCAGCGGCCGGTGCGGCTGATGCACCCGCGCTATCAACTCTACGTGGTACCGAAGCCCGGCCGGCACTTTGTGATCGGCGCCACGCAGATAGAGAGCGAGGACCGCGGCGCGGTAACCCTGCAGTCGAGCCTCGAGTTAGGCAGTGCCCTGTACACCATCAACCCGGCATTTGCCGAAGCCAGGATCGTGGAGATGAGCGCTAATCTGCGCCCGGCGCTGATGGACAACCTGCCCAAAATCGAGGTGCGCGAGGGGCTGCTGCTGGCCAACGGCCTCTACCGGCACGGCTATTTACTGGCGCCGGTGGTGGTCAGTCATCTGCTGGCCCTGATCGACGGCGGTGAGCTGGCGTTTGCCGCCACGCTCGGGCTGGCACAGCAGGGGGAAAACTGCCGTGCGGGTTAAGGTCAGCCTCAATAACGAAACTGCGGAAATTGCCGCCGGTACGTCGCTGAGCGAGGCGATCGAACAGTGGCAGTTGGGCGGTAAAAAAATTGCCGTCGCCGTCAACGGCGAGTTTGTACCGCGCTCGGCTTACCCGCTGACGCAGCTGGCGCCCGGGGATCAAATCGATATCGTCAAGCCGGTCGGAGGTGGCTGATGCAGGAAGACAAGCTGACCCTTTACGGCGAACAGTTCAACAGCCGCTTTTTGCTCGGCACGGCGCTCTACCCCTCCCCCCGGAGCATGCGCGATGCCGTCGCCGCGGCCGGCTGCGATATCGTTACCCTGGGGCTGCGCCGCCAGAACCCGGCCGATAAAGACGGCGAAGCCATCTGGGACTATATCCGCCAGAGCGGCTGCAAACTGCTGCCCAACACCGCCGGCTGCACCTCGGCCAAGGAAGCCGTTACCCTGGCGCAGATGTCGCGGGAAATTTTCGACACCGCGTGGATCAAACTGGAAGTCATCGGCGATGAGTACAATCTGCAGCCGGACCCGTTTGGACTGGTGGAAGCCGCCGCTACCCTGATACAGCAGGGCTTCAAGGTGCTGCCCTACTGCACCGACGACCTGATCCTCTGCCGACGCCTGCTCGATGCGGGCTGCCAGGTACTGATGCCCTGGGGCGCGCCTATCGGTACCGGGCAGGGTCTGCTCAACCGCTACAACCTGCACACCTTGAGAACGCGCCTGGCGGATACGCCGTTGATTATCGACGCCGGTCTGGGAGCGCCATCGCAGGCAGCCGAGGCCATGGAAATGGGCTTCGATGCCGTTCTGCTCAATACTGCCGTGGCCAAAGCGCGCGATCCGGTATCGATGGCTGCGGCGTTCGCCACCGCTATCGAGGCCGGGCGGCAGGCATTTCGCGCCGGTTTGATGCACAAGCGGCAAACCGCCAGCCCCAGCACACCCACGGTGGGACAGCCGTTCTGGCATCAAAAAAAACCCTAGAAGCTGTTTCGTAATTCTCGGCCGCAACGAGGCGAGTGATAAATAGCGCCGCCGCAGTAGGTCGAGAGTTATGGAACAGCTTCCAGATCTTCAGTAATGTGAAGCAGTTCGCATTGCGCTGTCGCCGGGTTCCGCGTGTTTTGCATCGCTTTTATCTAGACTGGGGCCGGTGCAAACGCCGGTTGTACCGCGCGACGGCAGTATCGTGTTTTCCGGTAATACCAACCATAAACAACAGGGGAACGTCTGATGAGACTTTTCGTATCACTGATCACCATGGGCCTGCTGTCTGCGGGCGCAGGCGCTGCGGCGCAAAGCGACGATGTACAGCAAGATGTACAACAAAATCTACAACAAGGTTTACAACAACAAGGTTTACAACAACAAGGTTTACAACAACAGGGCGAAGCGCAACAGCTGCAGGCACCGGCGGCGCCGGCAACCCTGGAAGCGCCGGCGCAGTTCAGCGCAGAAAGCGGTGCGGAGACAGATATCGGCAGCGCTGCCGCCGAGTCGCGTAAAATCGCTTATACCTGTGTGCTGCAGGACCTGCAGCGGCGCGTGGAGATCGACTATCTCGACACGGACGCCGGCGTCCCCTGCGAAGTCAATTACTACAAGGACGTGGAAACTCCCGGTACCCGGCAGACACTGTGGAGCGCCAGCAGTACCGAGGGTTACTGCGAGCAACAGGCCGAGGGGCTGGTGGCAAAACTGCAGTCCTGGGGCTGGGAATGTGGTGGCCAGTAGTCGCCGTCTCACCGTGAGAAAAAACAGCGGCGTATAACAGGCTGGATGGAATTCTAAGCAAAACCTTACCAGCGGGATGGTACGGGAAATGGGCACCGGGCGGGGTCGGTACGGAGCGGGGTCGGACCCCGATCGTGCCGCCGGGCGGTATTTACAACTTTTTACTGGTTTTCCCCGTCAACCGATCGCTATGATATTCGCTAAAGGAAAAAAACTGCCAGGAGGAGACCTCTACCCGTCCGTTCACTCGCAGAAAGCGGCTTAATACAATTCGTCCGAGGTAATCCGTATGAATGCGCCTGCCAGAGAAATCCCCTACCCGGCAAACCGAGTGGCCTGCGACGATGAAATCGATTTACTCGAGTTAATGGCCGTGATCTGGCAGGGACGCTGGCTGCTGCTGGCAGCAGTTGCGGCAAGCGCGGCGCTGGCCTGGATTTATATCAGCTCAGCAACAAAAATCTATCAGATCGATGCCAGTATTTATGCCGTCAGCGATATCCAGCTGGCGCCGGTCTCGCCGGGTTTCAGCCCCGCTAAGGAAAACTACGACATTGGCCGACTGGAGGCGCAGCCGCTCTACCGCAAAGCGCTCAACAACCTACAAAGCCGCAGTACGATCGCGGCCTTTCTGGCACAGAGCGATCGATCATACAGCGGCTTTTTTGCCGCTGCCGACAGCGAAACAAAACAGGTAAACCGCTTTGTAAACTCGCTGAGCGTCAACCGCGACAAGGACTCTCCGCTCACTCACATCAGCCTCGACAGTCGCGACTCTGCGGCCGGCGCAGCGCTGCTGCACGACTACCTCAACTATGTCAGCCACGCTACCGTCGCCTCGGCCGCCGGCGACCTGGTGGCTGCCATCAATAATCATATCAGCTATATCGATCGCTCCGCGACGGTATTGCGGCAACAGACACAAACGCAGCTCAACGACCGCATGGCACACCTGAGCGAGGCCATTCAGATCGCCCGCACACTCGATATGGAAGAGGCCGCTGTCAACAAACTGGCAGACAGGGAAAGCGCGCTGCCCAATGACAGGCTCTATCTGCTCGGTACCCGGGCACTCGAGGCCGAACTGCAGGCGCTGGGCCAGCGCCGGCAAAACGATGCCTTCATACCCCAACTGCGCCAGCTGCAGTCGGCCAGGCAGGCGCTGCAAATAGATGCGGAGAAAATTCAACAGAATGTACCCGCGACCGGCGCCCTGGTGCTGCCGCCGTCACTGCACGCCCCGGCGGCACACACCTCGCCCAAAACCCTGCTGATCATGCTCGCGGCTGTTGCCGCCGGCGCCATATTCGGCCTGTGCGCGGTATTTATCCGCCAGGGCATGCGCACCTATCACAAGCGCCGGCAGCACAGCCGGGTAAACGAAAACACCAATACCCCGCTACCGCGCCACGGCGAATATCGCGCGGCTTGAATGCGTTTATTTTTTCTTTTTGGCGTGCTTCATCAACCGGCGCTTTTTGGCAATCTGCCGCGCGTTAAGCTGGTTTTTGCGACCGGCAAACGGGTTGTCGGTGGTTTTGAATTCCATGCGCACCGGCGTACCGTGCAGATCCAGCGCGCGGCGAAAAGTTTTTTCCAGATAGCGCACATAGTGATTGGGCACCGCCTCAGTCTGATTGCCGTGAATCACCACGATCGGCGGGTTGTGGCCGCCGGCGTGGGCGTAGCGCAGTTTGATCCGGCGGCCGTGTACCAGCGGCGGCGGATGGTCGGCCACCGCATCCTGCAGGATGCGCGTCAGGTGGTTGGTGGTCAGCTTGCCGGTGGCGGACTGGTAGGCGCGCTCTATCGACTGATAGAGGTTGCCGACACCGGTGCCGTGCAGCGCGGAAATAAAATGGATATCGGCAAAGCTGACGAAGCGCAGGCGCCGCTGCAGTTCGCCCTTGGTGTACTGCTTGTGATCCTCGTCGAGACCGTCCCATTTGTTTAGCGCCACCACCAGTGCCCGCCCGGCATCGACCACATGCCCCATCAGGTGCAAGTCCTGATCCACCAGTCCCTCGCTGGCGTCGAGCAGCAGAATGACCACATTGGCATCGTCAATGGCCTGCAGTGTCTTGACGATGGAAAACTTTTCTACACTCAGTTTGATGTTTTTGCGCCGCCTGACCCCGGCGGTGTCGATCAGCGTGTAGGGTTTATCCCCGCGCTGGTAATTGATGTAGACGCTGTCGCGGGTAGTGCCGGGCTGATCGTAGACCACCACGCGCTCCTCGCCGAGCATGCGGTTGACCAGGGTGGACTTGCCCACATTGGGGCGGCCGACCACGGCGATCCTGATACCGGTGGCAGGCGCCGCTGCGGGCGCGGCGCTGCGCTCGGGCAAACCATCGAGCACGGCCTGCATCAACGTTTTGACACCGCGCCCGTGAGTGGCGGTGGTGGGATAGATATCCCCCAGCCCCAATTCGAAAAACGGCGCTACCGCAACGTCGTGATTGAGACCATCAATTTTATTGGCCACCAGGTAGGTGCGCTTGCCGTTGACGCGCAGATGTTTGGCAATCATGGCATCGGCGGGGCTGAGGCCGTCGCGGCAGTCCACCATCAGCAGCACCGCATCGGCCTCGTCGATGGCCTGCAGCGACTGCCCGGCCATGGCGCTGTCGATACCCTGTTCATCGCCGCTGATGCCACCGGTATCGATAACGATAAAGCGCCGCCCCGCCAGTTCCGCCTCACCGTACTTGCGGTCGCGCGTCAGGCCCGCGTAGTTGGCCACCAGGGCATCCCGGGAGCGGGTCAGGCGATTGAACAGGGTGGACTTGCCGACGTTTGGGCGGCCCACCAGAGCGATTACGGGAAGCATTGATATCCGCCCTGCGGCGACTGCAGCGGCACTACCTCTCCTCTACCCGCAGCGCTTTGAGACTGCCGCTGTTGCCGAGTACATACAAAACCTCGCCGTCGCTGACCATGGGCGAGCGCAGGCCGTCGCCGTCGAGTTTGCGGCGCGCGACGAAATTGCCGTCCGCCTGGCTCAGTACATGCAGATAGCCGTCGTCATCGCCCACCGCCACATAGCGGTCAAATGTTTGCGGGGCGGATACGCGGCGGCGCAGCAGCTGATCGTTTTCCCACAGCAACTCGCCACTGTTGGCCTGATAGGCCTGCACGGTATCGCTGTCGTTGACCGTATATACCGTCTCGCGCGCCGCGGCCAGATTTTGAAAACTGGAGCTGTCGTGGGCCCAGATCACGCGGCCGTTGGCGCGGCCGAAAGCGCCTATGCGCCCCTGAAAGCTGGTGGCGTAAACCAGGTCGCCGTACAGTATCGGCGAGCCGTCGATATCGATAACCCGCTCCAGTTCGGTGCGGCCGCGGGCTACCGCCACGCGCTGCTCCCAGCGCAATACCCCGTCGCCGGCACTGACGGCGATGATCTTGCCGTTGGCGAAGCCGGCGTAGGCGGCATCACCGCTCAATACCGGCGTCCCGGTGCCGCGCAGCGTCAGCACCGGCAGGGTGTTTTCGTACAGCCAGCGGCGTTCGCCACTGCCGGCGTCGAGACCGATCAGTTTGCCGTCCAGTGTCTGCACTACCACGATATCGCCGTTGGTCTGCGGCGGCGCCAGGACTTCGCTGCTGACCTGCGCGCGCCAGCGCTCGCTGCCGTCACCCTGGCTCAGGGCCACTACCTGGCCGGTATAGGTACCCACCACCACCAGGTCGGCGCCGGCACCGATACCGCCGGATACCGGCGCATCGATATCCTCGCGCCACAGCCGCTTGCCATTGCTGCGGTCGAGGGCCGTCACCCGGCCTTTGATGTCGGCGGCAAATATGCGCTCACCGGCGATGGCCGGCATCAGCAGGGTATAGCGTTTGTCCTGGGCGGTGCCGATATCTCTCGACCACAGGGTCTTTACCCGCGCGCTGGCCTTGAAGTCGACCAGTTTGGCCGGCTCCAGCTCGACCGTGTCGGTAGAGGAACAGGCGACCGCCAGGGCCGATAACAGCACCAGTGCCAGGCGCTTCACGACAGATCCTCCGCGCTGGCGAGCGCCGGCAGGCTGCTTTGCAGATCGTCGATCTTCATCTGCAGAATGCCGCGGCGGCCGCTCTGGGCATCGAGCAGGCTGTCGAGGGCCTGCCGGTAGGCGGCCAGCGCCCGATCGGGCTGCGCCATGGCCAGCAGGACATCGCCCCGCGCCTCGGCATAGACAGCGACAAAGCTCGGCGCGATATCGCCCTCCAGCAGCGCCAGCGCCTGGTCCAGTTGCGCCTGTGCCAGCAGCACTCGCGCCAGTCGGACTTTCGCCACCCAGGCGACGGCCTCGGAGGGCCGGTTATCGAGAATCCAGCGCAGTTGCGCGGCCGCCTTGTCTAGGTCATTGTCCTCCACCGCCAGGCCCGCCAGCAGCAGGGAGGCGTTCTTGGCGTAGAGGCTGCCTGCATCGGCGTCTTTTATCTGCTCGGAAAAATGCAGCGCATTGGCACGCTGCTCCTCGCTGAGTTCGCCGCCGGGCGGCACCTCCAGTACCTGGATCAGTTGCTCGTAGTAAGCCGAGGCGGCCTGCGCCTGCTGATCCTGCCGCTCCTGCCAGCCCTGCCAGCCGAAATAGCCGCCTACCGCCACCGCCACCCATAACAGCGTCGATTTGCCGTTTTCCTGCCACCACCTTTTCAGGGCTTCTAATTGTTCTTCCTCGGTATGATGACCTGCCACAAAATACTCCTAATCACTGTTCTCGTCGGTTAATCGAAACAACTGCCGCCGCCGGGCGGCGCCTCAGTCCTGCAGCCGGTCTATGGCCTCGGCCACTGTCAGCGTTTGCTGCGGTTTTGACTCGCGCAGGTATTTCAATGTTACACGGCCGCCGGCAACTTCGTCCTCGCCGAGAATCAGAGCCACCGCGGCGCCGCTTTTGTCGGCTTTTTTCAACTGGTTTTTAAAACCGCCGCCGCCGCAGTGGCTCAGCAGGCGCAGATAGGGCAGCTCGCTGCGCAGCCGCTCGCCCAGCTCCACCGCTGCGCCCTGCACGCCGTCGGCAGCCACCAGGTAGGCGTCCACCTGCTGGTCCACATGCGGCGGCACCCGCTGCAATGCCTGCAGCAACAGTACCAGCCGTTCCAGGCCCATGGCAAAACCGACGCCCGCGGTGGCGCGGCCGCCCAACTGTTCCACCAGCCCGTCGTAGCGCCCGCCGGCGCAGACCGTGCCCTGGGCGCCGAGGGCATCGGTGACCCATTCGAAAACCGTCTTGCTGTAGTAATCCAGGCCGCGCACGATGCGGTGGTTGATGCGGTAGGCAATACCCGCCGCGTCCAGCAGCGCCTGCAACTGCTCGAAGTGCCGGCGCGATTCGTCGTCGAGAAATTCCGCCAGCCTCGGCGCCTCGTCGAGCAGGGCCTGGGTGTCACTGTCCTTGCTGTCGAGAATACGCAGCGGGTTGGTTTCCAGGCGGCGCTGACTGTCGGCGTCCAGCCGGGATTTTCTCGCCCGTAAATAATCGACCAGGGCATCGCGGTAAACGGCCCGGGCCGCCGGTGTCGCCAGCGAGTTCAACTCCAGCGTCAGCGCCTGCTCGATACCCAGTTCGCGCCACAGCCTGGCGGTGATGAACAGCAGCTCGGCGTCGATATCCGGCCCCGCCATGCCGAAAGCCTCGACACCGATCTGATGGAACTGGCGCAGGCGCCCTTTCTGCGGCTTTTCGTAGCGAAACATGGGGCCGCCGTACCACAGCCGCTGCACCTGGTTGTAGAGCAGACCGTGCTCCTCACAGGCGCGCACGCAGGAGGCGGTGCCCTCGGGCCGCAGGGTCAGACTTTTGCCGTTGCGATCATCGAAGGTATACATTTCCTTTTCGACGATGTCGGTAACTTCACCGATGGAGCGTTTGAACAGCTCGGTCTGTTCGAGAATGGGAAAGCGGATCTCCCGATAACCATAGCGCTGCAGCACAGCGGCGACGGTTGCCTCCAGGTACTGCCACACCGGCGCCGCCTCGGGCAGCAGGTCGTTCATACCGCGAATGGCCTGAATTTTTTTCAACATAACATCCTAATAATCGGGTTGGCGTTTACTGTTTGGCGATCAGGTCTTTTTCGCGCTCGGCCTTGGCCTCAGCTTTGGCGCGTATGAGCCGCTCCAGGTCGTCCACCAGGGATTCTTTTTTGAGTTTCTGGCTCGGCTCGCCGTCGATATAAAGCAGGTTATTGGGCGTGCCGCCGGCCAGGCCGATATCCGCCTCGCGGGCCTCGCCCGGCCCGTTGACCACGCAGCCAATTACCGCCACATCCATCGGCGTGGTCACATCTTCCAGCCGCACCTCCAGCTCGTTCATGGTTTTGATGACATCGAAGTTCTGCCGCGAGCAACTGGGGCAGGCAATGAAATTGATGCCTTTTGAACGCAGTTTCAGGCTTTTCAGCAGATCCCAGGCAACCTTCACCTCCTCCACCGGATCGGCGGCCAGGGAAATGCGCACGGTATCGCCGATACCGTCCATCAGCAGCGCGCCCAGGCCGACGGCGGACTTGACCGTGCCGGAGCGCAGCCCGCCGGCCTCGGTGATACCCAGGTGCAGGGGCTGCTCGATCTGGGTGGCCAGCTTGCGGTAGGCGGCTACCGCCATGAATACATCGGAGGCTTTGACGCTGACTTTGAATGCCTCGAACCCCAGCCCATCGAGAATTTCCACATGCCGCAGCGCTGACTCTACCAGCGCATCGGGGGTCGGCTCGCCGTATTTTTTCTGCAGATCCTTTTCCAGTGAGCCGGCATTGACACCGATGCGGATGGGGATATTCAGATCGCGCGCCTTGTCCACCACCGCGCGGATGCGCTTTTCGCGGCCGATATTGCCGGGGTTGATGCGCAGGCAGTCGACACCGAGATCGGCCACCCGCAGCGCGATGCGGTAGTCGAAGTGAATATCCGCCACCAGCGGTACATCCACCCTGGCGCGGATTGCGCCGAAGGCTTCGGCCGCCTCCAGCGAGGGCACCGATACCCTGACGATATCGGCGCCGGCATGCTGCAGCCGCTGCACCTGCGCCACGGTGGCAGCCACATCGGTGGTCTCGGTATTGGTCATGCTCTGCACGGAGATGGGGGCATCGCCGCCCACCGCCACCTTGCCCACCATTATCTGGCGCGAGCGGCGGCGTTTGATCGGGGATTCGAAATACATGATCGGGATACCTGGGTTAATCGATACTTGAGTTAATCGATACTTGGGTTAATTGATACTTGGGCTAATCAACACTCGGGTTAATCAAGGGTTAAGCGCATCATCCGCTCACTCTCCGACAGTCAGACGCAGGGTCTTGCGGCCGCTTATCGGGTTCACGGCGACGGCCGCGCCGTTCAGTGCCAGTGTTGCGGCGCGGGCATTGCCCAGCATCACACTGAACGGCGCGGTACCGCTCAGCGACAGGCTCTGGCCCGCCTGCTGCAAATCGGCGATCAGCACCGCACCGCTGGCATCGGTAACTTCAATCCAGCATTCGTCGCTGAAAACGAAGTCGATGCGGTCCGCAACCGGCGCGGGAGCCGGCTGCTCAGGCTCCGGCACCGCAGCGCTGGTGGCCGCAGCGCTAGTGACCGCAGCGCTGCCGGCGGCAGGCGCCGGCGCAGGCAGGGTTTCGCCGCTGTCATTCGCTGCGTCCGCCGCGCCCGGGAAAACATCCACCTCAATTTCATCCGCCGCGGCAGGGTTCACCACCTGCGGTTGTGGCGCTGCCGCGACAGGCTCTGCCGGACGCTCGGTAAACAGGCTGACCGCAAGCGCCCACACCACAATCAAGCCGACGACAATAGCCGCCGGCATCGCCCAGTTCGGCAGCTTGCCGCGGCCGCCCGGCCTGTCCTGCGCCTGGGTAACCTGTTCGGTGGTGGCCCGCAGCTGCTGCAGATAACCTTCGTAAGCGGCAATCAGCTCCTCGCCGTCGAGTTTGACGATGCGCGCGTAACGGCGTATGTAACCGCGCACAAAGGTGTCCGAGGCCATACGCTCGTACTGGTCCTGTTCCAGGGCCTGCAGTTTCTCCTCGGGCAGGCGCAACTCCGCCGCCACCGCCTTTGGCGTCAGCTGCGCCGCCTCGCGCGCAGCTCTGAGGCTGGCGCCCGGGGTCGGCAGCGTCGCCGGCGGGGTCTGGACTGTGGTGTCGTCTGCGCTCATCGGCGGGTCAGTCAGTTTTGCAATGTGTTCTTGTACTCGAGATATTCTTTCGAGTAGCCGTGCAAATTCTTCAGCGCCAGGGCGTAACTCGCCTCTTTATCCTTGTTACCAAAAATACGTTCGATGCGAATGCCCAGCCAGAGTGTGCGCGGTATCTGCTCCGAAACGCGGGCAAACTGATCCAGGTAGCGCTTCGATTCGGCATAGTTCTGCTCTTCAAAGTGCAGCTCCGCCAGTTCCACCAGCGCCATGGTCACCCGGTTGTTGAGGCTCAGGGCATGTTCGAAGGCGGCTTTGGCACGCTCCTTTCTCCCCAGTCTCAGCGCCGTGCGCCCGAGATTGGCCAGCGCCGAGGGCCGCTGGTCATAGCCGGTATCCCGCGCCGCCTTCTCGAAGTGCTGGTAGGCTTCCCGATAGCGCTCCTGGGCAAAAAGAAACGACCCGTAATTATTCTGTGCCTGTGAAAACCCGGGATTCACCCGGATCGCACGGCGAAAATGCCGTTCCGCCAGCGCCGTTTCGCCTTCTATCTTGTACAGCAGCGCCATACCGTTGTGGGCGCCGGGTGAATCCTTGTCAATTTCAAAGGCCTGGTTGAAATGGTAGCGGGCCGCTTCGCGGTTGTTTTTTTTCATATAGCCGATGCCCAGCTGGATATAGGTCTGCAGGGCCTTCGGCTTATCGATTTTCGGCACTTTGCCGGAAGTGGTGGTGGTGACACAGGCCGACAACAGCAGCACCAGGGCCGCCACGCCGCCGCCGGCTATCGCCTGCCGCCATATCCGGCCGTCACTATTTGACATCGCTGGCATTCACTCTACCTCTCTGGTTTCAAACCGCGGGCACTCACAAATCTGCGACCACAGCTATCGGGCGACAAAGCGCAGCGGTTGCGGCTCGAGCCCGGCAGCGGCGCGCGCGCGATAGCGCTCGCTGCGGCGCGTGCGATCGTTGACACTGCCGGCCAGCTGGCCGCAGGCAGCGTCGATATCGTCACCCCGGGTGGTGCGCACCGTGGTGGTAAAACCGGCCTGCATCAGGATGCTCTGGAAGTTGCGCAGCGCCGTATTGCTGACCCGCCGGTAATCGGACTGGGCAAACGGGTTAAACGGAATCAGATTGATCTTGACCGGCACATGCTTTAACAGCTGCGCGAGTTCGCGGGCGTGCTGCGGCCGGTCGTTGACCTGGTCGATCAGCGTGTATTCGATGGTGATCTTGCGGTGATTGTCCGGCAGCCCTTCGATATAGCGCTGCGCCGACTGCAACAGCATGGCGATGGGGTACTTGCGGTTGATCGGCACCAGTTGATTGCGCAGTTCGTCGTTGGGTGCGTGCAGGGAGATGGCCAGACATACGTCGGTAACCGCGCCCAGGCGGTCCAGCGCCGGCACCACGCCGGACGTACTGAGGGTAACCCGGCGCTTGGAGATGCCGTAGCAGTTATCGTGCATCATCAGGTTCATGGCATCGACCACATTGTCGAAGTTCAACAGCGGCTCGCCCATGCCCATCATTACCACATTGGTGATCCGGCGCGGCCCGCCGGCGCGCAACTGGCCGAAAGACCGGGCGGCGATCCATACCTGGCCGATGATTTCCGCCGCGCTCAAATCGCGGTTAAAGCCCTGTTTGCCGGTGGCGCAAAAGCTGCAGTCCAGCGAGCAGCCCACCTGCGAGGATACACACAGGGTGCCGCGCTCGCCGTCGGGGATAAACACCGTCTCGATGGCATTGCCGCCGGCCACTTGCAGCAAAAACTTGCGCGTGCCATCGGCGGAATCCAGCTGCTGCAATACCTGCGGCGCTTTGATCTGCGCCACCTGCTGCAGCTTCGCGCGCAGATTTTTGCTGATGTTGGTCATCGCGTCGAAGTTGTCGGCGCCCATCTGGTGAATCCACTTCAACACCTGCACGGCGCGAAAGCGCTTTTCGCCGATCTGCGCAAAGAAGTCTTCCAGCCCGGCCTGGCTGAGGCCCAGCAGGTTTACCCGGGTTTGCGGCTCGACGATCTCTGCGCGCTCTGCCATATGTCTACCTTACTCGTTCTGCGTCGTTTTGCTTGTGGTGTTTGTTGATGTCGTCTTGCCGCGACAACTTTTTTTGCCGCGGCAGCTTTATTGGGATACCCGATCAGCGCGGGCAGATATCCTCTTCGGCGAAGAAGTAGGCCACTTCCCGGGACGCCGACTGCGGGCTGTCGGAGCCGTGGACCGCATTGGCATCGATGGACTGGGCAAAGTCGGCGCGAATGGTGCCGGCGGCGGCCTCTTGCGGGTTGGTCGCCCCCATCAGATCGCGATTCAGGGCAATGGCGTTTTCGCCCTGCAACACTTGCACCACAACCGGACCGGAGGTCATGAAAGCCACCAAGTCCTTGAAGAACGGCCGCTCTCTGTGCTCGGCGTAAAAGCCCTCAGCCTGCTCCCGGGACAGCTGCTGCATTTTCGCGGCAATGATTTTCAACCCGGCTTTCTCAAACCGGCTGTAGATTTCTCCAATGACGTTCTTGGCTACAGCATCGGGTTTGATAATGGAAAGAGTGCGTTCAACAGCCATTTAAAAATTCTCCAGTTTTGGTGTTGCGAGTCGGTTAAACGTGTCTAGCCACAGTGGGCCCGCAAAGCCCCCTGCGGATGAAATTCCCGGTGGCGGAAATCAACCATCTGGCACTAGCTAAACCTGTGAATTTTAAGGGGTTAGTGGACATTCAGCAAGCCTCGCGCAGCCCGCCGCAGACCCTTTTGCAATATCTTTGCAATACCCTGTGGCAATATCGCCAGCGCGCCCGCAATACCGGCGCCGGGCCCGCCGGCGGCCGCTTTTGATGGTAGTATCCCCAGTCGCGGACACACCGGCGGGGGACACACGGTGACAAGCGTAAAACTGCTACATATCACCTGCGCAGTGCTTTCCCTGGCAGGCTTTACCCTGCGCGGGCTGTGGATGTTGGCCGACTCCCCGCGGCTGCGGCAGCGCTGGGTGCGCATTGCCCCACACATTGTCGATACGCTGCTGCTGATCTCGGCACTGGTTCTGGCCGTGCAGATGCATCTGGCGCCCCTGCAGCACCCCTGGCTGATGGCAAAAATCATCGCTCTGCTGCTGTATATCGGCTTCGGCACCATCGCCCTGAAACGCGGCAAAAGCAAAGGGGTCAGGGGACTTGCCTGGGTCATCGCAGTGCTGATCTTCGGCTATATTGTCGCCGCGGCGCTGAGCAAGTCGGCACTCGGCTACCTGGCGCTGGTATAACCTGAACGGCCGGCCCCGGGGCAGCGGTCTCTACAGCACTGAAAACAGCAGGGCGAGCAGCGCCAGCAGCATTGCCAGGGCGATAACCAGCAGCGCCCGCGGCGGTGGCCGCCTGGCTTCGGCGAGCGGGCTTAGCGCCTCCGCCTGCAGCTGCCGCCGATCGGTTTTAAATACCAGGGTAATTCTGCCGACTTGAATTTTGTCGCCGTGGCGCAGTTGCGCTTCGGGTGTTGCTTCGCCGTTAATCGAAACGCCGTTAGCCGCCTTGGTGGCGGCTATATGGTAGGCGCCGTCGAGCCTGGTCAGGCGGGCGTGATCGCGGGAAACGGATTTCTCCTGAATGCGGATATCGGCCTGCGGGTCGCGGCCGATGCGCCACTGTGTAACCCGGTCGTTGTCGAGGGAAAAGACCTGCCCCCTGATCGGCGCGGTCATCACCACCAGCCTGGGGCCGGAGCCGAGATCGACGTCTTTCTGGAAGCGCTGGTTCAGCGAGTCTATCTGGGCTTTTCGCTCCGCCGACAGCATCCGCGTGCTGTCGGGCTGGGATCCATCCGCCGGTGGCTGGAGCGGCGCCGGTTCGGGGCTTGGCCGCGGCGCTGGCGCGGGCTCGGGATCTGCCGGCGGCGGCACTGCAGCGGCCCGCTTCATCGCCGCCGTCGCCAGTTCGGTAACCGCCGCCGCGCCGGACTGGCGCGAGGTAACCCGATACCTCTGTTCGTCAAAAGCGACCTCGTCGCCGAGGCTCAGCGCGATGCGCGAATCGATCCTGCGACCGTTTACATAGGTGCCGTTGGAGGAGTGCAAATCCTCGATAAAAACCCCGTTGGCGGCCACCAGGATTTTGGCGTGATAGCGGGAAATCTGGCGGGAATCGAGGATAATCGCACACTCCACTTCCCGCCCCACCAACATCTCACCCTCGAGGGGGAAGGTCTCGGCGGTCTCCAGCGACCTCAGGGCCAGCGCTGTTTTTACCGGTTTTACCAGGGTGGGATCGTCATTTGCCAATTAACCGGCCTCGCTGTTGCCTAGAGGCCGCCATTACAACACAAGTACTTATTCGACCACCAGCGCCTTGACGCCCCGGGGTTCGACACAGGCACCGCTATCGGGACCGGCCGGGTTGGCGGCGGGTCCGTGGCGCGGTTTTACCCGGGCAGTGCGACCGCGCCGGCGCGCAGGGATATGCCGCAGACACGGCAAATAAATGCCGCGACCTGGTGTGTATCGGCGGCATCCAACAGCGGCAGGGGCAACAGCTTCAGCTCCGCCGCCGGCTGCACGGCTGCCAGGCCGCGTACATTGGGACAGGCAGTTGCCAGTAACTGGGTATTTGCCAGTTGATTGCTATGTCTGGGGTGCACCACCACCAGCTTTGGTGGCGCGACATCCTTCAGGCCCTCGAGCAGAACCAGGTCGAGTCCCGCCATCCCGGCCAGCAGCGCCTGCAGTTTGTGCCGATAACACGGCTCCTCGCCGAGCGGCGGCGCATCCGGTTTCGGCACGGCGACGCGCTCGCATCCGGCGGCCTGCAGGCGGCGCTGGCCGGCTGCCACGATCTGAGTCAACGCCGCCGGCCGGGAAACCCGGCGCGGCGCTCCTGTCCGGCATACGCCGGCAGGCGATCGATGACCTTGTTCAACTCCGCATAGTCCAGCGGTTTGGTCAGGTACTGGCTGAAGCCCGCCGCCATCGCGGCTTTGATTTTTGCGGCAGTGGCATCCGCAGACAGCACCGCGAACACGGTGTCTTTGGCGGTGTCGAGCCGGTGCAGTCTGTCCTTGGCCTGCAGGCCGTCCATGCCACTGAGATTGATATCGATAATGATCAAATCAAAACGTTGCCGCCGCGCAATCTCGATAGCGCATTCCGCCGTATCGCAAACCGTCAGTGCAACACGCGGGTTTTCATCGAGATAGAGTTTCAGCACATCCTGGCTGGGCAAGTCGTCTTCGATATACAGAATGGTGACCGGCCGCTGGCGGGCCATGTGCGCACAAGCGGCGCCGGCCCGGACCGCGCCGGGGGCGCGCGGCAGAGAAAAATAAAACTCCGAACCGATACCGGCTTCGCTGCGAAAGCCAATGCTGCCACCCATCTCTTCGACCAGAAACTTGGTCAGCGACAGGCCGACCCCGGAGCCCTCGATTTCATTCTCGCGGGCATAGGCGGTGCGCATAAACGGCTCGAACAGCAATGCCTGTTCGCGCTCGGGTATGCCGACACCGTTGTCGACTACCCGCACTTCCACCCGCTCTTTATCCGCGATGCGCTCCGCGGCTGCCGAGATCTCGACCACATCGCCCGGCTCGCTGTATTTGACGGCATTGCTCAACAGATTGGTCAGCACCTGCTGCAGGCGCTCCGGGTCGGCAAAAACGCTGTAGTTATTGCACTTGTTTTGCAGCTGCACGCGGTGGCCGTCGAACAGCTTGTCACAGGCGGTTACCGCCGCCGCGACGCAGTCGCGCAGGCCGCAGTGCCGCGACTCGACCTGCAGTTCGCCGTTTTCTATATTGACGATATCGAGCAGATCGTCGACCAGGCGCAGCAAGTGCTGTCCCGCTCGCTCGATGGTCTGCACCATCCCGCGCAGATCCGGTTTGGCGCCCGCTTCGATGCGCCGCTCGAGAATATGTGAAAAGCCGATAATGGCATTGAGCGGGGTGCGCAGATTATGGCTCATGCGCGACATGAACGCCGTCTTTGCGTCACTGGCCGCCTGGGCGCGATCTTTCAGATTGAGGATATGCAGCTCCTGCTCTTTGCGCGCCTGAATATCGTGCAAAGCACCGACCAGGTACTTGGGCTGTCCGCTGTCGTCAGTCACCAGCTGCACAAAATCCTCCAGCCAGCGGTAACTGCCGTCGGCAATGCGCCAGCGATACTGGTGGGTATGGCAACCGCCGCCGTACAGGGCCTCGAAACCGGCAAGTACCCTGTCTCTATCGTCCGGGTGGATATGTTCAAGCCAGAAGCGGGAGTCGCTGATCAGCTCATCGGGGCGGTAGCCGGCCAGGCGGGTAATACTCTCACCGATAAAAGTCGCGCCAAAATCACCTCCGGCCTTACAGACGTAGGGAACGACGGGCAGGTTATGGATAATGTCCTCATACTGTTCACTGACGATGATCTCTCGACTACTCATACTTCTCCCGAGCGACAAACCCGACCCAAAAAACATCACTTCATCAGTTTAGACCAGTTTGCATGGCGGACACGGAAATGTAAGCGGCGCCGCGATAACGGCGGAATCAGCGGCGCCAGTGGTGGTGGCGCCGCAGAACCCGCCGGCTAGCGGCGGGCGGGCCCGCTAGGCCGGGCCGCTGGAGGCGGTGGGAAACCGGGGTGACAGCTGGCGCAGTTTGGCGACCGCCTGGCGAACTTTGTCGACCGCCAGATCCACTTCCGCTTCGGTGGTAAAGCGGCCAAAACTGAAGCGCAGCGAGCTGTGAGCCATCTCATCGCTGAGGCCGAGCGCGCGCAGCACATAGGAGGGCTCGAGGCTGGCGGAGGTACAGGCAGAACCCGAGGATACCGCCAGGTCCTTGAGTGCCATCATCAGCGCTTCACCGTCGAGCGGGCCAAAGCTGATATTGAGGTTGCCGGCCACGCGCTGTTGCAGAGAGCCGTTGACATGCACCTGGCCGATATCCCTGATGCCGTCGAGCATGCGATTGCGCAGGCCTAAAATACGGGCGTTTTCCTCAACCATTTCCTCCCTGGCGATGCGGAAAGCCTCGCCCATACCGACGATCTGATGGGTGGCCAGGGTGCCGGAGCGCATACCGCGCTCGTGGCCGCCGCCGTGGATCTGTGCCTCGAGCTGCACCCGCGGCCGGCGCCTGACATACAGGGCACCGACGCCTTTGGGGCCGTAGAGCTTGTGGGCCGAGAACGACATCAGATCGACCTGCAGCTGGGCCAGATCTATCGGTATTCTACCGGCGCTCTGGGCCGCGTCGACATGAAAAAACACCTGCCTGTCGCGACAGATCCCGCCGATGGCAGCAATGTCCGTAATCACCCCTATCTCGTTGTTAACATGCATCAGGGACACCACTACGGTGTCGTCGCGGATGGCATCGGCGACTTGCTGTGGCGCAATGATGCCTTCGCTGTCCGGGGTCAGATAAGTCAGCTCGAAGCCCTCGCGCTGCAGTTGTTCACAGGTATCGAGCACCGCCTTGTGTTCAATCCGTGAGGTGACGATATGTCTGCCGCGCTGCTGATAAAAGTGGGCAACACCTTTGATGGCGAGGTTGTCGGATTCGGTGGCGCCGCTGGTCCAGACAATTTCGCGGGGGTCGGCGTTAATGAGATCGGCCACCTGCCGGCGGGCCCCTTCGACGGCCTCCTCCGCCCGCCAGCCGAAGAAGTGTGAGCGCGACGCGGGATTGCCGAAGTTGCCGTCAGGCGTCAGGCACTGCAGCATTTTTTCGGCCACCCGCGGATCGACCGGGGTGGTGGCGGAATAATCCAGATAGATGGGTAAGTTCATAAACCTCTCCAGCCTTTTGGCTCGGCGGCTATCCTGTTTACCGTGCTCGCAGATATAACGATAGCATCGCCGCATACCATCTGCAGGAGCGGGAGGGCGGCGATGACTCAGGCGCTATCTTACACCAGGATGGGGGCGTGTTTAATCGAAGCTGGCGGTGACTGTTGGGCGGGCAACAGAGCGAATTCGCTGCATCGGCTGGCGCTGCCGGCGCGCTTGACACGGTCGGGGCGAACTCGAACGGGCCCCTGGGGTGATAACGCGCGCCGGCGATCCGGCGGATCAGACTACTCCGGTGGATCAGACTACGCTGGAGGCCTCGATAACGTCGAGGTTGGCCTTCATTTGTTGCTGGGCGTGTTGCTGCTGTGCTTCCAGGCGATCCTGCCGGTCGGAGACCGCCTGCACATCGCGGCGCGCCACCAGACTGGCCAGGCTGATACCGCTGAGGAACGCGTGAATCTGAGAACTCAGGTCTTCCCACAAGTAGTGGGTCAGGCATACCTCACCGTGCTGGCAGGTACTTTTACCGCCGCAGCTGGTGGCATCGATGGATTCGTTGACGGCGTCGACAATCTCCGCCACAAATACCTGGTCGGCACCGCGGCTGAGCTTGTAGCCACCGCCCGGGCCCCTGACGCTGCTGACCAGTTGGTGATGGCGCAGCTTGGCAAACAGTTGTTCGAGATAAGACAGGGAGATCTCCTGTCGCTTGGATATGCCGGCGAGACTTACAGGTCCCTTGTCGCTGTGAAGCGCCAAATCCAGCATCGCAGTTACCGCGTAGCGGCCTTTCGTGGTGAGTCGCATAAGTCAAGTCTGTAGGCTGTGAAAATGGAGATGCCATTATGGAAAAACCCACTAAAGTAGTCAAGTATATAACCCAGTATTTAGCTCGGGTATTACTGCGGATTAGGTATGAATAAATGTATTTTCTCGGGTAGGGAAATATGTTAGGCCAGCGAGGCCGGGTTCAGATAAGGGCTCACCTCCGGCCGGGGATGGAGGCCCTAGTGATGCCTTAGCAGCTGGTCCCGATCGAAGGGCCGATCGCCGCCGCTGTCGGCCCGGCCGGCAGCCCGGCTTTGCGCTGCCGGCCCGCTCAAGGCGATGTTCTGGCACCAGTCCACGCCCACAGTCATTTCTGTGGGGAGTGGCAGGTTTTGAAAGAAATCGTCCAGATCGGCCTGCGGCAATAATTCACCTACCACAAACCGGGCACGGTTTTTTACCTCGCTGTCGCCGAGCCGGTTGCGGTTACCCCAGCCGACGATGTAGTCACCGCAGGTGTTGGGGTCGGCGGGTGCGGCGGTAAAAGCCATATCGCGGTCGACGTCAAAATGGTATTTCATCATCGCCTCTTCGAACAGCATCGCCACATCCTCATAGATCGAGGAGTAGGCGTAATCGTCGCTGGCGCCGTCCCCGGCGAAGTACTGGCCCACCTGCTGCGCGGTCAGCGCCCGCTGCTCGGCCGTCGGTGTGTCGCCGCGAAACATCACGCCGGCCAGGCCAAACAGCGTATCCGACCTCAGCCCCATCTGCTGCTGCAGCTGGCGCGCCACCCGCTCGCTCGACAGGCTCTGGGCGGCGGCGGCTACTGTCTGGGCCGTATCCACACCGCCGAGCAGATGTGGCGGAAAAAAATCATTGGCATGGGCCAGTTCGTGGTACAGCAGTGACGCCAGCGGATAGACGATATCCGCCAGACCGCGCTCCTCGTCACCGTCGAGCGGATAATAGCGGTAAGCGCGCCGATCATTGAGCACGTAGCGCCACAGCGAGCGAAACGCCAGTTCGTCGCCGAAGCCGCTGCGAAAGTCCGCGGCGCGGCTGATGGTGGCTTTTTCCGCATTGGTCAGCCACAGATTGGCCGGGTCGAGATAGATCGCCCCGGTCAGGGTGGTGTAAAAAGACGGCCGGATATCGTCGTCGATAACCACGGCGGTAACACCTTTGAGCAGTGTCAGTATGTCGGCCGGCAACTGGCCCAGCACTGCCTCGAAGCGCCGGCCCATCCAGTCGTGAGACACCACTACCCTGTTCATTACCGCGGCTATATCGGGGTCGCCGTGCTCGAGCCCGATCAGCGGCAGCGTCTGCAAGGTGCAGGACTCCGACTGTTCGCTGGCCGCTATACAGCCGCTAAGCAGCTGGCTGTAGGGAGAGGCGTCGACGAAGGCGCGGGTATTGGCCAGCTCCGGCTGCGGCGGGGCACTGGTGCCGTCGCCGGTCTGGGTACCGCCACCGCCGCCACCGCCGCAGCCTGCAATGGCCGCAAGCAGCGCGAGCATTGCCAGTTTGCTTGCCGATATCATTACCTGCTCCTTACATTACGCATCCACCGTATTAACTGTACGCAATTTATCGCCGCTTTTCCCATGTCAATTTCACGTCTTCGCACCAGGGCGCTAAGCCGGGCTCTCGCCGGCCTCGCAATACCGGCATTTTTCCTTTCCAGAACAAAGCCTTAGCTTTTTTTATCAGCGCAAAACGGGTACTATTGCGACGCTGTACCCGTCCCGCATACAGGCTCCGCGGGTCCTATCGCAACCGTTAAGAAGCCGACGTTGAACGCGAAACCTGCCCAATCGCCGCCCGCTACTCTGGCGAGACTGCTGCCCTTTTTGGTCTGGGGCCGGCAGATAACGAGAAAATCTCTCCTCGCAGACCTGCTGGCGGGGCTGACCGGCGCGGTGATCGTGCTGCCACAGAGTGTGGCCTATGCCCTGATTGCCGGCCTGCCGCCGGAATACGGCTTGTATACCGCCATTATTACACCGGTCATCGCCGGCCTGTTCGGCTCCTCGGCACACCTGATTTCCGGACCCACCGCACCGATCTCCATCGTGGTATTGAGTGTTACCAGTACCCTGGCGGCTCCGGGCAGCAGCGGGTTCATTCCCGCCGTACTCACGCTGACGCTGCTGTGCGGCCTGATTCAGCTGGGCCTGGGGCTGGCACGCATGGGTACGCTGGTGAACTTTATCTCCCATACCGTGGTAATCGGTTTTACCGCCGGCGCGGCGCTGTTGATCTGCACCAGTCAGCTGAAGTACTTTCTCAGTGTCGAGGCGCCGAAAGGCGCCCCCTTCGTCGATACCTGGACGGCACTGCTGCAGCAACTGAGCAATATCAATCTCTACGCCGTGGCTATCGCCCTGGTAACGATTGCGGTCACGCTGGCGATCAAGCGCTGCAACGACAGGCTGCCGGCCATGCTCGGCGGTATGGTGGCGGGTGCGGCGCTGTGCTGGCTGATCGACGGCGCCGAGCGCGGCATTGCCCTGGTGGGCGCACTGCCGGGCACCCTGCCGGCACCGTCCATGCCGGATCTCTCCATCAACACTATCAGCGCGCTGCTGCCGGGCGCGCTGGCCATCGCCATCCTCGGCCTGGTGGAGGCGGTTTCCATCGCCCGGGCCATCGCCATCCGCTCCGGCCAGCGCATCGAGGGCAACCAGGAGTTTGTCGGCCAGGGTCTGTCGAATGTGGCGGGCAGTTTTTTTTCCTGCTACGCCGGCTCCGGCTCCTTTACCCGCTCCGGCGCCAACTACGACGCCGGCGCCAAAACGCCACTGGCCGGCGCCTTTGCCGCGCTGATCCTGATACTGGTACTGTTATTGTTGCCGCAGCTGACCGCTTACCTGCCGCTGCCGGCCATGGCCGGGGCGATTATGCTGGTGGCCTGGAAGCTGATCGATTTCCAGCATATCCGCGAAATCCTCCACAGCAATAAGCAGGAGGCCTCGGTACTGCTGGTAACCTTTTTCTCCACCCTGATCGTGGAACTGGAGTTCGCTATTTACTTCGGCGTGCTGCTGTCGCTGGTGCTGTATCTGCGCCGCACCTCCAAGCCGCGGCTGATGGAGGTCGCCCCCAAGGTGTTCGCCACCAGTCGCGGCTTCCGCAGTATCGAGCGCTTCGGGCTGGACCAGTGCCCGCAGTTGAAAGTGATCCGCATCGACGACTCGATTTTTTTCGGCGCCGTAGACCATATCCAGCGCGAACTGCACCGGGTAAGCGACCGCTACCCGGAGGCCAGGCATATACTGCTGCTGTGTCCCGGGGTGAACTTCATCGATATCGCCGGCGCGGAGATGCTGATAAACGAAGCCAAAAGGCTGAAGGGCAGAGGCGGCACTTTGAGTTTTTGCGCCCTGAAAAACACCGTCGTCGATGAGTTGGAGGCGATCAATTATATGGACCGGCTCGGCCGCGAAAACTTCTTCGCCACCGCCGACGAGGCGCTGCATGCGCTGGTGCCGCAACTGGATCAGGATATCTGCGGCAGCTGCAGGCACCGGGTTTTTCTGCAGTGCCCGGGCAGGTAGCGGCTGTTTTATTTTTTCGAATGAAAGATGTAGTTCTGCGTGGCGGTCAAGACACCGCGCAGAATACTCAGTTCCATCTCGTCCAGGCGGGTGCGGTTGTAGAGCCGGCGCAGCCGGGTCATGGTCTGGCGCGGGTTGTCGGCTTCGAGAAAGCCCAGCTCCTCCAGTGTCTGCTGCAGGTGCTGGTAATACATCTCCAGCGCCTGCTGCTTGGCCGGCGGCATGTCCCAATCGTCAAAGTGCGGCGCTGCGCCCTTTTCGGCAGTGAGAAAGGCCATGCGCATTTCATAGGCCAACACCTGCACCGCGGCGGCCAGGTTCAGGGAGCTGTAGGCGGGATTGGCGGGAATATGCACGTGGTAATTGCACTTGTGCAATTCCTCATTGGTCAGGCCGCGGTCCTCACGCCCGAACACAATGGCCACCTCGTGCTGCTCCAGTTCGGCCCAGCAGCGCTCGCCGCATTCGCGCGGCGTCAGCAGCGGCCAGGGGATACGGCGCTCGCGCGCGCTGGTGCCCACCACCAGACCGCACTCGGCGATGGCCTCGTCCAGCGTTTCCACCACCACGGCGCCGTCCAGCACATCCACGGCGCTGGCAGCGCGCCAGACGGCTTTATCGGCCGGGTATTCTTTCGGCGCGACCAAGTAGAGACGGGAGAGACCCATATTCTTCATGGCCCGCGCCGCGCCGCCGATATTGCCGGGGTGCGAGGTATTGACCAGCACGATGCGGATTTTGTCGAATAAACTTGCCGGGGCTGTGGACATGGGTTGGGGGCTGCCTGCATTGTGTGTCGCGATAAACGAGTGTCGCGATAAAACGGGCGCGCAGTGTACCAAAAAGCGGCGCCGCAACAAACCGCCCGGCGCCGGCAGCGCGGCTGGAGCAGGCGCGGCTGCGCTGTTATACTTCGCCTCCCCCGGGCACCTGCAGCTACCCGATTGCGCAGCTCCCCGTTCTTTATACAGCCCCAGAGAATTGGCCCCATGGAACCCATGCTGAATATTGCCCTGCGTGCGGCGCGCAAGGCCGGCGAGCTGATCGAGCGCGCCCTGGAACGCGTCGATACCATCCCGGTCGAAGAAAAAGGCCGCAATGACTTTGTCTCCGAGGTCGACCGCGCCGCGGAGCGTGAAATCATCCACCACCTGCGCCGCGCCTACCCGGAGCACAGCATCCGCGGCGAGGAGACCGGTCTGCAGGCGGGCGCGGACGCCGACTACGAATGGGTGATCGACCCGCTCGACGGCACCACCAATTTTCTCCACGGCATTCCCCATTTCGCCGTCTCCATCGCCTGTAAATACAAGGGCCAGGTCGAGCACGCGGTGGTGCTCGACCCGGTCAAGCGCGAAGAGTTCACCGCCAGCCGCGGCCGCGGCGCCACATTGAACGACCGCCGTATCCGCAGCACCCGGCGGCGCGGCCTCGACGGCGCCCTGATCGGCACCGGTATTCCCTTCAGCGGCTTTGCCCTGGAGCATATGACGCCCTATCTCGCCGCGCTGGAGGAAATCGCCGCGCAGACCGCCGGTATCCGCCGGCCCGGCGCCGCCGCGCTGGATCTGGCCTATGTGGCCGCCGGCCGCTATGACGGCTTCTGGGAAATGAATCTACAACAGTGGGATATCGCCGCCGGCACACTGCTGGTGAAAGAGGCCGGCGGCCTGGTCAGTGATTTCAACGGCGGCAACGATTTTCTCAGCAGCGGCCATGTGGTCTGCGGTGCTCCGAAAGTCTTTAAGCCGCTGCTGCAAATTGTGCAAAAGCATCTCGGCGGTCTGTAGCTTGCCGCAACCGCAAGCCATCAGTACGACAGCGCTGCCGGTTTGAAATGATCCTGCAGGCAGCACAGGCTCATCAACTCGAGTAACAGGCCTTCGGTTTGCGGCCACTGCTGCTGTGGCAGTTTATTGGCATCGTCGAGAAAACCGAGCACCTTGCTTTTATCGAAAAACGGCAGATCGTCCATTAAAGGGCCGCGCAGGGTATCCTGCACCAGCTGATAGAGCTTCTGTGTCGGAGAGATGACCGAGGGCGGTGCCAGAAAGGGGTGCTTCTGCCGTTTATACACCTGTTCGGTCACAAAGGGCCTGACCGCTTCCCTGAGTATGTACTTTTCAGTCAGCCCCTTTATTTTCAGCTCGACCGGCATGCGGCTCGCCATTTCGACGACATGATGATCCAGAAACGGCAGGCGCCCTTCGAGCGAATGCGCCATTTCCATTCGATCGCCCAGGTTGGCCAGCACATAGTTTGGCAACACCGCCTTCGACATCATGTACATGGAGGCATGCACCGGCGGCAGGCCGGCGATCTGCCGGTAATCCAGGTGATCGAGAAACTGCCTGATCGGGTGCATGCGCCCCAGCCGGCGCGCAGTATCCTCGCTGTAAAACCGCTGCAGGGATTCGACGATTTCAGCAATTGGCATCAACCAGCAGGGCTCGTAGCCCAGCAGGCGTTTGATAAATGCCACCTGCTGCGGCCGCCCGCGTGCCAGCAGTAAACCCTCCGAGACCTGGTTGCGCGATTTCAGCTGTTGCATTTGCGCCTCGGCTTCGGCCGCCATCAAATCGGCGCCGGCGGCCATGATGGCATCGCCGCGGAAAGCCGGGTAACCGGCAAATATCTCATCGGCGCCTTCGCCGGTGAGCACAACCTTCAAGCCGCTGTCTCTGACATACCTGCTGAGCAGGAACTTGGCCACGGCGTGCGCATTCATGCACGGCGTCTCGCTGTGCCATATGGCCCGGGAAAAACTGTCCGCCAGATCATCCTGGGTAAGCGCCAGACGGTGATGCCTGGCCCGCACTTTCTGCGCCATGGACGCCGCAATTGCCGCCTCGTCGTAATCGCGATCGTCAAACGACAGCGTAAACGTCTCCAGCGGCGCCTGTTGCAAATGACTGGCCATACCCAGAACCGCACAGGAATCGATACCCCCGCTCAAATACACCCCCACCGGCACATCGGCGCGCAGGCGCGTGCCCACGGCCTGTAACAATGCCTCGCGCAAACCTGCAACCGCCTGCTTTTCATCACCGTATTCACTCTCTGCCTGGCGGTAATCGAAATCCCAGTATTTGCCGATGCGGATACCGCCGGCCGTGGCCAGCAGGAAATGCCCCGGCGGCACCTGGTGAATACCTCTGAACAGGGTCCTGTCGCGGAAAAAAAACGCCCGCGACAAATAGGCGTCGGTGTCCCAGGCGGCCGCAACCCCGGCGGCAAACAGCGATTTGATTTCCGAGCCCAGAAACAGGGTGTCCCGATAGACCGTGTAGTAGAGAGGTTTGATGCCAAATCTGTCTCGAGCCGCAAACAGTGTGCGGTTGGCCTCATCCCACAGGCAGAAGGCAAACTCACCTCTGAGATAATCGAGCGCGGCGACACCGTATTCATCATAGAGATGCAGTGCAATCTCGCTGTCCGATGCGGTTTTGAAGACATGGCCCCTGCGCTTCAGGTCGGCGCGCAGGTTCTCAAAATCGTAGAATTCACCGTTTACCGCGATATGCAGTGTACCGGCGGCGTTGGCAATGGGTTGGTCGCCGGCAGCCGGGTCCATAATGCTCAGGCGCATATGCCCCAGGGCGACACTGGCATCCGGCGACAGCCACATACCCTTGTTGTCGGGCCCGCGGTGTTGCATAACCTCCAGACCTTTGTCGAGGTCACACTTGTGAACCTTTTTGTGAGCAGAAAAAAGCGCCAAAATTCCACACATCTGCCATTCCTCAAATAATAATACTTCCTTTATTCACCTACATTATTGTGATTAACATACCTACATGCCTGAGCGCATTCCCCGCTCTCTAGCGCCTCGAACAGGCATTGAAAAAACGACGGCGCGATTTCCGCTCACGTCGTTGCCGCTTATGGTAACAGCCAAATTGTCTAAAACACACACAACTTTTATGGTTGGTCTATACTGATTGTCAGCGACTGCTAAAAGAGTGACCGCCTTATGCTAAGCAAAATCAGGCATTGTATGGAAAATTATTTTATGACTCTGGCCGAAGGGTCATTCCCAAACTGCCTTGAACCCGCCTGCAAAGGCCCGCGAACACAGCCCGCCGGTGATCGCTGCTCGGGAAAACCGCAGCCGCAGCCGCCGCAACCCCGGCGCGACAGCGGCACTTAGCGCTGAGAGGATACTTAAAGGCGTCATCGTTAAAGTCGTATCTGTAAAAGACAAAAAACTGTCAGCCCAAGCTACAGATTTTTCTCCATTCTTGTTGCTTCATCCAACATATAGTCTACATTTGTGATTGACGTATCGTTTTCCGGGTCGACTGGACCCAATTTCCGATTCGTCATTCACAACAGCGCATCTGCATCACCGACCAGTACTGTACTCACTGCTACTGACCTGTGCTGTTGCGGGAAATTTGCTGTTGCGAAAAAAGTGCTTACCAGGGACAACCGCGAACAGACGCGGTGCAACGAGTGGGACCGGCCGATGAAAGCGAGTAATAGAAGGAACCTGTTAAGTCGTTACGAAGCGGATACGGCATGGGAGTTGGGCGATTTACTGCTCCACTATCTGGAAAAGCTGCAGGTGGAATACGTATTTGGCGTTCCCGGCGGCGCCATCGAACCCCTTTACAATGCCCTTGCCCGCAGCGAACGGCGCGCAGGGCCACGAGCCATTGTTGCGCGACACGAAACCGGCGCCGCTTTTATGGCAGACGGCTACAGCACGCAGACGGGAAAACTCGGTGTCTGCTGCTCCACCACCGGGCCGGGTGCCACCAACTTAGTCACCGGTGTGGCATCGGCTTACACCAATTGCATTCCGATGCTGGTGATTACCGGACAAACGGCATTACCCAGCTTCGGCCAGGGGGCCTTCCAGGAATCTTCCTGCGCCGGTATCAACACGGTCGCCATGCTCGAACACTGCACCCTTTACAGTTCGCTGGTTTCCCATGCCGAACAGTTCGAACAAAAACTGGTTACCGCCATTACCACCGCCTTTGGCCCCCAGCCCGGTCCGGTGCATCTCAGCGTACCCCTCGATGTGATGCGCTCACCATCGACGTCGCGCCTGAAATTCGATATCAACGCATTACTCAAACACCCGAGGCTGTTTGATTCCGACGATATCGATACGCTGCTCGATATCCTCTCGCGCAGCCGGTCAGTCGCCATGGTGATCGGCAACGGCTGCGATGAGGCTATCGACAGCCTCATGGTGCTGGCCGAGTACCTCGGCGCACAGTTAGTCACCACGCCGCACGGCAAGGGGCTGGTCAATCCTTACCATCCTCTATACCGCGGTATCTTAGGTTATGGCGGCCATATCAGCGCGGTGAAAATGATTCGGGACCCGGATTTCGACACCATTGTCTGTATCGGCACACTGATGAGCGAGCGCGCCGGCAAGAGCTGGCTGAACCAGCTCAAACCCCACCAAAAACTGATTCATATCGATCAGCTCGAGGCCAACTTTACCCTTACGCATATGGCCGACCTGCATATCAGGGGCAGAATACTGACCGTGCTCGACAAGCTCCTGAGCCACCGCGACAGCGATAAGATACGCACAAAAAATCACCCCGCTGAGACGCGCGGCAATACCCACTCGCAGCCGCTGCACTTCAACCGCCATTTCGAACTCGAGGACGAAAGCGGTTACAACAGCAGTGCCATTCCGATCAAACCACAGCGGCTGATGCGTGAACTGCCGCGACTGTTTCCGCGCAACACCTGTTACCTGGTCGACTCGGGTTCCGGCCTGGCATGGGCGCTGCACTACCTGCACCCCCTCGACCGGCGTATGCGCGGCACCCGCAACGCCATGGGCCGGCACTTCCGCGCAGCGCTCGAATTCACCTCCATGGGCTGGGCGGTCGGCTCCGCCATCGGCACCGCCCTGGGCAGGCACGGCGAGCCGATGGTTTGCATCACCGGCGACGGCAGCCTGTTGATGAGCGGCCAGGAAATCACCGTGGCGGTACAGGAACGGCTGCCGATCGTCTTTGTGGTCTTGAACGATTCCTGTCTCGGCATGGTAAAACACGGCCAGCGCCTGACCGGCGCCGAAGCGGTCGGCAGCGCCCTCCCCGCAACCGATTTTGCCCTGCTGGCCCGGGCCCTGGGCGCACAGGCGCATACCATAAGATCGCCCAAAGACCTTATCAGCATCGACGGGCATGCGCTGCTGCGCGCCGACAAACCCACCATACTCGATGTGCATATCGACCCGGAAGCCGTGCCGCCACTGAAAAGCCGTATCCAGGCCTTAACCGAGAGCGCACCGGCGTGAAGCAACCGCATGTAAACTCCGCTCAGTATATGGAAGAATCGATCGAGTCAGCTTTCTGGCAGGAATACGCTGAGGCCGACAACCCCTTTGCCGCAACCAAGTGCCGCTGCGCAGGTTATGATGTCTACGGCGACCTGCTCGACAAAGTCAACTGGATAGAATACCTGTACCTGCTCTTTCACACCGAAGCACCCACCGCGCAACAGGTGAAACTGCTCAACGGCCTGGCCGTGGCAATCGCCAACCCGGGTCCCAGGGACTATAGCGTGCACGCGGCCATGGCCGCCGGCGCCGGCGGTTCCACCCTCGCCTCCGCGCTGATGGCGGCTCTGGCAGTGGGCGCAGGCAACCTCGGCGGCGCCCGGGATGTCTATCAGGCGCTGTTGGTGTGGGAGAGATGTGGTAGCGACTTCAGTCAGTGGCTGCCGGTTCTGCGCCACTGGCAAGAGCAGCAGCAAGCGCTGCCGGTATCGACCTGGCCGGCCCCGGAACACCCGCCCGGATTTGATCCCAACGGTGTCAGTTGCCCGGCTCCGGTGCGGCAGACCCTGACTTACCTGGCCGACAACACCATTGCCGAGAGGCTGCTATGGCTGCGGGAAAACCGCTATCAGCTCGAGGCCGAGGCCGGCCTGCCACTGGCCTTCAGCGGCGTTGCCGCAGCCGCCTTTGCCGACCTTGGCTGCAGCCCGCAGCAAGCTGAAATGCTCTATCTGCTGCTGCGCTTGCCCGGCGCCGCAGCCCACGCCCTCGAACAACTGCAGCTGGGGCCGAAGAGTTTTCCGTTCCATCGCCACGGCATAGACCTCGACAACGATCCCGGCCCCGCCGGCGGGGAAGCGCGCTGATATGAAAACGCCCCTGGCAGCATGGGAAAATACCTGGACCACCCGCCTCGGGGCCTACTTCCCCGGCGAAAGAGTCGTGCTCAGAGGGAGAGATCTCTTTACCGAGCTGAAGGACTTGAGCTGGATCGGCCTGTTGATCTACGGCATTACCGGCAACATACCTGACCAGAAGTCGGTGCGCCTGCTCAACGGTATCTGGACGCTGGCAACGAGTTACCCCGACCCGCGCATCTGGAACAACCGCATCGGCGCCCTGGCGGGCACAGCGAGAAGTACCGCGACCCTGGGTGTAAGCGCCGGTATTGCCATTACCGAAGCCGTGGTCTACGGCCTGCAGCCGGTACTGGGCGCCACGCAACTGTTGATCGACGTGCGCGAGCGTCTCGACCGGGGAGATGAACTCGCCGATGTCATCGCCCGGCGACTCGAGCAACCCTGCGACGATAACAACCAACGACGCCTTGCCGCCCTGCCGGGTTTCGGCAGACCGGTTTCGTCGCGCGATGAACGCATCGCACCCTTGATGAGGCTAGCCGAAGAACTCGGCTTTGCCCAGGGATCCTCGGTAAGTCTGGCATTTAAAATCGAAGAAACGCTGCTGCAAAGCGGTCGCTCAAAACTGTACCTGAACGTTGCCGGGCTGATGGCTGCGCTGCTCAGCGACCAGGGCTACACGCCGGCGCAGCAATACCAGCTGTGCGTGCTATGCTCTAGTGGTGGCATGTTATTTTGCGCCGCTGATGCGGCGGCACAACCGCAGGGACGTTTCTTTCCAATGCGTTGTAGCAGTATCAAATACCGGGGAAAGGCATCACGCCAATGGAAAACCGATGAAACATAAATAACTTCGACAACATTTATGTCTTGTCAAGCGGGTTAAACGGGTTCCATAAAGGTTTGAGAGCAATGAATATAAACAGACAACGCCGGACTTGGCTGGTACTGGCCACAGTGTTACTCAGCCCTATCAGCTTAGCAGAATTTTCCGAGGAGGACGACGAGGAAAGCCTGCTGGATCTGTATGGCAACGAAGACATGATCAGCATCGCCACCGGCAGCCAGCAACTCATCGCCAAAGCTCCGGCAGTCGCCTCAGTTATCACCGCCAAGCAAATCCGCACCATGGGTGCGACCGACCTGGACCAGGTACTGGAAACGGTACCCGGCCTGCACGTCGGCGTGCGCGCAGCGGGGTACAATCCGATATATACCTTTCGCGGTATCAATGCCGAACTGAATCCGCAAATACTGATGCTGATCAACGGTATTCCCATCAGCAACCTGTTTCACGGCGATCGCAACCTGGTTTGGGGCGGCATGCCGGTAAACGCCATCTCCCGGGTGGAGATCATTCGCGGCCCCGGCTCGGCGGTATACGGCGCCGATGCGTTCGCGGGTGTCATTAACGTCATTACCAAAAACGCCGGCGATATCGACGGCACTGAAGTGGGCCTGCGGGCCGGCAGCTACAATACCAGAGACATATGGCTGCTGCACAGCAATGCCTGGGGCGAAGCCGAACTGGCCTTTACGCTGGAGTATCACAACACCGACGGTCAGGATGAAGTCATTGACGTGGACGCCCAGACCCCGCTCGATCAGGTCTTTGGCACCAGTGCATCACTGGCACCGGGGTCGGTTAATCTGTCGCGCGACAATATCGATATGCGGCTCGATGTCACCTACCGCAACTGGCAGGTGCGGGCCGGTCTGCAGCGGCGTGAAGACTGGGGCAACGGCGCCGGCGTTGCCCAGGCGCTCGATTCAAATAACCGTTACAAAAGCGATAGATGGAATCTCGACGCGACTTACCGCAACGCGAGCCTGACACAGAACTGGAGTATGACCGCGCAGATCAGTTACCTGGACACCAGTCAGGAAGTCGAAGAGGATCTGCGTATCTTCCCGCCGGGCACGAATCTCGGCTTCGGTGTGCTGGATGACGGCCTCGTCGGCAATCCGGAGGTCTACGAGCGCCACTACCGCGCCAACGTCTCGGCTTTCTATCAGGGGTTTGAGTCGCATAAGATTCGCCTCGGCAGTGGCGCCTACTACGGCGACCTGCACAAGATCAGGGAAACCAAGAACTTCGGCATCGACCCCGCAACGGGCCTGCCGCTGCCGCCAAACAGCCCGCTGGTCGACGTCAGCGATACGCCTTTTGCCTTCATACCGGAGGAAAACCGTAAAAACTACTACGCGTTTATCCAGGACGAATGGAAATTCTCCAATGACTGGGAATTGACCGCCGGCGCCCGCGTCGACGATTACTCCGACTTCGGCAGCACCGTCAACCCGCGCCTGGCGCTGGTGTGGTCGGCAAAACACAATCTCACGGGAAAACTGCTTCTGGGCCGGGCATTCCGCGCGCCCTCCTTTGCCGAGACATTGAATGTGAACAACCCGGTCAGCCTCGGCAACCCCGATCTCGACCCGGAAACCATTCAGAGCTATGAACTCGCCGTCGACTACCGCGCCTCAGAGAGCACTCACTACCAGATCAACATTTTCAGCTATACCTGGGACGATATCATTCTTTTCGTGCCCGATGAAAATGGCAGTGGTAACTCGACAGCGCAAAACGCCGGCAAACAGACCGGACACGGTATCGAGTTTGAAGCCAGCTGGAGGCCTACCGCCAACCTGCAGCTCAACGGTAACTACGCCTATCAGCAATCCACCAATGAAGATAACGACGAGGATGCGGCAAATTCTCCGCAACAGCAGATCTATGCGCAGTTGAACTGGGAATTCATACCCCACTGGCATATCAATACCCAGGTAAACTGGGTAATGGATAGAAAACGCGAGCCCGGAGACAACCGCCCTGATATCGACGACTATCGGCAGGTAGATTTCACCCTCAGCCGTCGCGGCAGCAGCGATAACTGGAACTTTTCCCTGGCGGCCCGCAATCTGTTCGACAGCGACATCCGCGAACCCAGCCTTGCGGGTGCGCCAGCGGCCGCCATTCCCAACGATCTGCCGCTGGCGGGGCGCCATTACTTCGTGGAACTTGGGTACAGTTTTTAAGTGAGCAAAACTAAGCGCAGTCGACCTGGATACTGGATATGGATACTGAAAAAACCGCTGTCATCACCGGTGCAAACTCAGGCATAGGCTTCGCCACCGCCAGGCTGCTGAGTGAAAAAGGCTATCGGGTTTTCATCGTCGGCCGCGATGCGCAGGCCATACGCCAGGCAGCCAACACGCTGGAGTGCGACTGTATCCTCGCAGACCTCGCGGATACCGCCAATATCCGGCACATCGTCGAGCCTTTTCAGGACCTCGGGCTGGACGTACTGGTCAACAACGCCGGAATCGGCGAGTTCATGTTGCTCGAGGATCTGCGGCTCGAGAATATAACCCGGCACTTCACTGTTAACGTTTATTCGCCCCTGCTGCTGATTCAGGGCCTGTTACCCGCCCTGGCGCAGCGCAAAGGCAGTATCACCAATGTTTCGTCCGTTATCACCACGCGCAATACCGGCGGCTTCTCGGCCTATACCGCTTCCAAAGGCGCCCTGGAATCCGTCACCCGCTGTCTTGCGGTCGAGCTTGCGCCGCGCCAGATCAGAGTCAATGCCGTGTGCCCCGGCGCCGTAGACACCCCCATGCTCGACAAATCAAAAATACCGGCCGAGCTGCTGCCCAAAATGAAAGAACATCTCATGTCCACCATTCCTTTACAGCGCAAAGCGCTGCCCGGGGAAATCGCAGCGGCCATATATGCGCAACTCGAAAACCCCTATGTAACCGGAGCAATATGGCATGTAGATGGAGGAGTAGGCGCCTGACTACCACAGCGGACGGCTTTTATCGGTAATCTCCCCATGAGATTCGGCGCTATCCCTCACACCGAGGCCTTGAGACTGGCCATTGCTCTGCTACTGAGCCTCGCAGCGGCGCCGTTACTGGCCGGCGATGGCAGCAATAGCCCGGTGGTTATCTACTACCCGGACATCCGCGAGCCTTATCGCGGCATATTCATGGATATCATTGATGGGATAGAGTCGGAGCTGGCATTGGAAACGCGCAACATCGCCCTGAACAAAGTCGCCTTAAAAAAGAATCAGCTGCCGGAATCACTCCCCGCCGGTAACAACCCGGTGGTGATTGCGCTGGGCAAACGCGGTGTAAATGCTGCACAGCGTTCGTCTCATCCGGTGGTATTCGGTGCGGTCAAACTGGCACCGGGGCAAATCCCGGAAAACTTTACCGGTATTTCCCTGGAGCCGGACCCGGCAGTGACCTTCGAGATACTGCGGCGCCTGGCACCGGCGGCAAAGCGCATCCATGTGATATCGCGCCCACAGCGGCACGCATGGCTGCTCGAACGTGCCCAACAGGCGGCCGCGCAACAAACCTTCGAGCTGAAGCGTTACACCGCAACGAATCTCAATGAAGTCGCCAGCCACTATCGGGACATCTTCCGGGCAAGCGCCGACAACGAAGATGTCATCTGGCTGCTGGAGGCGGCATTTTCCAGAGATAAAACCATTATCGCCAACGTGCTGGAAAATGCCTGGAAGCGCAATACCCTGGTCATTTCCCACAACCCCGCCCATGTCAAGCGCGGCGTGCTGCTGGCATTTTACCCCGACAACAAAGCCATGGGTAAACAGCTGGGCATTATCGCAAAAAAGAAACTGGCCGGCGAAAGTGTCAGCACCATCACCCTGCTGAATGAGCTACTGCTCGCCTTGAACCGCCGCACTGCCGATCACCTTGGGCTGAAGTTTTCCAAGCATGAAAAATTCGACCTGATCCATCCGCCGCAGTGATATGAAGGAAAGCATAGATGTCGCCAACAGCACAAGAAGCGCAGGCAAATATGTCTAAGCTGCCGGGCATCTTCCTTTCCCGCCTCAGCTTCCGCCAACAGCTGGTGCTGACTTTCACTCTCGGCATCGCCTGCCTGGCCGTGGTCTCATCTCTGGTAACCTCATCGATATCGAACCAGGCAGTTTACGAAAAACTGTTGAACGAAGGCCGCCACGTTACCGATACCTTCGTCGAACAAAGTACTCTGGCACTGCTGTATCGCAGCCCCGAAAACGCCGAGGAAGCGGCGCGCAATATTCTCGCTTTCCCCGATGTCGCCGGCGTCGCCATTTATACATCCGATAGAAAAGCGCTTTATCAGTCCGGCAGGACCAAACCGCAAGCCATCTCTGTTGAGAAACTGTCGCTAGTGCGGCGCGAATACACCGAGGACGACAGTGCCTGGTTTTTTTCCGCACCGGTCTATGCCGGCGAAACATTCGAGACCGATGAGGAGGTAGGCGGTTCGCCGTTTGACAGTGACACACCGCTGCGCGAGCTTATCGGTTTCGTCGATGTGGTGGTCAGCAAAGACAGCCTCAACGCCATGAATATCAAGGTATTGCGCAGCAATCTGGCGGTGGCCGGTGGCCTCGCGGCAGTCCTGCTGTTGTCACTGTTGACCATTACCCGCCGCGTTACCCAGCCAATTAAAAACCTCGCACAGATTATGGGCCGGGCCGAACAGGGCGACACCGATGTGCGCGCAGCGCTGCACGGCCCCAGCGATGTGATCGACATGGAAATGGCGTTCAATACCATGATGTCGGAACTGCAGTCGCGCGAGCAGGAGCTGAAGCGCGCCCGCGATACGGCCCTGGCCTCGGCCCAGGTGAAGGGCGAATTTGCGGCAACGGTGAGCCACGAGCTGCGCACACCGATGAACGGTATCATGGGCATGCTGGAGTTACTGCACGGCATGGGGCTGAGCGACAAACAAGAGGAATACGTCAATGTCGCGCGCAACTCCGGCCAGTCACTGCTGGCGTTGATTGACGATATTCTGGATTTTTCCAAGATCGAATCCGGCAAAATGAAGCTGCATATGACGGCCATCGATGCGCGTGAGCTGCTGCACGATATTGTCGAGCTGCTATCGACCCAGGCGCGCCAGCGGGATGTCAGTCTCCGCTGTGTCACCGACGACCTGGTACCCGAGGCCATCCGCGGCGATTCCGGACGCATCCGCCAGGTATTGATTAATCTTACCGGCAACGCCATCAAATTTACCGAGGGCGGTACGGTAACGCTGCGGCTGGGCCTGCGCGCCGGCGACAGTATCAATATCGGCGGCGCCAGCCATCAACTGTTCTTCGAAGTGCAGGATACCGGTATCGGTATCCCCCTCGATGCCCAGCAGCGGATTTTCGAGGCCTTCTCCCAGGCGGACAGCTCCACCACACGCAAATACGGCGGTACCGGGCTCGGCCTGGCGATTTGCAGCCAGTTGGTGGAGTTGATGGGCGGCACCATCGGCGTCGACAGCCAGCCCGGCGAAGGCAGCACCTTCTGGTTTTCGATTCCGCTGGAGGGCGGCGACGACCACAGGCCGGCAGAGGCCGCCGATAAGGCCAAGTTACCGGGCCTGCGGATACTGCTGGTCGGCGATGATACGCAGCACTGCGAGGTCATTGAGCAGATGCTTATCGGCTGGGAGACTTTCCACCGCACTGCCGGCAGCGGCCGTGCCGCTCTGGCCGCACTGCAGGCCGCCGCCGCCCAGGGCAGGCCTTTCGACATGTTGATCATCGACACACCGACGCTCGATTTGAGCGAAGAGGAACTGGTCGACTGCTTGCAGATGGAAGAAACGCTGAAAAAAATCCGCGTGATACTGCTCGGCAATCTGGATGAAGAAACGCTGCAAAGCAAAGCCGCTCTCGGCGTGTGGTTGCCGAAACAGCCGGACCCGGGCAAACTGCTCAAAACCATCAACCATTTGCTGCTGTTGCGCGACGCCAGCCGCAGCGGCAAGTCGGTGGATAGGAAACCCGCCCAAGCGGTCCACACCGCCAACGTGCTGGTAGTGGAGGACAATACCACCAACCAGCAGGTGGCACTCGGGATGCTGGAGCGGCTCGGTCACCTGGGCCACCTGGCGGACAACGGCGAGGCGGCCCTGGCACTGCTGGCCCGGCAGAGTTTCGACCTGGTGTTAATGGATTGCCTGATGCCCGGGTTGGACGGTTATGACACCACCGCCAGGCTGCGCCGGCAGGAGCGGGACGATCAGCACATACCCGTTGTCGCGATGACCGCCAATGCCGGCCCCAACGACCGCCAGCGCTGCCTGGATGCCGGTATGGACGACTACCTGGCGAAACCCTTGAGCCTGGAGGATCTGGCAGGCACCCTGTCCAAGTGGCTTACCCGCAGCCGGGCGCCCGGTGATGTGCCACAGACCAGCCAGGCCGCGCAACCGCCGGATCAGGACAAGCTGCCGATACTCAACGAAAGCACCCTCAACGGGCTGCGCGAGCGCATCGGCAGTCGCATTCAGCCCACGCTGGCGGCATTTCTGAACGACACACCGAAACACATCAATACGCTGCACCATGCCGTCAATGCCAGAGACCCGATCAAAATCCGCAATCTTGCCCACGGCATCAGAGGCAGCGGCCTCAATCTCGGGGCGGAAAAGCTGGCGGCTTATTGTTGGGAGCTGGAACAGATCGGCGTCAAAGCCGGCGACAATGTGGGCACCGGGGCCGGTGTGCCAATACCCGCGCACGCCGCTGACCTGCTGCAGAAAATCAACCGGGAATACCGCCTGGTGCAGAGTGCGCTGGAGCAGCAACAGGCCGCCGAAACCACCACCCAGGCGCCGCCAGCCCTGCTGGAAAACCAGCCGCGCATATTGATTGTCGATGACGACAGCAGCGCCCGCCTGGCTCTGCACGGCATTCTCGAACGCGACGGCTACCTGATTTTTGAGGCCCACAACGGCGTCGAGGCGATCAAAACCTGTGAACGCGAGTGCCCCGACCTGGTATTGATGGACGCCATGATGCCGGAGATCGACGGCTTTAGCGCCTGCCGGCGCATCCAGCAACTGGACCTGCGCACCGTACCGCCGGTGCTGATGATAACCGCACTGCAGGATGAAGAGTCGATCGAGCGGGCCTTTGCCAGCGGCGCCACCGACTTCATACCCAAACCGGTCAACCTGACGGTGCTGCGGCAGCGCATTGCGCGCCTGCTGAAAAGTAACAACGCGGAAAAAACCGTCCACCAGCTGGCCTACTACGACAGCCTCACCAATCTGCCAAACCGCACCCTGTTTCTGGAGCGCGCGCGCGAGCTGCTGCAGCGCGCCGAACAGAACCAGCGCATGGTCGCGCTGATGTTTCTCGACCTCGACAGGTTCAAACTGATCAACGATACCCAGGGACACGAAGCCGGCGACCTGTTGCTGAAAACCGTGGCGCTGCGCCTGCAGGGCAGTATCCGCACCGCCGATGTGGTCGCCCGCCTCAGCGGCGACGATTTCACCATCGTGCTGGACGATATTCACTCGCCGGAAACCGCCACCCGGGTGGCGGAAAAAGTCTGTCGCCGGCTGGTGCAGCCGTTCGCCTTTATGCAGCAGCAGGTCTACGTATCGGCCAGTATCGGCATTGCCATCTACCCGCAAAACGGCAGCAATATCGGCACGCTGATGAAACATGCCGATACCGCCATGTTCCGCGCCAAAGCCAGGGGCGGCAGCTGTTTTCAGTTTTATGAATACGGTATGGAAACTGAAATTTCCCGCCAGGTAGAGCTGGAGAGCGAACTGCGCCGGGCACTGGAGAAAGACGAACTGGTGCTGCACTACCAGCCGCAGGCCGAGCTGCTGAGCGGCAGACTGGTGGGTGTGGAGGCGCTGGTGCGCTGGCAGCACCCGCAGCGCGGCCTGCTGCCGCCGTCGGAGTTCATTCCGCTGGCGGAGGACTCGGGCCTGATCAACAGCCTCGGTGACTGGGTATTGTCGCAGGCCTGCCGGCAACAACAGCAGTGGCTGCAGGAGGACATCATGCCGCTGCCGGTGGCGGTGAATGTTTCCGGCCGCCAGCTGGCGGGAGACATGCTGTTCAATAAAATCAAACACATTCTCGCCGAGACCGCCATCCCCCACCACCTGCTGAAGCTGGAGCTGACCGAGGACACCCTGGCCGGCAGCGATCGGCAGATTGTCGAGCAACTGCAGCACCTGAAAAGCCTGGGCGTTACCCTGACCATCGACGACTTCGGCACCGGCTACTCGTCGCTGAGTTACCTGAAACAGTTCCCGGTGGACACACTGAAAATCGACCGCAGCTTTATCAAGGATCTGCCGCAAGACGGCGACAGCGCCGCCATCGCCGGCAGTATCATCGCCCTGGGCCACCGCCTGGGAATGAAAATCATCGCCGAGGGCGTGGAGACCGAAGCACAGCGGGACTTCCTGCGCGGAGAGGGCTGCGACATACAGCAGGGCTACCTGCTGAGCCGCCCGCTGCCCAAAGAAGAACTGGAATCCTGGCTATCGAGCCGTATCGAAGCTGGTCACTAGTCACTAGCGACTAGAGACTAGCAACTGAATTCATACTTCTTCCAGTTCCGCTCCCTCTTTCTCCGGCAGCATCAGGTCTTCTTTGCTGATGTTCATTGCCAGCAGGACGTTTGGCACCACATAGACCGATGAATAGGTACCGACGATGACGCCGATGATCAAGGCTGTGGAAAAGCCGCGAATCAGTTCGCCGCCCACCAGAAACAGCGCGGTCAATACCAGCAGGGTGGTCAATGAGGTCACCAAGGTGCGGCCCAGGGTCTGGGTCAGCGAGATGTCGATAATCTCCTGCGGTGTGCTCTTGCGGACTTTGCGAAAGTTCTCGCGAATGCGATCGGATACCACGATGGTGTCGTTGAGGGGGTAGCCGATCACCGCCAGCACGGCGGCCAGTACCGTCAAATCAAAGTCGAAGTGCATCAGCGAAAACACCCCCACCACAAAAATCACGTCGTGGGCCAGTGCCGCCACCGCGCCAATGGAAAACTTCAGCTGAAAGCGCATCGCCACGTAAACCATCACCACCGCCAGCGCGAACAGCAGACCCAGACCACCGTCGTCGCGCAATTCCTCGCCCACCTGGGGGCCGACAAACTCGCTGCGGCGCAGCTCCGCCTGCTGCTGCACGGCCTGCCCGAGGGCGGCGATGATCTCGCGGGTGACAATCTCGTCGATACTGGTTTTCAGGAACACATACAGCCCGCCATCATCGGCCGCCTCGGAATAAATACTGCCGTACTGTGCCACCGGGAATACCTGCTGCAGGTTTTCAGCCAGGCCCGGGGCGGCGCCGAGCAGCAGCCGCTCGGCATACTGGTCGGTATTGATGCCGCGCGAATCCAGGACCACCCGGGTATCGATACCCAGTTCCTGCAGCCGGTCTGCGACCTGTTGCACACCGATATCCTTGAGGGCGCCCTGCATGCGGATCAGCACATCGACATCGGTGCCGAAGTGCACCACGGAATAATTTCTCAGCGACTGCTGGTCCAGCGTGCTGCGCACCTGCACCAGGTCCACCGGCCGCTCAAAGCCGATCTCCAGCTGCGTGCCACCGGTAAAATCCAGGCCAAACTGCAGGCCGTTGAGAGTCAGCGAGACGGTACAGCCCAACAACACCAGGCCGGAAATCACCGCAGCGATTTTGCGGTGCGCCATAAAAGGGATCACTTTCATATCAGCCATTAGCGCTCGCCTCCCCTAGATCCACAGTTTCTGTACGTTGCGGCCGCCGTAAATCAAATTGACCAGCGCCCGGGTGCCCATAATGGCGGTAAACATCGATGTCAGAATACCGATCGACAGGGTGACGGCAAAACCCTGCACCGGCCCGGAGCCGATGGCGAACAAAATCACCGCCACAATCAAGGTGGTGATATTGGCGTCCAGAATGGTGGTAAAGGCCCGGTCAAAGCCCGAGTTGATGGCCGACTGCGGCGGCAGCCCGTTTTTCAGTTCCTCGCGGATGCGCGAGAAAATCAGCACGTTGGCGTCCACCGCCATACCCACGGTCAGCACGATACCGGCAATACCGGGCAGCGTCAGTGTGGCGCTGAACAGCGACATACAGGCCAGCAACAATACCAGATTGACCGCCAGGGCAATATTTGCAGCAAGGCCGAAGACGCGGTAGTACACCAGCATGAAAATCAGCACCAGCGTCAGGCCGATTTGCACCGAGTCGACACCCACAGCAATATTCTCCGCCCCCAGCGACGGCCCGATGGTGCGCTCCTCGACAAAATACATCGGCGCGGCCAGCGCGCCGGAGCGCAGCAGCAGCGCCAGCTCCGAGGCCTCGGCCGGGCTGTCGAGCCCGGTAATACGGAACTGTACCCCGAGTGCGCTCTGAATCGTCGCCAGGCTGATGATTTTCTTCTCCACCGTCTGCGTCGGCACCGCGATCTCTTCGCCGCTGGCATCGATCTGGTAGTCCATGCGGGTCTTGTATTCAATGAACAGCACGCCCATACGCCGGCCGACATTGTTGCGCGTGGCGCGGTTCATTTTCTTACCGCCCTCGCCGTCGAGATTGATATTGACCTGGGGCCGGTTGGTCTCCGGGTCAAAGTTCGACTGGGCACCGGAGACATGGTCGCCGGCGATAATCAGCCGTCGCTCCAGCCACGCCTCGCGGCCCGGTTCGCTGCGAAACTCGAAGCGCTCCCTGGCGGAGGCCAGCGCTTTCTGCTCCGCTTCCAGGCGAAATTCCAGATTGGCGGTCTTGCCGATAATGCGCTTGGCCTCGGCGGTATCCTGCACCCCCGGCAGCTCCACCACTACCCGGTTGCGGCCCTGGCGCTGCACCAGCGGCTCTGACACCCCCAATTCGTTGACGCGATTGCGCAGCGTGGTGAGGTTCTGGTTGAGCGCCTGCTCCTCCACCTCGCGCACCGCGGTATCGGTCAGTTGGGCGTAGATATAAAAGCTGCCGTCGTCATCTTCGGTGCTGCGCTGCAATTGGTCGTATTCGCGCCGCAACAGGTCGTCGGCCTGATCGCGCAGCTCTGCGGTTCTGAAACGCGCGACAATGGTGTTCTCGGTATTGACGACTACGGACTGATAGCGGGCCCTCTCCTCGCGCAGCAGATCCTTGATGCCGGTAACCGTGGTTGCCAGCTCCCTGGCAACGGCATTTTCAGTGTCCACCTCCAGCAGGAAATGCACCCCGCCGGCCAGGTCCAGCCCCAGTTTCATCGGCGCCGCTCCCAGTGAACTGAGCCAGGCGGGAGTGGTGGGCGCCAGGTTCAGCGCCACGACATAGTCATCACCCAACACGCGCTGAATGCGCTCCTTGGCCGCCAGCTGCTGCTCGCGCGCCTCGAGGCGGATCAGCGCTGCGCCATCGCCCACCTCGCCGCCAAAGTGGGCGATATCGACATCCGCCAGCGCGCGGCTGGCGCGCTCCAGCACCCGCTGATCAATCTCCAGGGCGCTGGACTGGCCGGAAATCTGCACCGCCGGATCCGGCGCGTAGAGATTGGGTGCGGCATAGATAAAGCCCAGTACGATAACGGACAGGATTAGCAGGTATTTCCAGAGGGGGTAGCGGTTTAGCATCGGGGGTACCGGTGGATGGGTCCTTTTAGCGGTGCGGCGTGGTTTTGGACCTGTGTTTTTTTAGAGGGTTAAGGAAAAAGGGAAAAGGGAAAAGGGAAAAGTAGGGCCTGTGCAGGGGGGGTGGGAGGTGAGGTGGTTGGGCCTGCACTCCCACTTTCCGCTACTGCATTTGGCTTACTTTTCCCTTTTCCCTTTTTCCTTTTCCCTATTCCCTCCGTTCGGCCCGAATTATAACCGTTTCCAGCCCCGCCACAACGGCTCAATCCCCATAATCACCGCCCAGCGGCGGTACCTGCCGGCCCAGGTCGCCGTAGAAGGTCTCGACGAAACCCGCCAGGCGCCCCCCGGCAATGGCCTGACGCAATCCCGCCATCAGTTGCTGGTAGTAATGCAGATTGTGGATGGTATTGAGCTGGGGGCCCAGAATTTCGCCACATTTGTCCAGGTGATGCAGGTAACTGCGGCTAAAATTTGTACAGGTATAGCAGTCGCAGGCGGGGTCGAGAGGGCCGGTATCGTGGCGGTGGCGGGCATTGCGGATCTTGACTACGCCCCGGTGGGTGAACAGGTGACCGTTGCGGGCGTTGCGGGTGGGCATGACACAGTCGAACATATCCACGCCGCGGCGCACCGCCTCGACGATATCCTCGGGTTTGCCCACCCCCATCAGGTAGCGCGGTTTGTCTTCCGGCATCTGCGCTGTCAGGTGGTCCAGCACCCGCAGCATCTCACGCTTGGGTTCACCTACCGAGAGGCCGCCGATGGCGTAGCCGTCGAAGCCGATCTCCGTCAGCCCCTGCAGGGATGCGGCGCGTAGCGCCGGATACATACCGCCCTGCACAATGCCAAACAGCGCCGCCGGGTTGTCGCCATGGGCCTCGCGGCTGCGCGCCGCCCAGCGCAGCGACAGCTGCATCGACTCGCGCGCCTGCGCCTCGGTGGCGGGATAAGGGGTGCACTCATCGAAGATCATCACAATATCGGCGCCCAGCTCGCGCTGTACCTGCATCGAGCGCTCCGGGTCCAGGTAAACCGGGCTGCCGTCGATCGGTGAGCGGAAAGAGACCCCCTGCTCGGTGATCTTGCGCAGCTTGCCCAGGCTGAACACCTGAAAGCCGCCGGAATCGGTCAATATGGGGCCCGGCCACTGCATAAAATCATGCAGATCCCCGTGCGCCCTGATCACCTCGGTGCCGGGCCGCAGCATCAAATGAAAGGTATTGCCGAGAATAATCTGCGCGCCACCGGCCTCGATATCCCTGGGCAGCATCCCCTTGACCGTACCGTAGGTACCCACCGGCATAAAAGCCGGCGTCTCCACCACCCCGCGGGCAAAGTGCAAGCGCCCGCGGCGCCCACCCTGCGCCTGCGCATCCAGCTCAAACCGCATAAAACCGCCCCAACTCAAGCCCGCCTCCCACACGGATCACCCCGACTTTTCCCTTTTCCCTTTTCACTTTTCCCTTTTCCCAGCATCCCCCTCCCTCACCTCCTCAACCGCCGCATGCGGATTGCGGGTAATAAACATCGCATCCCCATAACTAAAAAACCGGTAGCGGTTTGCCACCGCCTGCCGGTAGGCCTGCATGGTGTGGCGGTAGCCGGCAAAGGCCGACACCAGCATCAGCAGCGTCGATTCGGGCAGGTGAAAATTGGTCACCAGGGCGTCCACCACCCGGTAGCTGTAACTGGGATAAATAAAGATATTGGTCTCGCCCTGGTAGGGCTGGATGGTGCCCGATTGCGAAGCGGTTTCCAGGCAGCGCACACTGGTGGTGCCCACGGCCACCACCCGTCTGCCGGCGGCCCGGGTGGCGCGCACCTGGTCGCAGACCTGCGGGGTAACCTCCATGATCTCGGTGTGCATCCTGTGCTCGCGGATATTGTCCACCCGCATCGGCTGGAAGGTACCGGCGCCGACATGCAGGGTGACAAAGGCCAATTGCACGCCTTTATCGCGCAGCTGTACCAGCAGTTCGTCATCAAAATGCAGCCCTGCGGTAGGCGCCGCCACGGCGCCCTCGCGGCGGGCGTAAACCGTCTGGTAGCGCTCGCGGTCAGCCGCCTCGTCGGGCCGGTCGATATAGGGCGGCAGCGGCATATGGCCGACGCGCTCGAGCAGTTTCAGCACCGATTCGCCGGGGGGAAAGCGCAGCTCGAACAGATCCTCCTGCCGCGCCAGCACATCGACCCGCGTGCCGTCCTCGAGAATCACCTCGGCGCCGGTGCGGGGTGACTTGCTGGCGCGCAACTGCGCCTGCACGCGGTTTTCGTCCAGTACCCGCTCGATCAGTATCTCCACCCGCCCGCCGGTGGGCTTCTGGGCATAGATACGCGCCGGGATCACCCGGGTGTCGTTAAACACCATCAGGTCACCGGCTTCGACGCAGTGCAGGATATCGGTAAAAACACCGTGATGAACCTCGCCGCTGGGGCCGTCGAGCTGCAACAGGCGGCTGCCGCGCCGCTCGCGGGCCGGCGCGCGGGCAATCAGGTGTTCGGGCAGTGAATAAGAAAAGTCTTGGCGGCGCATGGGTTGTGCTTTACTGACACATCCGTAAATCGTAGTCACAGAAAGCCGATAGGGTATAGTAAAACGCCGGCTTTGGCTATGCGGTGGTTTCGGCAAATATTGACCCGCACACCGCCGCTGCTATAATCTGCGCCTCCCGGTAGCACGGCAGACTGTGCGGCTGCCGGCATACCACAGTTGCCAGAGTGGTGAAATTGGTAGACACGACGGATTCAAAATCCGTTGCCTTCGCGGGCGTGCCGGTTCGAGTCCGGCCTCTGGTACCATCTTTAATTACCCTATCGCCCCCCCGATGTCTGCCCGAGGCCGACGGCCGCGCTATCGCCAATAAGGACTGCCAGGGCCATATACTGACTTGTCATACAGTCACCAAAGACGAAATGGAGACATTTCCCGGTGCACATGAAAACCGGGAAATGGTGAAGCCGCTTATACCTGGTACTGCCGGGCTGATACCACGGATATTGAAAGCAGCCATTTAACAACAGTTTGCTGCCGGCACTGAAGCACGGCGACAAGTACTCGATACATCGATAAACGGCTGCACCATATGCAGGCATATTGCGCACCGTTTATCTCGCGTCTTTAAAAAACACCGCGCATGCCAACAGTACCCTCTTTATCGTCATCCATTACTGCAATACTTTAAATTCCACACGGTATGGCGCCGTAACCACGGCAGCGCAACCGACACACTTCCGAGAGAGCGTTGCCTTAATTCGCACTACACTATATTCGTGATATTGCTACAGCTAATTCATCCAAAGTCTGCGTCTTTCTGTAAAATTTATTTTTCAAGTCTTCGGTTCTACAAATTAAATAACTTCACAAAATTTTCTTAAATCAGTTGATACTTTTAAGTATTTTATTTTCCTAAAAACAGCATCATCATGTTTTCGTCATAAATATAGCGCATATATGTTTTGCGGTAAGTCCATTGCATTGAATAGATTAGCAGCCTTGACGAAACCAGGGTTTTCAAAGCAAAAAAGTAACGAACAACACTATCCATTATCCGCGCCAGAGTACATTTGAGTGTCGCTGTCAAAATCATGAAACTGAAAGCTTATTAAATACCTTCCAAAGAAAATTGATGAAACCAGAGAATGAAGAAAATCGCAGCGACTGCTGATAGCACAGGAGTTAGAGGCACGGCTATCCCACGCAAATTACTGAGTGACGCCTGCGACCTGGTCGTTAAACATCATGACAGCGGATATTGCGCCAATAAATTTCAAGAGAGAGATAGCACTATTAAAGTGCGACTTCATCCGTCGACTGGCGTAGAACTTAGCAGAGAAAAAGCCGGCGGATATGGATGCATCGCCAGTACCGGCCCGATTAACACACAGACAGGAAAAATCCGCCAACCAGATCACAAGATCAGTAAAGCAGAGCCGACAGGTTTTACTACACCGCTGATTATCGAAACGGCCAGTCAAGATACCTCTCGGGAGTGACCAGTTTACAGCTTTATCAGATTGCACACAGCATCACATCCTATTAACGCCCGGCATTCATCCAGTTACATATGCGGAAGGATTAATCATGGACTTACCCCTGGAATCAGCAACAGATGAACACACACGAACTCCTCAGATAAAACCAGTCACAAGGAGTATGGACTTTCCCGCAACCTTAGGGCAAATGAGTATATGGTATGTTCGGCATAAAGAGGGAGTAGATCACTCATACAATGAGCAGTATTTATTGAGAATAAGAGGCAGACTATCGGTCTCTCGGCTCGAATACTGTTTCAATAGACTCATAGAGCGCCATGAGTCTCTGAGAACGGTGTTTATCCTCAACGCTGAGGGTGACCTGATCCAGCGCATCGTAAAACCCTTCAAAATCAAGGCGGAAACCGCCACTATCAACGTAGATAAACATGACAAAGAGTCCATAAGTCGCGAGATAAAAAACATTTCACTGACGCAAGGAAAGAGGCCTTACAATTTGGAAAAGGGGCCGCTACTACGCCTATGTCTCGTACAGCTGCCCACCGATGAACAGGAGTTAATTGTCTCAGCTCACCACTCGGCCATGGATGGTACATCAGGCTATATTTTGTTGCATGAATGGCAAGAAATAGACAAGGTTTATCAACAGCCGGACAGGCGCGGGCTGCCCAGCTTGCCACTACAGCCCGCAGATTATGCTGTCTATGAAAAGGAATACCTCAACAGCCCCGCAGCCAATACAGCAAAGGCATACTGGCGAAAGAAGTTGAGTGACTTTCCGCCGCTGCTCAATCTGCCCTACGATAAACCCTGGCACCCCAATACGCCGCCCCTTGGCGCCTGGGAGCCCATACATCTGGGAAAAGACCTGGTAGAGACCTTGCGCTCTACAGGCCGCAGTCAGGGGGTTTCCATCAATATTACTTTGATTGCGGCGTTCCAAGTCCTGTTGATGAGATATACAAACCAGACAGACATTGTCATCGGCTCACCCAGAGCTAACCGAAACACCAAAGAGATACGCCAAACCATTGGACATTTTGCCAACACTGTAATACTACGCAACACACTAACAGGTGAAAAGCGATTTTGCGACTTACTAAAAGAAGTAAAATCAGCAAATGCGGAGGCGAGTAATAAATACAATTTGCCTTATCTGTCACTAAATGAGATAGCCAGAGAGCGGGGGAAACCTGCCAACCAGCCACTCTATCAAGCGGGTATAGAATACAGGAATTTCAAATTCAAGCCTTTTCAGGTGGAAAATTGCCTGGTAGCCGACCTTAGATTCCAAAGCATGGGAGATGCGAAGTTTGACATATTGTTTTCGTTTACCGATACGGATAATGGGCTGTCAGGGCACGTTGAATTCAATACGGAATTATTTGCACGTATTACTGTAGTAAAACTATTTAAACACTACAAGCAGTTACTTCACTCCATCGTTGAGAATCCATTCAGCAGCGTCTCATCATTGAATATATTGCTCAGTGAGGAGAAAAAGGCATTGTATGACTGGAATCAGACAGAAAAATCTTACCCTGTTGACGTATTCACTCATCAGCTTTTTGAAGAATATGTCGCGAAGACACCACAAGCTGTCGCTGTAACGTTTCAAGATCAGCATATCAGCTACGATGAACTAGATCGCCGCAGCAATGCGCTGGCCGGCCATTTACGGACATACAATATAGAACCAGGTGCCCACATAGGCTTGTCAGCGAGTCGAAGCATTGAGCTGCCGTTAGGCGTGCTGGGCATATTGAAAGCCGGGGGTGCCTATGTTCCCCTCGATCCCCATTATCCGCAGGAACGTCTAGGTTATATGGCGAAGACCGCTGGCGTCGGCATAATACTGACAAATAAAAGTATTTCTCTACCTGTATTCGCGGATAAAACAATTGTCATGCTTGGAAATGAGTCAAGCTGGACACCAAGCTCTCGACCATTTCAACATTCGCCTGTTTCGGCGAGCAAGCTGCAGCAACTGGCCTATATCATCTTTACCTCTGGTTCTACAGGCCGACCCAAAGCGGTTTCCATGTCACATAAAGCGCTGGCAAACTTAGTGCGCTGGCAAGTAGAACAATCAACGAGTACCGCTGGTACAAGAACACTACAATTCAGCCCGATTAGTTTTGATGTCTCGTTTCAAGAGATGTTTTCTACATGGAACAGCGGCGGCACTTTAGTGCTGATTGATGAAACCGTACGCCAGGATACTGTTCAGTTGTGCCGCTTTATCGACAGCGAACGAATTAACCGCCTATTTATGCCATTTATCGCCCTCCAGCAGTTAGCTGAAGTATATAAGGACATTGCGATACAAGCGTCCCAAAGACGAACAACTGATGAATTGAGACCAGGTCACACTCTCAAAGAAATCATAACGGCAGGCGAACAGCTTCAAATTACGCCTCCGATAAGAGGCCTGTTTGAACAACTCCCTGCCTGTAAATTGCACAACCACTACGGCCCCTCGGAAACCCATGTATGCACAGCCTTAAGGCTGGATGACAACATCCGCAATTGGGATTCCCTACCGCCGATTGGCAGGCCAATTGCAAATAGCAAAGCCTATATCCTCGATCAAACACTGCAGCCTGTGCCCATAGGCCTTGAAGGAGAGCTTTATATAGGAGGTTTAGGCTTAGCTCGTGGTTACCTCAACCGCAGTGACCTAACGGCCGAGCGTTTTATAGCCAACCCATTCACTGATCCTCTTTTGCCTGCCAGCACAAAAAATAGAATATACAAAACCGGTGACCTGGCCCGCTTTAGAGAAGATGGAACCATAGAATTCAAAGGAAGAGCTGACAATCAGATTAAAATTCGCGGCTTTCGCATAGAACCTGGAGAGATCGAGCAAACGCTCACAGAACAGGAGTGTGTTAAAGAAGCAATAGTCAATGTTGCCACCCGTCAGGGGTCTGCCAACGAAAAGTACCTCGCTGCTTATGTTATAGCGGAGGATAAGTTTCTACAGGATGAAAAACTATCACTGCAAACTCGCCTGCGTGAAAAATTGCAGGATGTATTGCCTGACTATATGATACCGACAGTCTTCTTATTCCTGAACGCCTTCCCAATCACTCCCAGCGGTAAAGTGGATCGTAAGGCGTTACCACAGCCTTATAAGGACCTGCTGCCTGAAAAAACCACAGTGAAGCCAAATACCGCAACGGAACAGTCTTTGCTTGAAATCTGGGCCGAAGTGCTGGGGTTGTCATCGGATCAGATCGGGATCGAAGATACCTTCCTCGAGCTTGGAGGGCATTCACTACTGGCCACCAGGGTAACAACCAGTATAAGAAAAAAATTCGGTGCTGAATTATCAATCCGCGATCTATTCATTGCTGAAGATATCCAGGGCCTTGCGCTAAAGATAGTAAGTTCGATATCTGATAAATCAAATATAAAAGCAATATCAAATCCATTGAGACCACTTAAAAACCGTGAAAAGTTATCACTATCTTTCGCTCAGCAAAGGATATGGTTTTTAAGTCAGTTCGAAAACAGACATGAAACACTCTATAATATCCCATGGATACTACGCCTTTCCGGACCGCTGAATGCCGGTGCTCTACAGCAGGCATTCAATGCATTGCTGCAACGTCACGAAATACTCAGAACCGTCTTTCACAGCAGTAATGATGGTATTTATCAGTCCCCACTGGAAAAACTGCCATTTCTCATCCCCATCATCGACATTCAGGGCAACGATTTAACCACTGAGATCGAAGCCTATAATCATCATATCTTCAGCCTGCCGCGAGGCCCTCTGCTAAACGTTAAACTGTTGCGTTGTTCTGTAAATATGCATATGTTGATGATGAGTATGCACCACATAATCTCCGATGGCTGGTCTATCGGTATTGTTAACAGAGAGCTGAGCCAGCTGTATTCGGCTTACTGTGCAGACAGTCCGATTTCACTTCCTGCCTTACCGATTCAGTATGCTGATTTTGCCCATTGGCAACAACAGTGGCTGCAGGGCAGTGTTCTAGAACAGCAACTCACTTACTGGAAGTCCCAACTGAAAGGCGCACCTGCTCTGTTAACGCTACCCAGTGACAGATCAAGGCCAGCAATGCAGAGCTTTCGAGGCCAGTGTACTACTTTTACCATACCGCCAGATATCACCAAACAACTGCATTCCTTAAGTCGCAAAGAAAACACTACGCTCTTTATGACACTATTAGCCGGGTTTAATCTGCTACTGGCACGCTATAGCGGTCAAAGTGATATCTGCATAGGTAGCCCTATCGCTAACAGACAGCGGCTTGAGCTGGAAAATCTTGTCGGCCTTTTCGTTAACACACTGGTTTTACGCACAAAAATTGACTTACAAAATACGGTGAAAGCGTTGCTCGCACAGGTGAGAGAAACAGCTCTCGGCGCCTATGCCCATCAGGACGTTCCGTTTGAATATCTGGTTGAAAAGCTACAGCCGGAGCGCAGCTTGAGCTATTCTCCCCTTTTTCAAGTTATGTTCGCTTTACAAAACACCGAAAATGATTTCAACTTGCCTGATATACAAGTATCAAAGGTCGAGGATTCACATGCAAATGCAAAATTTGATATCAGTATGGGGCTGGAAGAAACCCATTCATCCATTGAGGGCGTGGTAGAATACAATACCGATCTGTTTAATCATGAGACTATTGATAGATTTGTCGAGCACTATAAAAATATACTGTTTGCATTTGTCAGCGAACCTGAAACTAACTTGGCAGATATAGACCTGCTAAGTGGAGAAGAAAGAAGTACCATTCTGAAAACATGGAATCTTACCGAAACTCAGCTTGCAGAAGACTTATGTATTCACCAGCTATTTGAGCAGAAAGCAAAACGCCATCCGGATGCCGTCGCCGCCCTACAGCAAAACGATATCCTTACCTATGACACATTAAACAGACGCAGCAATCAACTCGCAAATTTTCTGCTGGCAAAAGGTATAGCGCCTGAAACTCGTGTCGGTATATATATAGACCGCTCTCTCGATATGCTGACCAGTATATTGGCAGTCATTAAAATAGGTTGCGCTTATGTGCCCATGGACCCTCGCTATCCTCAACAGCGAGTTAATTTCATAATCGCAGATGCCGCTATCAATATCGTTCTGACTAACTCTTCTCTCAACGCTAGTGTGGAAGAAATCGAGCATCCCCCTACCATCATTTGCATTGACACTCAACAGGCCGCCATATCCCGCCACTGCGATGCCAATATAAACAGGCATGTGCCTGTCCACAGCCTGGCCTATATTATCTATACGTCCGGTAGCACCGGTAAACCGAAGGGGGTTATGATCAGCCACCATAGCATCAACAATACCCTGCATTTCCTCCAAGAAAAGTTTACCGTGACAGAAAATGATGCCTACCTGCTCAAAACCAACTATGTTTTCGACGTCTCCCTGTCAGAGCTGTTTGCCTGGTTCATAGGCCGCGGGCGCCTGGTGATACTGCCGCCCGGTGCGGAAAAATACTCTGATGAACTTGCGAACTACATAATAGATCATCGCATTACTCACCTTAACTTCGTACCCTCAATGCTTAGCTTATTCCTGGAACAAATGAGAAGCAATAAAGCATTAAGGGAGGGTAGCAGTATAAAACACCTGATGGTTGCGGGCGAAATTTTCTCAAAATCGCTATTAAAGGAGAGTCTAGATCTGTTTGGTGGTGTTGGTATCAGCAATATCTATGGACCGACTGAGTCGTCAATTTACAGCAGCTGGCATACCTGTTCTGACCATGATACCCAAAGCAACTCAATACCGATTGGCAGACCTATATGGAATACACAGCTTTACATTGTAGACCAGTATCTAAACCCGGTGCCGATAGGCGTCGCGGGGGAGCTGTGTATAGCCAGTCGGGGCCTGGCCTGGGGCTACAATCACTTACCCGACCTATCTGCCACCAGCTTCATTCCCAACCCTTTTGGCTCAACACCGGGATCGCGCCTGTATAAAACCGGTGATATGGTTCGCTACCTGGGCGACGGCAGTATCGATTATATCGGGCGCAAAGACTTTCAGATCAAAATACGGGGTTATCGCATCGAATTGGGAGAAATTGAAAACTCGCTTCAGGAACAGATTGAAATCCAGGACTGTGTTGTCTTGGCCCATTACTTCCCGAGAGATAATGAAGACTGGTTTTTGGTCGCTTATGTGGTAGTCAGGCAGGGAGCCGGTATCGAGGAGTCGATCCTGCGCAACGCTTTGCAATCGCGACTACCTGAATATATGGTGCCGAGATTTATCTCCTTTATTGACGAGATTCCTCTTACAGTTAACGGTAAAGTCGATCGCAAGGCTTTACCATTACCGGACCAATACGCATCGAATACAGGGGAATATGTAGCCCCCACTACAGACATTGAAAGATCCATAGCAGCAGTATGGGCAGCTTTACTAAGGCTCCCTGTAGACAATATCAGTGTACACGATAACTTCTTTGACTTAGGGGGGCATTCACTATTGGCGACCCGCGTAATCGGTCAACTTCGAACCGATCTTAACGCTGAACTCCAAGTCAGAGACTTGTTTTCACAAAATACAATTAGAAAACTCGCCGTAAAAATTGAATCTTTGCGCCGTAAAAGCCCAATGAAAAACGACTCGAATTTCGCATTGGTCGCGATAGACAGAAACAAAGACTTAAGCCTTTCCTTCGCCCAGCAGAGGCTGTGGTTTTTGAATACGCTGGAGGGCGAAAATGACATTCTGTACAACATCCCTGGAGCACTGCACTTAGTTGGCGAACTGAATGTAATAGCACTGAATAGAGCCTTCAACACACTAGGCCAACGCCATGAGACCTTAAAAACCATTTTCCGGTGGCGGAACAACAGCGTAACTCAAGTCATAGATGACAGCATAAAAATTAGAGTAGACATAATAGATAGTAAAGAAGACGATGTACCGAGAATGATTGAGGCAAATGCCAGATATGTTTTTGACCTTGGCAAGGGGCCGCTGCTTACAGCAAAAATCATACGCTTATCCCCGAGAAACCACTATTTGTTATTGAATATTCACCATATTATCTCTGATGGCTGGTCTATCGGTATTCTCAATAGAGAGCTGAGTTTGCTCTACAAAAACTACCGCCTGAACAAGCCATCGCCACTTACTGCTTTACCTGTCCAATACGTTGATTTTGCTCACTGGCAACGGCAATGGCTGCGGGGCAAAACACTGGAGCTACAGCTCGCGTACTGGGAAAAGCAGTTGCGGGGTGCGCCCGCTCTATTGGAGTTCCCTACAGATCGCCCCAGACCGGCCACTCAATGTTATGAAGGCAGAAGCACCAGCTTCACCATAGCAACTGCGACAGTTGAAAAGCTAAAGCAGCTAAGCAGCCAGGAAAACGCCACTTTCTTCATGATTATGTTGACGGGCTTCAACCTTCTCCTGGCTCGTTACAGCAGTCAAGAAGACATCTGCATAGGTACCCCAATTGCCAATCGACAAAGACCCGAGTTGGAAGGGCTAATTGGCTTTTTTGTGAATACCTTGGTAATGCGCACCCGGATTAACGCCAACTCTACTATAAGAGATCTACTTACCCAGGTTAAAGAGACAGCCCTTGCAGCCTATGCTCACCAGGATATTCCCTTTGAATATTTAGTAGAAAAACTGCAGCCCGAACGCAGTTTGAGTTATTCGCCACTATTCCAGGTTATGTTTGTTCTGCAAAATATTGATTTGGAGGAAATAGCACTACCCGGCGTAGAGGTATCCTCAATTAAGAACAAGGTCTACACATCAAAATTTGACTTCAGCCTGTTCATCTGGGATTCACCTGATAAGCTCGAGGTGACTGTCGAATACAATACCCGTTTATTTGACTATTCGACAATTGAAAGGCTTATTTCTCATTATGAAAGATTGTTGGAAGACATGACCAATAACCTCGATCAACCGGTACAATCGGCAATACTCTTAGATGATTCAGAATATCAGGAGATTATTTACGATTGGAACAAGACCGAAACCTCTTACCCCAGCACACCTTATGTCCATCAGGTTTTCGAAAGACAAGTAAGTGAAACACCAGAGGTCATTGCAGTAGTACACAGGGATCACCATATCAGTTATCGGGAATTGAATTGCCGGAGTAACCAGCTTGCAAGGCATCTAAGGAAAAAGAACCCCGGAAATAGTCATCAAGTTGGATTGGCAGTCAATCGTTCCCTTGATTTGGCTGTCGGGATACTGGCAATACTGAAAGCAGGTTTCACCTACGTTCCCTTAGATCCCAGTTATCCCAGGCAGCGATTGGATTACATGCTCGAAGAAGCCAACATTTCCATACTACTGGCACAAAAGGCATTGTTAAAAGGTTTCCCTGAAAGAGGCTCTACTGTCGTTATAGAGAATCCGCATATCTTTTCTGCAGCTAATGAAGCTGCAGATATAAAGACCTGTGGAAAGCCAAAAGATGGAAGTTTGGCTTATGTTATTTTTACCTCCGGCTCAACAGGGCGCCCTAAAGCCGTTGCCATGCCTCATACGGCATTAACCAATCTGATACACTGGCAGATAAGTCAGTCGGGGAGTACGACAGGCAAGAAAACGTTACAGTTTAGCCCCTTTAGCTTCGATGTGTCTTTTCAGGAGCTTTTTTCCACGTGGTGCAGCGGTGGGACGCTGATGCTAATTTCTGAAGAACTACGTAAGGATGCCTTCTCATTGTGGGAATTCATTCAGCAAGAAAAGGTCAACCGCCTATTTACCCCATTTATAGCATTACAGCAACTGGCCGAAGTCTATGAGGAAAAAGCTCTGCAATCCGGCCTCGACTTTGAAAGCCAAAAGCAGAAATTGGGTCACACACTCGAAGAAATCATTACCGCAGGCGAGCAACTGCAAATCACAAGGTCTATTCGTACATTATTTCGACGCCTGCCTGGCTGTCAATTATATAATCACTACGGCCCTTCTGAAACCCATGTTTGTACTGCGTTGAGATTGCAAGGAGCGTCAAATAACTGGGAAACACTGCCCACTATTGGCAAGCCCATCTCAAACTGCAAAATATATATTTTGGACGAAGCAATGCAGCCGGTACCCATAGGGGTATATGGTGAAATTTATGTGGGTGGTGTAGGCCTGGCCACTGGTTATCTCAACCGTCAAGGCTTAACCAATGAGCGCTTCATTGCTAACCCTTTTATTGGCTCTACTTTATCCAATCATCAGAAAAACAGGCTATATAAAACAGGTGACTTGGCGCGTTTTCGCAGCAACGGCGAAATCGAGTATATGGGGCGAAAAGATAGCCAAGTAAAGATACGCGGCTTCCGTGTCGAGTTGGGGGAAATAGAACAGGTTCTTGTAGAACTGCAAGGTGTAAAAGAAGCGGTTGTCAATGTTTACACCCAAAGCGGAAACAGTAATCAGTACCTGGCTGCATATCTTGTTATAGACAGCGCTTTTTCAAAAGAAAAAGAAGATTCTCTACAATATCACTTATCTCAAGACCTGCAAGATTTACTGCCGGAGTATATGCTGCCCTCCAGATTTATACTCCTGGATTCTTTACCTTTGACACCGAGCGGAAAAGTAGATCGCAAGGCATTACCAACACCCGAAGACAATTTTCTAATAGGACAAACCCATGTTAGCCCTGCCGGTCAAATGGAAAACGGACTGGCCGGCATATGGGCCGGAATACTGGATATCCCAAAGGAAAACCTAAGTTCCACCAGCAGTTTCTTTGACTTAGGTGGTCACTCTCTACTGGCAACCCGACTAGTTAGCCAGATCAGGAAAACCTACGATGTTGAACTACAGGTTCGCGATCTCTTTATTAACAGCACCATAAAAAAGCTGGCGGCGAAAATAGAGAATCTCATTCTTGAACAACCGCTGGCCAATACCAAAGTATTTCCGTTGCAGCCTATTCGAGATAAAAACAGTTTACCTTTGTCCTTTGCGCAGCAGCGCCTATGGTTCCTGAATCAATTCGAAGAGAATACAGGTACGCTCTACAATATTTCTTGGGCTCAAAGGCTTTCAGGAAATCTGAATGTAAACGCACTGCAGCAAGCGTTTAAAACCATTGTAAGACGCCATGACAGTCTACGCACGTCATTTGAGGATCGAGATGGGATCACTGTCCAGGTGATTTCAAACGATATGATATTTCATTTCCCCATAATCGACTCGGCAGACCAGCAGGTTTTCGACGATGTCAAGCAACACTTACGTAGGCGATTTGATCTCAATAAAGGCCCACTGTTCAATGTCGCCCTTCTACGGCTGTCGTCACAGGAACATATTTTGGCGATTGGTATACACCACATTATCTTCGACGGCTGGTCGATAGGCATTCTTAATCAGGAATTAGGTAAACTATACAAAGCCTATCATCTACAAGAACCCGTTTCTCTCTCGCCTTTACCGATTCAGTACGCGGATTTTTCCTACTGGCAACGGCAGTGGCTACAAGGCGAGATATTGGAAAAGCACGTCAATTACTGGCAGTCTCAGTTAGCGGGGATCCCGGGCCTGTTGGAGCTTGCCACCGATATGCCGAGGCCAGCGATACAGCGTTACCGGGGCAATTGTGTCAGTTTTAAAATATCGTCCGATATGACACAAAGGCTACATCAGCTAAGCCGCAGGGAAAACATTACGCTGTTTATGGCGCTTATCGCCGGCTTTAAAATGCTGCTCGCCCGCTACAGCGGTCAAAACGATATATGTATAGGCACGCCTATTGCTAATCGGCAGAGAGCCGACCTGGAAGGGCTGATCGGCTTATTCGTTAATACCTTAGTACTACGCACTCAGATTGACCCGAAAGCAAGTGTCAAGAGCCTACTTACACAAGTAAGAGAAACGGCGCTTAAAGCATACTCTCACCAAGATATTCCCTTTGAATACCTGGTGGACACTTTAAAGCCTGAACGCAGCTTAAGTTACTCCCCGTTATTTCAATGTATGTTTATCTTACAGAACGCGCAAGGAAACGCCCTGGCACTGCCGGATGCAACGATAGAAAGACTGGATATAAATGGCGCTACCGCCAAATTCGATATAACCATGAGTCTGGAGGAAACCAACGGGGAAATTGCCGGTATCGTCGAATACAATACCGATATATTCCATGCCGCCACCATCAGGCAACTGGTAAACCACTATAGCAATATTTTGAAGTTCATAGTGAAAGACACCAACAGAGTTATACATTCCGCCACTCTTCTAGATGAAAAAGAACTGCGGGAAATACTGATAGACTGGAACAGAACTGAAGTCGAATACCCTAAGCAGAAATGTGTCCATCAACTTATCGAAGAACAGGCGGCCATTAAACCACATGCTATAGCCGTCGTCTTTCGCGACAAACAGATTACCTATGATGAACTCAACGGCAGGGGTAACCAACTGGCATCCCACCTGCTCTCTCTTGGCATTTCTCCGGAAACGAGAATAGGCCTATGCATAGAACGCTCAATGGAAATGGTCGTGGGGCTAATAGGTATACTGAAATCAGGGGGATGTTATATTCCAATCGATCCCGAATATCCGGCGCAGCGAATTAGATATATCGTTGCCAATAGCCAGGTCGATCTGATACTCAGCCACAGCAGCCTCGACGACGCTTTTTACGATCACAACTCGCTTACTCGCCTGAACTTGGATAGTGATTGGCACAAAGTGGATACAGCAAGCAGAGCTTCGACTAAAATGCAGGTGGATTCGAGAAACTTAGCTTATATAATATACACATCAGGCAGTACAGGGAACCCTAAAGGAGTCATGATCCCCCACCGGGCCTTGACAAACTTCCTGCTAAGCATGAAAGAAAGACCTGGGATAAATTCACAAGACAGCCTTCTTGCAGTAACGACCTATTGCTTCGATATAGCGGCACTAGAGATCTACCTGCCCCTTATCGCAGGGGGCCTGCTCTGCGTTTGCGACAATGAAACCGTAAAGGACCCGGAGAAGCTGATAGAGAATATCGACAATTACAAAACAACTGTGATGCAGGCCACACCCGCTACATGGAAGATGTTATTCCAATCCGGGTGGGTAAATAGTACCAAAGTAAAGATTTTGTGCGGGGGGGAGGCTTTATCTGCAAATCTACGACAAAGTTTTTTAAAGACGGCAAGTGAAGCATGGAATTTATTCGGTCCAACCGAAACCACAATTTGGTCAACCCTGTCTCCAATTCTGGAGCAACAACCTATCACCATCGGAAGACCCATTGCCAACACACAGGTCTATGTCATTGATAGCCATGAAAAACCGGTACCCATAGGGGTGCCTGGGGAACTTTGTATTGGCGGCGATGGATTGTCACGAGGGTATCTGAATCAGCCAGGATTGACTGCAGAAAAATTCGTTGAAAACCCCTTTTTGGCCAACACCAAAATATACAAGACAGGTGATTTAGCCCGTTGGTTACCCAATGGAGAACTGCTGTACATTGGCCGCATTGACCATCAAGTAAAAGTCCGAGGTTATCGCATAGAGTTAGGCGAAATTGAAGAAAAACTCAATCAGATAGCAGATATAAAGGAATCTGTAGCTATCGTTCAGACCAGAGCAGCTGGTGAAGACAATTATATTTCTGCGTATCTGGTCATACATGAGGAATCCAATATCACACAGGATCAAATCAAACTTCGACTCAAAGAGTTCCTGCCGGAGTATATGATCCCATCCAAAATGGCATTTTTAGATGCACTGCCATTGACTCCCAATGGAAAAATAGACAGAAAATCCTTACCCGAAATTGATAGTAGAGAACCAGCCGCTAATTCCGATGAATTGCCGAAAACCGAAATAGAGAAAGTCATGGCAGAAATTTGGTCTTCGGTCCTGGAAATACCACTACAAAGTATCGGTATATATAGTAGTTTTTTCAGTCTGGGAGGCGATTCGTTACTTTCTCTACAAGTTATATATCAGGCGAGAAAACGCGATATACCGATAAACGCCAAAGATATATTTGAAAACCAGACCCTTGATCAACTTGGCAAACATATCGCCCAAAAGCAGCAGAGGTCCCTGCAGGCGAAAGGCATACGCAGCATCGATATGACACCGGCTCAAAAATGGCATGTTTCACTGCACGCTGATAAGCAAAGAAACCTCATCCAATCCTTCCTTTTGAGCGTTCCGGCCGGTTTCAACCCGGATTTCCTGCTGCAGTTCTTGGACTCCATTTTTCAGCAGCACGATGCTTTGCGATTTCGGTTTTATCCCAACGAAGAACTTTGGTCAGCAGAACATGTCCCCTATCATTCCGAGCTAAAAGAAAATGTATATTCGCAAATAGATGTTAGCCACTTCGATAGTAGCGGCATAGAAAATGAAATCGCTAAAGTTTTCAGAACTGCGCTGTCTAACTTGAAGGTGGAAAGCTACCCTTTGTTAAAAGTCGTCTACTTCAAGGCCAGGAATTCCATGGAGAGTCGCCTATTGTGGATGATGCACAGCTTCATTACCGACGGAAATTCCTGGTATGTGTTATTCGATGAACTGTCAAAATCTTTTCATCAATGGCAATTAAATGGCAGGATATCCTCCGGAATAAGCGCTTATTCATTTGGAAAGTTCTGTGAAGCCGTAAAGAAATCTGGCGAAACATCTCCCCCGTGTAGCGGTATGGCCTATTGGCTAAGACAAGAGGACCACAAGTCGCTTAAAACATCCATAGAGCCTGCTAAATACGGCGCTGACGCCTTCAAGCGCAGCGAAGTCGCTCCCATTGTTCTGGATAGAAAAAGCACCGAAAGGCTCATTAAAGAGTGCAATCTTAGTTATAATACACAAACACAGGAACTACTACTTTCACACCTCGTGTCGCAATTGGCAAAGTCCTTCGATTACAGGGAAGTCAGCCTGATCATTGAAGATCATGACAGGAAATTCCCCAATGATGAATTTGCCATAGCTCAGGCGATTGGCTGCTTTTCCACAGTTTACCCCCTCTATATAAGCCTTGAAGAAATCGATAATAGGAAGGATTATCAAGCCACAATAGATTTGATAAAAGATAAGCTGCGAAGAATACCCAATGGTGGTATCGACTATGGCTTACTCAAATATGGTCAACGAGTTAGTGACTTGCGGTCTTCGCGAGATGATTTCTCAGACCTCATCATGTTCAATTATATGGGACAATTGACTGAAGGAGAAAACTCTGAATACGCCTTTAAACCTATTAAGGAATACACAAACCAAGGCCTAAATCCGCAAACCGAACATGCTTTTCTCATATCCATAAAGGGATTTATAGTAAACAACAACCTTAATCTATCAATCGATTTCAACCCGCAAAAAATTAGCCGGGAGTGCATCGAAGTTTTACGCAATGGTCTCGCCACTTCACTAGACTGTATGATTTCTCATTGTAGCGAACATCGTGAACCCATAACAAAAACCTATAGCAGTGTAAAGGACATACCTTATCAATGGTCTATAGGTGTTTTCAGGGAACGGGTTTTTAGAAATTTTGAACCGCTTGTCAGGTACTCCTCCAGTAATTCAGATACAAAACTGTTTATGTTGCCCCCGGGGGTTGCAGGCCTGGAGTCCTATATCGGCCTGGTAGACAGTATGCCCCCCGGTAGAAGTATTTGCCTGCTTGAAAACATAGAAATGGTAACAGGGAAACTGTTTTCAATACCCAGCCTCGCGACTTATTATCTTAACATGATTAAAAGAGTGCAGAGAAGCGGTCCTTACTTTATCGGCGGGTGGTCCAGAGGCGCCATACTTTCACACGTTGTCGCGAAAAAGCTGATGGAGGAAGGCCAAGAAGTCAAAGCACTTTTTCTTCTAGATCCATTGGGCTACACACTCTCTGAAGAAATCAGCGATGCCGTTCTAGCAGATCCGAGAGTAGCTGAGTTGGATGACGCAGAGTTCGCTAATCTGGAGGCAATGCTTCACAGTTATAAATATACGAGAGATCTGGCCGACAATGGTTATACCGGCGCAGTAGTTCACTTTAAGTCCAGCGAAGACCACTTTTTCCTAGAACCTGACTCGCCCCGGATGTCATTTTACAAAGAGCGATTAGGTGACTTGAATATGAGAGTTATTGAAATCTTCCGAGATTACTATAGTTTTCACAGCAACACCAAAACAGCAGGGAAAGCCCGAGGTGGCCTGGAGTTCGTATTCCCAAATTGCAAAGCCATCTACTTAGAAGGTAACCACTATGATGTTTTGGAGGAAAATAACAGGAAACTTATCGCCGCAACCATTGACAGTATCACGTGGCCAACGACTTTAGAGTCATGAGACAGATAAGTTGATCTGACAATTAAACTCTGTTTGCCATCATCTCCAATCGGCGGCGAATAATAAAATGACGGCGAGAACTGATGGGCGATAAAGCAATGAAAATCATGGAGACCCCGGTAAACAGAGTTGGCACCCAGGCTACAGCCAACATCAGGCCACCGATTGTAGCAGCGCTATGTGTCGATGCGGCGGGATCAAAACCGTACCAACCGGCAATGGCAAGCCCTAAAGCGCCACCTAGCGCTAGATTGGCCTTATAAGTGAATGCAAATAAGGCGAAATAAGATGAACCACGGTTTTCCTGGTACTTCAGTGTGGAATAATCGACGATATCGGAGAGCATGGATTGGGGTAAAGATTCAACACATACCAAACACAAGGCGCTTAGAATGAACAGTATTAGGAGCCCGGTATAGGTGACGTTATTCGAATCCAGAAAACTGGCGTAAATAAACGATGCAATACCCAGGAGAAGAGCCAGAATCCAGGTTTGTTTCTTACCAATATAGTTTGCAATCTTTAACCAAAGAAATGATGCGAAAATCCCGACAATGATTGACACCACATAGGCTTGCGCGAACACAGCGCCCATATCAAGGTAGGCATCGATGTAGATGAACAACATTCCATACCACATACCCAGGCCCATACCGGAGAAAACAAAGGCACACAGGAATAGAAGCAGTGGCTTATTATCGATAACGAACGCCAGCCTCTGTCTTAAAGAGACAGTTTTTGCAGTGTTACCGGCGAGCCGCTCTCTTGCAGAATACACGCCAACCGGCACCTTCTTCATACATATATACAGCAATGGCGGCAACAGTATACCGGAGCTTACGGCGATAAAATGCAGCGTGTCCGGCGTAATTTCCGTAGTATCCCATATAGGCAGTAAGGGCGTGGCATAGAAGATTAACAGCCCAATGCTTGCGGCAATGGTCCGAAAGAAAAATGTCTGATTTTTCTGATAAGAATCGGGCGAAATCTCGCCACCCCAGGCAAGATGTGGAATTTCAAATAATGTCAGCCCTAGATAGAGCATGATGTACCAGAATGCAAAATAGGCGGTACTGACGACTGCTGGCGGTGAATATAGAAAGTAGCCACTGACGGCCAAAACTAAGCCACCCGCTATCATAAACGGCTTTCTGGTTCCGTTCTTTATCCTGTATTTGTCCGAAATAAAACCAATAAGAGGATCGGTAAATGCATCAAACAGGCGGGCGAACAACAATACGCCTGCAATCGTGGTGAGTGCGACCCCATAATGCTTGGCATAAATCCCCTGCACCACATAAATGGGTGCAAATAAGGAGGTGACCGCTATTTTCGGTAAAGAATAGTATATATTTTTCCGTAGTGTGGCGAACCAACCTGCCTCGAGGTTAGTCATGTTTAGCCTTGATCATAAGATAATAATCCAAAAAGATGAGGTGATGTCGATGAATCCGGACGACTACAAGCAGTTGTCTCTACAATCCACTGCGAACTGCTTGCGTTATTGCTATGGGCTCTTTGATGACTTGTGCCGCCAGAACCTTTAGCTGTTCTTTGTCGAGGCTATGCTCGATTTCGGGCAGCTTCCCCCCGGTCGGCTGCCGTTGAATTTCTTGCGCAACCTCCAGGCCGGCGACTACCCGACCAAAACTCGCGTATCCATATCCATCGAAGCCATTACGGGGCTCGCCGCCATTGAAATCCAACATCGGCATGGTGCCCAGGCAAATAAAGAACTCCGAAGAGGCTGTTCCGGGTGCATAGCGAGCCATCGATACCGTACCGGCTTCATGTAGAATACCACTGTCAGCTGTCGTTTCATGGGGAATGTACCCATAAGGCGATGTGTGAGTGAATATGCCGCCCTGAATCAACGACATATCTTTATGACTGTTTCCTCTATTTACAGCTCGATAAAAGCATCCGTTCTGATAAACATTACTATCGACTAACTTCAAAAAGTTATTGACAGTTAATGGTGCCTTGTGCGGATAGACTTCAATAATGATTTCACCGTATTGCGTAGCAAGTGTGATGGCTTCTGCGCTGTAGCTCTTAGAATGCTTCATCCAGGCAGTTACCCGGTCCTGGCAATTTGCTTTGCAGGCGAATATAGCTTTCTCAAACCGTGGCTTAACCAGGGCATAACGACTGACATATGTGTTTCATTCTCGAAAACATGGGATTGCAGCTCTAAGCCGCCATAACCTTTGAGTGTTTCAGCCATTTTTTGCATATCGTTTATCATGCTGACATGGGAAAATTTGTCTCGGTGCGCCTCCGGCAGATTTTTTAGTTCAGCATCCTCCTCTCCACCTACCCCCATGAATATCTTCGCGTCGATATAATGGCTCTGCTGTGAAAACGCTTTCTCATAATCCCAAAGCACGCCATTATCCCAATAGACTGCCGGACTGCCAATAATATACTTATTGAAAGCTGCGGGAGTATGGAACAAGGTGTAAAGAGCGAATAGTCCGCCTAAAGAGGCTCCTGCAAGTGCAGCGTCATTGCTGTTCACCGGATAAGAAGCCTCTATAAAAGGCTTTAGCTCCTCCTGGACGAAGCGTAGAAACAGATGAGCTTCCCCACCGTTTGCCGTCAATGACCACAGCTCCTTGAGGTCGGGATTGGCAGTGGGCGTGAATTCCTGCAAACGGCGATTACAGACCTGTTGCCAATCATCCTCCATATAGCCGATTCCAACAACAAAAACCGGGGGAAGTTCCCCCGAAAACTGCAGCAGCCTGGTTATTTCGGTCACCGACATAAATACCATATTTGCATCGAGCAGGTAGAGAACCGCACACCCGTCACCCGGCGAAACCGGCACCATGGGCTTGGCGATAAACAGTTTATAAGCTCGATCGGCAATATCCGAATAAAACCGATACTGCTGCGTACCGGAAAGCGATACCTGCCCTGAAATCTCTTCCGCATTCCCTCGACCCCGGTCCATAGTCATCCCCTCATATTCTAAGTAAGCCAGTGGCAACGGTGACCGTTGCCAGGCAATCAGCGACTTTATAAACTGACTATCAAGCTCAGTTAAAAACTGTAACCGAGGCTGGCACCATAGGTTCGCGGCGAGTGCAGATATTCGCTTTTTAGCAGTCCTGCTGTGGGTGGTGATATAAAGAGAAATCTTGCAGCGCGCTCGTCGGTGATATTGTTGCCGAAGACTGCCATGCTCCAGCGACCATCTGCGGACTCGAAAGCAACGTGCAGGTTGACTCTGTAATTACTCCCCTGACTCCTCAGGTCATCGCCGAAGGGAGAAAAGGACATCTCATCCTGGAAATTATATTCACCCCGCGCAGTTATGCTTCCCCAGTTCTCGATATCAGTATCAAACTGCAGGCCAAGACTGGCAGACCACTCCGGCGCAGACTGCAGATTACCTCCGGACAGGTCGAAGCTGGCACCCCCTCTGAGCCCGTCAACAGCGGTGTAGTCGTCATAAGTCGCGTCTAAGTAGGAGACATTGCCGTCGAATGAGAAACTATCGGTCACCTGTGCCTGAAGCTCCAGTTCCAGCCCTCGAATGGTAGCTTCTGCGGCATTGTCTATAGCGGTGGTGGCAATACCCGTAAGTGGGTTGACTCTTTGCACCTGGACTTGCAAATCCTCATAATCCATATGAAACAAAGACACATTGGTACGCAGGCGTCTGTCCAACAGCGTGCTCTTCAGTCCTACCTCGTAGTTAATAACCTTTTCCGGCCCAAATCCGTCGCCTTGCAGCAAGGTTGCATTGAAGCCGCCGGCTTTAAATCCCCGACTGATAGTCGCATAGACATTTACATCGTCGTTATATGCATAAGTCAGTGAAACTTTCGGGGTAAAAGATGTCCAGTCATCTTCGAGTTCATCAAAGTCGAGGGCTCCCACCAGGCCGCCAAACTCTTCCATTTCCTTTTCTTCATAGCTGTATCTGGCACCCACTATAGCCGTCAAGCGGTCACTGATCGGATAGGTGACTTCGGCAAATAGCGCATAGGCCGTACTTTCTATGTCCGGGGCGCCACCAATGAAGGTAAAGCCCAATGCAGGCACCGGGGTAATGAAGTCAAAGGATTCATCCTCATAAAACAGGAATGCACCAACAATCCAGTCGAATGTTTCAGCATCCGAGGAAGAAAGATTGAACTCCTGTGAGAACTGTTCTGATTGCCTGAAATTACCACCTGAAAAGGCATTGACTTCGGTACCGTCTCCATCCAGTATTTCATCGTATTCTGTATCGCGATAACCCGTTAGTGAAGTCAATACGCTGCTACCGAGATCCCACTCTGAGCGAACACTTACGCCCCATGCCTCTATTTCCTGTCTTTCCCTGACATCGGCGTTTCTGCGGCGGCCTGTCGACAGGGTGCCGCCAAAGATCTCACCTACCGTGGGTACATCGGCAAAACCGCGGCTTACAATGGGCGCGGGAAAACTCTTGTCTTTGGTATAATCGGCGGTGATATCCAGCGTAAAACTATCCGTAGGCTCGTAACGAAGTTTACCGCGGATGGATCTTGAGTCGGCGTGGTCCAGGTCGTTGTCTGCAAAATCGTCTGCGGTATAGCCGTCACGTTTGACTATCTTTCCAGCTAACCTGGCAGTTAGGTTTTCACTTATCGCTCCGTTTAAGTAGCCTTCTGACTCTATCAGATCATAGTTCCCGACCGTCATCTTAATACCAGCCGTTTCATCCACATTAGGTGCTTTCGAAACGATATTAATGGACCCTCCGGTAGCATTTCGACCGTAGAGGGTTCCCTGCGGCCCACGCAGTATCTCTATCCTTTCTATATCAAAGAGCGCTGTATTCAGCATGCTTTTTTGGCTTAGATAAATACCGTCCAAATGAACTGCCACTCCTGACGAGGACCCCGGCGTAAGCTGATCACCACCGACGCCTCTGATCGTGACATTTGTGTTTGGACCGGTGCCGCCAATCTGCACACCGGCGGCGATAAACTGCAGATCCCTGAGATCGTCAATGCCGCTGGATGCAAGGCGATCTCCGTCAAAGGCATTTATGGAAATAGGGATATCCTGCATATTCGCCGCCCGCTTTGTGGCGGTTACGGTTATTTCCTCTATTTGAGCCCCTGCTTTGCCATCTCGCTGATTAACCTGCTGCGTTTCAGCTCTAGGCAATGTCCCCGGCGGCAGAGCCCCGTTAGCCGCTAACAAAATCTCTTCCCGACTGCCGCCGCCGGCCGAATAATCCACCTGCCGAATTGCTATCGTCTTTTCACTCACGACGATGTAGTCAAGCCGCGTTCCCGCCAACAGGCTTTTGACCGCTGCGTCACAGCTTTCATACTCTCCCACAATGGGCCTGGCAGGCATGTTCTTTGTCACATCCGAGTAGAACATAACGCGAAACCCCAGTTCCTGCGCTAAAAGATTCAGTGCCTGCGTCATATCCTGGGCAGTAATGTCCACTTTCACCCGTTTATCCGGGCAACCGATTTCCCCTCCCCAACTTGATGCACCAAAGCCGGCCAGAGCTATCGCCAGCGGCAGCGCCATTTTTTTTGCAGTCTTACGGTGTTTTTGTTGTTGTGTAGTCATGGGTACCAATTCCTCTTTCAAGCTGAGTTCTGAGTTCTTTCATCGGGGATTTTTTCACCTCTATTTATTGAGAGTGGTTTTAGATGGCAAAGTGGTACTATAATCTTTGAAAATAATTTATAGCGTTTGTAATAGCCTGTATTTATGGTAACGGCTGGGCTCATAGGCTGGCATAGTACTGCCGTGCGCTGCGTATCGTTGCGCAGTACCCCAGATTGATACCATGTCATATTGGTGGGTGTTAGCAACCTTACACTGCCTAAACGGTTCTAGTTCCTGGCAGCATCGTGGTGATTGAAAAAAGTTGATTCAAGCTGATATGTTAAAAGCACTGAGCCGGAAAAATACCAAGGAAAACTTTACCGAGGCACTTAGCAAGCACTATAAGCTGGAGCTGAAACGCCACCTTGCCAGGCGTTTGCGCCACTCCAGCCTGGAACCGGACGATGTCATCCAGGAAGCGTTTTTGCGGTTAATCCGCATGAGTAATACGGATATGATTGAAAACCCCCGCGCCTATCTCTACAAAGTGTCCTTCAGTGTGATTCACGAACTGGAAATGAAGCACTCGAGGGAGCGCAGGCGAGTGGATCTCGGCGCTATCGATGAAGCTGTCGCAGAAACCGGAAGTATTGATTGCATTGAATATTTGTCGAGCTTGAAAGCTCTGTTACGCAAACTCCCTAAAAAGCAGTATCACGTGCTCATGGCGATCAAAGGTGATGGCAAAACATACGAGGAGGCCGCCAGGGAATTAAACCTTACACATCAAATGGTAAAAAAGTACCTTTTTCTCGCCCTGCAACACTGCCGCGCCAACGGGTGGCTGTGACCAAGGGGTGACAATGAAGAGTACACGATGATGAAAAAAAACGGCGGGCGCGATGCGGGCGATCTCCCTCCCAAGGGAACTGTTGCCGAACAGGCGATGGATTGGGTAGTTCGACTGGAAAGCGAGTCCTGCAGCCCCGCAGAGCGGGAAGCCTTTTTAAACTGGATTAAGCGAAGCCCCGAACATCTCAGCGAATACCTCGCCATGGATACGGTCTGGAACGAAGACCTGGGCGGTATTAATGGCCTCGATAGAGAGGTCTTCGACCGCGATTGGCTGCAGCATAACCCGAAAGACGAAAACAATGTCGTGCCTTTGGCTATTGCTGCCGCTGATACTGCTGCGCCCCACCCCCGCATAAACGCAAACCCACGCCGGCGCCGGTGGCAGGCCCGGCTGGCACGCCCGCTGGCAACAGCGGCGGGGATCGCGGGTGTGCTATGCCTAAGCGTGTTGCTGTACTGGATGCTGCAGCCCGGCCACTCTCTGTATACGACAGATATTGGCGAACAGCGCTCCTGGACGCTGGAAGACGGCTCGGTGCTGCACCTCAATACTCAATCGCGCCTTAAAATCCAGTATTCAGAATACCGGCGACTCATTATTCTGCTGGCCGGTGAGGCCCTGTTTGACGTTGCTCACGATACCCAGCGCCCCTTCTACGTGCGCACCGACGATGCACTGGTGCGCGCCGTAGGTACCTCGTTCAATGTCTATCGCAATGAAAACCGGCAGGACGCTACGGTCGTGACCGTGGTCGAGGGTAAGGTGGCAGTGTCCCCGGTTATCCACACCGATCAGGGTACCGGGCAAGCGGCTCCAGCCCTCGATCCCCCACCGGAGGAGCACAGGCTCGCTGCCGGCGGGCAGGTGACCATTAAATCCTCCGGTGAAATCCTGCAGCACCAGGCGCTCACTGAGGATATTATTGAAACCGCCATCGCCTGGCGCGAGCGCAAGCTGGTGTTCGCCGCTACGCCGCTCAGCGCAGTGGCCGCCGAATTTAACCGCTACAATCGAAGGAAAATCGTCATTTCCAGCAACGATATTGGCATGCGCGGTATTTCCGGGGTGTTCGATTCAAACAGGCCAGGTGATTTACTGGCTTTTTTGGAAGGTGACAGCTCTGTCAAGGTTATACGTTTGCAAGAGCAGTTTATTATCGACAAGGCGTCTTAGCCTCCGGCAGGAGCCATCCTGTCCCGGCCAGAAGCTGTTGAATCTCGCAGAGCGCTGATAAGCAGGCGCGAGGCGGCCGGCAACTTCACCGGGCATCCTCGTTCACCAATGCATACTGATTGCTGATTGCCGGATCGAATCCGGCAGTGCAGCCCAATCGGTGCCGTAGTGTCACGCCGCTAAAAAAACAGCCCGTCAGGCGTGATGTGTTTGTTATTGATTTTTACCGCCAGACGCCGATGCATTTCCACTTTTCTCGCCGTATCCAATTTGGCTGTGATTTCGAGAAATGCCATTTGATCCTGCTGTTCCCAGGTACCTTTGGCTTCGGCAATATTGAGTATGTCCTCGGCCCTTTGTATAGGGTCCCGGTATATTTCCACATCGGTGTTCTCTGCAGCTGCTGGCTTACCGGAGTCAATGTATTCACCAGTTGGCTCAGGGCGCTGCACTGTCATACGCCGGGTACTGCGGTCGTCGGCGAGCGCAAGCGCTACTGCGCCATATATCAGCGATTCGAGGTCGGCAGTGTTTGACGGCAGGCGGTTTGGCGATAAACTGATATCTTCTGCGCCACATTTAGAATTCACAGGAATGCCGGCCAGGAGTTTTTCCAGTGACTGTACTTTGTCGTTCAGAAAGTAAGCCTGGTAAACAACTACAGAACTCAACGCCACAACAAAGACTGCCGCTATCTTGTTGATGCTCATGGTAAAAGCCCTACTTAAAGACATTTGTACGTCGTAATTTATACGCAGTCAATTTGTACACAGTATCGAGTTTGGCCCTGGAGAAACTTACCCCGCTACACTGATAAACCGTAACAGGCCGCAGCTTGCGTCTTACTGCCTCAACCACAAACTGCTTTTATCGTAAGCCGAAACGTCGCAAGCAGCGGCCTCACTGTATCGAACCGCAGCTACTGACCTTTAGGCGAGAGTGCGGAACTTGTCTGAACTGTAATATTGATACAAATCCCATCCGCCACCTGAACTCTGAGGTAGGAGGAATCATCCATGCTCCTGATTACTGCCAGATGATTGGGATCGCTGGTAACACAGTTAAGTGATCCGTCGGGTGTAGTGGTAGCCCCGCAGGTGGCACTGTCACCATAGTCTAAACATCCTATGCCCATTCTTGGATCGCTATTACTTCTTGCATCGCCGATAGAACCTTCAAAGAAGTACGGCTGCTTTATATGAACCGGAATGGAGATCACAGCGCCGGCAAATGCCTGCGCAGAAAATACGATGGATAGAAACGCTGTTGGCAAAATAAATTTTAAAAGACCCATAAATCACCCAATTTTTTGTATTGAAAAATATGAAAATCCAGCCGTTTTTTAAACAGCTGTGGGCGCTAAATTAGTCGATCAAATTTTTACCGTCAACTCACTTTTTCGCTTTTACAAAGTTTTACGCAAGTTCCAAAAATCGATAAAAGCGTCCTCAAAAGCGCAGTGATTTCAGCGATAAAAGTAAATATGTCGAGTGAAATGAAATAAATATTTAATAATTTTCGATGACTATAAGTTCGGCAGTTTGAAGCATGCCGAATGCATCAGTCTCGGCGTTGAACACTGCATGGGCAAGCCGGCTTTAAACATCATCCCGGCGGGGCTATCGCTTTTTCAGCGATGCCGCCAAGACCTGTCTATACTGGCATATGTGTCTCGATTGGCAGGTTGTCACTGGCGCTGGCAATGCACCGGCCTGCATCACTATGGTCCGGGGCATTGCCAAGCCTGAAGTAACAATAATGGTGTCCGGGTCTAGAGCTGTATACGCACCGCGCGCGTATCCGCATCCTCGCTGCTGCCGCCGGCATAGACCACGTATTCGCCCGGCTCGAGACGCCAGCCCCGACTCGCTTCATCCCAGTAAGTCAAATCCTGATCGGGCACAAAAAATCGAATGGTCTCAGTCCCGCCGGGTGCGACGCTCACCCGTTGAAAGCCGCGCAACAGTTTACGTGGCCGTTCCACCGCCGTACCGGGGAACCCCATATACAGCTGTGCTATCTCGTCTGCCGCACGATCGCCTTGGTTGTTAATCGAAATATAAGCCTCAATACCACCTGGCGCGCGACGTGCCTTCAGACCCCGATAGGTAAACTGCGTATAACTCAAACCGTGTCCAAAGCAGAATTGCACCCCGGTCTGCTCCCTCTCCATCAATGTATAGCCATGCCAGGGGCCATATTCGATGGTGTCCGCGTTGCGATCGAAAAACGGGTAATCGCTTTCGTCCTGCGCGACGCTAAAAGGCAGTTTGCCGGATGGGCTGATATCACCGTAGAGCAGGCGCGCAAGGGCGGTACCGCCTTCCATGCCCGAATAGAAGGTCTGCAGTATCGCCCCGGCCTGCGCGGCCCAATCCGCGGAGAGAATGGCGGAACCCGAGACAATAACTACGATGGTATTTGGGTTAGCCGCGGCAACGGCGTTGATAAGCGCGACCTGCTCGCCGGGCAGCCTGAGTTTTTCCCGGTCGCCACCGCGATCGCCGCCGCCAAATGCCGCCCCGGCGTTTTTGCTGTCGCCGGCCTCAGCGAGCGCCTCCATCGCCTCACCCATGCCTTCCGGCAGCGCATCGAGGCCCCCCATATCACCGGGAATATACTCACCCTCATGTTCCGCGGTAGTGCCGACCACCACAATTGCGGCATCCAGTGCGGCAGCGGACGCCGCCGCGCCGGCGGGGTCCGCTTCATCCCCTGCCAGCGCCAGGTCCGCCACTTCGAGGTAATCGGCGAGCCCCTTCAGGGCGGTGGTGATATGGGGTGGCACAACATTGCTCGAACCAAAGTCGCCGGTATTTTCCAGTGCCGCCAGGCTGCCGAAAACACCGATCCTGGCGCTTTTTTCCAGCGGCAGAATACCGGTGTTTTTTAACAACACCGCAGACTTTTCCGCCGCTTCCCGGGCAATGGCAATATGGGCCGGGTGCGCAACCAGATCCGGGCCGTAACCCGCCAGCGGATCTTCCGAACAGGCGAAGCGATAGATCGTCTGTAAGATGCGACGGCAGGCAATGTCCACCACGGCGGGTTCGATCTGACCGTTGTTTACCGCCTCAATCAGCTTCTGCCCGTAGTGGACCGGCTCCGGGTTTTCCACATCCAGGCCGGCAGCCGCACCATAGGGCTGGTAGACGCCCAGCATCCAGTCGGAGTGGGTGAAACCGTCAAAGCCCCATTCGTGCCGGAGAATATCGGTAAGCAGGGCCCGGTGCTGGCCGCAGTACTCGCCGTTTACCTTGTTGTAAGCGGTCATCACCGATGCGCAGCCGGCATCCAGGATGCGCTTGAAATGCGGCAGATACACTTCCCGCAGCGTGCGCCCGTCGACCCGCACATCCACCTTGAAGCGCGCGTTCTCGATGGAATTCAGGGCATAGTGCTTGACCGTGGCCACCACATTGTGGGTCTGAATGCCCTGCGCCAGCGCGGCGCCCAGCTCACCGAGGTGATAGGGATCTTCGCCGTAAGTCTCCTGCGCCCGCCCCCAACCCGGATGGCGCAGCAGGTTGACACAGACAGCACCCGACAGGGTGCAGCCCTGAGCCCTGGCCTCGATCCCCATCACTTCGCCAATGCGCCTTTCCAGATCCCGATCCCAGGCCGCCCCGCGCGCCATGGTGCAGGGAAAGCAGGTGGAATTGCCCCGCGCAACCCCCCGCGGACCGTCGGTAAAGTAAAGCGCCGGCACGCCCAGGCGCTCAATGCCGCCACCGGCGCGATAGGGGCGGGCGCCCCAGCGGCCGCCGTCTTCCTGCATGGCCTGCAGAAATCCCCTGCCGGACATCATGCCGACTTTCTCTTCAAGCGTCGCCGCGGCGAGAATATCGGCGATCAATACATCGATTTCGGCAGCCGTCATGCCCTTACGCGGGGTGAAATCACTCATAGTCTTGTTTTCTCCGTAGCAGCGAGTTTCGTCTGCGTGCCCCAGCGGCACGGTCCGCCAGCATTCTATCCAAATGTATTGTTTATGGCAATCCGGCACCGTTTAACATAGACTAAGCGCCCCTGAGCTGTCCCCGAATGGACCATGAATACTGTTGCCAGACCCCGAAAAGCCAAGGACCCCGAGCGCTCAAAGGCGGATATTCTGCAGGCCGCACTCGAAGAGTTCGCCGCGCGCGGTTTTGACGGCGCCACAGTCCGCGATATCGCCAACCGCATCGGCCTGAGCCACGGCATGATCCGCTATCACTACCAGACCAAGGAGCAGCTGTGGTTCGCCGCCGTGGAGTTTTTGTTCAAACGGCTGGCGGAGGAGACCTATCTGGAACCGGAGAAACAGGCCCGTCTCAGGGCCGGCGATATGGATGTTTTCCGCGAGTGGCTGCGAAGGTACGTTCGCTATTGTGCCATGCACCCGGAGCACGCCCGCATTCTGTTCCAGGAATCCGTGTCGCCGACACCGCGGCTGGAAAAGGCCATCCGCGACAATCTGCAAAGGGATCACCGCCACGCTGTGCAGACCGTTGAAGCGCTTAAAGCGGGCGGGCACTTCCCCGCTGATGCGCCCGCCGCCTCGATCATCTACATCCTCACGGGCGCCTGCCAGAATCTCTTTGCGCTTGCGGCCGAAGCCCGTATTTCGATGGGCTATGATCCCCTCTCACCTGAAGCCATCGACGCCCATGCCAATGCGGTGATCAAGATATTCTGCAGGGACTGATCGCCGCCGCCACCCGCCGCCGTAACCGAGGCCATCTATCCAATTGGATAGACAACTGATCTCCGACCCGATATGGTGTACAAAAAACCAAAAAGGGGTCGACCGTGGCGCAGAGAGATTCGAGTGCAGGCAGCCGGCCGTTCGGCGTGCTGCGTATCGCCGGATACGGCATTGGCGACTTTGGCTTCAACCTGTTTTTTACCGGCCTGAATCTCTACCTGCTTTTTTACTATACCGATGTGCTGGGCATCCGCCCGGAGATCGCCGGGCTGATCTTCATGGTCCCGGTGATTTGGGACGGTGTCACCGATCCGGTGATGGGCTGGATCGCCACCCGCACACGGACCAACATGGGGCGCTACCGCCCTTATATCCTCGTCGGCGCACCGCTGATGGCCTTGAGCTTCGTGATGATGTTCGCCGCACCGCTGTGGTTTCCATCGGCTGTGATACTCTCGAGTGCGATCGCTCATATTGTATTTCGAACGCTCTACACGGTGGTCAACGTACCCTATTCGGCCCTGAGCGCCGCCACCACCAGAGACGGCCGGGTGCGATCAAAACTCGCCGCTGCGCGCATGGTTGCCGGGATCGCCGCCGGTCTGCTGACCGCAGCCCTGACTTTTCGACTCGCGGCCTGGTTTGGCGACGGCGATCTGAAAACGGGATTTGTGCGTGTAGCGCTGTGCTACGCTGTCCTGGCGACCGGCGCCCTGCTGATCGTTTTTTTTGCCATCAGGGAACCCGCGCTGACATCGAGCGAGCACAGATCCCCGTCGTTTACCGACAGCTGGCGGTTTCTCAGCCGCAACAGCGCCTTCTGGATACTGTCGGCAGCGATATTCGCAACCTCTGCCGCCGGCTCGGTGGGAACGAAATCCCTGGTCTATTACGTGACCTACTATATCGGCGAGCCCGATGCAGTCAGCGCTGTGCTGTCGGCTCTGCTGCTGGTCACGACCTTATCCATTCCGTTCTGGACCTGGTTGTCCGCTGTCCGCTCCAAGCGCTTTGTGTGGCTGACGGCCGCCGCAGGCGCCGCCTGCCTGCAGCTTCTGCAGTTCATTATCGCACCGCAATCGGTGGCACTGCTGGTGGCGCTGCAGGTGGCTGCGGGACTTTTCGGTGGGGCCGTTCCCGTTATGTTATGGGCGATGGTGCCCGACACCGTCGAGTTCGGGGAGTGGCGCAGCGGCGTTCGCGACGAGGCGCTGCCTTTCGGTTTGGTACAGCTGGCACTGAAATCGGCGACCGGGCTCGCTGTCGGCGCCCTCGGCATCGCCCTGGGCGCAATCGGCTATGAGGCCAATGCGGCGCAAGCGCCGGCAACGCTCGAGGGAATCCGGGTACTGACCTTCCTCGCCCCGCTTGTTTGCACGCTCGCCGGCGCCGGCTGCATCGCCTTCTATCCGGTAGACGCGCGACTGCATCGCAGGCTCGTCCGCGCCATTGGCCGGCGGGCGGCGAGATACCGTCGAAGCGCCCCCGCCAGCAGCGCGGCCGATACCATCAGGTAGTTCTCCAACCATCATCAGCCGTCCCCGCCTTGACATACTATCCATCCGTATGATACTTGTTATGC
>JANQMH010000128.1 GCA_028280195.1 Exilibacterium sp.
CCTGGTCGATCCATCGGCCAGTGCGGTGGACAAGGGGCTGGCGGCGTTTGATCTTGTGTCGCCTGTTGGGACACAGGATATTAAGAAACTTGCAGATGCTACTAAAGGAGGAGATGACTTGGTTCGTGTTCGCCACCATACATCTCCCGAAGGAGCAAGAGGCATTGAAAAGGATGGCGCAATAAATCCAGGGAGAGGTGATCCTGTGGGTGTTCATGTAGAAACAGCTCCTTTTGGACCATCAAAATCTGCATCTGCTGAAACAGGGGCTTTTGGTAGGGGTAGGTTTGTTGAGTTCGATGTTCCGCGTAGTTCGATACAGCCTACAAAAGTTGGTCCGAGAAACACGGGAGTAATTCCAACTGATAAGCCACTTGATATTAAGAGCGCAAATCCCAAAATTAGGCGTCAGTAGGAGTAAGCGATGAAGTTTGATGAAACATTTTTAATTGGTTTATTTCTATTTATCAGAATGTTACAACTCTCATTTGACAGGGCCTTAGGTGGAAAATGGGTAGATCTGGTTGACTATCTGGGAGGCCAACCAAATTGTCGTGATATAGCTTTTCGACTCTCCGCAATCTCTGGGTATGATCTCCCTAAAACAATGCCAAGTAAGCCTGCTGCTCGCAGCTTTTCTGTCGCAAAGCCGCTTTTTAGAAGGGTTGGATTCAGAGAAGATGAACTGTCATTTATATGTTGGTGGTTATTACAAGCAGCAGACTTAATTGAACAGGCGGAGTATGAACCATCAGCGGATGAAATTGTGGAGGTTCGTGTAAATCTTGCATATGCAGAAGACTTGATTCGCACTCGATTAAGAATGAAAGATCATTCAGTTGAATATGTTGAACATTTTAGCCAGAGTGAAATGAATAGATGTAAATCTATTGAAGAAATAATAGGAGAGCCATGGCCTAATCTATAGTTTGACGCAGCAAAGGGAGAAAGCAAAGCCAATTTTATTGTTGACGGCAATGGAACCGCCGCAAGAAACAGCGCCGGTAGTGCGCGAAGAGACTTAGAAGCCGGTGGTTTTCCGGGCAAGACAGCAACAGAGACCCTTGAGAGTGGAACTATTCATCATAAAGTAGATGTGACCACCGTTGGTGATGTTCGCTGGGCAGGTGGTAATATGGTCGCTTCCCCTACCCGAAATAATCCTAATCACGCTACCATGTACGGTATGACTGCAAAAACGGTTGAATAGTTAATGACACCTACAGTTAGAAATCCCAATAAGTGAGACTAATAATGCGAGAAGAATCTACCGGTATGACGGATCAAGAGTTAACTGAAATTCAAGTACGCTGTGATGCTGCGACGGCAGGCCCATGGGTGTCTTCGATCGAAGGCCGTGACCATACCAGCGGCTCTGACTTTATTGTGACGGGAGAAGGTGATAGTAGAGGTGAAGATATAGAGCTAACTGGTGCTACGACGGCTGATCAGGACTTTATTGCTCATGCGAGACAGGATATACCGAAATTACTGAAAGAAATTCATCGATTGAGAAAATTGCTTCTAGAAACCTAAAAAATTTTCCTTGTAGTCGAAATTTAGTGCTACAAAAAGGAGGAGATAATTTCGCAGATAGCTGTCGCACAGTTTCTAAAGCATGAGCTGACGACATTAGCATAGCATGGATTCCGACCTGAATCTGATGGTCGTTCAATGCTAGGCAGATGGCTTTCAGAAATCCAAGAGGTAGCTAAGAATTTCATAAAATCATATCCTGATATGGATACATAGCACTTTGGGTGGTCATAGTGAAGCGCCCTATGAAGGAATGCGAACAACAATAAACTGGCAAAAGTATCTGAATGCGTTTTTGCAATGTACAAGGGATATTCAGTGGGACTTATCTAATTTTGATTTGTCGAACTTTCAGGGAGATGCCACTCGTCATTTGACCTCGGAAAACTCTTTACCAAAAGCATAGTTTCGTAAAGGTGAGACTATCGTGTATTGGCTGTAGGTCGCTTGGTTGATTCTGTTTAACTTGTAAATGTTTTATACAGAAATCAAAGCCCTACCAGACAAAGGATCTGTCAAGACAAAGAAAATCACAGGCACGGGGCTCGATATTTAACGACTGAGCAGCAGCTCTCCCACCAGCCAAGAATGCCAGCAAGGCCGAATAATATAGCCTTGCTGCCACTGAAGCCTTGGCGGTCAATCCATAACACTTTGCATACTGGTAACCAATACACCCAGAATCTGCGGATTTCCGGTTGGAGATGAACTCGTCACCGTCATATTGCCGTGATCATCAAAATGGTGATGATTGACCCAGCCGCCCGATGTGTCTCCTTCATAGAATGGGAATATGCCGGCTTCCATCGAGGCTTCAAAGCTCGATTGCTCCTGGGAGGATAAGCCGGCATTCGATGTCATGACAATGTCAATGCCGTCGACAATCACTAGAGCGGATGTGAAACGTTGAAGACTGCCATTGCCGCCGAAACTGGACTCCCAGGTAATCGAATCACTTGATTTCCATACCGTATTATTTCTCGTATGGTACCCTTCACTCAACGCGGCAGAGTTAAACCAGGGAGTAAAATTCTGCAGATAAGAATCTGAGCTTGGCGATTTTAAGGGACCTGCCGCAAGCGTAACAACTTTCGAAAAGTTGGCAACTATGGTTAAACCGGCGGTGAGTATCTTTTCCGTGAGAATGTCGGTGTTGGCTTTTCCTTTAATGGAACCGAAAAGGTCCCAAACCCCCGAGTGCTCCGTGTGTGCCCACGATTTGGATATATCTCCCGATGTCGTACTCGAGTTAAGCGACACATTTTTTGCCGCTGCGCTGTCCAGTGCCAGCTGTAGCTGCTCATAGGTAGTAGTGTATGCATATTTTTTTGGGTTTTCGGCAGCAAATCTAACATCGCGTAGCTGATTGGCAGCAACGGTAATCGGATCATCAAGCATGGTATCGTAGTCGCCGATAACGGTCGGCACAATGGACTGAGGCAGATTGGCATTAGCCCAATTGCTGAATGTCTTGCTCCAGGCCAGAGATCCTGAGGGCAAGGGGTTGAGGCTTTTTTTGTAGTTGTCCCAACTTGTCGCATAGTCTCCCATATCTTTGGCAAATTGATCGGCACCCTGTGGAATTAACGCACTGATAATCCCCGCATAGGTTTGGTGGAAACTACTGACTTGAGCAGGGTCGTAAAAGGTGGTCGCTGAGTCCGGGGGTATGCTGTCAAAAATATCCCAAAGGTTCTCAGATGACGTTCCAATCGGATCTGCGCCCTGTACCAGCTGAAACTCTTTTTTTGACAGTCCCAAACCTGTGGTTATCGCGTTGTACCATTGGGCGGATAGTGTATTCATTGCATCTTGTGATGAACTCATGGCTGACTCCTATCTTCGTTAAACCATAAAATATTGATTGAATGGCTGAATACTTAACCAGTGTCTAAAAGACAGGAGCTATCTTCTGTGGTTTTCACTAATCGATCCATTACACTGAATTACAGAAAAATAAGGCTTACTTTCCCCTGCGACAGTTGGAAAAAAACCTCCGGTCAGATTCTTATGCCTGTAATGGCGTGTAATTGGTTTTCGTCGAACCCTCTTTTACTCTAAATGGGCGATGTCGAAGTTTCAGGGTCTCATTCAAGACAATCACCTGTTTCGACATTCGAAAGCTGCTTAGCTGAAACAGGTATTTGATCATTGCTACATCAAAACGGAGAACCGTCTTATGACTGTTTATTGTAATGAAGTTATCGTTAAAAACATCTACACCAACCCAGTAACTCTTATGATGGATCTACGCCCACTGGTGACCTTAGGCCCTGGTGACGCCCAGCCTATCACCGGCAAGTTCGATCGGATTGCCTGCGATAGGGTTGTATTTCGACAGAACCCAGCGGCTAATCACGAGTTACACGCTGGAACCACTATCGTTATAGAAAACTTTAACGCCCAGCGTCTCGTTCTCCACTGCATTGAAGCGATGGGTCAACAACAGAATATTAACTTCATATTTCCGTAGTTTTTCGCCACGACTAAATCAAATTGGAGATTCATACGATGGCCGTGCATTTTTATAACGTTGCTCTAACCAATACGCTCACAAATCGGATAACGCTTAGAAACAGCCGCCGTCAGTCGGTGAGTTTGAATCCCGGTCATTCACGTGTTCTTAACACTGAATTCAACGAGATTATCTTTTTGAGATGCCTTCATCATCAGCAAACGCCAGGCGACTTTTCTTTTCACCTCGGAACTGTGGCTGTAGTGGAAGATTCAGGTAGGAGCCTCATCGTCGAATGCATTGATCGAGCACGAGGTGTGCAACAACGTATTAGCTTTCTTCCATAGCAATAGCCTGCAGGCACTATGTCAGGCTGACAATAGACCGGCAAAGCACTACGGTGATTCCGCTCTCCATAATATGAGCAACTCATCTATACCGCTGTCACCGGTCGATTGGTCGACGCCGTTTATCTGCCGGCCATAACCGGTATCTGCTGTATAGCCCTGATGATCGCTGTCAGGTAAGCCGACATCACCATTACTTCCCGGAATCCCAATGAGTGGCTGAACATCTGAAGACAATCGATGTGCGGCCGCTCGGGTTACAAGCAATCCGGCCCCCCTGCTCTGCCCCTTCAGACAGGCCATCCACCGTCAATGCCGGAATATATGGCTCATATATAGTAGAAATAGGCTACGCTAACTTTGCTATATTTGTGCTCCTGTCACGGCGTAAACTGCCGAGTCGCCATATGTATTTTTGTTCTAACTTTGAGCTTCTATGTCGATTAAAAAGTTATACTGCAGCGCTATCTACCCATAGAACTTTGGCCTATAGCGTTTTTTTTAGACAACGCCGTTTTATATCGAATAATCGGAACTTGGTAGAATAGATAAATGATTGCGGGCTTAAAAGCTGCAGGCGTCCGGTATCATATACCCTAGAAAATGATCGGGCATGTAAGCAGCTGAAGCTCAATTGCGGGAGACACAGAGTGGCTTATCTGCGCAGCGGTGAAACTCAGGAAAAACAATATCTCCTTACTCATCACACATTTGGCCGCCGTAGCGAAGCTGTTGACACCTTGATCAAACGGCCTGAGATTTCCAAAGTCCATGCGGTGATCGAATGGAGCGGCCGGGAATGGCAAATCCGTGATTTGAGCCGAAATGGCACATGGGTGGGCAATCAGAAACTAAATCCTGTGCAAAACAGAGCGTTAAAGCCAGACGATATCATCCATTTCGCGGGCGCCGGGCAGAATAGCTGGATCGTTGAAGACCTTACCCCTCCAAGCGATTTGTTAATCGGATTGAATGAGAAATCCAGCACTGAAACTTTGTGCGCTTACCACCTGCTGCCCAACAGCGACAATCCCATGGCTGCGCTGTTTTTCTGTAATTCCCGCGAACGGTGGGTGCTTGAAACACTCTATCCCTGCACTGACATCGATGAAACTAACTGCGAAGTTCTCCTTGCTCCCGGCGAAGTGATAACACTCGGATGCTACAAATGGCAGTTGCACCTTATCAGCACTGAGCCGAGAACAGCCGACCTGACCCGGCAATCGACTGATATCAACCAATGTGTGTTCAATTTTGAAATCAGCCTGGATGAAGAACACACCCGTTTGAATTTGCAATATCGGGGCAATAAGGCCGATTTTGGAGAACGTAGTCACCACTATCTACTACTGCACCTGACGCGCCTGAAAATACAGCACGCCAATACCGGCGTGGACAGCGAAAACCAGGGCTGGATTGACAATAACCAGCTGGCGCGCGAGTTAGGTATTGACGTTTCCCATATCAATATACAAATATTCCGGGCCCGGAAGCAAATGGCCGAAGCATTTCCAGATTTACCCGGACTAAGCGCTCTTATCCAACGCCGCCGGGGAGCAGTACGCTTTAACTGCCCGCAGGCGAAAATCATCAAAGGTAAACATCACGAAACTCTTTCTGCTTAACCGCCATCCGCCGTGTTCAATAGACAGGTCGCCAGTAAAATACAACACTACCGGTTACTAAACGTCCTGGGAGAGGGAGGCGGCGGCATAGTTTATCTGGCCGAGGATACCCGACTGCAGCGCAAGGTCGCTGTCAAATGCCTGAAGCCTGACACCGAAAGCGCAGAGCGCAGTGCTCAATTGAAGCGCCTGCGCCGTGAAGCGGTTATCATGGCGCGGCTAAACCATCCCAATATCGTTCAGGTCTATGATGTTGTTGAGGGCATTTTCGAGGGCGAAAACCGTTTCGCTCTAGTCATTGAGTATATTGATGGGCCTACCCTGAACAAGCATATTCGAGAACATATCGTCGGCCTCAGACAGCGCCTGCTCTGCTTGCTGCAAATCGCCGAAGGCCTGGGAGCTGCCCATGATATAGGCCTAATTCACCGGGATCTGAAAGCCGACAATATACTTATTAACAGACAAAACACTGCCAAAATCACCGATTTCGGTATCGCCAAGTGCATGTGGGGTAAGCAAACCGAATATACGCAAACGGGCGGTTTAGTCGGCAGTTATAATGCACTGTCGCCTGAACAGGCACTCGGGCGGCCACTGGACGCGCGCAGTGATCTATTCTCATTTGGCATCCTCGCATTTGAATTATTGTGTGGCCGCCATCCGTTTGGGTCTACGGAGAACCCCAATGTCTTGGTACAGAATATTTTACACGGCTTACCCCTGCCTGCCAGGGAACTCAATCCGGGTTTGGGAGATGCCGTTGTTGAGTTATTGAATCATCTGCTGGAGAAAAACCCGCACCAGCGGCCGCATAGCACCGACTTGGTGGTGCAAAAACTGCAGCAAAGTATTAGTGAAATCGCGCCCGGCAATAACGATATCAGCTACAGTGAAACACTGGATATCGATATATCCCGTTACGCTGTAGAGCGTTCGTATGGCAAAGGCGCTGGATATCTGCAGAAACCCGAATCAGCGGCAATGACAAGTTCCTCTGCCAGTGCGCGCAAAGCACGAAGCATCGGCTGGATCGGCCTGCCGATTTTTCTTGTACTGTGTCTAAGCGGATACTGGCTCTGGCAGAAAGGCGTTGAACTGCCCTATGTGGCCGTCCTGCCGACAGCCATCAATAGCGACAGTACCATGCCAAAACAGCAACAACGGTTGTTGCTGGACATTTTCGATGTAGAAATTCAGCAGAAAGTTCTGCAGTCCGACAGTTTGCATTTGGTTAGCTCCCGCGATATCGGCAGTGTAAAAATGGATTATCACGATATCGCAAAAGCCTTTGCTGCAGATGTGCTCATTGAAGCTCTGCTGGATTGCGAACAGCAGCGCTGTGCGGTAAATATCAGAAAGATCGTACCTGACCAAAAAGATGGCGTGTCAGAGCCGGGACGCGGGGTTATTAAGCAACAGGAGCGCTGGCTGGTGTTGATGGACGATCAATACCGGAATCTGGTAACAGACTTACGCATGCGCTTGAGCAAGTTGTTTCCGGAAGTGGAATTCGCGGCCAATGAGCCCGTCCTGGATATGAGTGAGAAAGACTATCGCTGGTTTATGGGGATTCGATACGATATTTTCAAGGCCGGGCAAGAGACCCATGAAAACTGGCAAGCGCTTATCGCAGCAAGTGAGCGCTTTAAAAGCTATCCGCCTTATTATGAGTTGTTGAGCTACATTTCTCTTGTGCGTTTTGATGATACTTTAGACAGCAGTTATCTGGCGGCACTCGAACGGCAACTTCAGCAGGCTGAGAATTCTCTGGGCCTGAACTACTCCATCGTCCGAAACCGGCTGGAGATGGCGCTAAGGGAGCAAAGGTTTGATGATGCCCGAAAGCTGCTGGACCAGATTCCGGCTTTCAATGCCGACGAAGTGGTGTATTTAAAGCAGTCAGCCCTGAACCAGCACTATCAAGGCCATTACACCAAAGCCGATGAGCTTTACCAAAAAGCCCTGGCCCTTCGGCCCAGTGTTGCGCTGTTTTTCGATGCGGCATTCAATCAGTGGTATAGCGGAGAATCGAAGGCAGCCATCGCCTCCCTGGAACAGCTATTATCTTTATCGCCCGATGATTTTAATGCAAGGGTTTTATTGGCTTCGATACAGTTGACATTAGGAAAAACTGAAAGCGCAATTACCCAATACAAAAAAATACTCGAAGTCAGCCAGGAAGCCAGGCACTTCAACAACCTGGGTTTGGCCTATGCACTGCAACAAGACTATGCGCAGGCCCAGTCGGCTTTTACCGAAGCGGTAAAACGCAGCCCCAGGCATGCGCATATGTTACTGAATTTAGCTGATAGCTATAAACTAAACGGGCAAGAAGAAACCGCGCAGAGGTATTACAGGGAAGCCCTGGCATTGGCGGGCACCGGTAAAGATATGGAACTCCTGGTAGTTGCGGCCCAGGCCAATATCCATCTCGGCAATACCAGTGCGGCAATTCGCATGGTTCACGAAAGCCTTAAATCCGGTGAAGACAATCCCCTGGTTTTGTTTAACGCCGCGCTAATAAACACATTGGCCAGGCAGTGGTCTACGGCATTGGTCTATACAGAAAAAAGCCTGGACCAGGGCCTTAGCGCTGTCTGGTTTGAGCTGTCCTGGTTTGACGACCTGTGCCGCGCGAGTAAAACTGCAACTACGAAAATCCTCGGATCTCAACGGTGCTCTTCAATTCATTAGCTGGGCCGGCGTTTGGAGACGATTATTGGATCTTTAGATACGAAAAACCGGTTTTCACCCGAAGCCATATCCGTGTGCATGGCCACAAAGCCGAATTTAAATTCCTCCTGTTGCTTTTCAATGTCAGTAATTGTCAGCGCCAGCGTTTTACCGTTTTCCAACAGAGTTGTGCTGATCTCATGGCAACTATCCTCGTAACCCCGGCTGTACTGCACCCCATTGAGTGCGAAACACCATGAAGAGGCTTCTGTTTGCGCCAGCGAATCTATGGTAACGATCAGGATACAGCGCTCGAACTTCCTTTCTATAGACGATGAATCATGCGGAAACTCAATTTCCAGCTTGTCAAAGAAAGTCGCAATTCCCTTGGACTCACTCTGGTGAACCAAATTCCACTCAACAGCCAGGCCGTTGTTGGGCTGTTGTGGGGTCAAGGTTGTGGCAATTAGTTTGCTGCCACCTTTGGGAATGATAGTGTTCAATTTTTTACTCCCTATATAATAATGACATGTGCAGGTCGACTGATTTAACAGCGCCACTCACCATCAATGCCCATCATCAACCTCGCGATTATCCTTAAACGTGCGCCAGCCGCTGATCATTGAGCTGACCAGCGACTGGCGTGACATAATGTCCTCGCGAATCGCCACATACACATGCACGATAATGAAACAGATAATGTACCACATCACCAGGCGATGCCAGGTATGCACGTCCTGACTCTGGCCGAACAGGGGTATTACCCAGCTGCTAAACCAGTCGTACTGCCAGCTGCCCATCCCGGTGCCCTCGCCGTAAAGTGCAAAGCCGGTAACAATCATAAACACCGTACCCCATACCAGCATCAGGTGCATGGTCAATACCGCCAGTGGATTGTGGCCGGTATATTTGCGCGGCTCTCTGGCGACGAAGGAATACCATTTTATTTCATGCCAGACTCCCCCCCACCAGCTGCGATTGAACAGCGGCAGAACAAATATCTGCCGGGCGTGGTCATTGCCGACCAGTGCCCAGTAGATGCGAAATAAGAAGCCGATGGCAAATATATACCCGGCGGCAAAATGAGCAAAGCGAATATAGCCCAATAAGAAATTCTCGCTCGCCTCACCCGGCACGCTCGGCAGCGGTTTGCCGATAAAATATCCGCTAATACACAGCACGGTAATCGACAGGGCGTTGACCCAGTGCCAGAGGCGCACCGGCGCCTCGTAGACATAGACGGCGGGTTCGGATTTCAATACGGCTTTGCCGGTCATCTGCAACTCTCCTCTGCACCGGCCGGCGGGCACCCGGCCCGCGGCGGCCGTATCGACTGTCAGCGAACTTGCACCTCGCACAACTCCTCGCCGTCCTCGCCCATGACATGGGTGGCACAGGCGAGGCAGGGATCAAAGCTGTGCAGGCTGCGCAGAATCTCCACCGGCTCCTCGGGGCGCTCCATCGGCGTATTCAGCAGACTGGCCTCGAAGGCGCCGATATTGCCGGCGGGGTCGCGCGGCGAACCGTTCCAGGTGGTGGGCACCACACACTGGTAGTTTTCGATGCGGCCATCGCTGATTTTGATCCAGTGCCCCAGTGCGCCGCGCGGTGCGGCCACCGTGCCCACCCCCTTGGCCTGCGCGGGCCAGCTCGACGGGTCCCACTTTTCCATATTCGCCGTATGCAGGTCACCGGCCTTGATATTGCCCATCAGTTCGTTCCAGTCGTCGACCATCATATCGGCGCAGTACTGCGCTTCCAGCGCCCTGGCCAGGGTTCTGCCGATAGTCGACTGCAATACCGTTTTTGCGCCCACCTCGGTGGCGGCCAGCTGATTGAAGGCGGCGACGCTGCGCTGCACCTGCTGCTGAACATATTCCACGCCCTGCGCATAGGCGAGCGTATAGCGCGACAGCGGGCCCACCTCGACGGCGTGCCCGCGCCAGCGCGGCGCTTTGATCCAGGAGTATTTCGCTTCCTCGTCCACCTGCCTGATATCGGTGGCGGTGCCTTTTGCCTTTGGCCCCAGGGTGTAATTCGGTTCGGTCACGCCGTCCCACGGATGCAGGCCGGCGTTGTCGTCGGGATAGCTGTACCAGGAGTGGGCGACGAACTCCTGCACCTGTTCGGCGTCGCGCGGGTCCACCGGCATGATCTCGTCCCAGTTGCCGTTGAGTATGACACCGCCCGGCAGCTGATCGGTGGACTTGTCGTAGTTCACTTTCGGATAGGCGCCGTAGTCCATGACATTTTTAGCGCCGAGACCGCCGCCGTAAAGCCAGTCCTTGTAGAAGCTGGCAATGGCGATGACATCGGGGACATAAACGTTATTGCAGAAGTCCACCATCTCCTGGATGCGCGACATCACAAAGTTGAGCCGCTCCATATTCAGCGGCGCGCCGGCGGCCAGGGCATCATCCATATTGATGGCGCAGGGTACGCCGCCGACCAGGTAGTTGGGGTGCGGGTTCTTGCCGCCGAAAACCGTATGCACTTTGACGAAGTCTTTTTGCAAGTCCAGGGCCTCGAGATAGTGGGCGAGCGCCATCAGATCCGCCTCCGGCGACAGCTTGTAGGCGGGATTGTCCCAGTAGCCGTTTTTAAACGGCCCCAGCTGGCCCGACTCGACAAATTTGCGGATACGGGTCTGAATATCGCGGAAGTAACCCGGGCTCGACAGCGGGTGGTGAGGTGAAACCGACTGCTGCAACAGCGAGGTGGCCTTGGGGTCGGCCTTGAGGGTATTGATGGGATTGACCCAGTCGAGCGCGTGCAGGTGATAAAAATGCACCACATGATCGTGCACCTGCAGCGTTTTCGCCATCATCTCGCGAATCAGGTGGGCATTGGGCGGAATTCTTATATCCAGCGCATCCTCCACCGCGCGCACCGAGGCCAGCGCATGGCAGCCGGTGCACACGCCGCAGATGCGCTCGACGAAGGCCCAGGCATCGCGCGGGTCGCGGCCTTTCAAAATAACCTCGAGGCCGCGCCACATGGTACCGGTGGATACCGCGTTGCGGATAATATTGTTATCGTCGACATTGACCTCGCAGCGCATATGCCCTTCGATCCGGGTGATCGGGTCCACCACCACGCGGCGGCCGCCGCTGTCGAGGGAAAAGCCATTCGGCGTACTGGTAAGGCTCATGAGTTCTGATCTCCTTTCTGCATGGCGCGCTTGACCGCGCTGGCGGCGATATGCGCGGCAGTGGCGGCGCCGACGACTGCGGCGGCGGTGCCGCCTACCTGGTCGGCATTGCGTTCAACACCAAATTGCTTGATATCGGTCAGCCGCGCATACCACGAGCCCTTGTCCCAGAAGCCGTCTTCGGAGCAGCCGATGCAGCCGTGGCCCGCCTGGATCGGAAATGAGGTGCCCTCGTTCCAGCGAATGGTGGAACAGGCATTGTAGGTGGTCGGCCCTTTGCAGCCCACCTTGTACAGGCAGTAGCCTTTGCGCGCGCCCTCGTCGTCCCAGCTTTCGACAAACTGCCCGGCGTCGAAATGCGGCCGGCGATAGCACTTGTCGTGAATGCGCTGGCTGTAGAACATTTTCGGCCGGCCCTGGCGATCCAGTTGCGGCAGCCTGTCAAAGGTCACCATATAGGTGAGGACGCCGGTCATCACCTCGGCGATGGGCGGGCAGCCGGGCACTTTGATAATCGGCTTGCCGTGCACCACTTTGTGCACCGGCGTGGCACGGGTGGGGTTGGGTTTGGCGGCCTGCACGCAGCCGTAGGAGGCGCAGGACCCCCAGGAAATGATCGCCTTGCAGTGTTTGGCGGTATGGGTGAGCTGCTCGACAAAGGGTTTGCCGCCGATGATACAGGACATGCCGTCCTGGTTCAGCGGCGGATTGCCCTCCACCGCCAGCAGGAAATTGCCGTCGTATTTCTCGATGGTCTCCTCGATAATGGCCTCGGCCTGAACACCGGCGGCCGCCATCACCAGACTGTCGTAGTCCAGTGACACCATGGAGAGGATGACATCCTTGGCCAGCGGGTGGGCCGAGCGGATAAACGATTCGGAGCAACAGGTACATTCCAGGCCGTGCAGCCAGATGACCGGAATGCGTGGCTTGGTCTCCATGGCGTGGGCGATCTTCGGTGCAAAGGCGGGGCCGAGCCCCAGGGCCGCCGCCGTCAGGCTGCAGTATTTCATAAAGCTGCGCCGGGTTATGCCCTGCCGCCGCATTACCTCATAAAAGGTTTCGCTCATCACAATTTCTCCCCATGGTCGTCAATTGACTGCGGGGCGGAACTGCGCTTTAGCCTCGCGCCCTTTGCCTTACGCCCCTTAGCCTCGGAGACCTAGCCTCAAAGATCTTAGTCTCAAAGACCTTAGTCCCAGAGACCTTAAGTCCCAGAGACCTTAAGTCCCAGAGACCTTAAGTCCCAGAGACAAACGCGAAGATCGTGCCAACCCAAAGGCCCGCTGTTTCGGCGAATATAGGGCGATGCAAGATGCTGAATTGATAAGATATTTTCCAATAAACTTTTCATTTCGATAAATAACTTTTCGTTTAGGCTTGCATCGACTGATAAGTCTTGCCAGAATGGCTGCAAAGGAACTATCCGCATTCGCTTACTTTTTTTCAGGCCCGGTCTTTTTCAGACCCAGTGTTTTCACACGGCCGGCGTTAAAGCGGATAAAAAGCCAAACAGCAGACAACAACGATAAGCCAGCAGCCAACGGAAGCTCCCTATGGCGATGATGCAGACAGATGTCCTGATCCTCGGTATCGGCAACTTACTGTGGGCCGACGAGGGCTTTGGCGTGCGCGCCGTGGAGGCGCTCAACCAGGGCTACCGGTTTCCCGCTAATGTCCGCCTGATGGACGGCGGCACCCAGGGTATTTACCTGGTGCCCTACGTACAGCAGGCCGATGTGCTGATTGTTTTCGATGCCATCGACTACGGTCTCACCCCCGGCACTCTCAAGATTGTCCGCGACGCCGAGGTGCCCAAGTTTATGGGCGCCAAAAAAATGAGCCTGCACCAGACCGGTTTCCAGGAAGTCCTCGCCATGGCGGAACTGCTGGGCGACTACCCGCAGAAATTACTGCTGATCGGCGTGCAGCCGGTGGAACTGGAAGACTACGGCGGCAGTCTGCGGGCACAGGTGAAGGCCGGTATCGAGCCCGCCCTGGAGATCGCCCTCGCATTTCTCGATGATCTCGGTATCGCCGCCGAGCGCCGGCAAGTGCCGGACGACACTCGCGCACTGGCGCCGCCGAGCCTGGCGATCACCCCCTATGAGACACAGCGCCCCGCCGACAGTGAGGCCTGCCGCAGCGGCGATGCGCGCGTTCTGCGGTCGCCGGCTTTTTACTTCGACCCCAAGCCGGTGGCGCAGGAAGCGCTGAATCTGAGCGTCGATATCGACCGGCGGGGGCGGGACTGATGTGTATCGGCGTACCCATGCGGGTGGTTTGCTGTGAGGCGCAGACGGCTGTTTGCGAACTCGACGGCAGGCGCGAACCGGTGGATATCACACTGGTCGGTGCGCAGCCGGCCGGCACCTGGCTGCTGGTGTTTCTCGGCGCCGCCCGCGAGGTGATGGAGCCGCTGGAGGCGCGGCGCACACTCGACGCTATCGAGGCGCTGCAGCAGATCATGGGCGGCAGCCGGCAGATAGATCATCTGTTTGCCGATCTGATAGACCGCGAGCCGCCGCTGCCCGGGCATCTGCGCCCGGCAGCGGCGGCCGCAGCGAGGCTAAGCGGCGGAGGAGCGCGCGGCGATGATATCACCACTGGTTAGGCGGCTGCTCGAGGTGTGGAAATACCCCCGGGCCGACACCGGCAATCTGCCGCAGCTGCTGGCCGACAATGAACATCTGGTATTGTTTTTTCCCGGCGACCCCGAGCGCTACCCGGAGGGTGACGATGTCGCGGTTATTCTGCCGGAACTGCTACGCGCCTTCGAGGGCAGGCTCGGCGCGGCGGTGGTATGCGGTGAAAATGCGGCTGCACTGAAGCAGCGCTACCCCTTCGACGCCTGGCCGGGCCTGGTGTTTCTGCGCAGGGGCGTGCAGCTGGGCAGCATCTGCAAGGTGAAGGACTGGGCCGACTATCTCGAACAGATCGAGGCGCTGCTGGGGCGGGGGACACAGTCTGAACAGGCGATACCAAGTGTTAACCTGTAATTATGAGGTTTTACTGCCCTCGACCCCGGTTGCCATCTGGGGTTTATGTTTTTGAGACACGCTGCAAGTACCCGCAGAGCGGGCCCGGCCCGAAATCACAGATTTCGGGCGTGTCGCGGCGCGAAGCAGTGCTTCGCTCTAGCCGCTACACCCTTGTAACCTTGACGTCGGCATCCATGCCACCGACAGTCTCAAAAACATAAACCCCAGATGGCAACCTGCATTGTGCCAAATTCTGGTTGTCTCGAGTTTAGTGTTGGGTAAGCTACTGGTATAAATAAAATGGACCATTCCAATCAGATCCCCGCCGTCAATATCTACGGACCCGGCTCACAACCCGAGCCGGAGGGCGGGCGGCTCGACTATATGATCATGCCCACCGGCATGTCGACGTTTCAGCCGCCCGTGCTGCCGGAGCCGGACGAGGTCGGCGATGTTTCCGCGGCGCTGGCGATTCTCGATAAGGCCGGCGCGGCGCTGCAGCAATGCGGCCGGCACGGGGGTGAAACACGGATTCCGCTGCAGGGCCTGAATCGCCATGCCCTCGGCCTGATCAACCAGATACTGGGCGCCGGCGAGGTCAGTGCCACCATCACCGGCGAGGCGCCCATCGATATCCAGGAGTCGGTCATGGCGGGACTGTGGCGCGTTCACCACCTGGACGGCAAGGGCAATATAACCGGCGACTTTCTCGAGGTGGCGGCGATTCCCGGCGCAGTGCGGCAACTGGCCTTCCAGTCGGCGCGCAAGCAGGTCGATACCAATACAGAGGACTTGCCCGCCGGCGTTATCAACTCGCCCGCCCTGCTGGTGGAGCTGGACGAAAAGGTCAGGCGGCATCGGGCCGGTGACTGCGCCCATGTCATCAATCTGAGCCTGCTGCCACTGTCGCCGCAGGACCTGCTGCTACTGGGCGCAAGGCTCGGTGTCGGGCCGGTAACCCTGCTGTCCCGGGGTTACGGCAACTGCCGCATCGGCAGCACCGCCTGCCGCTCGGTCTGGTGGATCAAATACTACAACTCCGAGGACGCGCTGATACTGAATACCATCGAGGTGGCGGCGATCCCGGATGTGGCCGTGGCCGCCGCGGAGGATATTGCCGACAGCGCCGTGCGGCTGCGGGAAATCGTGGAGATTTATCGATGAACAATGCACCCGGCGGCGGTTTTGAAGGCTCTTATCTCGGCGACGATCACCGCCTTGACGACGGCGCGGTGATGGAGTGCAAAATCTGCTGGGGCCGCTACGACCCGGCCGCCGGCGATGACTACTGGCAGATAGCGCCGGGCACGCCTTTTACGCGACTGCCGCCACACTGGCGCTGCCCGCAGTGCGACGGCGAAAAAAACCAGTTTATGCGCGTGCAGGACTGAGATGATGGCGGATATGGCAGCGGCAGTGAGCAAACTGGAAAGCTGTTTCCGGCAGATACAGCCGCGGCGCATGCAGCTCAATGACGCCCTACAGGTCGCCGCAGTCGGCTTTCGCCTCTGTTTTTTCACCCGCCTGCCACCCACAGGCGCCGGGGCGACTGCCGCAACAGCTCAACGGAGCGATCCACTATGACAGCGGCGGGCCAGCTCTATATCAGGCTGCAGCCGGGAGATGGCGAGCGGCCGGTGGTGATCAGATCCACCCGCCCCCGGCAGCTGGCGCGGCTGTTTCGCGGCAAGCCGCTGGAGGAGGCACTGCAGGCCATCCCGCTGCTGTTCAATATCTGCCGCGGCGCCCAGTCGGTGGCCGCCGTGCGCGTCGCGGAGCAGGTGCTGGACCGGCCGGCCGCGCAGCACTGCGAACAAAACCGGGAGACCCTGCTGCGCCTGGAGATGTTACACGAACATCTGTGGAAACTGTTGATGGACCTGCCGCCCAGTCTCGGGCTCGCGCTCAGGCAGGCGGAAATGGCAGCGGCCCACCGCCAGCTCGGGCCGTTGATAAAGCAGTTGCGCCAGCACAGCTGCACGCTGCAGGCATCGGCTGCGCAAGCCGAGACACCGGCGATACAGGCGCAGCCCGACAACACACTGATCAGTGCGCTGCAGTGCCTGCTGTTTGGCGCGGGCGGCGTCGCCGCGCACTGCTGGGACGGGCTGGCGGCCGGCCCGGGGCTGGCCGGCGCGCTGCTGCGGGCGCTGGCACCGCTGGACTGGGTCAGCGCCATTCGCCCCGAGGCGCCGCCGGCGCTGGGGCGGCCGGCGGCCAGGCCGCTGCTGCCGGCGGCGCTGCTGGCGGCGGAAACGCCCGATCACTATATAGCGCCGCACTTGTCCGCCGGCAGCAGTTTCGAGAGCGGCGCGCTGATGCGAATGGGCTCCCATCCATTGATTGAAGCGGCGCGCCGGCGCCCGGCACCGTGCCTGTCCATACGCCTGGCCGCGTTGCTGCTGGAAACCGATAAACTGCTGCGCGGCATTTACCGGGCGCCGCGCAACACCACCGCGGACTCCCCGGCACCGCGGCCGGCTTGCTGCCAGGTGGAAACCGCCCGCGGGCGCCTGACCCACGCGCTGTCGCTGACAGCCGATGCAGCGGCGGTGGTGAAAAAAATCGTCGTGCTGTCGCCGACGGACTGGCATTTTCACCCGCAGGGTATTGTCGCGCGGCTATTGAGCGAGCAACCGGCCGCCGCCGGCGACAGGTTCTACCGCGGCGCCGAGCTGCTGATCAAATTGATCAACCCCTGCAGCGCCTATCGTGTCATACTGGCCGGGGACGGCGCGGAGAGGGCCTGCAATTATGCATGAAATGTCGATTTGCGAGGGTATAGTGCAGGTTATCGAAGCGCAGGCGGCAGTGCAGAATTACACCCGGGTAAAAACCGTATGGCTGGAAATCGGCGCCCTGTCCGGCGTCGAAATCGAAGCGCTGAAATTCTGCTTCGACGCGGTCTGTCGCGATACCATTGCCGCCGGCTCCAGCCTGCATATCTGCGAAGTGCCGGGCCGCGCCTGGTGCATGCAGTGCGCCAAGGCGCTGGCGGTAACGGCGCGCTACGATCCCTGCCCCAACTGCGGCAGCTACCAGCTGCAGGTAACCGGCGGCGACGAAATGAAAATCAAAGAACTGGAGGTGGCCTAATGTGTACAGTCTGTGGATGTAACCAGGGCGAGCAGCGTCTCGAAGGGCACACGCATGAACATGGCGATCATCACCACGCGCACGCAGAGCATCATCATCACGGTGACCACCGGCAAGGCGGCCACCACCATCACGACCATCATCACAGTGACCCTCACCACCCTGACCTTCACCACTCTGGCCTTCACCACCCTGACCTTCACCACTACGGACTGGGCCCGGCCCGCGCCCATGCCCCCGGCCTGGACCAGGCGCGCATGGTGAAAATCGAGCAGGATATTCTCGGCAAAAACGATCAGTACGCCGCCGCCAACCGGCAGCGCTTTGCCGAACAGGCGATTTTTACCCTCAATCTGGTCTCCAGCCCGGGCTCGGGTAAGACCACTGTGCTTACCCGCACGCTGCAAGATCTGAACGGCGAAATACCGCTGGCCGTTATCGAAGGCGATCAGCAAACCAGCCGGGATGCCGAGCGTATTCGCGCCACCGGCGCCCCGGCGATTCAGATCAATACCGGCAAGGGCTGCCACCTGGATGCGCATATGGTGGGCCACGCCGTGGCGTCCCTGGCGCCGGAGACCGGCTCGGTGCTGTTCATAGAGAACGTCGGCAACCTGGTATGCCCGGCCGCTTTCGATCTGGGTGAGGCCCACAAAGTCGCCATCCTGTCGGTGACCGAAGGCGAGGACAAGCCGATCAAGTACCCGGATATGTTCCACGCGGCAAACTTGCTATTGCTGAACAAAATCGACCTGCTGCCCTATCTGCAATTCGATGTCGAACGCTGTATCGACTTTGCCCGCCGGGTCAACCCGCAGATCGAGGTCCTGCAGATTTCCGCCAGCAGCGGCGAGGGTATGCAACAGTGGTATCAGTGGATCAGGTCGGCGCGGGAACAGTGCCATGCTTAATCTACCCACGGTGCTGGTCCTCGACGACGAACAGCGCTCGGTGGAAAGCCTGGCGCGCATTCTCGACGAGGACTTCGATGTGCACTGCGCCACTGATATCGCTGAGGCGCGGGAAATACTGCAGCGCGAATGGGTGCAGATTATCCTCTGCGACCAGCGCATGCCGGAGATGAGCGGCGTGGAGTTTCTCGCCGAAGTGCGCGAGCAGTGGCCGGCGGTAATTCGCATGATCATCTCCGGCTATACCGACTCGGCCGATATTATCGATGCCATCAACACAGCCGGCATCTACCACTTCATCAGCAAGCCCTGGCAACCCGCCGACCTGGTGCTGAAACTGCAGAACGCCGCGCAGTTATTCCAGTTGCAGCGCCAGAACGAACAGCTCAGCATCGAGCTGAAACTGCGCCCGGAAACCCTGGCCGATGAGCTGAATGAGAAGCGCCGCCTGCTGCAGGCGCGTTTCGACTGGGATCAGGGCATTGTCAGGACCTCGCACAGCAGTATGAACCGGATCTGCGAAACCATACAGCAGGTGGCGCCCTACGATGTCAGCGTATTGCTGACCGGCGAATCCGGCACCGGCAAGGAACTCTGCGCCCGCGCGCTGCACTATAACAGCCTGCGCCAGGGCGCGCCGTTTGTGGCGGAAAACTGCGGCGCCCTGCCGGATGAATTATTGGAAAGCGAGCTGTTCGGCCACAAGCGCGGCGCCTTTACCGGCGCTGTCGACGACCGCGTTGGACTGTTCGAAAAAGCCAGCGGCGGCAGCATTTTTCTCGATGAAATCGGCGAGATATCACCCGCCTTTCAGGTCAAGTTACTGCGCGTGCTGCAGGAAGGGGAGATTCGCCCGCTGGGTACCAACCAGCGCCGCCAGATCGATGTGCGGGTGATCGCCGCCACCAATCGGGACCTGGAACAGGATGTCAAACAGGGCCGTTTTCGCCAGGATCTGTTCTACCGCCTGGCAACCTTTATGATCAAGCTGCCGCCGCTGCGCGAGCGCTCGGTGGATATCGCCACCCTCGCCTACAGTATTCTCGACGAAGTGATGGAGCAGCTCGGCAAAAAAGTCCGGGGCTTTACCGACGAGGCCATCGCCTGCATGGAGGCCTACAGCTGGCCGGGCAATGTGCGCGAACTGCAAAACGAAATCAAGCGCATGCTGGTGCTGGGCCGCGACGACTACCTGGGTGCCGACCTGCTCGGCGCCCGTATTGTGATGGCCGAGCCGGAACCGGCGCCAACGGATACGATGCCCAGTGGCGGCGTCGAGGGCTCGCTAAAGGAGCGTGTGGAAACACTGGAAACGCGCATACTGAAGGAGACACTGATCCGCCACCGCTGGAATAAAACCCGCGCCGCCGAAGAACTGGGGCTGTCGCGGGTGGGACTGCGCAGCAAGCTCGAGCGCTATGAGCTGGAAAAAGCAGGGGCGCAGAGTTAACGCGCAAAGCCGTCGCTGCCGTGCAGGCATAGAAAACAACTGCGGCAATGAAAGCCCGGAGCCAAACAGAAAACATGACCACGCCGATGCCAAAAAATGAATCCCTTACCGATCAGGTCAGCCTGCCCGAACAGCTGCCCGATGTGGTTGGCGAGAGCGTCTGGATCGAGGTCATTCAGCGTATGGACAGCATCTACGCCGACCTGGTACACCACCAGGTGGAACTGGAGGAAAAAAACACCGCCCTGGAGCAAACCTATCGCCAGCTGCAACAGGCGCACGAGGAATTGCAAAACACCCAGCAGCAGCTGATCCAGTCGGAAAAAATGGCGTCACTCGGCCGCCTGGTGGCCGGTGTCGCCCACGAGTTAAACAACCCGATCAGTTTCATTCTCGGCAATACCCATGCCCTGGCGGGTTATAACCGCCGCCTGCAGTCTTTTTTCGCCAAGCTGGAGCAACTGGCCGACCCCAGAGTGGCGCAGCTGCGCAGGCAGAGCCGTATCGATCGCGTGCTGGACGACCTGAACCCGCTGGTGGAGGGCTCGATGGAAGGCGCGCAGCGGGTCAGCGATATCGTCGACAGCCTGCTGCGTTTCACCAATCCGCAGCAGCGGCAGATGGCGCAGTTCGATATCTGCCGGCTGATCCACACCGCCACCCAGTGGGTACTGCGCGCCGCACGCAGCAAGCCGGCAGTGCATTTCGAGATGCCCGAGTCGCTGAATGTCCGCGGCTACGAGGGGCCGATACACCAGATCCTGGTCAACCTGGTGCACAACGCCGTCGACGCCAGCGAAAACGTCGATGCCCCGGCGCTGTGGCTGGCACTGCAACAGCGAGCGCAGCAGCTGACCATCAGTGTCAGAGACAACGGCACCGGTATCGACCCCGAACACCTGCATACCATCTTCGACCCCTTCTTTACCACCAAACAGTCGGGCAAGGGCACCGGCCTCGGTCTCTATATCAGCTATCTGCTGGCGACCGAACAGTGCGGCGGCCAGTTGCGGGCGGACAACTGCGCCGGCGGCGGCGCCGTGTTTCAATTGACCTTGCCACTAGAGCAGCGGGGAGGTGAGTGTGACGGGCAGCGATAAGTTAACGCTGCTGTGGCTGCAGTCCGGCGGCTGCGGCGGCTGCAGCATGTCGCTGCTGAACGCGGAAAACCCCGCGCTGTACGAGCTGTTTGAACAGGCCGGCATCGAGCTGTTGTGGCACCCGAGTTTAAGTGAAAGCGGCGGCCGCGCCTTGATCGACTTGCTGCAGTCCATTGTCGAGGGCGATACGCGACTGGATATCCTCTGCCTCGAGGGCTCGGTGATGAAGGGCCCCAACGGCAGCGGCAAATTCCACCTGCTGAGCGGCACCGACACGCCCATGTTCGAGTGGCTGGAAAAACTCGCCGGCGCCGCCGGCCTGGTGCTGGCGGTCGGCAGCTGCGCTGCTTTCGGCGGCATTACCGCCGCCGGCGACAATATCGGCGAGGCCACCGGCCTGCAGTACGACGGCGAACGGCCGGGCGGGCTGCTGCCGGAAACCTGGCGCAGCAAAAAACAACTGCCTGTCGTCAACGTCGCCGGCTGCCCGGTGCACCCGGGCTGGGTCACCGACAGTCTGCTGTTGATCGCCGGCCGGCAGCTGCAGGCCGACCAGTTGGATGAGTACCAGCGGCCGCGATTGTACACAGATCACCTGGTTCACCACGGCTGCCCGCGCAACGAGTATTACGAATTCAAAGCCAGTGCCGAAAAGCCGTCCGACCAGGGCTGCATGATGGAAAACATGGGCTGCCTCGGCACCCAGGCGCGCGCCGACTGCAATATCCGCCCCTGGAACGGCAGCGGCTCCTGCCTCAAAGGCGGCTATGCCTGTATCAACTGCACCGCGCCGGGCTTCGAGGAGCCCGGACACGCCTTCAGCGAAACCCCCAAAGTGGCGGGCATTCCGGTGGGCCTGCCCACCGATATGCCCAAGGCCTGGTTTGTCGCCCTCGCCTCTCTGGCCAAGGCGGCAACCCCGGAGCGGCTGCGCAAAAGCGCCACCGCAGAGCGGCTGATCTATCCGCCCGGCAAGGGGGGAGACAAGTCGTGAGCGAAACCGGCAGGAAAATTCTCGGCCCCATAAACCGCGTCGAAGGCGATCTGGAGGTGCGCCTGGAAGTCGGGCAGCAAAAAGTCACCCGCGCCTGGGTCAACTCGCCGCTGTTTCGCGGTTTCGAAAAAATACTGCAGGGCAAAGCGCCGGCCGACGCGCTGGTCTATACGCCGCGCATCTGCGGTATCTGTTCGGTATCGCAATCGATCGCCGCGGCCGCGGCGCTGGCGCAGCTGCAGGGCATCGCGCCCACGGAAAACGGGCAGCTGGCCACCAACCTGACCCTGGCCTGCGAAAACCTGGCCGACCACCTCAGCCATTTCTATCTGTTTTTCATGCCGGACTTCGCCCGCGCCGGCTATGCCGACCAGGCGTGGTATCAGCGGGAGGCAGCGCGGTTTCGCGCCCAGACCGGCGCGGCCAGTAATCAGGTGCTGCCGGCGCGGGCGGCGTTTTTGCAGCTGACCGGCCTGCTGGCGGGCAAGTGGCCGCATTCGCTGAGCCTGCAGCCCGGCGGCACCAGCAGGCCCCTGAGCCGCAGCGAGCAGTTGCGGCTGCAGGCAATGATCGGCAACTTTCGCCGCTTTCTGGAACAGACACTGTTCGGCGACCGGCTGGAAAACGTCAACACCCTGGCATCGGTCAAGCAGTTGCAGCAGTGGCAGTCGCAACACCGGCAAAGTGATTGCGGCCGTTTTCTCGCCATTGCCGACGCCCTGCAACTGCACCAGCTCGGCCGCGCCGCCGACCGCTTTATGAGTTACGGCGCCTACGCACTGCCGCAGGGCTGGCTGTTCCGGCGCGGCTGCGTCACCCTGGAAGAGGGACACGCGGTCTACGCCAAACTGGACGAGCGCCGCATTACCGAAGATATCGCCAGCAGCTGGCTGGCCGGCGAGCGCTGCCCTTTACACCCCTATCGCGGCCGCACCGAGCCCGATGCCGAACAGAGCGGCTACAGCTGGTGCAAGGCGCCGCGGCTGGACGGGCGCAGCGTCGAGGTCGGCGCGCTGGCGCGGCAGGTGGTCAACGGCCATCCGCTGGCCCTGGATCTGGTAGCGCAGAACGGCGCCAGCGTCTACAGCCGGGTTATCGGCCGGCTGCTGGAACTGGCGCTGGTGGTGCCGGAAATGGAGCACTGGTGCGCCGAACTCGACCCGCAGCAGCCCTATTGCCGCCACGCGCTAATGCCCGCCGGCGGCCGCGGCGCCGGCATGGTCGAAGCGGCGCGCGGCAGCCTCGGCCACTGGCTGCAGGTCGAGCAGGGCCGCATCAGCAACTACCAGATTATCGCGCCGACCACCTGGAACTTTTCCCCCCGCGACGGCGGCGATCAGCCGGGAGCGCTGGAGCAGGCACTGGAGGGTGCGCCGGTGGCCGGCGATATCGAAGAGGCGCTGGCGGTGCAGCATATTATCCGCTCGTTCGATCCCTGTATGGTCTGCACGGTGCACTGATGAACAGCCTCACCGAAGCCAGCATCTGCCAGAAAACCATCCGCGTGCGCGGTATCGTCCAGGGCGTGGGTTTTCGCCCCGCGGTATGGCGCTTTGCCACCCAGCTGGGCCTGTGCGGGCAGGTGCGCAACGACGGCGACGGGGTATTGATCGAATGCAGGGGGCCGAAGTCACGCGTCGATCAGCTGATCGAGCAACTGCACGGCGCGGCACCGGCACAGGCGCGTATCAGCAGTATCGATCACTGGACCAGCAGCGGGACTATCGCCGCTGATGAGTTCGTCATTGCCCAGAGTCGCGAGCGCTCTCTGACCGGCACCGGGATATCCCCGGACCTCGCCCCCTGCCCGGCCTGCACCGCCGACCTGGCGCAGCCCGGCGGTCGCCGCTACCGCTACCCGTTTACCAACTGCAGCCACTGCGGCCCGCGGCTGAGCATTATCCGCAGCCTGCCCTACGACCGGGCCAACACCAGTATGGCCGCCTTCCGCCAGTGCCCGCGCTGCCTGCGGGAATACCACGACCCCGCCGAGCGCCGCTTTCACGCCCAACCCAATGCCTGCCCCGACTGCGGCCCATCACTGTGGCTGGCCGATCGCCACGGGCAGGTCATCGACAGCGACGATCCGATTGACATCGCCCGGCGGCGCCTGCGCCGGGGAGAGATACTGGCGTTAAAGGGCGTGGGCGGCTTCCAACTGGCGGTGGACGCCGGCAACGCCGATGCGGTGGCCGAACTGCGGCGCCGCAAACAGCGGCCGCATAAGCCCTTCGCCCTGATGGCGCGCGACCTGGCCGTTATGCGGCGTTTTTGTCAGATCAGTACGGCACAGCGGCAACTGCTGGAAAGTGCCGCCGCCCCTATCGTACTGCTCGAACGCCGCAGCGACGGGCCGCGCCTCGACGCGGTGGCACCCGATCAGCGGCGCCTGGGCTTTATGCTGCCGAGTTCGCCGCTGCACTATTTACTGCTGGAAACTTTCGCTATGCCGCTGGTGATGACCTCCGGCAACCCCGCCGGTGAGCCGCAGTGTATCGACAACCGCAAAGCGCTGCGGGGTTTGTCGGGCATCGCCGATATGTTTTTATTGCACGACCGGGACATTCTGCAGCGGGTCGACGACTCGGTGGTGCAAACCATCGCCGCACAGCCCCAGCTGTTGCGCCGCGGCCGCGGTTTTGCACCGGCACCCCTGCCGCTGCCGGCCGGTTTCGAGACCGGCCCGCAAATTCTCGCCACCGGCGGCGATCTGAAAAATACGTTTTGCCTGCTCGGCGCCGGGCAGGCCATAGTGTCCCAGCATATCGGCGACCTCCGGGATGCCGGCACCCTGGCGGACTTTGAACACTGCCTGCAGCTGTATCGAGGCCTGTACCCGGATACCTGCCGGCAGCGCCCGGCAGCGGTGGCCGTAGACCAGCACCCGCAATATCTGGCGGCGGCTTTCGGCCGCACCGTGGCGGCGGAGGAAAACCTGCCGCTGATCGAAGTGCAGCACCACCACGCCCATATCGCCGCCTGCCTGGGCGACAATCTGCGGCCTTTGCGGGCGCCGCCGGTGCTCGCCGTGGTACTGGACGGCATGGGCTTTGCGCAGGCCGACCCGGCGCAGCCGCTGTGGGGCGGTGAGATATTCCTCGCCGATTACACTGCCGCAACGCGACTCGCCCGCCTCAAACCCACTGCGCTGCCGGGCGGCGACAGCGCCATGCGGCAACCCTGGCGCAACTGCCTGGCACAGCTGCACGGCGCGCTGGGGTGGCAGTCGGTAGCGCAGCGCTATGCCGGCCTGCCACTGATCGACAGCCTCGAGCGGCAGCCGCTGGATACCTTGCTGCGCATGATCGACAGGGGGCTCAACGCCCCGCTCAGTTCCTCCTGCGGCCGCTTATTCGATGCGGTTGCCGCCGCGGCCGGCATCAACACCGAGGGCGATATCAGCTACGAGGGACAGGCGGCGATGGCGCTCGAAGCCAGTATCGGGGATGACGACTGGCGCAGCGCCGGCGCCTACCCCTTTGCCTTGCAGCGCCTCGATCCGCTGTGGCAGATAGACCCGGCGCCGCTGTGGCCGGCCCTGCTCGACGACCTCGCGGCCGGTTGCCGGCGCGGCCTGATCGCCGCCCGCTTCCACCGCGGGCTGGCGGCGGTGCTGGTCGACTGCCTCGGCGCGCTGGCGCGGGATCAGGCGGTAAAAACCGTGGCGCTGAGCGGCGGCGTATTACAAAACCCGCGCCTGTCACAGGCCCTGCAATCGCAACTGCAGGCGCGGGGCTTCGAGGTGCTGGTGCACCGGCAGGTACCCGCCAATGACGGCGGCATCGCGCTGGGGCAGGGCCTGGTGGCAGCGGCGCAACTACAAAGCGGTAACGCGGGAGAAAAATCATGTGCCTAGGTATTCCGGGGCGGATAATCGCCATTACCGACGCCGACAGACTGATGGCCAAAGTCGATGTCGCAGGCGTGCAGCGCGAGATCAATATCGCCTGCGTGGTCGATCCGCAGCAGGCGCCGGACAGCTGTATCGGCAGCTGGGTACTGGTGCACGTAGGCTTCGCCATGAGCCGCATCGACGCGCAGGAGGCGCAGCAAACCCTGCAGCTGCTGGCGGAGCTGGGTGATATGCAGGAAGAACTCGATGCCATGCAGTCGACGGCCCGGCACTGACCGCCGGAGGCGATGATGACCGAAGACACGAAACCCCTGGACGCTCTCTACCCCTTTTTGCACGGCAAGCGCAAAGACCCGCAGCGCGAGCGCCAGGCGCTGCTGCAGTCGGTGCGGCAAAAAGCCGGGCACAGCGTCGCCGTGAAGCAAAAGTTTTTTGCCGACAACGGCCCGGCGCTGGTCGACGCCGCGGCTGCACTGGCCGCAGTCTACCAGCGCGGCGGCCGCCTGTTCACCATGGGCAACGGCGGCTCCAGCTGTGACGCCAGCCATTTTGCGGTGGAGTTCCAGCACCCGGTAACCGCCGGCCGCCCGCCGCTGCCGGCAATGAATCTGTGCATGGATATGGCCATGATCAGCGCCGTCGCCAACGATGTCGGCGTGGAGCATATGTTTACCCGGCAACTGCAGGCCCACGCCAGGGCCGGCGACGGCCTGGTGGGATTTTCCACCAGCGGCAATTCCGGCAACCTGATGGCCGCTTTTGCAAAAGCCCGGCAGATGCAGCTGCTGACGCTGGGTTTTTGCGGCGGCGACGGCGGTGCCATGCGCAGCAGCGGCCTGCTCGATCACTGCCTGCTGGTGGAGACCGATTCGATTCACCGGGTGCAGGAGGTGCACCTGGCCATCTACCATATCCTCTGGGATTTGACCCACACCCTGCTCGCCGATAAGCGCGGAGATCTACCATGAAATACGTCGACGAATTTCGCGATCCCAAACGGGCGGCTGTGCTGCAACAGCGGATAAAACGCCTCGCCGCGCAGATCTTTGCCCGCCGCAGGCGGCCATTGCAGCTGATGGAGTTCTGCGGCGGCCATACCCATACCATTTTCCGCTACGGCATCGAGCAGTTGCTGCCGGACAGCATTGAGCTGGTGCACGGCCCCGGCTGCCCGGTGTGCGTATTGCCGCGGGGGCGTGTCGACGACTGTGTGGCACTGGCGCAGCGCCCGCAAGTCATCTTCGCCACCTTTGGCGATGCCATGCGGGTACCGGGGTCGCGCCAGAGCCTGCTCGAGGCCAGGGCCGCCGGCGCCGATGTGCGCATGGTCTATTCGCCGCTGGACGCCCTGCAGCTGGCCCGCAGCCACCCCCGGCGCGAAGTGATATTTTTCGCCCTCGGTTTTGAAACCACCATGCCCGGCACGGCCTTGACCGTACTGCAGGCGGCGGCGGAAAATATCGGCAATTTCTCCCTGTTCTGCAACCATATCACCACAGTGCCGACGATTAAGGCCATTCTCGATTCGGCGGATATGAAAATCGACGGCTTTCTGGCACCGGGCCACGTCAGTATGGTGGTGGGTGAAACGCCTTTTCACTTTGTCAGCGATCACTACCACAAGCCGCTGGTAATTACCGGCTTCGAGCCGCTGGATATTTTACAGTCGCTGTGGATGTTGCTGCGACAGATACACGGCGGTTACAGCAGGGTGGAAAACCAGTACCGCCGCGTTGTCGCCAGCGACGGCAATGACGCCGGCCTCAATGCCATCCACCAAGTCTTTGAACTGCGCGAATACTTCGAATGGCGCGGCCTCGGCTCCATCGACCACTCGGGGGTGCGCATGCGCGAGCAGTATGCAGCCTTTGATGCCGAGAAAAAATTCAGCCTTGCCAACCTGCAAATCGCCGACCCCAAAGCCTGCCAGTGCGGCGAGGTGCTGAAAGGCGTGATTCGCCCCTGGCAGTGCAAAGTGTTCGGCGATCAGTGCAATCCGCAGACACCGCTGGGCGCGTTGATGGTGTCCTCCGAAGGCGCCTGCGCCGCCTACTATAACTTCGGCGACCAGCAGGCGCTGCTCAGGCTGCGAGAGGAAAACGGAGCCAGCGTATGAACGGCGCGCCTGTTACACCGCAGCAGACCATCACCATGGCCCACGGCAGCGGCGGCAAGGCGATGCAGGCGCTGATCGAGTCGCTGTTTGTCGCCACCTTTGACGATCCGCAACTGTCGAAACTGGAAGACCAGGCGCGCTTTTATCTGGCGGAGATGAGCGGCGGGGGTGACCGCCTGGCTTTTACCACCGACTCCTATGTAGTGGACCCGCTGTTTTTCCCCGGCGGCGATATCGGCAAGCTGGCCGTTACCGGTACGGTCAACGATCTGGCGGTGGGCGGCGCCAGGCCACTGTATCTGAGCTGCGGCATGATCATCGAAGAGGGCCTGCCGATAGAGACATTGCAGGCGGTGGCGCAGTCCATGAAGCGCACCGCCGAGGCGGCGGGCGTATCGATCGTCACCGGCGATACCAAGGTGGTTCAACGCGGCGCCTGCGACAAACTGTTTATCAATACCGCCGGCGTGGGTGTGATACCCGCCGGCATAAACATCGAAGCCGGCGGCGCAAAGCCGGGAGACGCGATTCTGATCAACGGCTATCTCGGCGACCACGGCGCCGCCATTGTCGATGCCCGCGGCGAACTGGCCATAGACAGCAGTATCGAAACAGACTGCCAGCCGCTGAACCATCTGATAGCCGACATGCTGGCAATATGCCCCGATATCCACTGCCTGCGCGACGCCACCCGCGGCGGCCTGGCAACGGTGCTCAACGACTTTGCCCACGCCAGCGGCTGCTGTATGCAAATCGAGGAACAGGCGCTGCCGGTTCGCACCGAAGTCCGGGGTATCTGTGAGATTCTGGGGCTGGACCCGCTCTACCTGGCCAACGAAGGCAAGCTGGTAGCGGTGGTTCCCGCAGCGGCGGCCGGCGCCCTGCTCGATCGCATGCGCGCGCATGCGGCCGGCGCAGACAGCGCGGTAATAGGCCGCGTTGCCGAGGCGCCGGCCAAACGGGTGCTGATAAAAACCGCCTTCGGCAGCCAGCGTATCGTCGATACGCTGATCGGCGAACAACTGCCGAGGATCTGCTGATGACCAGCCTGTTGGCCTTTGCCTTTCTCCTCGGCATCCGGCACGCGCTGGAAGCGGATCACCTCGTCACCGTGGCCTCCCTTGCCAGCACCCACCGCTCGCGGCGGCAGGTAGTGCGCCAGGGCCTGGCCTGGGGCGTGGGGCACAGCCTGACCCTGCTGCTGTTTGCCGGCGCCGTATTGTGGATGGACACGCTGATACCCGCAGGGCTCGCGACCGCTCTGGAAATGGCGGTGGGCGCGCTGATGATTGTGCTCGGCATCGATGTGATCAGGCGCGGCCGCACCGCCGGGCAGGCGGTGCCGGAAACCGTTGCGCAACCCCACACCCTTAAAGGAGACTTGCCGCTGCGCGCCCTGGCGATGGGCCTGATTCACGGCATGGCGGGATCGGCGGCTTTGATTCTGCTGTTTGTAGAGCGTATGAATTCAGTGCTGCAAGGGCTTGCCTATGTCGTTATTTTCAGTATCGGATCGCTGGCAGGTATGCTGCTTTTTTCTGTGGCGATTTCCTTTCCGCTCGGTTTTAGCGCAAGAAATTTCTCGCGTTTTCACCACGGTTTGCGGTTGTTTATCGGTTTGCTGACCGCTGCTATCGGTGTGGTGCTGGTGGTTGAGAGGCTTTAGCCAGGACTGTATCCGTCTAAGAGAAATCGTGCTAATCGATTCGGCCCTAAACCAGGTCAGAGCCTACCAATACAGTTCTATCAATCTTCGTTAAGTACACTGCAGGTAGGCCCGGCTCTCTGTAAGCCTTTCAGAAACTCTCGACGGCAGGGATGCCGGCGTGAAGTCCCCAGGGACGGGTTCACGACGTGTTTCTGAAAGGCTTACAGAGAGCCGGGCCGATTATCTGGCACGATTTCTCTTAAATACCACCCACTTCAACAATCGTTACTATGCAGTAAAAATACTGTCGCTATACAACGCGCCATACTAACCAAACTGATCCACCACGGCGCCATACTTGCATAAAAAATGTGAAAAACACACACATAATATATTCTGCCTAGCAGGCTTGTATGATAGTTTTTTTTGGGATTACTATAAACAGCAACAACATCAACGATGCGCCAACAGTAAAACTTTCCACAATCATCATTAAAATAATCGGATCACACTACTCAAAGGCAACATTGAGAAAATTGAAAAAGGAATATGACGATGTCCCGCTTACTTGGCAGCCTGTTTCTGCTAATGATCTGCTCAGCTGCGCTTGCCGAAACCGGTGTTGCCTTCGTACACGGCACCGGTAAACAAACCGATGCGCTGAATGACTATTGGAAGTCGGAGTTTGTCAATTCGGTAAAGCTCGGCCTGCCCAATTCACAAAATCACACGGTCATCAACTGTGATTTCGAGCAGTATATGTGGGACAACCGCGCCGCCGGCTGCCTGGCGCAACAACTGCTAGATTTTATCAACGCCCGCGGTATTACCGACCTGGTGGTTATCACCCATTCCAATGGCGGCAATGTCATGCGCTGGATACTGTCCAACCCCACCTGGGACGCGCGCTACCCGGCCATTATCGACAAAATCCGCTGGGTCAATGCACTGGCGCCCTCGAGTCTGGGCACGCCGCTGGCCGATGCGGTGGTCGACGGCAATATCTTCGAACAGGCGCTCGGCTGGCTGCTAGGCTACGCCAACGACGCGGTGAGGATGCAGCAGGTCAATTCGATGGCTTTTTACAACGCCGAGTGGCTGCTGGGAACCGCCGGGCGCCCTACCCTGCCCAGGGGTTTCTGGAATGTCGTGGGCACCGACGTGGAAACCAATCCGCTCGACGGCGATAGCTACTGCGGCGGCTACGATCTCAATCTGGGTCTGGAAATCACTCAGGCCTGGCTCGACAGCTGCTCCGACGGTTTTCTCGAGTGCAGCTCGCAAAACGGCGCCGGCCAACTGTGGTTTTTCGATACTTCCCGCACCGCCGGCGGTGAGCCCCTGAGCCACAACCAAAGCCGGCGCCAGTGTTTTGGTCTCGATACGATATTGAGAAACGATCTGTAAACGCCTTTTCAACAATGCGTATTATCAGCCCCATGGAAACGGCAGCCACCAGCCCGTGAATTGACACTGTTGTTCGATTACCGGTATCTCGGTCGTCAAGCAATGATCAGGATAACACTATGACTCCGCGCAAATATCTCATTTTAACCGCACTGTTAGGCGCCAGCTTCAGCGCCGCCGCCCAGGTCGCCCCCAGTGCCGGTATGCTGCCGCTAAGCCTGCCCATAAGCAAAGACAACGCCGATTTTACCTGGCTTGTCAAAGCGGCCGACACAGCAGCGGTCTCAGCGGACCCGGGCGTCAGCGTTTCCAGCCAGCGCTACTGGTTAACCGTCAGTGCCGGCGAGCTCAACAAGGGCGTGCAGCTGCCGGCTACCGCCGCCGGCGCCGTCATCCAGGTCGCACCGCTGGGCCGGGCACGCGACGACAAGGTCCGCTTTGACGAGCAGAGTTTCATTATCAACACCCCACGGGGCCAAAGCCTGTCGCTGTCGCAGGCATCGCGCGCCGTCATTGCCGCCGATGAAAATGAGCTGGTCAAACAGACCTACATCGGCCGCGGCATTACCTTTCAACTGGGCGACAACCTCGCCGGGCAATTACACAACGGCGGCCTGATCCTGCAGTTAACCGACAGGGTCGCTGTCGATACACAATTTCTATTGCATGTCTACGATCGCGAAAGTCGGGAAAAACTCATGGCCAGTTCGGCGCAGCGCCAGTACTGGTCCAGCGACGGTTTCAGTGTCGACGTATGGCTGCAGTCGGCTGATGCGCAAAAGCAGGGCGCGATACAAGCCTATAGCGACAGAGATATCGATATGATCGCCACGCTGGTAGCGCCGGACGGACATCGCCAGGATGCCGGATTTTACCGCGGCGATGACAAACTGACAGTGCAGGTAAAACCCAATACGATTGATCCGCAGACCCTGCGACCCGGACAGCTCTGGGAGATACATATCGACTACCGCGAGCGCCGCGGCGACGGCGAGATACGCAGAAACCTGCGCCTGCCGCTGGCCATTACCGAGCGAACCGCGCAGTTAGACGGCAGCACCCGCTGGCAGGACAAATATACCCTGCAGACCGGCGTCAGCATTTATCAGCCCGGCCGCTATGAAGTCCGCGCCCATCTCTATCATAAGGACGCCGAACACAGGCCGCAGCCACTGGCCATTGCCAGCAGTGCCGCCTGGCTGCAGAGTTCGGGAGATATTCTGTTAAAAGTCGATCCGAAGGTTTTAAATGGCAGTGCCGCAAACGGGCCGTATTTTATCGGCAAACTGGAGCTGATCGATCAATCGCGGCTCGGTAAACTGGACGTACTGGCCGAAACCATCGCGCTGCCGAATTAGCGCCTGAGTACCGTATTGAATGCCGCATTGAACGCCATATATAGAATCGCGGCCGCAACAAAAGCGTCGATGGCGGATACCTGTGTGACGGAAATGATCTGTCTATCGCTCAAATAACCCGTACCGGCGCCGCCCGCCCAGGCCAGAAACGCACAGATACTGCAGCCGCCCGCCGCCGGGCGCCGCGGTGCGACTAAAAAATGGTGGCTGACATAGACACCCGCAACCGGCGGAATGGCGACACTCAGCAGCAGCAGAAAATCGACGAAGTGATCGAGTATGCCCGCCAGGCCCAGGCCCGCTCCGGCAATGCCCGCCGACAAAGTTAACAGCCAGTCCCGCGCGCCCGGAAAGATCCGCGCCAGTCCGAGAGAGGCGGAGTAAAGATTGCTGACATTAGTGGTCAATGTGGCAAAAATAACCACCAGCAGGGCCGGCATACCGAGGCCAACGGCAAGCATATTGGCAATCAGGTCGCCGGAGCCGGTCGCCGCTGCCGGCAGGCCGGCCAGCAACAGCACCAGCGGGCTGCCGATGCCGAAGCCGAGTACCGCGGCAGTCAGAGACGAGGCTCTGGGCCGCATAAACCGCGCCAGATCCGGTGCCAGGGTAACACCGACCATAAAGCCGCCGATAACCAGCGACATGGCGGCTTTATGG
>JANQMH010000091.1 GCA_028280195.1 Exilibacterium sp.
GAACAACTCCAGATAGCTGCTGGCGCGGAAGGTGCTCTCCAGTTCGAAGCCCTGCATCTCGGTCTCGTCGATATTCAGCCGCGCCCGGGTCGAGGTGACCGGCGTAAATTCAAAAATCTGGGTATCGTCCGCCGTGGTATAGAAGGCCGCGGCATTGAAGCGCAGGCGGCCGTCGAGCCAGTCGGACTTGAGGCCGATTTCAAAGGACTGCAGTTCCTCCGGCTCGTAGGCATCCTGAATATTGGTGGTGGCCGGCAGGCCGTCTACCGCCAGCACCAGTTGGCGGGTGCCGGGCTGGTTGAAACCGCCGGCGCGATAGCCCTGGCCGTAGGAACCATAGATATTGATATGGTCCAGCGCCTGCCAGCGAAACGACAGCCGCGGCTGGAATTTGTCGTATTCAAAAGTCTGCGCCAGACCGGGAAATTCATTGAACAGCGGCACGAAGACGCGGTTGAGATTGGTCGAGACCCGTTCCTCGTCGTCATAGCGGGCGGCGACAGACAATTCCAGGCGGTCGCTGACATCGTATGACAGCTGCGCGAATACCGACCAGACTTCCGTCTCCGTCTCCAGCCATTCGTTGATCAGGACAGTCTGCGGCCCTGGGTGTGGATTCTGGATGGCGCCGTCGGCGTTATCCAGGTCCAGCGCCACAAACACTTCCCGGTTCTGTTCCACGTAGGAGCCGCCCACCGACCAGCGCAGCGGCTGCTCCAGCGGCGAGGCATATCTGACCTCCACCGTCAGATCGTCTTCATTGCGCTTCTGGTAGGCGATCGACCCCGGCGCCGAGGTATAGCCGATCACGCCGAATTCATCGATGGCCTCGGGCACCAGCAGGGGGTTGCTGAAATCGACGATAAAATCCGAGCCAAGCTCATTGTTATTGTCGTTATAGGCAAGGACGGTCGTGAAGGTGCCGCTGTCGGTCGCCCAGTCGGTTTTCAGTGAAACGTCCACGCGCCGCTGCGGATTGATGGAGCGGACATTATTGGAAAACGGAATGCTGGTGTCGTTGACATCGATATGCCGGGGAAACTGCGGCTGCAGTACCGGCACCTGCAAATTGAAGGCAATGGCGCTGCTGTCGACTTCAGAGTATTCCGTTACCAGGTCGAAACTGAGGTTGTCCAGCGGCTCCCAGATCAAACGGCTGCGGGCCCGCTGCTCGCGGTGGAAGTCGACGGTGCCGCCGAGAAACAGATTGTCGAATACACCGTCCCAGTCGCTGTAGGAAAGTGACAGGCGGCCGTAGAGCTGGTCCGCAATCAGCGGACCGCTGATCATGGCGTTGCTTTTTCTCTGCTTGCCGTTGCCGAAACCGGCGGCCACTTTGGCCTCGAAGACATCGGTCGGCTTCTTGGTATTGATGATAATCGCCCCACCCAGGGCGTTGCGGCCGTAGAGGGGGCTGACCGGGCCTTTTACCACCTCCAACTGCTGGATATCCACCAGCTCCCGATTGAGGGCATTGGGGTTGGGCTGCGGCACACCGTCCACCAGCAGGGCGAAGGACTGGTCGACATCGCGGGTATTGATCACCCCGCGGATAATGACCTGGGTATCGCCCGCCTCGGCCGTATCGATAAACATCACATTGGAAACCATCTGCAGGAAGTCTTCCGGCCGCTCGATGCCGGCGTCCTGTATTTTTGCCTCGGAAAAGGCGCTGACGGCAATCGGGGCGTCCTGGATGGTTTCCTCGGCGCGGCGGGCGGTAACCACGACTTCTTCCAGAGCCTCGATACCGTCGAGTCCCTCCTGACCCTGCGCGGCCGGCACAACCAGCATAGCCGTCAGCAGGGTGTAAACCGGGGATACAGAAACCAGAGGTCTAGAAACCAGAGGCACAGAAACCAGAGGTTCGGAAGTTAAAACACAGTATTTATTCTTATTCATGAACTCTCCCCTTACTTTTCAGGGCTTGTCAGGGCCAAAGCTGGAGAGCCTTTACTGACAGTCTGTCCATCTCCCTGTCCACCTATCTTCCTGTCTGTCTAGCTAACTAGCTAACTCCCTATGTCCCTGTCTCTCTATCTCCCTGTTTATCTCTCTCAGCGTCTATTATTTTATATATAATTTCGTATAATATATTCTATTAAATAAAATGCAAGCAGCTTGATGGACGAATTGCAGTAAGATGTTGAAAACCGGCCGCCCAGTGGCTTACAAATCGGCATCTGCAAATCAAAACAACCGAAAAATCATAGCTATAGAAATTACACACAGAGAAAGGAAACGACTTTGGGAGTATCAGTCACAGACGCTGGCCCGGCCGGCAGCGGTGAATCGAATACGGCGGTAAAACGGGTGTTGGACGAGGTGCTGTCCGGCTTGAGAAAAGGGCGCTATGTGCCGGGGCAGCGGCTGGTGGCCGCGGAGCTGGCCGGCAAACTGGGCATCAGCCAGATCCCGGTGCGCGAAGCCATCCACATTCTCTCCGGCAAAGGCATAGTGGAACTGATACCGCGCCGCGGCGCCCGTATCCGCGCACTGTCCACCCGCGAGTTCTTGAATGTGCTGGAGGTATGGATCGGTATCTGCCGCTTGAATTACCTGGACGCCGCCAAAGTCTTATCGGTGGCGGCCGACCGGCAAAACCTCAGTGCCCAGCTGCAATCCCTGCAGGACATTAAACAGGCCATACAGCTGGCCGGCAAAAACCGCATCGCCATCGACTTCTTCAACTCCTATGTGCAGCTGTACGATATCTGCGCCGAGATCAATGCCAACCCCTATCTAAACAGTATTCGTTCACCGCTGCCGGTGGAGCTTTACTACCGCCATGTCGCGGATTTTCTGCCGGGCCCCTACTGGGAAGAATATATCACCAATATCTCCAGTATTATCGACGCCATTGCCGCGGGCGAGCCGGCGCAGTTTACCGATATCTGGGACAACCATATCAGTATGATCACCGATTACCTGCAGTCGGAGCTGGAAAAAAGACAATAATGAAAACGCTTCACGCATCACGGCCGAGCAGGCTGCCCGCAGGGGCCGCCGCTACCACCCGGCTGCGCGGTCGCCGGGCATGGAAAGCCTGATAAAAGCCGATCAGATCTGGCTACTGTGGGCGGCGGTCACGGCGATCGCCGCCTTTGGCCTGTGGGCCGAAACCACCGCCATCGGACTCAGAATTTCCGCTGCCGTGGTCACCATTCTCAGCGGGCTCATTCTCTCCAATACCGGCGTCATTCCCACCAGGACCACGGTATACGATGCCATCTGGACCTATGTGCTGCCGCTTTCTATACCGCTGCTGCTGTATCAGGCGGATATCAAGCGGATTGTCCGCCAGGCGGGAAAACCCCTGCTGGGTTTCCTCTGCGGCGCCCTGGGCACGCTGGCAGGCGCGGTTGCCGGCTTTTTCATCCTGCCTCTCGGCGACCGGGCGGCGGAGCTGGCGGGTGCCTTTGCGGCCGCCTATATCGGCGGTAGCCTGAACTTCGTCGCCACGGCCAAAGCCGTGAACCTGGACTCCGGCGACTTGATAGCGGCCGGGATTGCCGCGGCCAATCTGCTGGCGTCGATATATCTGATTACTCTGTTTCTATTGCCCAATATCACGCCGCTGAAAAACTGGCTGAACCGCGGCGACACAAACCCGCGACCAGCCGCCACGGAAGCGGGCAGGGCACCGGCTGTCGTCGCCGATCCGCTGTCGATGACCTATGCACTGGCGATCAGCGCCGCTATCTGCGCGCTGGGCTACGGGATAGAAAAAGCCGTGCGCTGGCCCGGCCTGGCGATACTATCCATTACCCTGATATCGGTGGCACTGGCAACTCTGTTCCCGGCATTCTTTCGCAAACTGCAGGTCGGCGGCCAGTTGGGCATTGTCCTGCTGCAGTTTTTTTTCGCCGCTATCGGCGCCTCGGCGAGCGTACACGCAGTGATTGCCTTTGGCCCGACCCTGCTTTATCTGGCCGGGCTGGTGCTGATCACGCACTTCACTTTCGTACTGATAGGCGCCAGACTTATGTCGTTGAATCTCTACGAGATGCTGATCGCCTCCAACGCCTGTGCCGGCGGCGCCCCCACCGCGGCGGCCATGGCCGTCAGTATGCGGCGCACGGAATTGATCCTGCCGGCGATACTGTGCGGCACGCTCGGTTACGGGGCCGGCAATTTCCTCGGGCTGTTTACCGCCAATCTGCTGCGCTAGAACGGCACAGGCACAGATACCCGAAACGGCGTTGAACCGCGCTAATGGGGCTGCGCGGCTCGGTGGTGTTCACAGACGGATCGCGTGCGGATTGCGGTGCCCGGCACTCACTGTGACCGATAGCGGCGGCCGGCTTCCCGGCCCGGCGCGCGAAGGCAGCATGCGCACCGGCCGGCGCTACACCTGGGGAATCAACAAAAGATCAATACGCCGGTTTTTAACCCTGCCCTCTGCCGTTTCATTGTTGCCGATGGGACGCGACTCGCCGTAACCCACCGCGTCGATACGCCGCGACTCGCCGCTGGGCATATTGGCTATCAAGTAATCGCGCACCGCCTCGGCACGCTTTTTCGACAGCGCCAGATTGGCCTCGTCGCTGCCGAAGGAATCGGTATGCCCCTCCACCACCACGGTACCGTCGGGATACTGGCGCAGTGCCTGCTGGACTTTTTTCAGCAGGCCAAAATACCTGGAGCCTATCTGCGCACTGCCGGAATCAAAGTTCAAGCCGATGGTTCTTATCACGATATTGCCCCCTTGCGACAATACCACCGCCTCTTTGACCGAAAACAGGCTCTCCACCTGCCGCAGGCGCTGGCGGTGCTGCTCCTGCTGCGCCAGCCGTTGCGACTGCACGCCCAGCTTCTGTTCCAGCGCCTGCATCTCGGTTTCCAGCGCCATGATCTGGTTTTGCCTTTCGGTCAACTCGAACGATTCCTGGCGCAGGCGTTTGATACGCTCGCGTATCTCTGCTGTCGGCCGCTGCGGGCCCTCGTCAAATTCTGCGACCATGTCCAGCGCACTGGCAATTTCCACCACCGGCTGCTCCGAGCGCAAAATGAAATCCTCCGGCGAAAGCTCTTTATCGCGCAGTGAACTGACCAGATTGGCGATGTAAATGGCATGTTTGGCCTCGTACTTGGCCTGCTTGGCAAGCAGCCGCGGCTCATCGGTATCGTAGCGGCTGTCGCTGAGTTTTTTTTCCGCCTGCGCCAGCAGCGAGCGGGCCTTGCTCAGCGTCTTTGGCGCCAGGCGGTCGACCTTTGCCTTTTTGGCGCCGGCGATTATCTTGCGCGCCTCACTCAGGTAGTTGACTTTGATTGAGGACAGCTCCGCATCGAGGTAGGTAGACTCGGCGATCGCCGCGTACTTCTGCGCCTTGTTGACGCTGCCGTCTTCAAGGGCGCGGGCCGCCGTGGCAAACTGCGCTTCGGCTTTTTTCCAGTCCTCCGGCGTATGACTGTCAGCCTGGGCGGCCCTGGCATTGCTGCGCGCCTTGAGTACTTTGGTGAAGGTCACTTCCGCCAGGCGCGTGGCTTCCACGGCGGTTTTGAAGTGTGCTACGGCTTTGTCCAGATCGCGACGGATTCTCTCTATGCTCTGGCCGCGATTCAGGCGCTGCTCTGCTTTGTCATAGGCCTTGGTGGCGGCGATATAGCTCTGCGGTGCGAGGATGTCGGCGCGGGCGGATTTGGCCGCGTTGTAAACCCGGTCGGCTTCGCTGAACAGCGAGGCGCGCATGGCGGCGCTGTCGGCGGCGCCGGCAGCAGTGGCGAGAAACAACAGCACGAGCCCGACAACAGATCGCTTGAGGGTGGTTATTGTTCTAGTCATTGCGTTATCTCCATTGCGTTGTCTCCAGTTAATCAGCCGGAAAACCGTATCGAGCACTTCTACCATAACCCTTTTGCCATAACCGTTTTGCCGCAACCATTTTGCCACAACTATATGACTTCAACGCAGGCAATATGCACGCCATAAAATGCAGATGCTACCCATAATTTCTGCTTTTTTCATCAACACAAGGCTGTTTTTGAGAACCAGTGCCTGTACAAAAATGAAAACCGCTTCACGCTTGGCATCTACTGTAGCACCCCGGCATCGCACTGTTGCGCTGCGATCTCGATCTGTTCGAGCCTGTCGATCAGCGAGCGAAAGGTCTGGCTGTTCTCATCAACCAGCTCGTAGGGAAAAATGAATACCGGATCAATACCGGGCGAGGCCCGTTGCAACTGGAAAAAATAGTCCACAATTGCCTGGCCCGACTGCGGCTGCGCGGCAAACCCCGACAAGTCCACCAGCCCCACAACCTTCCCGGCCCTGTCTTCGGCAACACCGGCCGCCAGCGCAATCAGATCGACCAGCCGCCGCGCATCGCCGACAACGATATGATTGCGAAAGTCGACCCCGCCGCTTTCAATCCCGCGGCGAATGTCATTGAGACCGCGCTTGCCGGAGTTCGCCAGAGTGAATTTCAGCAGAGCGCCCAGCAGCGACTGAGTCGCGGGAACTGCTCCCGCCGCGGCATCGACGCTATGTTGCCGCTGCCGAGTCAGCGAGCGCCATAGATAGCGGCTGATATCCGTTCTGTCGTGCTCGAGCTGCTCAAAACCGCCGTGCAGATAGTGATAAGCCTTTTTCTTCGGCCGACTCATCAGTACATTGAGTTCGCCCTTGCGTTTATCGGCATCGTCGCCCTGCTTGAAGGCGTTGAGATTATAGCGGGTAATATCCCACAGATAAAAGATATAGTCCCTTTCCTTGCCCTGCAGGGCGGCCCCCGCCCCGTCGAGAATATCTTCCCCGCGATTCAGCCGGGCGAGTAACTTCTGCTTGGCGAATTTGATATAGGGCTGATTTTTGAGCAGGAAATAACACAGTGCGACATCCGTTTCCAGGTTGATACGATTGCCCGTGGCCGCCTCTATTTCCATAATCGTGTTGCCCACGTAGTCCAGATAGCGATCGATCATTTCCGTCTCGATACCCCTGAACTTGCCGCTCCTGGGCTTTTTCGAGGGCCCGGCATCTTTCTCGCCGTAGTCGACCACCACCGCCGGCGGCCGCTCCGGCAGGCGCCACTGCATGACTTTCAGCTCATTGTCATAGACATATCGGTTGCAGAACTCGATGACATCGGCGGGGCAGCGATAGTGTTCATCCAGCATCACCGATGCCTGCTTAATGGCTTTTACCAGGGCAAATATATGCGAGCCGCCGCCCTTGAAGCCCCGCGCCTGGGTGGAGCGCAGATGCTCGTCCAGCTCGTGATCGCTGAAAAGATAGTCATCGATGCTGGAGTCCTTTTGCAGCACTGTCTGCTTATCGTCGCCCACCACCAGCATTTTTTTGGCCCGAAACAACAGCGATACGGCATCGTCCACCCGGCACTGGGTGGCCTCATCGACGATGACCAGGTCAAAGCTCTGCTCGGTACAGGGCAGCAAAAAAGGCACCGCCTGCTTTCTCACCACCCATATCGGGAATATCTCGTAGAGCTTGTGCCTGAGTTCCTCGAACACGCTGCCGCTTTCGGCAACCGAGGAAAACTGTTTGAGACCGTCCAGCAGCGCCAGGATACTGGTGATGCCATCGGTACCGGCGCTGCGCCTGGCGGCGCCGGCAGCGTCGATAATGGCATGCAGGTTGGCGATAAAGCGCTCTCGGACGATCCTGTCCCTCTGCTGGTACAGGTCCTGTATCTGTTCCAGATCGCCCTGGATGGAATCGCCCCGCTTGAGTCCGGCATGCGTCCCGGCGCCCGCACGCGAGTGGATGCTGCGGTATAGCGCCAGCGCCATAGTGGGCCTGTCGCCGATGCGGATACACTCGTGAATCTCCTTCAGCAGCAGCCACAGTTGCGCAGACCAGTCGCCGGCCACCTGTAGCAGCGCGATCTGATCGCGGACCATATGCTGCAGTTTCCTGGCGGCGGCCTGCAGCGGCGAACGAAAGGCGGTGCGAATCTTACGGGTAATGGTATTGCGGTCACCGCCCTGCGCCGCCACATCCGCGCGCATCACCGATTCCAGGTAACGGACGATTTCATGGCGCGGGTAGTTCCTGACAATATTGTCGAAGTCCTGCTGTGTCTCCACCTTGGCGGCCATCATTGCCGAGAGCATGTTGTCGTCGTCTTGCAGCGAACGGACTTCATTGTCGAAATTCTGGCCGGGGATGCGGAAAAACTGATAGCATTCCTCCATACCTCCGGCGACCAGACTCAGGCGATTGGCAACAAAGGCGTCGATCAACTGCCGGTGACCGCCGTTCTCCCCCAGCAGCAGGTCCAGGAACTCGAGCAGGCTTTGAATCGCGATACCGTCTTCGTGTTTTTTCGCCTGGCGCTGCTCAAACGGCAGGTCATCGCCCAGATGAGCGGCAAGCTTGGCGGAGATACCCTCGGTCAGGGCGGCGATGCGGCGGTCGAGTTCCGCAACTTTCTTTTCCGCCGCACGCCCGGCGGTAACCGTACCCGCGGCGGACTTCTGCACCCTGAATACCTTGACCAGCTCACCGATCAGTTGCTGCAGGGTTTGGTCGCCGGTCTCTACGCTGGCGACGACTTTTATGGCGCTGAGCAGTAACTCGCGGCTGCGCCGCTCAGCCGTATGGTCGCGTTCGCCGCCGAGCAAATACTGTTGCAGTTTCTCCATCAATGCTTCGATGGCCGCCTGCTGGTCGCTGACAACCAGCACGCGCTGCCCGCTGCCGATGCAGTGAATCAGCAGATTCATGATGGTGTGGGTCTTGCCGGTACCCGGCGGCCCCTCGAGCAGTACCAGATCGTGGTTTCCCAACTCTGCCAGCAGCTTGCGGGTACTGTGCGGCAAGCTGCCGGGAATCCAGGTCAACGGGGCGAAGTCGGCCCCGGCATCGCCCCCGGACTGCAGCTCGGGAGTGAGAAATTTACCCAGCAGCGAATGATAAAAACGCTTCATCGACTGGTGGGCAATCAGATGTATGCTATCCAGGTCGTGCTCGAGGGCCTGATCCAGCGGGCTCTGCAGCTTCGGCGCCCGATACAGGCAGACACTCTGCAGATCGCATTCGATACCGCTGACTTTGAGATCAGCGAGAATGCCGCCCTTGCCGTTTTCATCCCGATAACCGAAAAGCACCTCGCGGGTTCTGTCGAATATCTGCTCTTTAACCGGCAAATGCCGAACCAGGTGGATGCGGTCGTTGAGTTGATCGATATTGATGGTCTGTGCCAACAGCGTCTTAAAGAACCTGTCGATCGGATCGACCCCGGCGGCGGTATCGCTGAACTTTTCCACCAGATGGGCCAGCGCCAGGTGGTTCAGATAGATACGGCCGTCCTGCTTGACACGCAGATCGACCCGGCGCCCCGATTCGCGGATATTCACCCGCATGTAATACAGCGGAAACTGGAAAGTCTTTAACGTTTTATTATAGGTAAACAGCGCGTCGACAAGCTCAAAACCGAGATAGAAATCGCTGGACCGGTCTGCGATAAACCTGTCGCGAAACTCGCCGGCGTCTGCCGTACTCAGCTCAAAATGAAAACTGCCGGTTCTGAAGGTTTTGACCTCCTGTGCCGACAGCGGTATCGCAAACTGCGACAGCGCGGCTTTGCCTTTGGCGCTTTTGCCGCCGTCGCTATCCGCAGCCGACCCCAGTGAGATGCTTTTATCGGCGAATACCTCCCGATAATTGACTTTTATATCCTTTTCGTGAACCCGCTCGCCCAGCTTTGGTTTATACAGATCGGCATGGGCTTTCGGCCTGCTCGCCGCAGCGGCTGCAGGTGCGTGCCGCGCCGCCTTGTCGCCGCTGCTGTTCATCTGCGCCGCGGGCTGCGCTTTCTCCGCCAGACTGGGCCGGTATCTGTCTATTTTCTGCAGCACATCTTTGCGCAAAGCCAATTGACTGGTAATGCTTTGGCTGCCCTTGACGAAGCTGAACTGAAACAGCTTGTGGTAGGAAATGATCTCCTCGAGCACATCGTTGGGGTGCTGCAGCCGCTCGCTGTAGAGCAGCTGGTCCAGAACGTGGAGGCAGCGGCGGCTGACGGTGATATAGCCGGACGAGCCTTCGCGCTCTTCAATGTCCTGAATGATGAGGTTATCGAGGTCCATTCTCGAAGACTTGAAATAAAAGTATTCGCGGTTGAGAAAGACCGTGGAGAACTCGAAGGGCTCCGGCTTGTGCTTGTCGATTTCATGCTTCAATGTGTTTCTGACAGCAGCCCGGAAGCGGCCGAAGATAAATCGCGGGATGAAAATCTGGTTTTTTTCCGCGCTGTTTTCCAGCAGATAGACATAAAAACCGTGATCGTTCTTAAGCCGCTGTATACGGAATATATTGTGGCGATCACCTTTTTTCGACAATTTAATCTCAGTCGAGTTTTTTTTCAGCAAGAAGTTTTTCATTGGCCGTCTTGTCGGATGCTATCTGATCAGCAGGGAAACCCGTCGATTGCGGGCTCTGGCCGCTTCCAGCTCGGCGCCGCGCTTGCCTGCCACGTCGATTACCGGCCGGGTATGGGCGTAACCCACCACCCGCAGCCTGTCGGCGGAAAAGCCGAGGTTCCCCAGGTGCACGATCATACTGCTGGCGCGCTTGCCGCTCAGGCTCCAGTTGGTTACCGTTTCATTGTCGATGATCCGGTAGTAAGGCACATCGTCGGTATGCCCCTCTATATCGACCAGGTAGTCGGTGTGCAGAATCTTGCTCAGCACCGGTTCGATGGCAGCGAGCACCTCGGGCTTGATGATCGCCCGGCCCTGATCGAACAGCACCGCGGTATCCAGGTCGACACGCACGCCGTCGCTATCCAGATGCACCACCGCACCGGGTACCCCCGGCGTGCCGTCAATGATTTCCTTCAGGGAATCTGTCAGCGCCACCAGGGTGTTGTCGGTTTTTCCCGTCATGGCGCTTCTGACCGTCTCGAAAGCGCCGGTCTCAATCCGGCTGATGGTCAGTAACATCACCAGAAAAACACAGAGAATGACCATCAGATCGCCAAAACTGATATAAAAGGCGTCGAGCCCGCCCTCGTCGTTATCCGCCGCCAGCTGCTCCAGGCTCATGTACCCGCCTCCAGCTTTTTATTCATCACCACCGGGTTGAGCCGGCGCTCCTCGCGCCGCATCAGCACGCTGACTCTGTTCATCAGCAGTTTGTGGGTTTCCACATACAGGGTATTGTGGTGTTCGAGCCGGCCGGCAAGCGGCGTAAACACCAGCGACCCCAGCACCGAGCCAAAGGCGGTGGTCATCAGGGCCAGCGACATTGCCGGGCCGATCTTGGTGGGGTCCTCGAGTGACTGCAGCACCTCGATAAGGCCGATAACGGTGCCGAGCAGCCCCAGGGCCGGCGCTATTTTCGCACCTTTGTTGAGCAGCGAGACCGCCGCTTTGCGCAGCAGAAACAATGAGGCCACTTTATTGGTGACGAAGTCCTCGACTTCCTCGTAAAAGAGCTTCTCTTTTATCATATGGACGATATCGTTGAGCAGTTCACCGGTGACTTCGTCGCCAGTGCGCAGGCTGAGAATGCTGCTGCCTTTGATAATGGCCTCATCGAGTTCCTCAATATCGGCATGCAGGTGCCTGAGAGGGTTTGCAACAAAGGAGCGCACGCTGAGCACAAGCGTATGCCAAAGCGTGGTGAGATCAAACTGAAACAACAGGCAGCCGAAAGTGCCGCCAACCACAAAGAAAAAGCTGCGCGAGTCGTTGAACAGTATGGCATCGCCGGAGCGCATATCGGCATCCAGCCCCACCGCCGAGATCAGCACGGCGGCCAGCAGGCCGACGCTGAGCACTGCGGTCAGCGGATCAAAGCGGCTTCTGGCCGTACTCAAATACTTGTGTTCTTTCAAACCGTCCATAATGCTTTTTCTACCTGCGGCTATTTCTACCTGCGGCTATTCACCGTCATCAATCTTCAAATCGACCAACTGGTTGCGGCCAATTTCATAGACTACCAGCTGCTCCTGGATAGCGCGCTGAAAGTGTTGCTGGTCGTTGGAATTGAGCACCGAAAAGCGCACGACATAGTCGTCGGCAACGGAGATAAGCACCTTCATTCCGCGGCGCAGGGATTTTATGGTATCGGCCTCCATGGCATTTACCGCCTTGATCTGAAATTCGTTACGCATCGAATCGCGGGCCTTAAAGGTATCGCCTTCAACATAGAGCAGTTCCGCCGTACGCCGCTCCAGACTGCTGAGTTCCTCACTGTTGAAAAACAGGATACCCATCGGCACTTTTTCATCGTCGTCGAAGGTTATCAGGCAACGCGCCTGGTAGTCCGGCACTTTGTCGAGCATGTGAGTGGGTATATCGATCACCTTGCGGTAGGACTTGACCCTGATGATACGGCGCTTGAAATCCACATGTTCCACCCGGCATATGCGGGTGTTTTCCGGCAGTGCCTGCTGTGACTGCAAAGCTCTGGAGGCGCGACTGGCGGCATTCTGCTCTTCGATCAAACGCCGGGTCAGCGCCTCTACCTGCTCGCTGAGCTGGCGGTTGGTCTCCTTGAGATGTTTGATTTCCTTATTCAGTTGTCGATCCGCCTTACTGTCGCCAGCCGCCGCCCAGGATATTTTTTTCGGTTCCGCCAGCCGCGATTCATAGCGGCTTATCTCATCGTAGAAACTCTGCAGAATATCGCCCACTTTGTTTTTCTGCGGCAGCTCGAAACGCACACAGGGCAGGTAGTCGTTGACTTTCGCCGGCGCCGACTCAGACTCTTTCTGATCGCTTACTTTCGCATAAATGGAAAAAACACAGCTGTCCAGACAGGAAAGGATATTCTCCAGGTTGGCTACGAATCCGTGGGTATCGAGAACCGATTTGATAATGGCCACCGGACTGGAAAACAGTACCCGGTCGATAGTGATATAGAAAAACTTTCCCTCACTGTCGTAGTCGACCGCGGAAAGGTATTTGTTAATCGATGCTTTCGACAGATCCGCATCAGCCTGGTCGCGGATGATTCGCAGATTTTCTTTTTCGAAGATAGCCATCGCCTACCTCTTATGGGTTTATAAAGAGGTGTGTTATCAAACTGGAAAATTTCTGACTGACGCCATCCATAACGCGGTTCATAACTACATCTGAACTACATCTGAAAACTTCCTAATGACCCCCTGAGGCAGGTTATCACCAAATCGGCGGCGCTTGCTATTTGTTTTTCTGAAATGTTGTTAAAACCTGAGGCAGATCACAGTAAAAAACCGGGTCTGCAGCAGAGGACTTTATTCTTCTACAGTCACTGTATTTGTGTCGCTAGATGTGCCGGCGGCCAGGCAGTCGCCGGCGCCAATTACTCCACAACAGTCCGCTCATTGGACACCGATAAAGCGGCACGCAACAGCCATACGCCCAGCAGGGCCCGGCTGAGCGGCTGCAGAATGGGATACGACCAGGCTATCCAAGCCGACAGCGAGGCGCCGAAGTAACCGTCGAGCATAATGACCAAGGTCAGCGGAGCGGCGAGAAGAAACAGGATTGCCAGACTGCGCTGCAGCCTATCGCCGCGGAAAAGCGCGATGCCCATACTCAGGGTACCCGCGAGAAAGGTGGTCAACACAACGAAAAAAATGCCCTCCCAGATACCGGTAAAAGTGTGAATGCTGGTGCAAATCATCATCTGCGCCTGCGCATCGGCAGCGCTGTAGCCGGCACGCCAGAGTTCGTTGACGCCCCAGATATTGATGGCGATACCGAGCGCCTCGGCAAATGCCCAGAAGGCGAAAGCAATGAAGCCTGTCGCAGCTGCCACCGGTGCCCGGCGAAAGCAGAGATAAGCGGTGCCCGCATACGCTGTCAGGGCGAAAAATACATGCAGGTAGTTAAGCCACAGCCGCCCCATATAAAAAGCGTTTTGCTGCAGTGCGACGGCCGCCTCGAAACTGCCGGGCGAGGCGTACTGCTGGCGCAGGTCAGAGCAGGAAAGTGGTGATGGCGCTTAAGAAGGCTGCCGCTCACCCGATATTTTGGTCAGGTCGATTATCAAAGCAGCATTGATCAGATTTTTCATCGGAACACAGATTAACCGGCAAAAACAGCCTATTAAGCTATATTCTCACCTGTTTGACATCAGAGCCATGCATGATAGTATTGCCTTTGCCCGGCAAATTGGTTAGGCCAATTTTTGATTGGCGATACGGTGACTGGCGGTATGGTAATTGGCGATACAGCCCGCAAAGCCCTGCTTCGGAGCCGTATCTCTTTGCAGGTATCGATAAACAGACTTATAAAACCCATAACAGGAACCAGCAGGCATGCTCAAACTATATCGCCGCGATTTATTGAAGCACTCGAGCCTGTTGCTGGCTGTGGCGGCCGCGGGCTGCGCCCGCCCTATCGCGCCACCGCCGCTGTCCGCCCGGGACCCGTGGTCGAAGGCACAGCAGATCGTCGACGGTATCAAGACACCGGTGATTGCAGACCGCGATTTCAGTATTCGCGACCATGGCGCCGTTGCCGGTGAGGCGCACGATGCGCTGCCCGCTATCCGCAAGACCATCGCCGCCTGTGATGCGGCCGGCGGGGGGCGCGTCATCGTGCCGGCGGGGCTGTGGCGGCTCGACGGCCCCATTCATTTCAAAAGCGGTATGGCGCTGCATCTCGAACAGGGCGCCCATATCCGTTTTAGCGGCGGGCGGGAGTTCTACCGGCCGCTGGTGCGCACCCGCTGGGAGGGCACCGAGGTTTACAATTACTCGCCGATGATTTTTGGCAGCGGCCTGAAGAATGTGGCGATTACCGGCGCGGGCACGATCGACGGCCAGGGGGCGGCAAATTTCCTGCCCTGGCGCAAAAAACAAAAGGGTGACAAAAGTTTATTGCGGCAGATGGGGCACGACGGTGTGCCGGTGGAACAGCGGGTATTCGGCGACGGTCACTGGTTGCGGCCGCATTTCATTCAGTTTTACGACTGCCAGCATGTGCTGATCGACGGCCCGACAATCGTCGATTCGCCCTTCTGGGTGACGCATCTGGTTTACTGCGATCAGGCCGTTGTGCGCAATATCCGGGTCGACAGCGACCACCTCAACAGCGACGGCGTCGACCCGGACTCGTCCACCAATGTCTTGATTGAAAACTGCAGTTTCAATGTCGGCGATGACGGTGTCGCCATTAAATCGGGCCGCGATCAGGACGGCTGGCGGGTGGGCCGCCCGTCGAGAAACATCGTTGTTCGCAATTGTGAATACACCGGCAATGCCGGCGGCGGTGTGGCTATTGGCAGCGAGATGTCCGGCGGTGTCAGCGATGTTTATATTGAAAACTATCGCATACCCGAGTCCGTTCACGGACTGTATTTCAAAGCCAATCTCGATCGCGGCGGTATGATTAACCGGGTTTATATTCGCGATATACAGATCGGTAAAGCCGCGTCGGTAATTATCTTTACCAACGACTATCACGGTTATCGCGGCGGCAATTACCCGCCGGCTTTCGAAAATGTCAGTATCGAAAACGTCAGCTGCCGGCAGGCCAGGGTCGGCCTGCATATCATCGGCCACCCGCAGGCCCCGGTGCGCAATGTCGATCTCAGCGATGTGATTATCGACCGCGCGGAGATTCCGATGCAGATCAGGGATGTGGAAAACCTCAGTTTCGATAACGTACAGATAAACGGGGCGGTTCAGCGGGTTGCGGATATCGTGCCGGTGGTCGAGCCGGTCAAGTTGCGGCCTTAATTCGGCTGGGAGGGGGAAGTGCCACTCTGCACGGGCCGCGGCGGTGGCGGGTCTCACTGATGTCTGGGCCCCCAGCGTGAACCGGCCAAAACAGCACGAACCCAAACTCAAAAACCAAATACCCCGGGCAACCACAGGCTCAGCTGCGGTATATAGCTGACCAGCATCAACGCCGCCAGCAGCGCCACAAACAGCGGCAACAGCGGCCGGATGACCTGCTGAATTTTCAGCCCGGCCACACCGCAGCCGACAAACAGCACCGAACCCACCGGCGGTGTGCACAGGCCGATACAGAGATTCAGCACCATAATAATGCCGAAGTGAACCGGGTCCATACCCAGTGCCGTCACCACCGGCAAAAAAATCGGCGTAAAGATCAATACCGCCGGGGTCATATCCATAAATATACCCACGATCAGCAGAATCAGATTGATGATCAGCAGTACCACGATAATGTTGTCGCTGATCGACAGCAGTGTGGCGCTGACATTCTGCGGGATATTTTCGTAGGCCATTACCCAGGACAGGCCGATAGAGGTCCCCACCAGCAACAGTACGATAGAAGTGGTGGCAACGGTCTGTAACAGAATACCGGCAAAATCGGCAACTTTGATCTCGCGGTACAACAGCGCCAGTATCGCCGTGTAGAGCACCGCCACCGCCGAGGCCTCGGTAGCGGTAAAGATACCGCCGACGATGCCGCCTATCACCACCACCAGCAACAACAGGCTCGGCACCGCCGCGAGAAATTTTTTCGCCGCCGCGCTAAGGCGCGCATTTTCACCGCGCGGATAGCGGTTCCTGTGGGCGATGAAGCCGGCCACGAACATCAACAGCAGCCCCACGAGGATGCCGGGCAGATAGCCGGCGAGAAACAGCGCGGCAATCGACACGCCGCCGCTTGCCAGCGAGTAGACGATGAGGATATTGCTCGGCGGAATCATCAGGCCGGTGGTGGAGGCGGCAATATTGACGGCGGCACCGTAGGATTTGTCATAACCCTCCTGCTGCATGCGCGGCCCCATCACGCCGCCGATGGCGGAGGCAGCCGCCACCGCCGAACCCGAGATGGCGCCGAACAGCATACTGGCAACGATATTGACGAAAGCCAGTCCGCCCGGCAGCGCACCGACCAGCACCTTGGCGAAGTCGATCAGGCGCCGCGCTATGCCGCCGCGATTCATCAACTGCCCGGCGAGAATGAAAAACGGAATTGCCAGCAGTGTAAAGCTGTCCAGCCCCGTCGCCATACGCTGGGCAATGGTGGTAAAGGCCGGCAGCGCGGGTACACTGATCAGCAGCGTCAGGGTGGCGGACAGGCCGATGCAGTAGGCGATCGGCATGCCCAGTGCCAGCAGGGTGGCGAAGGAAACAATCAGCGTCAGGACTTCGAGTAATTGCATGGTCAGGAGGCCCTGTGCAGTTGCCGCTGGAGAGCCGGGCGCTGGTTATCGAGGATATTGAGCAGCGAGTAAAGCATGATCAGCACACCACTGGCGGGAATCACCAGATAGACATAGCCCAGCGGTACCTGCAGGGCGGGCGAAATCTGCTCCAGCGTCAAGGTGATATATACCAGCCGGCCGCCGCCGATCACCATCACACACAGGGCAAACAACAGCACCAGGCTGTCGATAAACATCTGCAGATAGCGCCGCGCCGGCGGCGGCAGCTGCGACGGCAACAGGTCGATGGCCAGATGCCCGCGCTGGCCGGTCATATACGCCGCGCCCAGCAGTACCACCCAGATCATCAGGTAACGCGCCAGCTCATCGGTATAGGAACTGGGGCTGTGCAGCAGATAGCGGGAGGCGACCTGCCACAGCACGTCGACTACCAGGGTTGCCATCAGCACGATCACGACACGGCTCAGCACCGCGTCGATGACCCGGCGTAAACGCAGGACTGCACTCATCAATTGACCGCCTTGATACGTTGAATGAGATCGAACAGCTCCGGGTCGCTCTGGTACTCGGCGTGCAGGGCGCTGACTTTTTCGGCAAAGGGGCCGATGTCCGGGCGCAGTATCTCCACACCGGCGGCGGCCACCGCAGCCAGTGCCTCCTGCTCGGCCTGCGCCCACAGGCGGCGCTGGTACACCGCCGATTCATCCGCTGCCTGCTGCAGCCACTGTTGCTCCAGGGAGCTGAGGCGCTGCCACACGGTGGTGCTGATCAACAGCACATCCGGCACCAGCGTATGCTCGTTCAGGCTGTAGTATTTGCACACTTCGTAATGCCGCGAAAAGTAAAAACTCGGCGGGTTGTTCTCGGCGCCGTCGACCACGCCCTGCTGCAGGGAGGTGTAGAGTTCGCCCCAGGCAATCGGCGTCGGCGAACCGCCGAAGGCGCGCACCATGTTCATGGCGGTGACGCTGGGCTGCACGCGGATTTTAAGTCCCTGCAGATCTGCCGGGGTGCGCACCGGGCGGTCCTTGGTATAAAAACTGCGGCTGCCGGCGTCGTAGTAGGTCAGCCCTCTGAGCCAGTAGCGCTGCGGCTGCAGCAGCAGCTCCCTGCCGATGGGGCCGTCCAGCACCGCGTAGCTCTGTGCGCGGCTGGTAAATATATAAGGCAGGCTGAATACTTTGAGCTTGGGCGCGAAATTTTCCAGCACGGCGGCGGACACCTTGGTCATGCCTATGCTGCCGATCTGCAGCAGCTCCAGGGTCTGGCGCTCGGTACCCAGCTGCTGGCTCGGATAGATATCGACCTGCAGGCGGCCGGCGGACTTTTGCGCTACCCGCTCGGCCAGATACTCCATGCCGCGGTGCACCGGGTGAGAGGTATCGAGCCCGTGGGCCAGCTTGATGCGGCGCTGCTGCTGGCTCGAATCGGAACAACCCGCCAGCACTGCCAGCGCGCACACTACCGGCAGCAGAGCCAGCCCCCGCCTTAAAAGGCCACATTGTTTTCTCAAGAATACTCCTCGCCCGTTATTATTGTGGCGACCGGCAACTACATCGCTGCGCCGATCTGCCAGGGTACGAACTCGTTGTCGCCGAAACCGAGTTTCTCGCTGGCGCTCTGCTCGCCGGAAGCAATCGCCAGCATATACTGCAGTATTTCCTCCGCCATGCTGTCGATTGTCGCCTCGCCGTCCAGCACCTTGCCGCAGTTGATATCCATATCCTCGCGCATAGCGTTATAGAGCCGGGTATTACTGGCCAGTTTGATACTCGGTACCGGCTTGGCGCCGAACACCGAGCCGCGACCGGTGGTAAAACAAATCAGGTTGGCACCACTGGCGATTTCGCCGGTGACCGAACAGGGGTCGTAGCCGGGCGCATCCATAAATACCAGGCCGGGTGTGTCGATCGGCCGGGCGTACTGGTACACACCGCGCAGTGGCGTGGTACCGCTTTTCGCCACCGCGCCCAGGGATTTTTCCAGGATGGTCGACAGGCCGCCCTCGATATTGCCGGGCGAGGGATTGTTGTTGAGTTCAACGCCGTGCGTATCGGCGTAACCGCGCCACCACTCCAGCCGCTCGATCAGACTGGCGGCCACCCCGGGGCCGGCGGCGCGGCGCAGCAGCAGGTTTTCGGCACCGTAGATTTCCGGTGTCTCACTGAGAATGGCGCCGCCGCCCTGGCGCACCAGCAGATCCACCGCCGCCCCCAGACTCGGGTTGGCAACAATACCCGACCAGGCATCGGAACCGCCGCACTGCAGGCCCACGCGCAGATGCTCGACCGACAGCGACTGCCGCCGGGCCCGCGCGGCCCGCTCGAGCATCGGTTGAATTTTTTCGATACCCTGTCTGATCGCCCGCGTGGTGCCGCCCGAGGCCTGGATCGTCAAGGTCTGCAGAGACTCGCTTTCGGCCAGTTGGAAGCGCTGCAGAAATGGCGCGATCTGATTGACTTCACAGCCCAGACCAACGATCAGCACACCGGCAAAGTTGGGGTGGCGGGCATAACCGGCGGTGGTGTACTGCAGATTGTCGAGCCCGGCGCTGTGGCGCGCCGGCATCCCGCAGCCGCTGGCATGGGTCAGTGCCACCACGCCGTCGACAGCGGGATAGTCGCGCAGGCGCTCGGCGTTAAAATACTGCGCGATCTGCTGTGCAACGGTGGCGGAGCAGTTCACACTGGTCAGAATACCGATATAGTTTCGGGTACCGATACGCTTGTCTTCGCGCAGGTAACCGGCAAAACGCGCACGCTGCGGCGGCGGCGCGATAGCTGCGCCCGCACCACCGGGCGCGGGCTCGAACTTCCGCTGCGGGGCCCGCAGGTAGATATTGTGCGTATGGACATGATCGCCGGCGCCGATATCACTCATGGCAAAGCCGATGGCCTGGCTGAACTTGATAATCGGCTGATCTTTCCTTATCTCGCTGACCGCCACCTTGTGGCCTTCGGGAATCGGCTGGCGGCAGGTAATGCCCTCCTCCGCCAGCACCGTTGCAGCCGCCAGCCTGCGACAGGCGGTCACCACATTGTCGCGGGCGTGCGTACGAATGAACAAGGGTGCCGGTTTCACAGCGCGCCGACCCCGCCCGCGGCACCGCCAAAGCAACGTTCCAGCGTGCGCCGGGCACCGTAGTCATAGAGATCGCGCAGCCACCCGTGCAGCGCCTGGCGCAATACCGCACTGCCGGCCAGATCCTCGCCGAATACCGCCTGCACCGACAGATAGGCGTGCACCAGCGCTTCGGGATCGTGTTCGGCCGCGGCGGCCAGCTGGCGAAAGCGCTGCGCGTAGGGGTCCTGCACATCAATGCGCGCGCCGTACTCATCGATCCCGGTGATATAGCGCATCCAGGCCGCCACCGCCAGGGCCAGACAGCGGATCGACGCCCGCTGCGATAACTGATAGCGAATGGTATCCAGCAGGCGCTGCGGCAGTTTTTGTGAACCGTCCATGGCAATCTGCCAGGTGAGGTGTTTTAGCGCCGGGTTGGCGAAGCGTTCGAATAAGGTGGCTTTGTATGCCGGCAGTTCGATACCTTCCGGCTGCATCAGGCCGGGTGTTATCTCTGCGTCCATCAGCGCCCGCAGATAACTGACGAAAGCCGGATTTTGCATGGTCTGGTAGACATACTCGTAACCGGACAAATAACCCAGATAGGCCAGGGCCGAGTGACTGCCGTTGAGCAGCCGCAGTTTCATCGTTTCGAACGGCCCCACCTCGTTGACCAGCAGCGCACCGGCGCGCTCCCACGCCGGGCGCTGCCCGGTAAAATTGTCCTCGATGATCCACTGGCTGAACGGCTCGGTTTTTACCATGGCCTCGTCGAAGGCGCAGAGCTTTTGCGCCAGCGACTCGCGATCCTTTTCCGTGGTCGCCGGCACGATGCGGTCGACCATGGTCGACGGAAAACTGACCTGCGCGGCAATGGCACGGCTCAGTTCGCCGCCGGGCTCGAGGGCGGCGGCGAACGCCAGTACCATCCGGCGCAACAGCACGCCGTTGCTGGGCAGGTTGTCGCAGGTCAACACGGTAAAAGGCGCTATGCCGCGGCGCAAGCGCTGCCGCAGCGCCGCCACCAGAAAGCCGATGGCCGTTCTCGGCTGTTCGATATTGGCCAGGTCGTGAGCGATATCGGCGTGCTGCAGTGACAGTTCACCGGTGGCGGGGTCGTGACAGTAGCCTTTTTCGGTCACCGTCAGCGACACGATATGGGTTGTCGGCCGCGCCATAAGCGCCAGCACTGCCGCCGGATCGTCGGCTGCCAGCAACACGTTTTTAACCGCGCCGATCAGCCGGTAGCGCTCAGCGGTCGCACTCTGCTCAACGACAGTGTAAAGACCCTGCTGCGGGTTGAGCTGATCGCCAACCGCGGCGCTGCGCAAACTCACCCCGACAACTCCCCAGTCGCCGCCCAGCTGATTCATCACCTCATCGGTATAGACGGCCTGGTGCGCGCGGTGAAAAGCGCCGATGCCGATATGCACGATGCCGGCAGCGGTGGTTTTGCGGTCATAGCGGGGCGTTGCAATATCCGCGGGTAAATCCTGCAACACCGAATCTGACAATCTTTTCATGAATATTATGGACACAGTAGTAACAGCAGCTGCCGGTGCGATGCGTCAGAGTTTATAGGCGCGCTTGGCCAGACCGTAGGCCAGATCTGCAGCGATTTCGACGGCCTCGTCCTCGGCCAGGCGGTGCTCGGCAACCCACTGCGCTAGAAAAGCGCAGTCGACACGGCGGGCGACGTCGTGGCGCGCGGGGATGGACAGAAAGGCGCGGGTATCGTCGTTAAAACCCACCGTATTGTAAAAACCGGCGGTTTCGGTCGTCATATTGCGGAAGCGGCGCATGCCCTCGGGGCTGTCGTGAAACCACCAGGCAGGCCCCAGCTTCAACACCGGATAGTGCCCCGCCAGGGGCGCCAGCTCGCGGCTGTAGCTGGTTTCGTCGAGCGTAAAGACAATGATACTCAGCGCCGATTCGCCGCCGAACTTGTCCAGCAGAGGCTTCAGCGCGTGAACATAGTCGGTAGCCATGGGGATATCGGCACCCTTATCGCGGCCAAAGCGGCGGAATACCGCCTCATTGTGATTGCGAAAAGACCCGGGGTGAATTTGCATCACCAGGCCGTCCTGCAGGCTCATGGCGGCCATTTCCGTCAACATCTGCGCCCGAAACAGCTCGGCGTCGGCAGGGCTGCAGTTGCCGTCGAGCACCCTGGCATAAAGCGCCTCGGCGGCGCGGCGATCGAGATCGGCGGTCATGGCAGAGGGATGACCGTGGTCGGTCGAGGTGGCGCCCATCTGTTTGAAATACTCGCGCCGCTGCATCAGCGCATTCAAGTAACTGCCGTATGTACCGCAGCTCTCTCCGGTCAGCTCACCCAGCCTGGCAATATTTTCGCTAAAGCCTTCATACTCCGGGTCCACCACCGGATCGGGTCGATAGGCGGTAATCACTCTGCCCGACCAGCCACTGCGGCGAATGGACTGGTGGTAGCGCAAGTCATCCAGCGGCGACTCGGTGGTGGCCAGCACTTCAATATTGTAGCGCTCAAACAGCGCCCGCGGCCGCAAGGCATCGCTCTGCAACTGTTGCTGCAGAGTGTCGTAGTAAAAGTCGGCGCTGTCGGCCTGCAGCCGCCGCTCGATACCGAACACCTCTTTGAACACATAGTCCAGCCACAGGCGCGACGGCGTGCCGCGAAACAGGTAGTAATGCTCGGCAAACAGCCGCCATATCTTGCGCGGGTCGGTCTCCACCGCACTGCCATCGCGGCTCGGCACCCCCAGTGACGCCAGCGGCACGCCCTGGCTGTAAAGCATCCGAAACACATAGTGGTCGGGGATAATCAGCAGTTCGGTGGGGTTGGGGAACGGGGCGTCTTCGGCAAACCACCGCGGGTCGGTATGCCCGTGCGGGCTGACAATGGGCAGGTCCTTGACTTCGGTATAAAGGCGCCGGGCAATGCTGCGAAGGTTTATATCCGCCGCAAACAGGCGATCGGGGTGCAGCTCCAACTCGGCGCTCATTATGTCAGCTCGGTTTTGGCCAGGCGCTCGCGCTGGCGCTGGATTTCGGAACGGGTTTTCTCGATCGCCTCGATTTCGGTGGCCTCCAGCAGGACGTCGATAACCCGGCCGAGGTGATCGCGCATGGCGGCGCGCGCCGCTTTGGGATCGCGTTTGCGCAGCGCTTCGAAGATTGCCATATGCTCCTCGATACGGGGCTTGACGCCCTGGGCGCGGATTTTTTCGAACAGCCGCACACACAGCGGTGAGTGGTTGCGCACATCCCACAAATTCTCGATGGCCATGACAATGGCGCTGTTCTGGGTCGCCTGGGCAATTTGCACGTGGAAGCTGCGGTCGGCCTTTTCACCGAGGATATTGTTTTCGTTTTCCGCCACCATTTCTTCAAGGGTTTCTTCCAACTGGGCGAGTTCACCGTCGCTGATCAGCCCGGCCGCCAGCGCCGCCGACTCGCCTTCGAACAGCCGGCGCGCCTCTGCCAGCTCAAACGGGCCGATATCCATTTCCGCCGTCTCCAGCGAGTCACTGAGTTTCTCGATCACATAGACACCGGAGCCATTGCGCACCTCGACCATGCCGGCCAGTTCGAGGGCGATGACCGCTTCGCGGATGGTCGGCCGGCTGACCTCGAAATTGGCCGCCAGCTCGCGCTCCGACGGCAGGCGATCGCCGACGCCGTAACGGCCTTCAGCGATCATGCTCATCAGTTCATCGGCAACCTGCTGGTACAGACGCTGAATCTTGATAGAAGGTTTTTTCATGGGACTGGACACTCTTGCTTCGACACTTTTGCTTCGACACCCGGGAGAACATAACAGAATCGCTCGATATTGCTACGATTTGGCATTCAGGGCCCGGCCCGGTTGGCGATTCACCCCGATCTGCAGCGGGCACAATATTGAGGCGGATATAATTTCGGACTGGACACGATAAAATTGGTCATGTAGCCTTACCAGTCAGAATCGCAGACTGAGTATCTGATGTCAAGATCTTTTCAGTGCCCGCGCCCCGCCTGAGCGAGAGCATTGCCCTTGGAAACCAGTGGTTATTAGGGTGACGGATTGCGCTGCAGACCGGTGTGGTTCCGCCCTGGAACAGCAAGTAATAAGCGGTCATACCAAAGTGCCGGTCTGCCAACGGGCCCCAAGTCATATTAAGCAGTAGAAAACCATGAAAATTATTGACGCCAAAGTTATCGTTAGCTGCCCCGGCCGCAATTTCGTCACCCTGAAACTGCTTACCGATGCCGGCCTGTACGGCATCGGCGATGCCACCTTGAACGGCCGTGAACTGGCGGTGGTCTCCTATCTGCAGGACCATGTCGCCCCCTGCCTGATCGGCCGCGATGCGCAGCAGATTGAAGATATCTGGCAATACCTCTATCGCGGCGCCTACTGGCGCAAGGGGCCAGTCACCATGACCGCCATCGCCGCGGTCGACACGGCGCTGTGGGACATCAAAGCCAAGGCCGCCGGCATGCCCTTGTACCAGCTGCTGGGGGGCAAGAGCCGCCGCGGCGTGATGGTTTACGGGCATGCCAACGGCGAGGATATCGAGCAGACTGTAGAGCAGGTCGGCAACTATATCGATATGGGCTACAAGGCGATCCGGGCCCAGTGCGGGGTTCCCGATCTCCCCTCAACCTACGGTGTCTCCAAGGACAAAATGTTTTACGAGCCGGCCGCGGCCGCGCTGCCTGCCGAAAACCTCTGGTCGACGGAAAAATACCTGAACCATATTCCCTCGCTGTTCGAAAAACTGCGCCAGACCTTCGGCCCCGAACCCCACCTGCTGCACGATGCCCACCACCGGCTGACGCCGATCGAGGCGGCGCGGCTGGGCAAAGCGCTGGAACCCTACTGCCTGTTCTGGCTCGAGGATGCAGTTACCGCGGAAAACCAGGCCGGGTTCCGCATCGTCCGCCAGCACACCACCACACCGCTGGCCGTCGGCGAAGTCTTCAGTACGGTATGGGACTGCAAACAGCTGCTCGAAGAACAATTAATCGACTATATCCGCGCCACGGTGGTGCACGCCGGCGGTATCACCCACCTGCGCCGCATAGCCGATCTGGCTTCACTGCACCATGTGCGCACCGGCTGCCACGGCGCCACCGACCTGTCGCCGGTCAGTATGGGCGCGGCGCTGCATTTCGATTTGTGGGTGCCCAATTTCGGCATCCAGGAATATATGCGCCACACGCAGATGACCGACGAGGTGTTCCCCCACAACTACACCTTTAAGGACGGCTATTTACATGTCGGCGAAGAGCCCGGCCACGGTGTCGATATCGATGAAAAACTTGCCGCCAAATACCCCTACCAACGCGCCTATCTGCCGGTCAACCGCCTGCACGACGGCACCCTGTACAACTGGTAAATCCGCAGCCGGATACACAACCACAATCGCCCGGACTGCGGCCTGAGCGCTATTACTTGATCGATTGCGAGGCTGCGCGCACCCGCTGTTCGTTGACCTCGATGCCCAGGCCCGGCCCTTCGGGCAGATATAAAAACCCGTCCTCCAGCCTGACATTGGTATCCATTACCCGCAGCAGGGCCGCGAACTTCTTCTTGGTTTCGGGAAACTCGACGAAGGGACCACAATTGCTGATCGACGCCGCGAAATGCAGGGTCGCCGCCGTGGCCAGCGTCGGCCGGGTATTGTGGCAGACGATGGGCTTGGTAAAGGCCTGGGCAATGGCGGCGATTTTCTTCATCTCCGTGATGCCGCCGGCCTTGACGATGTCCGGGTTGATAATATCAGGGTTGGCCCGGGTGATCAGCTCAGTCAGCTGCCAGCGGGTATATTCTTTCTCGCCGGCAATCACCAGCATATCCTGCAGCTCGTCCACCACTTGGCGCGTCTCGCGGTGATTCTGGTCCGAGCAGGGCTCTTCGTAATAGCGAATGCCGAATTCCTCAAACAGCTGCCGGCCCACCTGCACGGCGCGCCCGGCGCTGTAGCCATTGTTGATATCGACAAATATTTCGGCATCGTTGCCGATCGCCCTGTCGACCGCCCTGACATAAACCAGCGTCGGGTCCGGTTCCGGGTTCAGGCGGTACTCGCGAATCTGCATGCGCAGTTTGACCACCGTAAAACCGTCCCTGACAAAGTCGACGGCCTGGGCGGCGGCCTGCTTCGGTGTCATCTTGTTGCCGGCATCCACCGCGAAACTGCCGTAAGCGAGCACTCTGTCGCGATACTTGCCCCCCAGAAGTTTGTAGACCGGTAAGCCCAGCATCCGCGCCTTCAGATCCCAGATCGCAATATCGATACCGGCAATGGCATTGGCCAGGGCACCGCCGGGCCCCAGGTCGTGGTTGAGGTAAAACATCTGATCCCAGAGCGGCTCGGTATCGAAGGGGTCGCGGCCGATGACCTGCTGTTTTAAACCGTTATGCACAAAGGTTTCCATCAGCGCCTTATTGTTCTGAGCACATTCGCCCCAACCGACCATACCATTGTCGGCGGTAACCTTGACAAAAATCGCCCGCCGCATGACAAAGGTGTTGATGCCGGTGATTTTGGTACTGGTCTCAACCGGCACCGCGGCCGCGGCCCGGGGCAGCAGCGCCATACCGGCGCCGGCGGCTCCCGCCCCCAGGGCGGTGGCCATGGCCGATTTGATAAACCGGCGCCGCTGGTGGTTCTTTTCATATGACCGCTGAGGGTTCTTTTCACACGACCGCTGAGAGTTCTTTTCGCACGACGGCTGAAGGCTCTTTTGACACAACCGCTGAGGGCTCTTTTCACACAACCGCTGAGGGCTATTTTCACACAACCGCTGAAGGCTATTTTCACACGACCGCTGAGGGCTCTCTTCGTACATCAATGCACCTGTTTTCAATTGAAATGGCTGGTTAAATCGTCGTGACCTTCTTGCTGCGGCGGATAAAATCCGCATCGAATGCCACTCCAAACCCGGCTCTTTGGCAATATCCACACTGCCGTCGCGCGGTTGCAATGAGAACATGGGCAGCAAGGACAAGTCGAGAGCCAGCTGGAGCCCGGCTCGAATCAGAACGAGCCGGTTACACCGATCTGTATGGTGCGGCCAAAATCCTCCAACTGTTCAAACCAGGGCTGTACCAGACCCGGGAAAAAGCGGATGCGCTCCTCTTCGTTGATATTGATAACATCGGCGTAAACCGTGAAGTTATCATTGATATTGTAGCGAACTCCCACATCGACATAGGTGGCTTCCCTGAGGCTGGTATCCAGCTCGGGGGTACTGGCGCCGGCCACCCGAAAAAATATATCGTCCTGGTAGGAGGCTGACACCCGCAGCGACCAGTAGTCGTTTTCCCAGCCGAGGCTGAGGTTGCCGATACTGTCGGCCTGGCCGACCAGCGGCAGTTGTTCACCCGGGCGCAGGTCGCCGTAGTCAGCTTCGCTGTCCACCGTCGTCCAGGCGCCGGAAACAAAAAAACCGGCGGAAAAGGTTTGCGAATAGGAAAGTTCCACTCCGGAAATTTCCGCATCGCCGGCATTCAGCGGCACATCGGTGGCGGCATTGAAACCGCCGTCAATGGTGTTATCCGCATTGAATTCAAAACCGGCAATGGTGACATCCTCACCAAATAAATCCGTTTTCACGAAGAAGTCGTCGATTTCCTTGAGGAAGTAGCCTGCCTGCAGCACAGTATCTTCATTGGGGTACCAGGTCAGATAGATATCGAACTGGTCGGAGCGGGCCGGCTCCAGATCGGCATTGCCCGGCGAGGAAATGGTGCGACGGAAGGTGCCGTCTCCCATATTCGAACCGTCGCCAATCTCATTTTCATCAGTGGAAATACTGGCGCCGGGGGCGACATCGTCGAAATCCGGCCGCTGTACCGCCGAGGTCAGTGCGAAGCGCAGAATCAACTGCTCGCTGGGCTCCCAGCGCAGCATAAATCGCGGCAGTATATCCGAATAATCAGACTTGCGGCCGTCCACCGCTACTTCGATGGTGGTGTCCACCAGATCGGGCACCCCGCTCATATCCTCGGCATCTATCGTGTCGTTAAATACACCGTTGCCGCTGTCGAAGTCGGTTTGCTCCCAGCGCACACCGCCGACAAGGCGCAGTGTATCGGTAATATTGTAGGTGCCCTGCACATACAGCGCATCCACGTCCTCTGACATATCAAAGTTGCTGGTCAGCGCTTCATTGCCGAGAGCGGTTTGTACCAGGAAATCCCGGTTGCGGTTCAACAAGCTGTTGAGCTGATTGATATTGGGCATAAACTCCAGCCCGCTCGGGGTACCGGTGAGGTCGTTGATATTGACCAAATCCACCCCGAGGCCTGGCAAATCTCCCAGATTGTCGCCGATAATGCCTGAGGCGGCGACCTGGCTGGTAATAATCTCTTCAATACTGATGCGCTCCCGGTCTCGGCGTGTTGTTTTTACGCCGAATTTGATGGCATTACCGTTGGCCAGCTCTCGCTCGGCGTTGAACTGCAGGGCCATAATTTCATCTTTATTGACGTCCTTGGTGACGACAAAGCTCTGCAGGTCGTAATCGGAAGGGTCGAAGGGATCATCTTCGCCATCGACCGGCGTAACTTCGGTAATACGGCCACTGGTGACGCCGCCCTGGTAACCGACAATGATATCCCGCGCCCGCCATCTCGGTCGAAAAGCGAAATCGTCATCGCCGTCTCTCGTCTTCGACAGGCCGGCGCGGTAGTCGATGGTCCAGCTGTCGAAGCGGTTGATACCGCCGATTGAAAATACATCCGTGGTCTCGACGTTGGAGGTAAAACGAATGTCTTTTCTGATATCGGCATCATTCAGCCGGCCGAAATAACGCCCCACCTCCAGTACTTCATCGGTATCATCGAGTATACCGTCATCGTCGATGCGACCGCCGAGATCGTAGCGGTTGCGCCAGCGCACCGTTTCCTGTTCGGTCTCGGCATCGGTGATGCGCAGGTAGTACTCGCTGTTGTCGTCGGGGCGGAAATCCAGGTTGAATGTCAGGGCCTGGCGGTCGCGCAGATTGGTGCGAAAGACATCCTCAAGTCTGTCGGGAATCAAAAATACCTCGTCTCCCGCCGAGGGCACTACGACATCACCGGCGTCATTGAGTGCCGCGGCGATAAAGACATTGTCCGACGAGGTATTGAACTGGGTACGGGCAATATCCCGGTCCTGGGTGGTGGCGGAGATGGCCACCCCCAGTTCGCCACCGGCCATATCGAAGATATCGGTATAGGTGACAGTACCCTTGATATTATTCTCTTCGAGAATGGACTGCTCGGAGGTTTCCAGGCGGAAGCGGAACGAACGGTCGCCGCGATCAAAGGCCGACAGCGTTTTCAAGCTGATGGTCGCGCCCACCGCATCGCCTTCCATCTCCGGCGTGGGTGTTTTCGTCACTTCCAGCGATTCGAGAATATCCGAGGAAATGGTATCCAGCCGCACACTGCGGCTGGTGCCGCCCGCGTCGGTATCACCGCCTTCGCCACCGCCCACTTTTACCCCGTCGATCTCGACATTGGTAAACTCCGCGCGCAGTCCCCTTACCGTGGCAAAGCGTCCCTCACCGGCGTCGCGCTCGATATTGACACCCGGCAGGCGCTGCAGTGACTCGGCGATATTCTGATCGGGAAACTGGCCAATGGCATCGGAGGCCACCACTGTCTTCAGTTCGTCGGCAATGCGCTCCTTATTGCGCGCCGACATCAGGCCGGCGCGGTTGCCGATAATCGAGATTTCCTCCATTTCCAGCCAGTCCGACGGCAGCACAATATCATTGCTCACCTGCTCGCCGCTGCCGACAGTGACATCGAGCCGCTTGGGGGTTGCGCCAAAGTAATCAATAACCAGGGTATAAGTGCCCGGCGGCACATTGTTGAAGCGGTAACGGCCGTCCCTGCCGGATGTGGTGTTGCGATTCAACTCCTCGAGTTGGACGACAGCCCCCTCAAAGGGAGAGTCATAACCTTCGGTGGTAATACTGCCGACTATCGACCCCGGGGCAGTGCCTTGTGCGTATGCCGGCAGCTGCAACAGTGGCAGTAACAACACAGTGAAACCGGCTAACAGCGCGTACTTATCTCTCCAAATGGCAAAAGTTCTCATCGGCTTATGACCCCTTGGGTTGGGTTTTTCGCTTTTACTTATTATTCGGCAACAGGATTTACAGCCTTTGGCGACCAGTTATGTGAAATTCTGCATGACCAAAAATATAAACCTGCTTGACCAATATAACGACAAGTCAGATTATTGTCAAAAATTTAACCATTCGCAATAAAAGGCCATTTTGCGCTGGACGCTGGAATTCCAGCGCCAAGCGGCCTACTGAAAAAATAAGCTAATTCTATGATTAATATGGAAATTTGCCTGACCAGATACCAATGGACAGCATCCAAATAGCATCCAAATAGGACACCCATGACAGCCCAAAGAGAGGATTCATATAGGGATTTAAACAGGACACCCATGACAAAAGTCCAAATAGGATAGCTATTACGAAGGCCGATGCCGGTAAAAACTGTTTTTTTGCTCTGAGAAAAAGGGCTTTATATAGAGAAAGTTATAAAGAAAAAGGCGTCAGTGGTCAGATAGGAATGACTTGTTGATCCGAGACCTGAATGAACCTTCAACAAGCCGACACGGGCCAATTTGTATACGTCCTTACTCCATATCGCCCTATGAAAGATAGGTTTTGGCGAAGCCTTACAGATAGTTCTCTAGCAATGGACTTCTAAAACAGCACTGCTAGCGGAGATTTTTGGGACTTAAGCGGTGGTAGCCTGCCGTTGCAGGCCCTTATTGGATCAGTCTTTGAATAGGCTTACGTTCCACCCGGGTCGGTTTACGCCGAAGAGTACCGCTCAGTTCTCGTAAATCCCGGTTACAAACTCCCCGTCTTCGCGCACAAAGCCGCGATACATACCGCGGCCGGAGTAACGCATTACCACCTCACCGCCTTTATCGACAGCGATAACACCAACACCGCCGCCCATATCCACCACCCGCTGCATGGACGCCTTCACCGCCTGCTGCGCAGAATAACCCTTGAATGCCATCAGGTCGGACATCAGTTTGGTGCTGACCACACGTATCACATACTCACCGAGACCGGTGGACGAAGCGGCGAGGGTATCGTTGTGCGCATAAGTGCCCGCCCCGATAATGGGGCTATCGCCTATACGGCCGGGCAGTTTGCCCTCGCGACCACCGGTCGAAGTCGCCGCTGCAAGATTCCCGTATCGGTCCCGCGCCACCGCACCCACAGTGCCCCAGGCACTGCTGCCGCTGTCGCGGATGCTTGCCTGGCGCGGCTTGCGCCCGTATTCCGTGCCCTGCTGTAAGCGCCGCTGCAGGGACTTCCACTTGCGTTCAGTCCAGAAATAATGAGGCGCCACCAGCTCGAGGCCGGCACTGCGTGCAAACTGGCGCGCGCCCTCGCCGGCCATCATCACATGAGGGGTGTCTTCCATGATTTTGCGCGCAAGCGTAATCGGGTTTTTCACTCCCTGCACCACGCCCACCGCACCCGCATTGGCAGTGCGCCCATCCATAATCGAAGCGTCCAGCTCGTGAATGCCCTCGCGATTGAAACTCGACCCCTTGCCGGCATTAAAAAGCGGCGAGTCTTCCAGCACAATCACCGCCGCCTCCACTGCGGCAATACTGTCCCCGCCGGCGACGAGTATGTCATACCCGGCTTGCAGTGATTGTCGCAGAGCGGCGCGATAGGCTGCCTCCAGTTCCTTTGTCATCTTATCGCGCTTGCGCACCCCACCGCCGCCGTGAATGGCGATAACGAAATCATCGGCCAGCGGCTGCCGGGCGCGGTCGTCACTGGCGAGAGCCGGACTGCCATAGACAAATAGAACCGCAAGCGCGATAACACCCAGAGATCTTTGCAAAATACCCATGCCTGAAACCCTTTCTTCTGTCATCTTAGTGTGGATAGATCCAGTGAAATACTCTTATGCCGTTTCTCCGCATCGGCAAGAATTCGCTGAAAGCGGGGAAAGTCGCGCAGCGGATTGATCAGGGCATCACTGGCAAAATAGGGATAATTGAAATTTCCCGCCCCCACCGCCGCGGCGAAATGGCCAAGCGCGGTGTCATAGTCTCCAGCCGCCGTGTATAAATGCACCATTCTATAACGTCTCTCGCCGTCGGCAATCCTGGCGGTATCGGCAGACAGCGCAGAGGCCGCGGCTTTGAGAGCGTCTATATTTTTCACCGCTAAATATTTGTAGGCCACGGCAAACTGTCCCCACAGCGAATCGCCCTCCCTGGCGGCAGCTTGTTCGAAATAGGTCCCCGCGCGAGCCGCCTCACCTTTGTACAGGAAGGCCAGTCCGGCATAAAAAACCGTCTTGCCGCGAACCGCAGTCCGCTGGCCGGCCGAAAGCTCGAGAATCTCCTCATACAAATCGAGAGATTGGCTATATCGCCCCTGGTAGATATGGGCCTTGGCAATTTGCTCGCGCGTGCGAATGGCGTTTTTTGTCGAGGAGTCGAGCCTCGCGGCGCGGCGATAGGCCTGGATGGAAGCCTCTGCATAACCGGCATAGCGCGCTGCGTAGCCGAGCCGCGCACGCAGCGCGGCGTCGTTCGGGGAGGCCTGAAGGGCGCCGGCAACAACTGCCAGCGCCTCGGGGGTCTTGCCGAGGCGCATCAGCACCGCAGCCAGGCCCTGGGCTGCCGCGGCGCTGCCGGGCTCCAAGGCCAGCGCCCTGCGGAAGGCATCTTCAGCCAGTCGATAGCTGGCCGCTCCACCTCCGGCCTCGCCCTCGCGCCGCAGCTTCTCACCCTGCTGCAGCCATGTAGCGGCGGGCGGCGGCTCGGCAAAGCAACTGCAGCAGAGTACTGCAAGTGCCAGTATCAGTGCCAGGCGCTTGGTTTTTTCAGAGCCGGTCAAATCTTCTTCCCACATTGGCGATATTCCCTATTAAGACGGCCGGGACGGGAGATTTATCCAGATATTTACTGCGGCACGGCCGCCTCCATATTCAGTGGCTATGAACCCCCACAGAAACTCCCCCCGGATTGTTACGGCCCGTTGTCCTCCGATATGAATATCGCCATCAAAGCTGCTGCTTTTCTGCCAGCATGCAGGCGTTTTTTTGAAACACAATTCCGGCCAAAGCGTGCAACGTGAATATCCACCTATATTTATCAAATAGTTTAATAAAACTCCGCCGGCAGATGATATCGTTGCGTTCACCGCAGGGAAGTAGGGTCAGGCCTAGTGCCGAACTGTCGATAGAAACCTTGTTGCTAAACAGCAGCATTGAGGACATGCCAATCTCTCCCTTCAGCTGTCTGCACCGTTTGTCTGCAACGTTGATTTGTGCGGCCAATTACCTCGGGCTTGTAATCAGCCCATTGTCTTTATACTTACGTTTGATGAGGTGTTTTATGAGGTCAGTTAAAAACATTGTAAGTAAAAACATTGTAAGCGGATGTCAATACGCCTGCCAGAAAGGCAAGCAGCTGTTTCGCGGCCTGGCCGCCGCCGCACTGCTCGGCACTGCGGGCTCCGCTTCCGCTCTCGATGTGATGATAATACTGGATGTTACCGGCAGCACAGGTGGGCTGTTACCGAATTGGCGGGCCAGAATGGACGCGGAAGTCATCCAGCCGCTCAAAGCCATTGATCCCAATGCGAGATTTGCCTTGGCCTCGCACCTGGACTTCCCTTTTCCACCCCACGGCTTTGCCGGCGAATATGCCTACCGCCTGGAAGCACCCCTTGACTCCGATATTTCCGGTTTTTTAACGGCTTTGAACGCACTGACATCAGGTTCCGGCTACGATACGCCTGAGTCCCAGTTCGAGGCTATCCGCCAAGCCAATACCGGAGCGGGCCTGGACCTGAACGGCAACGGTGTTTTTACAGATCCCGGTGATATACTGCCGCAAGATCCGGGTTTCAATCCCATAACCAACTCATTTACCATACATTTCACCTCACCCCTTACCTTTCACAACGACCCGTTCAACCCCAACTATCCCTTCGTCGGCGTGGTCAACAATCCGGCGGACGAAGCCGAAGCAACTGCAGCGATGGTGGCTCAGAACCGTACCTATTTCGCTATGACTGCCGATCCCCTTCCGGCAGGTATTTCAGCGGATGGTGTGATGATGGAAAAGGGTATTATCGACGCTCAGACCGGTGAGATACTCGATACCAGATCGGCGGCACTGCCCATCGGGAGTACCGCAGCTGCGCGCATGGCCAGCGCAACCGGCGGACGTGTCCTCTCAGCAGGCGCGGACCTGTCCGGCCTGGCAGCGGCCATAGAGGAAATCATCGAAATTGTACGGCCCTGCCCTCCCGGCGAAACGCCGGTTACACTGCCTTTCGGCGTCGCCTGCGTACCCAACCCCGACCCCCTGCCCGCTCCTTGAGCGGTTGAAAGAAGCGCTTGAGCTTGAGGCGCTTCCGGGCTGTGCTATAGATATGGCCGGTTGACTTCCAAGCGAAAAAGAAAAAGCGGCTCTCGAATCCAGGAACAAATCGGTTCGAGGCCGCTTGCCGCTGCTCCGGCTGCGTTTTCTGACCGATGAAAACCGGGGCAACAGCCCCGCTTTAGCCGGACACCCCCAGTGCGAATACCAGCAGCACAGCGACCGGCGCCAGATAGCGAATCAGCAGGTACCAGAGTGTGAACAGCGGCCCGTCACCCAGGCCCAACTCTTCAACACACACCTGGCGGCTGACGAACCAGCCGGTAAAAACGGCAATCAGCAAGCCGCCCAGCGGCAGCAATATCTGGTTGGAAAAGTAATCCATGGCGCCGTTAATATTCCTGCCGCCAAGGGTATAGTCCTGCAGCAGGTTGTAACCCAGAATACTCAGCACACTGAGCACGGCAACAGTCGTGAGCATGAGCACGGCGCTGTTGTGGCGGGCAAACCCCTTGTGTTCCTCGAGCCAGCGGGTCAGCGGCTCGACCAGACCCAGCATGGAGGTAATCGCCGCCATTGCCAGCAGCAGGAAAAACAACACACTGACAATATGCCCGCCCGGCATATTGGCGAAGGCGACCGGCAGGGTCTGGAAAATCAAACCGGGACCACCGGCGGGGTCCAGCCCGTTGTTGAAAACTGCGGGAAAGATCACCAGGCCGGCCAGCAGTGCAACCAGCGTATCGGCGCAAACGATAACCACGACCGAGCGCGGTATGGAAACCTGTTGCGGCAAGTAAGCGCCGTAAGTCATCATGCCCGCCATGGCCACACCGATGGAAAAGAAAGCCTGGCCAATCGCCGCCAGCACTACCGCAGCATTGATCTTGCTGAAATCGGCAGAGAACAGATAATCAACGGCTTCGGCAAAGCCGCCGACCACTATGTTGTAGCCCACCAGCGCCACCATCAGAGTAAACAGGCCCGGCATCAGCACGGTTACCGCCCGCTCGATACCTCTCTGCACACCGGCGTAGATAATGGAGCCGGTAATGAGCAGGCCCAGCAACGTCCACAACAACAGCTTGCCGGCATCGCCGAGCAGGGCCTCGAAGGACTGTGTCGCAGCGCCGGCGTCGACCCCGGCAAAGCCACTCGCCAGCGCCTTGAACAGGTAGTTCAATACCCAGCCGGCAATCACGCAGTAAACGATCAGAATGATAAAGGCCGCCAGCATATTCATACCGCCCACCAGCTGCCAGTGGCGGCTGCGGCGCTGCTGTGCGGCGACGCTGCGCATACTGTTGAGGGGAGACATTTTACCGCGCCGGCCCAACAACAGCTCGGCGATTAAAATCGGCACCCCGATGGCGAACACGCACAATAAATAAACCAGCACAAAGGCGCCGCCGCCGTTTTCACCGGTGACATAGGGAAAGCGCCAGATATTGCCGAGGCCGACGGCAAAGCCCGTCGACGCCATCAGGAAGGCAAAGCGGGATGTCCAGCTAACCCGGCCATCAGCGTCGGCGGCCTTGGGCGCACCTGTAGTCAGCATATTTTCTCCTGCGCTTATTATGATTGTTACCGCAAACATCCGCACACAGGCGGGCCTCACAGAGAAAAACTCAGCCGGCAAATTCACCTGCGGCATCGACCAGCCATTCCCAGATATAATGCGCCTGCGGCCGCTCCACATAGAGTTCGTAGCGCTGTTCAGCGGTGCGGCTGATCGCAGCGGCAACCCCGGCAAAGCGGGTGACCGCGGCATTGCCAACACCAAACTGCCGGCGATGCAGATCCAGCGCGCAGCCCTTGGCCAAAAGCTCCGCCGCGCAGGCACCGCTGACGGCAACGGCCAGGCCGCTGTCACTGATCGGCGTGGCGAGGGCCAGCCGGCCCGGCAATATCGGTGCCAGCAGCTCGAGCACCTCCCGCTCCGCACCCGGGGCGGTAACCAGCAACCATTCATTGGGAGCCAGCCACTGGCAGCGCCGGGCCTGATTGTCCTGCGCGGCGTCATTGCCCTGCGCGGTGTCTCTGCAAACGACCCTGCCCGCCGGCGCCAGCGGCATCAGCGCCGCGGCCACCTGAGCGCAGAAATCGGCATCGGCGGCCGGCCCCTGCAGGCGCACCAGGCCCAGCAGGGCCAGCTCTTCCAGGGCGACGGCACCGTTATCGAATCGGGCAGCCCGCCCGTTGCCGTGCAAAGCAGCCAGCGCCGAGCGCGCCGTCAAGCTAGCCATTCAATCGCACCCCTTCGGCATCGTAATGGGTGGGCGATACAATTTTCGCAGCGACGCTGTTACCGTCGGCATAGATATGGATCGCTTCGCCCATACGCGCGCGGCCACCGGCAACGAGGCCAAGGCCAATGGATTTTTTCAGCGTCGGACTGATACAGGCCGAAGTCAGATAGCCCTGGGTCTGCTCCGGCAACACGGGATTGGCACAGCTCACCATATGCCCGCCAACGGGCAGGGGCGCCTGCGCCTGCACCGCTTCGATGCCGACAAACTGCAGGCGGTCTCTGCGCAGATCGTTGACGCGGCTGAGCGAACGCCGGCCGATAAAATCATCTTTCTTTCTGTCGATGGGCGCGGCCCAGCCTAGGTCGAGGGGGTTGGTGGTGCCATCGGTGTCGGCGCCGACATGCAGATAGCCTTTTTCCATCCGCAATACCATCAGCGATTCGACGCCATAAGGTGTGATGTCAAATGCCTGGCCAAGTTCGTATACCGCCTCCCACAGGCCCAGGCCGTAGCGGGCCGGCACGCTGATTTCGTAAGAGATTTCACCGGTAAAACTGGCCCGCAACACGCGCGCCTCGACGCCGCAGATGCTGCCGCGGCGAAACTGCATATGGGGAAAGGCCGCGGCATCAAAATCGATATCGCTGTCGAGTTGCTGCAATACCTTGCGGGCATGGGGTCCGCTGACAGTGACGTTGGCCCATTGCGAGGTGACATTGTTGACAATCACCTGCAAATCCAGCCACTCGCACTGCAGCCATTCCTCCATCCACTGATAAATCCGCACGGCACCGCCACTGGTAGTGTGGACCATAAAATGATCGTCGGCCAGGCGCACAAACACACCATCGTCGATCACCACACCGTTTTCGTTGCACATCAGGCCGTAGCGACCGGCATTGACTTTCACCGTGATGGCGTTGTTGACATAGAGACGATTGAGGAAGGTGGCGGCGTCGGGCCCTTTGACTTCGATCTTGCCCAGCGGCGAACCGTCGAACATGCCGGCACTGCGCCGCACCGCCAGCACCTCCCGCCTGACAGCGGCATCGAAGTCCTCGCCGGCGCGCAGATAACACTGCGGGCGCTGCCAGCCCATATCCTCCATCACCGCACCGTGGGCCAGGTGCCAGCTGTGGGCCGGCAGCAGCAGGCGCGGCGCATACCCTTCACCCACCTCGCGACCGGCAAAGGTGCCGATGGTAGCGGGATGATAGGGCGGCCGGAAGCGGGTGGTACCGACGTCCGCAATCGGGCGCCCGCTCAGTTCCGCCATCACCGCCAGCGCATTGATGTTACTGGTTTTGCCCTGATCCACACTCATACCGGCAGTGGTGTAGCGCTTGACATGCTCCACCGAGACAAAGTTCTCACGCCAGGCCAGCTCGATATCGGAAACTCTGACATCATATTGAAAGTCGAGCCACTGTTTTTCCGCCGCGGCATCGCGGGTGAACCAGTAGGCCTGCAGCGGCGCCTGCGGCCAGTCATCGCAGCTTTCCGCAGTGATGTCGGCGATCTGTGCAGCGCCGGCGGCCCGCGCCGCGGCCGCGCCCAGGCGATAGCCCTCGGCGAGGCAGCCGCGCAACCCGAATTCACCCTTCGCGGCGCCGGCTACGGCCACCGCCTGGGCGCAACCCGCGGGCACGAAGCAGGCTTTGCCAGCGTCAAAGTCCAGCCTGCCGCCGGCCTGAGAATAGAGATGGACAGTGGGGGTCCAGCCGCCGGATACGGCCACCAGATCACATGTCAATGTCTCCTTGTCGCCGCCCAGTTTACCCCCGCCCAAGTGCTCGGCCAGAGTGACGGCGCGGACTTCACGCCGCCCTTTGACGCGCCGCACCATGCGACCGGCCAGCAGGGGGATACGGCGATCCTGCAGCGCCTGCTGATACGGGCCGTTGACATCGCCGCGACTGTCCACCACCGCCGCCACCTGCACGCCCGCCGCATGCAGTTCCAGCGCGGTGCGATAAGCGCTGTCGTTATTGGTCAGCACCACCACTTGGCGGCCGGCCGCCACGCCGTAGCGATTGAGGTAGGTCTGCACCGCCGAGGCCAGCATAATGCCGGGACGGTCGTTATCGGCAAACACCAGCGGGCGCTCGATGGCGCCGGTGGCAATGACCACCTGTGCGGCCCGCACCCGCCACAGCCGCTCGCGCGCCCTGCGCAGATCGGCGCCGGGGCCGCGGTGATTCGACACCCGCTCCACCGCGGCGAGAAAATTGTGTTCGTAGTATGCCACCACTGACGTGCGCGGCAGCAGTATGACGTCCGCCATGGCGGAGAGTCTTTGCAGCGTCGCGGCGATCCATTCGGCCGCCGGGCGGCCGCCGATAAATCTGTTTTCACCCAGCAGGCTGCCGCCGAACTCTTCCTGGTCGTCCATCAGCACCACGCGCAGACCGCTGCCTGCCGCCGCCAGGGCCGCCGCCAGCCCCGCCGCGCCGCCACCGACAACCAGGACCTCGCAGTGCAGATTGCGTTTGTGATACTGCTGCGCATCTCGGGCCTGTGGCACCTTGCCGAGCCCGGCCAGCCGGCGCACCGCGCCCTCGTAGAAACGCCAGCTGGGCCACATCATCGACTTGTAGTAGAAAGACGCCGGCAACAGCCGCTGCAATACCCCCAGCAGCGCCAACACATCGCGCTCGACGCTGGGCCAGGCATTCTGGCCGCGGGCTTTTAAGCCCTCGTACAAAGGCACCAGGGTGGCGCGCGCATTCGGTTCGTCAAAACCGCCACTCTCCAGCTGCACCAGGGCATTGGGTTCTTCGCGGCCGGCCCCGAGCAGGCCGCGCGGGCGGTGTAGTTTGAAACTGCGGCCCAGGCGCTTGACGCCATTGGCCAACAGCGCCGACGCCAGGGTATCACCGGCGCAACCGGTATAGGTTTTGCCGTCGAAGGTAAACCTGATGGGCTTGCCGGTATCGACCCGGTGCCGGGTATCGAGGCGTTGCAAGGGCCCGCTGCCAACCTTTTCGCTCATGCAACTACCTCTTCGACTGCGCCATCGCCGGCAGTGCTGATATGTTCCGGCACCGCTGCACCCATGGGGTAAACCGCGAGAATCTCGTGGCTGACGGTATGGCGGGCGAGGTTGAACCACTGGCGGCAACCGAAGGTGTGGCGCCAGCGCTCCAGGTGCACCCCTTTGGGATTGCTGCGCTCGAACAGATAGCTGGCCCACTCGCTGTCGCTGTTTTGCCGCGGGTTTTGCGGCCGCTGAATATGCGACTGCCCGGCGCAGGTGAATTCCTCTTCGTCGCGCTTGCCGCACCACGGGCATTCAATTTGCATCATAAGCGTTCTCCTGTTCAGCCCGTTTCAGTGGGCGACGCCGGCGGCGGCGCCCTCGTCAATCAGTGCGCCGTCGACAAAGCGCTGCAGGCCGAAGGCTTCGATCAGCGGGTGAGGGCGGTCGCTGGCGATGGTATGGGCCAGCGTTTCGCCGCCGGCGGGAATGGCCTTAAACCCACCGGTGCCCCAGCCGCCGCTGATATACAGCCCGGCAACCGGCGTTTTGCCGATAATCGGGCTGCTGTCCGGGGAGATATCCACCGTGCCGGCCCACTGGCGCATCAGTTTCAGGCGACTGAAGCGCGGAAACAGATTCAGCGTTGCCGCCAGTGTTTCCTCGACCAGGGGCAGGTTGCCGCGCTGGCCGTAGGACGGGTAGCGGTCGGTACCGCCGCCGATCAGAATCTCACCGCGATCCGACTGACTGACATAGGCGTGCACCAGGCCCGACAACACCACGCCATTCAGGCAGGGCTTTACCGGCTCGCTGACCACGGCCTGCAGTGACTGGCTGACGATGGGCAGCTTCAACCCCGCCATCGCCGCGACGGTGCTGCTGTGCCCCGCCACGGCAATGGCCACCTTGTCGGCGCGAATGTAACCGCGGCCGGTCTCAACCCCCTGCACCCGGCCCGCGCTGGTGCGGATACCCGTCACCTGGCAGTTTTGAATGATATCCACGCCGCGATCATCGGCGCCGCGGGCATAGGCCCAGGCCACCGCGTCGTGGCGGGCGACGCCGCCGCGGTGCTGAATGAAACCGCCCCAGATGGGGTAGCGGGCGGCGCGGGAGGTATCGAGCAGCGGCGTATGGCGGCGGATCTGTTCGGTAGTCATCATCTCCGCATCCACGCCCTGCAACTGCAGTGAGTTGGACCAGCGCTCGAGGATCTCCATATCGTGGCGGCTGTGGCCCAGCGTGAGGACGCCACCCTGGCTCAGCATCACGTTGTAATTCAGCTCCCGCGACAGGCTCTCATAGAGCTTCAGCGAGTGCTCGAAAAAATGCGTACTTTGCGGGTAGAAATAATTGGAACGCACCACCGTGGTATTGCGCCCGGTATTGCCGCCGCCGAGCCAGCCTTTTTCCAGCACGGCGACATTGCTGATGCCGTGCTTTTTCGCCAGATAATAGGCACTGGCGAGGCCGTGACCGCCGGCGCCGATAATCACCACATCGTAAGACTGCTTCGGCTCCGGGCTGCGCCACGCCGGAGGCCAGTGCCGATGACCGCTGAGTGCGTGCTTTGCCAGCTGCAGCAGTGAATACTTTTCCATGGGTATTGCCTTTACAACCTCTATACATGGTGCTGGAGACACGGGCCAATAGCCCCAGCTGCTGCCGGTATTTGCGCGTCAGGATACAGGCGGTATGTGCAGATATTGCGATGGCAGGCGACGAGGCCGACGCCTTCAGATTCGACTGCCTCTGTTCGTCTTCTGTTGTTATACCGGCGCGCCCGCCGGCGGCCGCGGGCGGTGCCGCCATATACCGTGCCGTGCCCATATTAAGACATAGGGATTATATATAAGTCAACGGGATTATTGCGCCTGGCCTTCCACGCCCCAAAAAGTGCTTCCTGCCCGATATCGGATCAAGCCGGCAGCATGAGCTGTAACGGCGCTATCCCCCGCTACCCTGCCCCACCGGCGCAGCCAGTCCGGCGGCATTATAATCGAGGTATAGATCGCCCAGCTTCTTCAGACTGCAGCTCATATCACCTATATAGGAATTACTCAGGCTCCTGTAATCGGCGATACCCCGCATAATGCTGCTGACACAGTAGTTCCAGCGCTGCATCAGCAATCTGCGCGGAATCTGGGGCAGCGCTTTCAGCAGCAGCTTCTTGAACCGCGACATGGTTCTGGCGGCAAAGCGGTTGAGGATGGAACGGATATCCGCCCCGCCCTCGGTCTCCATACGCGCCAGAAAACGCACCGCGTGATAGCCCCAGGTTTCGTTTTCCACCAACTGCAAATAAGGTGTGATAAAGGCCTCGAGAATATCGCGTACCGCCACCTCTTCTCCGGCCGCCTCAACGGCTGCCAGGGCTTTTTCCCGGGCCTCTTCAAACCAGGCCTGAATATACTCCACCACCGCCTCGACCAGACCCAGCTTACTGCCGAAGTGGTAGTGCAGCGCCGAGTTGTTCTTGGCGCCGGCCTCGCGGTTGATCATACGCAGGGACACACCATCGATGCCCTGCTCGGCAAACAGTTTGATGGCGGCCAGTATCAGGCGCTGCTTACTGTGGTCCGAGGCACTTATTGCCTCCATGAGTAGGTCCTTATGCGGGGGGTTGACGGTGTCCAGGCGCACCTTGAAATAACGCCGGCCAAAAATAATCCGGGCGGCCTATGCGCCAGACTCTAGCCATTAATACAGCAATATGCAAGCGATCCCGCTGCCTGCGCCGGCGGCGAAGCCTATGAGAATTCCCCGCCCTGCCGGCGGCGCAGATGCAGAAACTCCGCACGGGTCTTGGGCCCGTAAGTGGTAAAGCTCGGATCGGGTTGCTCGAGATAATCGCGTTTCCTGGTGGAGACTTTGTCGGCGCCGGCCCGCAGCAGCACCTCCTTGGCCGATACGCCGTAGGGCTTGGTGGCATTGAGGCCGAAGATCTTCGCTTTCAGTTCACGCGAAAGCGCCGGGTAAGCGTAGCGCTGCTGAAATTCGGCGGATATCTGAAAGGCGCGAAATGCCTGAATCTGGTCTTGGGGCGAGCCGTACCAGATCGAATCCGTACCCCACAGTACGTTGTTTTCACCGCAGTACCTGATCAGTTTACCGAGCAAATGTGCAGCCTGATCGGGATCTCTCATCAGGAAGCGCCAGGTGGAGCCCAGTTCGGCATAGACATTGGCATTGCGCGGCACCTTGTTGTCGATCAGCGACTGGCACAGGACATCGATGCCGGCCGACTTGCCGCGTCCCGGTGTAAAAGCCTCCTCTTTGACATTAACGTCGTAACCGGCGTGGTAAATAATGAAATTGATATCCGGGTGGCGCCTGGCGGCGGCGCCGATATCGCTGCAGAGGCTGTGCTGGTAGGACTTCGGGCCGAAAGACAGGCCTTTGTGGATGGCGATATTGCGCACCCCCAGCGCCCGGGCCCGGGCAATCAGCGCTTCGCCGGCGTCGTCGGTCATAAAGAAGCCCTGCCCGTCCGGCCCCCACTGGGTATAAGTCTTCCAGGCGGCAATGGGGAAGGCCGAGGCCAGCCGTTCCATATCCTCCAGGTCGCCGGGCTGATTGGGGTTGACTCTGCCGTGCAGCATCAGCCGGTGATCGCCCTCCATGGCATCGATGATACGGCGGGTCTGGTCGGCCTCCTCAATGGTCAGCGGCTCGGCATCGCGGCTGCTGGGGACGAAGGACAGCACCATCATATCGGTGTCTGAATCGAGAAAAACATCCTTGATAAACTCGTCGGCCCGCAGGCACTGCAGGTAGTCGAGGCTGTCCTTCGGCGCATCGACAATACAGGGGTTATTGAACTGCAGCGGGCGCCGCCCCGGGGGCAGTTTGCGCACCCAGTCGCCCTCGGGATTGACGTAGTGGCCCTGAATATCGAAGATAAACTCTTTGCCGCCCAGTGTTTCGGCGGCCGCCGCCTCTTCCAGCGCCGCTTCCCGGGGCAGCTCGAAGCTGCCGCCGGTCTTGCCCGCCAGCGCATTCATATGGTTGAAGGCCAATAGGGTGGATGCCGCCCCCGCCAGCGAGATCATAAAGGCGCGCCGGCTGGTGCCGGTGCGGCGGGCGTTCTCTCCGGCCCACTGCTGTGCGAGTTCATTGGCGGCGAGACTGTGCGATTCCAGAGGTTTCGGTTCAAACTCGCCGTTGGAGGTCGTATCGATGCGAACGGGCAGTAGCTGGCCTTCGGGGTCACGCTGGTTCATGGTATGGATCCTTTGCAGTTATGGCAGGCAAATAAGCATGCAACGAAGCGATCAAAATGCCCGCCAATGGGTATGTACCGGGGTCTGTTAACTGTCCCTACCCTATAAGGTCCAGCCGTTCATATCCATGCGAAATAACGCTCGATTTGCTGCCGGCACTTCAGAAAAACCGATTTGATGGCAGTCGGGCTACTGATCCGGCCACTGCCGGCATTTTTGGGCTGGTGGGAGTGCCACATGGCAGGCTATCGCAGGTTAAGCCCCGGCTTTGATAGCAAAAATCCCCGCTGACGGCGCTGCCTCAGCAATCCATTGTCAACGGCGCAGACCCTATTTCCCGGCCTTTATCAGTTCTTTTAGCACGCTAATTTCCTGTGTACTCACCGGTGCAAACCGGCCGAGGCCACAGGAAGGCCCCGGCTGAAAACCACCGCCAATATTGTCCAGAACCGTAATGATATCGAGATCACAGAGCACACTGAGGGAGGTTCGATACATGATGGTTTTGCGTCTGTTCAGTCCGCTGCATTTATGGGGCAGGGTGTTCAAGTATTGTTGTCTGCCTGTCATATAAAAGACGATATGCTTTTCATCGATCACCTCCGTACTGCGGATTCGTGTCAGGCTGATGCACCTTACCGCTTCCGTGTCTGCCACTTCATACCCGTCAAACGCCTTCTCCGCTACCACCGGGAGCGCCGCCACCAAACTCAGCATTACTGCCGGAAGCAGTGTTGTAACGTTCATCGTTTGCACCTCGTCATGCAAGCTCGATTTTCCTCTTCCTGGATAGTGTAGTGATTTTTTGCAGCGACTCATTGATCCCGGGCAAGTTATCGCTGCAAATGGCTAAAGTATCGTAACTTAACAAGTACGGCATTCAGCTGATCGTAGCAGCAGTGTCATCGGGATATTTAGTCAACCAGCAATCACAAACCGCTGAAACCCGCGGCCGTCAACGCCACTTCCCTGATGGGGTGGTTGAGCCAGCGCCGGTTTCGCTTTGCCGCAGCGGTACCTGCCGCGATTTGCCCGAGCCTGCCGGTTCGCTATCGGCGGCAGCCCGGATAACCGCGGTACTGGCGTTGAAGAAGCGGTATTCGAGACCGGTTCTCGCCAGCAGCAGGGCCAGCGCCGCCGCCGGATCGGCAATGCCGTATACACCGTTGCCGAGCGGACGTTGGCTTTGCACGCTTACGTTGTTTCCCGATGTATTCTTCGTGGCTTATTTTCACAGGATGCTTAACATCGCCATAAACGGCGAGCGACTAGCGAGTCCGGCACGGCTTGCCGCGCGTATTTGATGGCTTAGTTATGGCTCTCCACATACAAGGCTTTTACAACCCTAATCTAATTCTTAAAAACAATGTTTCCTTCC
>JANQMH010000122.1 GCA_028280195.1 Exilibacterium sp.
CCGCAGTGAGCCGCTGTCGCCGGCCAGCGCTCCCTCGTTCAAGGTAGTGCCACCGCTGTAGGTGTGAGTGCCGGTCAGGGTCAGGGTGCCGCTGCCGTCTTTCACCACTGCACCGCCGCCGCTGATAGAGCCGCCGTAGCTGCCGTCGCTGCTCTGTGCAAAGACCATGCGGCTGTCGCCGAGCAGGGTGAAGTCGCCCTGCAGCGCACCGCTGCTGCCGCGCACCTGTATGCCGTCCACCCAGGTGCCGCCACTGTAGATATTGCTACCCGTCAGTTCGATATCACGTTGCCCGCGCAGGTACAGGGCACCGCTGCCGCTGATGTCGCTGTTTAACAGCAGCGGGGAGCCGGGACTTGCTGTTTCTATGCTGCCGCCCCCATCGTCGAGTTGAATGCGCCGCCCGAGCCGGGACCAGCCGCCGGGCAACTGCAGGCTGCCGCCGTCGAAAACAATACGGTTGCTGCCGGCACCGAGGGCGGCGCTGTCTGCCGCCGCCACCGTGCCGGCGTCGATGCGGGTAGCGCCGCTGTAGCTGTTGGCACCGGTCAGCGTCAGGGTACCGGTGCCGGTTTTTATCAGGCTGCCGTTGCCGTCTATGGGGCCGCTATGAATAAGCGTTTCTCCGGCCGCAATAGCGAAAGTGCCGTCGGCGCTGAGGGTGGTTGCCCGGGCGGTGGCAAACGAGCTGCCGGCGGCTAGGGTACCGCCATTGAAAATCAAACCACCGGCCGCCCCGAGACTGCCGTCGGCGTCGATGTGCAGGCTGCCGGCCTCGAGTGTGGTGGCGCCGGTGTAAGTGTTCGCCCCGGTCAGCGACAAGGCGCCACTGCCCGTTTTTATGAGCCCGCCGGGGCCGCTAAGGATGCCGGCATGGGTAAATACCTCGCCGCCGTGAACCGAGATAGCGCCGCCGTCGGCGCTGAGGAGCGTGTTGCGCGCGGTGGTAAAGCTGTCGCTGATACCCAGGGTGCCGCCACTGAAGATCAGGTCAACGCCGGCCTGGCCGAGGCGATTATCGGCATCGATCTGCAGGGTGCCGTCGCTGAGCAGGACCTCGCCGATGGAAAATGAGCTGGCGGCGGTCAATATCGTGGTGCCCGGGCCGGTGTGTCGCAGGGTGACATGAGAGCCGGTAATAGGCAGCCCGGTGCCGCCGGCAGTGCCGTCGCTGGTGAAGTAATACTGGTCTTGGTTGTGATTGAAGTTGAGCGTGGCGTTACTGAGAAACACATGGTCGGCGTTAATGATACCGGGCAGGCCACCATCACCGATGTTTACCTCGGTGTTGTTCTCAGCTCTCAGGAAGTTGAGCCAGGCCTCACTGATATTGAGCACACCACCGTTTTGCAGCGTCAGTGAGGCATTGCGCAGGCCGACACCACGCTGATCGCTCTTAAGTACGGATGCCGGCCCGTCGACAATAATTGTGCTCCGGGAAGGTGAAAAGCCATTGCCGAAATCGCCGGCAGACAGGCTGCCGCCGTTTTCAATAATCAATGTGGCGCCGTCAAGCAGGACCTCGGAGACCGCGACATCGGTATCGGGCCGGCTGAGTCTGACAAGGATATCATCGCTGCTTCTCTCGATGCGAACGGCATCCGTATCGCCGGGCAGCGCAGCGCTGCTCCAATTGTCCGGATCGAACCAGGAGCCTTGCGTGCCGACCCAGTCTACCCAGCCAAAGGCCGCAGCGTGGTTGCCCTGCAGAATATAGCCGCAAGCCAGCACTACGGCGAGCTTGGACGCCTGTCGCTGGTGATTAACTGCGATCTGCCTGGACAGTGAATTCAAACTGAACAATGTTTACCCCCTCGGGACCGGTCGGCATTGCTGCCGTTTTTATCTGTGTCGCCGTGCTCACAACAGTAAATGCCGGTTGCACGGGGGCGTGGTTCTTGGTAAAACAGCGCCCATTACCTACCGAGATAGCTTTTTGTCTGGATTGGTGACAACACCCGTATCCGTTAACCGCGATTTCCACCAGGCAAGAGAGGTCTACCGGTACCAATTGCCTACTGGCGAGCACTTACCCGCATCGCGCAAAGGCAGAGCCGGCCGGTATGGCGTGGGCGTTCTTTCACTGCGGCCACCGTAACGGCGCAGCCCTGTTGACGGAGATTGCCGTGACCGAAACGGTCATTTCGACAGATACCTGGATAGGCAGACTGAAAGCCGGCGACAGCGGCGCGGCCGAACGGCTGTGGCGGCACTACCACCGGCAGTTGGTGAAGGTCGCCTGCCAGCGCCTCAACGGCTCGGCGAAAATCGTCGCCGATGAAGAAGATGTAGTGGTTTCGGCCTTTAACAGTTTTTTTCGCGCGCTGCGCGAGAACCGCACTCCGAGACTGCAAAGTGACGACGAGATCTGGCGCCTGCTGGTCACGCTGACGGCGCGCAAGGCGATCAAGCAGATACGCTACGAATCGCGCTACAAGCGGCAAGGGAACCGCCAGCAGTACGATGGCGAAGTACCCACAGTCGACGATATTCTCAGCACAGAGCCGTCGGCGGAATTTGTTGTCGCCGTCGCCGAGGAGTACCGTAAGCTCAACGACCACCTGGTAGATGATGAAATGCGGCTGATTGCCCTGCGCAAAATGGAAGGTTACTCAAGCGCTGAAATCGCCCAGGAACTCAACACCAATCTGCGCACAGTCCAACGCCGAATCGCCGTTATCCGCTCCCTGCTGCTGGATGCTCTCGATGAAATGCGGACTTGAACCGCCGCAAGCGCCAGTGCCGACATTCCACCGTTTGACCACCGCGCAGCTGCTGCTGATCGACCGCACCTGTGTCGAGTTCGAGGGCGCCCTGCGCCGGCAGCGGCCGCCGGCAATTGAGACATTGCTCAGCGACGTGGAAAAGCAACTGCAGGCCTGCCTGTTCAGAGAACTCCTGTATCAGGAAATCGCCTACAAGCAGAGGCACAGAGAGAGGGTGGACAGGCGAGCCTATCTGCACCGATTTCCCCAATTTGCCCGGCAGATAGCGGAGGTCTGCGCTTTGCTGAGCGCGGACGACGAAGCGGCGACTGCCACTGAAGCCGGTGCGCGGGGGCCGGCGTTTGCGGCGCGCGGCGGGCTGGAGATTCCCGGCTACCGGATCAAATCGCGCCTGGCTCGCGGCGGCATGGGCGTGGTTTACCATGCGCACGATGAAAAGCTGGGCCGCGAGGTGGCCATCAAGATGCTGGCCAGCGATCAGATGGTAACCGAGCAGATGGTGCGCCTGCAAAAGGAGGCGCAGGTCATAAGTGCTCTGCAGCATCCCAATATCATTCAGATTCATACTGTCGATGAGCACCATGGCCAGCCCTATCTGGTGCTTGAATACGCCGGCGGCGGCACGCTGCAAGACCGCCTGCGCGGCGGCCCGCTGTCAACCGCCGAGACCCTGTCGTGCATGATCACCGTAGTGAAAGCCCTCTGCTTCGTTCACCAGCAGGGTTTTTTGCACCGCGATTTAAAGCCCTCCAATATTCTCTTCAACCGGCTCGGCGTGCTCAAAATCACCGATTTCGGCCTGGCAAAAGATCTGGCCGATGCAGGCTTGCTGACACAGACAAAGATACAGATGGGCACGCCGGCCTATATGGCGCCCGAGCAGGTCGACCCGAATGCCGGCAAGGTCGGCGAGACCACGGATATCTACGCGCTGGGCCTGTTGATGCATGCCATGCTGACCGGGTTTTCCCCCTATGAGCATCTGGCCAGCGCGCAGATCGCCGCGGCTTTAGCCAGCGGCGTACCGACCTCGCGAAAACACCTGGTGGCGGGAAAAGTACCCGAGGCTTTCACACGTGTCTGCCTGCGCTGTCTGGAAAAGCGGCCGCAACATCGCTACCCGTCGGCACGGGCGCTGCTGGATGATTTGATGCGCCTGCAACAGGGCCTGGCGGTCAGCGCCTCGGCGTCATACCGGTCACGGCGAATAAAAGGCGTGGCCGCCGTGGCCGCTGCGCTGCTGGCGGCCGCCGGCAGCCTGTTCGCTTTGCGGTCAGACATCCCTGTCAACGCCACGCCTCGCTCCGGTTTCCTCGGCAGCGAGATCACAGGCCGGCTGGCAGCGCCGACACTGGCGGCGCTGGGCAGGCCCTACAACGGCGAGCGCGACTTCGAGCTGCTGACGCTGTTGGCCCCCACCCTGCCTGAACAAGCCGGGGGCCTGCTCAACTCGCCCCAGAGCCTGGCTGTCTATCGGGACCGCTACCTGGCCATCGCCGATACGCTCAACCACCGGGTGCTGTTGATCGATCTGCACAGCGGCCATATCAGCCGTGTGGCGGGAAGCGGCCGCCCCAGTTACAGCGGCGATGGCGCTGCCGCCGCCAACGCCGGCCTGAATCAACCCGCGGGGCTGGCATTCGACCCCGCCGGGCAGTTGTATATTGCCGATCGCGCCAATCACGCCGTACGCCGGGTCGATAGCAACGGCATCATCGCAACGGTCAGTGGCGGAACTGGCTGTGAGAGCGAGGCACGGCACTCGTCGATCTCAACGCTGTGTTACCCCGGTGATGTCAGTGTCGTTGCCGATGACAATTATTTTGTAGCCGACACCCTGCGCCAGCGGATCCGGCATCTGCAGCAACCCAGGGTGCGTAAAACCGCGACCACCGTCTATCAATATCAGCCGCTGCAGCCACCCGTCTTTGCTCCCCTGCCCCAGGCCATTGCCCATCATCGCAATCTGTTGTATTTCACCAACAATGCCAATGGCAATATCTACCGCAGAGACGCCAGCGGCAACTCGCTGCTGCTGGCGTCGGGGTTTGTCAATCCGTCCGACCTCGCTGTCGATAGCAAAGGTCATGTTTATGTCGCCGACCGGGCTGCTGGCACCATCGCGCGCATCGACCCTGTTACCATGCAAAGTGAGGTTCTCAACCGCGCGGCCCTGCGCGATCACGCCGCTACCGGCGCACCGATCCAAAGCGTTGCCGCCATCACCATTGACGGCCGGGACAGAGTTTTTCTCGCCGATGATACCACCAACAGTATCAGCCTTATCCTGCCCAACAGCCGCCAGCCGCGGCTGCCGATGCAACGGCGCAGTGGCGGCGCAACGGCTGCGGTACATACGGCTTATCCCGCAGAGCGCTTGGCACAGCGCATGTCGTTCAGCTATGTCGGCGCCAGCGGTTACGAAGTTTTTACCGACATTGCCTATAAGTTGGGCGTCCATCCCGTACTGCAGCACTCGGTAGATATGGAGAGTGATATATTCATTGAGGGCGAGGGCCTGACGGCACGCGAAATGCTGCTTGTCATCTGTACACTTCGATCCGTAAACTGTGGCATTAGTCGCAGCACCCTGATTGTCGGAGCGCCCGGCTTTTACCGGTCTCTGACGGCGGCGCAGCCGCTGGGCATAGAAAACCCGCTGACCTTCATCGGTAACCATCAATATATTCCGGACCACCTGGTGGCGGAAGCCCGGCGCAATATCAGTTTGGCATCCGGCTCCCACAGCAATGTCGAACAGTTTTTTGCCCAGCTCGATGCTCTCAGCGACTACGATTACCAGCTCGACAGCAGTATGGATAGCTACAGAGAAGTACAGTTCGATCTGTCCGGGGATTTCAGGCTGGGCGATATACACGCAGCACTGGTGCTGTGGCGCCGCATCAACCTGACCTACGACCCGCAAACGGCAAGGCTTGTGGTCAGCGCCTGGGAAAAGTTGCAGCGGGCTCCCCAACCGCGCAGCTGAATGCCTATGGTGCAGCCCCCGCAATGATCAGCGCAGCGGCCGGCTGACGCTGGCAAGCAGACAGCCGTTAAGGTATGGCCTGTCTGTCAATCCGCCGCGTCCGGCAGTTTTTTCCAAAGAGTCTGGTAAGACTTATCCCAGCGCACATCCCGCTCCAGCGCCGCGGCCAGCCCCAGCAGCAGGTCCTCGCGCCCGCAGGCCGCGGCAAACTGAATGCCGATGGGCAGCCCCTGCGACGTCCAGTGCAGCGGCAGGCTGATGGCCGGCTGACCGGTGGCATTGAATATCGAGGTAAAGGGGGCAAAACCGAAAACCGCGGCCATAAACGCACTGATATCATCGCCATCGGTGGCCAGCCGGCCGAGGGGAATTGGGGCCTGTGCCAGTGTCGGCGACATCAGCACATCTACATGGGACAGTTGCCGCACAATGTCCTGAGCCAGTATGTGTAGCTGCGCCGTAGCCCGGCTGAGGTCGGCAGCCGAACTGCGGCGGCCGATCTCGACACAGCGCCAGATCGCGTTTTCGAAATCCCCGGCTGCGGCCTTGCGACCGGTCTGCATTTCATGGGCGTTTACCGCGGCCGCGACCTTGGCACAGACAATCAGAGTAAAAGCTCGGGCGTAGGCGTTCAGGTCAAAATCGATCTGCACCGGCACCGGGCTGTGGCCCATATCGGCACAGCGTTTTTCGGCCTCGGACAGGGCCTGCAGGCAGGCCCCGTCCACCGCCACCCGCGACGGCGGCACCGCCAGCACACCGATTGTCAGCGCCGCGGGTGGGTCGAGTATTTTTTCCAGATCGCCGGGCAGGTCGACGGCGCAGCGGTAAGGGGCGGGGTCGCGGGTATTGCAGGTGGCGAGAAGGATCGCTGCCGAGTCGCGCACCGACCTGGTCAACGCGTGGGCGCTGAGCAGGTCGTGCCAGCCCTCGCCGGCCTCCAGGCCGGCGAGTATGCGCCCGCGCGAGGGCTTCAGCCCCACCAGGCCGCAGCAGGAGGCCGGTATGCGAATGGAGCCGCCGCTGTCGGTACCGTGGGCCGCCGGCACCATGCCGCTTGCCACGGCCGCCGCACTGCCGCCACTGGAGCCGCCGGCGCTGAGGGCTTTATGCCAGGGATTCAGCGTCGGGCCGAACAGGGCCGGTTCGGTGGTGGTATTGAGACCGAACTCGGGAGAGTTGGTACGGCCGACAATGATGAAGCCGGCGCGGCGCAGGCGCTGCACCAGGTCGCTGTCCCGGGTTGACAGGTTGTCTTTGAAGAACCGGCATCCGTGGGTGAGGTGAGTGCCGGCAACGGGCGTATGCAGGTCCTTGATCAAGTAGGGCACGCCGGCAAACACGGCATCCCGGTCCAGCTGGAGAATATCCTCCCGGGCCCGGTCGAAACACTGCTCGACAACAGCATTGTAGGCGGGGTTGAGGCTTTCGATACGGCGGATGGCCGTTTCCAGCACTTCCTGCGGCGCGACCTGCCCCGACCTGATCAGCGCCGCCAGGCCCAGGGCATCGAGCTGCACATATTCCTGCATTTGCATATCAGTCCCGCGCCGCCTTTATCAGGGCTTCGGCAAGCCGTTGCGGGTTTGAATACATCATTTCGTGGCTGCCCGCCGCCAGCACCAGCCGGCACAGGCCGAGGCGCGTGTACATGCGCGGGAACCAGCCCCACTCGCCCGGCGGAAAGACAGCATCTTCGGTGCAGTGAATATAGCTTTTCGGAATCTCCAGTGCGTAGAAGCGTGACAGATCGAGCTTCTCCGTTACCGGGCCAAACGGTTCCGGCACCAGTTCGTCAAAAGCGGCTTTGGCCGTTTCGCCATCCGCATCGCCGATAAAGATATCCCGCCACATCGGCCAGGAGGGCAGCACCGTATTATTCGCCGAAGCGTCGGCCAGCGCTTTGAATCCGGCGGCATAGTCGGGCGGCATTTCGTCCAGCACGGCGCAACCGTGCCGCGGCACAATGGCCGACACAAACACCAGCCGGCTAATGTCAGTGCTCAGCCGCTCGGCCAGCTTGGCGACGACGGCGCCGCCGAAGCTGTGGCCGACCAGCACGAAGTTCGTCAGTTTGCACTGCTCGATATAGTGGGCAATCGTATCGGTATAGTCGCCGAAGGTCATCCCCCCGGCCGCGCCGCCGCGATGGCGCGGGCCGTCCGGGGTGTGAACCCTGTGCCCGTGCCGCTCGAGCTGCTGTGCAACGTAGCGCCAGGCGCGGCCGCGGTGCCACGAACCGTGGACCATTACAAAGGTCATCATGGTGTCTCTCCCTAGAACGTATAAGTCAGTCGGGCCCCCAGGCGGCGTGGAGGCAGCACCTGATCGTAGTTAAGCGCATTGTCGGCGAAAAAAAATGCATTCCAGACATGGGTCACATCGTAGCTGTCGAGCAGATTTTCGGCGAACACGGTAAAGTCCCAGCGATCGCTTTCCAGGCTCAGGCGCAGGTCGAGGCGATCGTAGGCATCGATATCGAACAGCGGATCGATGCCGGTGGCGGTGCCCGTTTCATAGCCGCCCACATAGCGGTAGTCGGCGTAGATCAGCAGATCGCGACCGCTGTCGGCGACCGGCAGGCGATACTCCACCCCAAGCCGCGCAGTCCAGTCCGGTACATAGGGAAAGGGATCACCGCTGCGATCCAGGCCCTCGTCATTGAAATATTCGTCGTATTCCGCCTCTACATAGCCGACATTGGCATCGATGCGCAGTCGCGATGTGGCCAGCAACGATGAGGACAGCTCGAAGCCCTGGGTGAAGCCCTTGCCGGCGTTATCGATTGCCGAGACCGGCACATTGCCGGCACCGACCTCGACGATGGTCTGCAATTGCTGATCCCTGAGGTCGATGCGATAGACCGAAGCGTCGACATTGATGCGCCCGTTCGCCAGCCGCATTTTTATCCCCGCCTCATAGTTGCGACTGGTCTCGCTGTCGAACGGGATATTGGATTCCAGCGTTGCGGTGTTTTTCTGGTAGCCGCCGGCTTTGAAGCCGTGGGCATAGGTCAGGTAGAGCATCAGATCGTCACTGGGGCGATACGACAGTGAAGCCATGGGGGTAAACTGGTCGAAGTCCGCCGAGGAGGCATCCTCAAAGTCGACGTTAAAGCCGATCAGGGGTATCTGGTAATCCACATCGGCCTCGTTGTCCACTTCCTCATAGGAATAGCGTCCGCCCAGGGCCAGCTCCAGCGTATCGGACAATTGATAGGAAAACTGACCGAAGACGGCGGCGCCGGTGCGCTTGTTCTCCACCACCTGCGCATCGACGTTCATACCGGCAAAGACACTGTCGAGATCGGGAAAGCTGAAATCACGGTCCTGTTCGTGCAGTTCGTCAAACAGATAGAGACCGCCGATCCACTGCAGCGGTCCACTGCCGCTGGATGTCAGCCGCAGCTCTTCGGAAAGCATGGTCTGCTTGGTTCGCAGGTCGTAGATATTGCCGACAAATTCCGAAGTACCGTCAAAATCAAATGGCGCCCTGGTGCGCAGCAGACGCGCGCCGGTTATTGAGGTAAGCGTAAATGCGTCGAATTCCATATCGACACTGAATACGGCCCCGGCGTTCTCAAAGCGATAGTCGAGCTGAAATTCGCTCTGGGTATCGTAACAATCGCAGCCGCGGCGAAAGCCGGGGGCGACATCATTGCCCCTTTTTAGACTGTAATCGGCAGCCGCATATATCTCCACCCGCTCCGATGGCAGGTAGCGCAACGCGGTGCGGGCCGCCCCGGAACGATAGTCGTTGGCTTCGGTATCAAATGACTTACCCTGCCCGAGCGCGTCGGCGGCGCCCGCGCCGACCGCTTCATTGGTGGCGTAACCCTGCGAAGAGGCGACATCCAGCACCGCACTCATAAACAGGCTGTCGTCAATCACCGGGCCGGAAACCATGCCCTGGGCGCGGTAGGTTTCGAACTCGTCGATTTCAAAAGCCACTTTCGCCCGCCTTTCCTCATCGGGGCGCCTGGTGACGATATTCAATGCACCGGCCTGCGTGTTTCTGCCGAACAGCGTTCCCTGCGGGCCGCGCAAGACCTCTACCCTTTCCAGATCGAGAAAGCCGATATCGATACCGAGACTGGGTGAATAGACGCCGTCGACAAATGTCGCCGCTGAGGGCTCGCCACCACTGTTGGCGCCGACGCCGCGAATGACCAGAAAGATATAGTCTTTAACCGGAGAGGCGACGGAGGAGGAAAAGTACAGCCCCGGCGTGCGCCCAATCACATCGTTGATATCGGCGATGCCCTGCTTTTCCAGCGCGATAGCGGAAAAAGCCGCCACCGATACCGGCACATCCAGCAGCGTTTCGTCGCGCTTGCGCGCGCTGACGATAATCTCCTCCAGAATGAGTCCGGCCTGGTCATCAACGGCCCACGCGCGCGGGATATCGACAGCAGAGAAGACAAGCCCGAACGCCAGCCCTTTGGCGAGGGTCAATTGCTTGGCACGGGGGCGCCGGCGGCGCACGGCAGGTTTTATAGTCATGGCTGTTTCCTTAATGTTGTTTTACCAACCAGTTAAAACAACATTACCAACAACCGTCTCAAGGGTCTGTGGATATCACCATTGGCTTTTAAGAAAACGCCACAATCACTTGCCCACTGAGCGACCGGACTCTGTCTGGCGCAACCTGACGTTCTTTGGCAGGAGATTGAAATAGGCTTTAAATGCCGCGCTAAAACTGCCCTGGTGCTGGTACCCCACCAGATCGGCGATTTCGCCCAGGGGTAGACTGCTGGTCTCCAGAAGTCTCCAGGCCGCCTCCATTCTGACCCGTAACTGATATTCGAAAACAGTGCAGCCAAACCAGCGCTTGAAGCCGTAGGTCAACTTGTTGCGGTTGATGCCGACCATCCGCGCCAGGGTGGGAATGGACGGCGGTTGCTGCAGCGACTGATCGAGAATACTGCGCGCCCGGCACAGGCTGGCTCTGTTTTGTTCGGAAAATTTCAGCGGAATGATATCGTACTGTTCGGTAAAATGCGCGGCATCGTAGGCCAGGCACAACAGCTCATTGGCCTTGGATTCAAAGTATACGCGGCGCAGATGCCCGCGGTAAGTGCTCTGAATCATCTCCCACACCACCCGCGCCATGGCCGGCGTCAGGGTATATCTTTCGAAAAAGAAATCGTCGTGCCGGCCATTGAGAAAGCCCTGCAGCGTATCGTCGAGTTCGCTGGTCTGCAGTTTTAAAAAACCGGTCAAGTGTTCGCGCTTGACCGACAAGGTAACGCAGACCGAAGGCGAATCCTTTTTGAGGTAATGGCGGCAGTCCATGCCCACGGGCTGATGAAAAACCCGGCATTCAGCACCCACCAGATCGAACTCGTCACTGTTGCTGAAGGCAAAGCGCGTGTCGGTCTGCAGGCAGAAATTAAGTCGCAGCCAGCCCTCACCGCGGTAGACGATATTGCGCTCCACATGCCAGCTGCACTGGCTGACGATCATATTGAAACCGGGGGACAGTTCCATGAACTCGAGAAAGCCCTCGCCGTCTCCCTCGGCAATATTGACCCGCACACTACAGCCGCTGTCGCTGGCGACAACCGTATGTTCAGACAAACTGCGCAGCAGAGCCTCGCGTATCATGGCACCGTTGTTGTCCAATGAAACCATTGACTGAAAATGATTTATAGTCATCATTTATAGAATTCGAATAATCGCTCACAGGCATTACCATAGTTACCATATCATGTTTATCGGGATTTTGGGGGCCAGCACACATTTTGCCGAAATCGTCACTTTTGCACGGCCCACTACCGGCTCCCTACCCGCTTTCGGTCACGTGCAACTGACCGGCGCCCGGCAATACCTTCAGTTGCCTGCCCTGGTCTTCCAAGACCCGATAGTCGAGCGATTTGACCGTATCGATAAACACCCATTCACCGACCGCTTCGGTATGGGTCACAGTCAGCTGCATAAAACCGCGGTACTGGGTGTTGGCGTACTGCAGCGGTTCGGCCAGCGCGACGAAAGCATCGGCCAGCAGTTTGGGGTCGACATCGGCCAGAAATGCTTCCAGGCCCGGCGAGGATACGCTCGAGGTGGCGAACTCCACACCGGCGGCAGTGCCGTCCAGGGTGGTTAAATTGCTCGCCCAGGCATTGTGAGTATCACCGGCGATGGAAATCAGGTTCTTACCCGACACCACCGCGGCCTGCAAAACCGCTTCCCGCGCCGCCGGGTAGCCGTCCCAGGCGTCCAGGTTCAAGGGCACCGAGGGTGCGGCCAGGACGGCCTGCTCCTGCGGCGTCAGCGCAGCGGGGTCGGCCTGTGCCTTGACCAGCAGCGCCTGGTAATCCGGCAGGCTGATCTGCTGAAAGATCAGGGGTGACGGCAGAGCGATGGCCGCCATCAGCACCTGCTGCCCCAGCACCTGCCAGGTCGCGGTGGAGGTTTGCAGGCTCGCCGTCAGCCAGTTGAGCTGCTCGCTGCCGAGCAGGCTGCGATTGGGATCGCTCAAGTCGGCGCTGAACCGGGCGGCGTCAAAACCACCGCCGGCAGTAAAGTAGTTGGCGTAGGCCAATTGCTGATCGCGGCCGATGATGCGCGTATCCAGCATATGCAGGCTGAGCAGATCGCCAACATCAAAACTGCGGAAAATTCTCTCGCGATTGCCCGCTTCGGTTTCACGTATCGGCATCCATTCGTAGTAGACCTGCAGCGCGCGGGCCTTGCGCGCGAAGAAATCGCCCTCGCCCTGATTGTGATTTTCAGCGCCCTCGCGCCAGGTATCGTTGGTAACTTCGTGATCGTCCCACACCGCGATGAACGGCAGCCGGCGATGCAGCTGCTGCAAATCCCGATCGCTGCGATACTGGGCATAGCGGCGGCGATAGTCATCGAGAGAAAGTATTTCGGTAAGCGGGTCGACAACCCGGCCCAGCGCTGCGGCATCTTCGGAGGCGTAGCCGTTTTCCCCGTATTCATAGATGTAGTCGCCCAGGTGAATGGCAAAGTCCAGGCGTTTGGCGCGCTGCGCTGCCTCGCGGTAAACATTGAAAAAGCCGGCCGGATAGTTCGAGCAGGAGAAAACGGCAAAGCTCACCGTTTCGACCGAACCGGCCGGCAAGGTGCGGGTCCTGCCCACCGGTGAGCGGCGGCCATTGCAGGTAAACCGATAGAAATAGCGCTGCCCGGGCTGCAGGCCTTCGACATCAATTTTGACGGTGTAGTCCACGGTCTCGTCGGTAAAGGTTTCGCCATGGCCGACCATATCGCGGAAATGCCTGTCCGTTGCCACCTGCCAGTGAACCAGCACCAGGCCGTGGAAATTCGGAGTGGCGCGCGTCCAGATAATCACCCGGTCCTGCAGCGGATCACCGCTGGCAACGCCGTGTAAAAACCTCGCCGGCGAGCAGCCGCTCAACAGCGATGCGGTGGCGGCGGCGCCCGCCGTTACGGCCATGGTCTTAAGCAGCTGCCGGCGGTTTAACGTGAAGGTGGGTTTCATCTGTGGTTTCCCCGATGTGATTACTTGATTTGTAATTTATACAGCGCGACTGTTTTATTTTTATTAAGCGGGGGCTCTGTCAATATTCATGGAACGGGTTTTGGAGTGACTGCCATTCATTAACCCAAAAAAACAAGCAGTTATCCGGCGTGTTTTTCACACGCAGGCGCTGATCTTCCAGGCCAGTGCCGCAGCCAAGCAGTCACGATATGATGTGGAGGATATACCGGCTTGTCCGGGTAAGTTACCCGCAAGGCTTTACCAAAGCCCATAAGCTGATGGAGTTAGATAAAACACTGACATACACAGCTAAAGAGGCCTTGAACCACGGCTACCGGTTCAACACCTCTGGCTGTATCACGGCCAATGTATCACGGCCAATGTACCCCGAGTCACTTAGTCAGGCTTTTACCCAGGACAATATGCTTTGGCCCGGCCAGGCTCGGCTTGCCGCTGACACCGGACTCGACATGCTGAATCTTGCCGCCCGCCCTCAGGAAGGCCTGGGTCTGTTCTTCAATAGACTGGGATGTGCTCACCGCTGCCGGCTGTTTCTTTTTTGCCGCCGGGACGGTGGTTTTTGGTGTGGCGACCATAATCGGGTCTTTACTGTTGAAAATACCCCGTTACTATACCCTAACCGCGCAGTTTTTACCGAATTAGTTTTGGCAGAGTCGCCGCTACCCCGGTTTCAAGCCCCTGTGATTGTCGATAATCAGCAGATAACCCGCCGTTTTCGTGCGCCCGCCAAGCTCCCAGGGGCACAGCTCACAGGTGAAGTTGTGCCGGCAGTAGTCAGCCAGCTGCATAAATGTCGGGCGACCCGGATCGGCGATGATGATCTTTCTCACCCCGGCCGCCAAAGCCGTTGCAATCAGCAGTTTCAACTGGGTGAACAATTGCGGCCAGAAGCAGATATCGGCACCCAAAACAACGTCCTGCTGGGTAAAATCCGCGTGCTTCAGCTGCTCAAAACTGCTGTGCACGATTTGTACACTGACCTCGTTGAGCTGCTGGTGAAAGCTGGCATAGGGGAATACGCGGCTGTCAGCATCCACCAGCTGTACTTTCCCGCCGAGGTATTTGGCGCAATAGATACCGAGCAGGCCCCAGCCACAGCCGATATCCATAATCCGCTGCCCGATTGCCAGCGGGCGCTGGTGCAGATAATCCATGACGAGATAGCTGGACTGCCAGACCTGGTGGCCGTGAAGCGTTGGAACCCGGTCTTCCTTCTCGAGCTTTCTCAGCGTTTTATGCTTTCTTTTCAGCACTTTCAAACCGTAGATAGAGCGGACATGAGCTGCCAACATGGATACTGACTCCGGACAGTGACACAGATATGGAAGCGGATAACACTTGCCGCCTGAGGACTTCTTAGCGCTTGACTGGGTAAGACAGGGTAAATATCGGCCGGCCGGCCGCGAAAAAACCAGCACTGTACAGGTATTTGCGCCAATTGGCCAACAGCTTGGCCAGCGACAGGCGCTTTGCTGCAACGATCCGGTATCCTGCGGGGACAGTCCCGGCAGTGGCCGCACCGACCGGCGAGTGGGATGGCCGCAGTGGCCTGCCCGCGGTAAATGCAGGGCAATCCGTCGCTAAAGTCTTCTTTGGCGCAGCGAAGTCAACCACTGCCAGCGGATTGGGCAGGCCACTACAGATACGTGCCGGTTTATTGGATAATCACGGCTTCATTGTCATTTGGACTGCAGACACGAGGGAGGTAACGGTGGACAGCCTGAAACCCATTTATCTTTTTGCCGACAGCCAGCTGTTATTCTGGAAGACCGAATCGCAGTTGTTTATCAAATCCATTCTGCCGCATATCTCGGCAAGCGAGCCGAAGGCGGCTTATATCGGTGCTTCCAACGGCGACCTGGCCGAGTATTTTGAAATATTCAAATCCGCAATGGAAAGTATCGGTATCCATGACTGCCGCATGATCCTGTCCGACTTTGGCGAGCAGGACCAGAACTACCTCGAGCAGGCCGACCTCATCCTGCTGGCAGGCGGTGACGTGGAACAGGGCTGGCGGCATATCGATTCATCGGGGATAAAAGACGCGGTGCTGAAGCGATACACCGAGGGCAGCGTGCTGATCGGCGTCTCCGCCGGCGCAGTGCAACTCGGCATGTGCGCACTGCGGCAGAATCAGAAACTGCTGACCACCTTTCAGATCATACCCTTCATTATCGGCGCTCATGAAGAGAAACAGGAGTGGGCACAGCTGAAACAAACCCTCGAGATAAAGAATGGCTATGAGAAAGGCCTGGGTATGCCCGCCGGCGGCGGCATGATCTATCACCCCGACCACACGGTGGAACCGATCAGGCATACCATCACCGAGTTGTATCTGCAGGACCGCCAGATGGTCGCCAACCTGTTGTCTCCCGGCGGCGAAAAGACCCGGTCGGCGGCCGTGCACTGACCTCGCCACAGCAGCTTAAACCTCGTTAAATTCGAATGGTACCGCAGGAATAATCAGTTTTTCTTTTCAATACTCACTCCCGACAATAAGGCACACAAGAGGAAAAGCCGAATGAAAGACTTAAACCGCATCATCAACGGTCTGAGCAAAAGCGGGGTACTGTCAGGCCTGGCTGGCGGGCTCGCCGGCGGCACACTGGCCGGGGCACTGACCAGCAAAAAAGGGCGCAAACTGGGCAAGTCCGCGTTAAAACTGGGTGCCCTGGCTGCGGTGGGCGGCGTCGCCTGGAAGGCTTATCAGGCCTACTCTCAGCGCTCCACCGCCACCCAGCCGCAGGCCGGCGCCGCGGCGGCCGGCCACGCCCCCTTTCACACCGCCCCGGCGGCCATCTCCCAGCAGCAGTTTGAAGCGGTGGTCGAGGATACGCCGGACAACCCGGGCCAGATGTTATTGTTGCGCGCCATGATTGCCGCGGCCTATGCCGACGGCCATATCGATCAGCAGGAAAAGCAGCGGATTTTCGATCAGGTGGAGGAGATGGATCTGAGCACGGCCGATAAAGCCGCGCTGTTCGACGAATTGCGGCAGCCGCTTGCCCTCGACAGCCTGATAAGGCTGGTCCCCAACGCGGAAACCGGTATCGAGGTCTACGCCGCCTCGCTGCTGGCCATCGATGAAAGCCAGAGCGCCTCGGTGCGATATCTCGGGCAACTGGCCGCCAGCCTGCGCCTGCCGGATGAACTGGTCAGGTCCGTGCACCAGGAAGTGGCGGCGGCAAAAACGCTTTGACAGCGCCGCCAGCCTCGCGCTTTATGGCCGCGAATCGTTCCTCAGCGGCCACAGTGGCCGGCGCAGATTTTTGTAACTGACGGCCGCAGTGGCCGGATCATTAACCGCCACACCGGGTGTGTCCAGATAGATGATATCGCCCGCAAGCGGTGCAAACCCATCGTAAAAGTGGTGGTTGGATTTTACGATTACCACCTTCTTGGTCGAAATATCAACCCCGCCGTCGGCCAGCAGCTGCGGTGTGAGGCACTGGTTTCTGAGCGTGCACAAAAGGACTTCGGTGGCGCCGGCGGACACCGTCACCAGGGTTCCCATCGGCACCTCACCACCGCCGAAAGACTGCGATGCGTGGTGGACGATGCGCTCCACCCTGACCTCCAGATCCAGCGGTAACCCCGACAGCGCGGTGGCCTTGCCGCCGATGCGCAGCTGCAGGCGCGCGCCCTCGCCCCGGGCCTCGGCCATGGCAACCGCCAGCGGGTCCCACAGCGCCGCCACGGCGATATTGCTTTCACCGGCATCCAGCAGAGCGCGCAGCATATAAGTCGAGTCCCCGGGCGCGCCACCGCCGGGATTGTCAGCACAATCCGCCAGTACCAGCGGGGCCTTGCCGTCGCCGAGCTTGCGCACCAGCGCTACCGCTGCGTCCATTGACGTGCGTTTTGCCGCGGCGCTGGTACGTATATTCCAGGCACGCTCGGCGAGTTGGCCGGCAAGCGACTGGGCCAGATCAGCATTGTTATCGGTAATCACCAGGCTCCTGGTGCCCATGTCCTCTACATCACCCGAAGCGAAGCCATGCACCAGCGACACCGACAGCACCCCATCGCGCCGCTCCAGTTCACGCATATGGGCCACCAGGCCGCGGGCGGGCTCACTGCCGGTAAAAAACTGCGCGATCATGCCGGTGTCGGCCATCCTCATCACCGGTTTAATGCGGCCACAATGAGCCTGGTGCGCGAGTTCGACCAGTTCCTCGGCCCGCTGCAGGGAATCGGAGTGCGGGTATTCTTTGAAACAGATCAGCAGGTCGGCTGCTTCGAGCATCGACTCGGTCAGATGGCAGTGCGGGTCCAGCTCCGCTGCAACTATTGCCTGCGGCCCGACAATATCGCGCACATGCCGCAGAATATCACCCTCACAGTCCGGGTAACCGTCGGCAACCATGGCGCCGTGCAGACCCAGCAAGACGATATCGGCGGGCCCGACACTGCGCAAATCCGCCAGCAGTTGGTCGCGCAATGCCAGGTAGTCAGCGCGCACCACCGGCCCGGAGGGAAAAGCCGCCGCACACAGCCCCTCGCTGACGGACCAGCCCAACGCCTCGGCCCGCTGCCTGGCAACCCACAACGGCGCGGTAAACAATGTCGGCGCATCCCGGGGATGGGTGCCGGCCGGATAGTGGAACCACTCATCGAAGTGGTGCCGCTGGGTGGCGATCGGCGAGAAGGTATTCGTTTCTGTAGCCAGGGCGGCGCAAAAAACCCGCGTCATCGGCAATCCTCAGTAGTGATTAAAAAGTGCTCACAAAAACAGTTGCCCGCAGCGCCGGCGCGTTCTGTTTTTATCGCTTCGCCGCCGGGCAGGCGCGACTGTGACCGGGCACCAGCTTACTATAACGGAGACAGCCCAGGTAGCCGCGCGGACGGTCAAAACTGGCGGCAGGAGTGAAAACTGAAGGGCGCAGACAGCGCTGTTCAGCGCCGCCGCAGGTCGAGGATTATGAAACAGCTGCTATAAAAAACCCGACAGGCCACGGTAGCGGCTGGCGGCAATTTCCTTCAGTTTGTCGAGAGCCTCCTGCTCGATCTGCCGCACCCTCTCGGGGCTGACATCGATCTGCTCGGCAATCTGCCGGCGCGTGCAGGCCTCGATGGTGCCGAAGCCAAAGCGCATGCGGATCACCGT
>JANQMH010000085.1 GCA_028280195.1 Exilibacterium sp.
GGACTTCACGCCGGCATCCCTGCCGTCGAGAGTTTCTGAAAGCCTGTCGGCAAGGCGGACCTCCCACCCGTGTTTTAAAAGATTTCGGTGGAACCGCGGTGTCAGGCCCTTGCCCGGTGTAGGGGTTCGAGACTCTCGACGGCAGGGATGCCGGCGTGAAGCCCCCAGGGATGGGTTCACGGCGTGTCTCGAACCCCTACACCGGGCAAGGGCCGGGTCGTGTGGCACCGCTCCCAATATAGCCCTCAGCCCACCATGCCAATGCCCCTAAGGCATCAGGCTTTTCACATCAATAGGCTGCTCTTCGTTGTAAGCCTCGCCCTTGTCCTTACCGGCAACGGCCTTACCCGCCACCCGATAAAAATTATAATCGTGATATTTCCCCGGCCCGCTAATCAGCAGATCCTCTTTCTCATACACCATATTCTGGCGGCTGTACTCGCAGTACTCGAAATCCGGCGTCAACTGAATGGCATAGGTGGGGCAGGCCTCTTCGCACAGCCCGCAGACGATGCAGCGCGAGAAGTTGATACGAAACCACTCGGCATACCAGCGGCCGTTTTCGTCTTCGGTTTTTTGCAGCGCAATACAGTCCACCGGGCAGGCCGCCGCGCACAGGTTGCAGGCCACACAGCGCTCCTCGCCGTCCGGGTCGCGGGTCAGCACGATGCGGGCGCGGTAGCGCGGCGGGGTATAGGGTTTTTGCTCCGGGTATTCAACTGTATCCGCGCGCTTAAACGTATGTTGGATGATGGTCCACAAAGTAACCAGTTGACTCTGTACCGCCCGCAGCGCCGTAAACATTGCCTAGCCCTCCAGCACCAGCACTACCGCGCCGGTGGCCAGCAGATTGACCAGCGCCAGCGGCAGCATCACTTTCCAGCCGAAACTCATCAGCTGGTCGTAGCGCGGCCGCGGAATGGCGGCGCGCAGCAGCACAAAAAAGCAAATAAAGAAGAACGTCTTCAGACAGAACCACACCAGTGGCGGCAGCCACGGCCCCAGCCAGCCACCGAAAAACAGTGTAGTGATCATCGCCGATATCAGAATGATCCCCAGATATTCGCCGATAAAGAACAGGCCGAATTTCATACCCGAGTATTCGGTATGAAAGCCGGCGACAATTTCGTGCTCGGCCTCCGGCAGGTCGAAGGGCAGCCGGTGGCTCTCGGCAATGCCGGCGATCAAAAACACCACGAAGCCGAAAAACTGCGGCACAATATACCAGCCGCCCGCCTGCGCCTCGACAATCTCACGCAGATTGAAACTGCCCGACAGAATCACCACGCCCATCAGCGCCAGCCCCATAAATACCTCATAGCTGACCGTCTGGGCGGCGGCGCGCAGACCGCCGATCAGCGCGTATTTGTTATTGGACGAGTAACCGGCCAGCATCACGCTGTAGGCCGCCAGCGAACTCATGGCGAGAAAAAACAGCAGGCCGATATTCAAATCGCTGATACCCAGCCCCGGCGCAAAGGGCACCACGGCGAAGGCCATCAACATGGCGATCACCACAATGGTGGGCGCCAGCACAAAAACACCGCGATCGGCAAACGGCGGAATCCAGTCTTCCTTGGTAAAAATCTTGATCATATCGGCCAGCACCTGACCGATGCCGAGGGGCCCGACGCGATTGGGGCCGAGGCGGTCCTGCCAGATGCCGAGCAGGCGCCGCTCTAGCCAGATCAGCACCGCCGCCAGGCTCAGCAGGACCACCAGCAGTACGGCGATGACCAGCGCGTTGCCGATAAGGATATCGATCCAGGTCTGATCGGCGGGGTTCGGGTTCATAGGGCCGCTCCGCTATCGCTGGCGAAAACATTGGCATTGCCGGCGCCGAGCGGCGGCTGCCAGTCAAATGCGCGGCTGAGTGCCAGCGGCTGCGACAAGGTTGCTGCGCATATTCCACCCAGCCCCATCGGCAGGCCCACCGTGCCGGCGGGAATATCCGCGCGCAAACGCACTGCGACACAGAATTCCCTGCCGCCGGCGCGAAAGTTAACACCGTCGGCGGCGCCGATCTGCAGGGCCGCGGCATCGTCCGGATGCAGCGCGATATAGTCATCGGCCTGCCGCGCCCGGATCGGCGCCGCCAGTTGACTCAGCTCTTCACTGCCGAAAATATGGTAGAGCGGCACCGGCTGCAGCGCAGGGCCGCTGAGCTGAAAGGCCGCCGGCACAGCGCTAAACCAGGTGGCCTCGGCAACATTGAACTGATCGTCGAGCAGGCGCACACCGCTGGGCCCGCCCACCAGGGGGCCGTTGATTTCCTGCTGAAACTTGTGGATCGACTGGTTGGAATTCCAGCCCGGCGCCCAGCTGGCGGGGCGCAGCGCGGGCGGCAGGCCGGTAGCGTCGCCCTCCATGGTAAAGCCGAGCGCCGACATCGGGTCGGGTGTCTGTCTGGGCTCGCTGACCTGAATATTGGCGCGGATGGCGGTGCGGCCGCTGTAGCGGTGCGGCATGCGCGGCACCTGCTGGCCCGGCCGCCGAAACGCCGCCGGCGGTGCCGCCTCGACGATGGTCGCCAGCGGCGCGCGGCTGGCGGCGCAGGCCCGGGTCAGGGCGTCGATATTGTCCCAGGCGCCGCTGTCGAGCCACTGCCAGGCGGGGCGGATATCGGCACTGGCGGGGAATACCGCGAAAAATCGCTGCGCCCGCCCCTCGCTGTTGATCAGCGTGCCCTCGGCTTCGGCGAAGCTGGCGGCGGGCAGTACCCAGTCGGCCTTGGCCGCTGTCGGTGTCCACTGGTGATCGATAACCAGCAATTGTTCGAGTTTATCCAGCGCCCGCTCCAGCCGCTCGCTGTCGAGGCGCCGATAGAGATCGTTTTCCATCACCAGCAGGCGCCTGACCGCGCCGCTTTCGATACCCTCCAGCACCCGCTCCAGCGGCGGGCTTGAACCCGGCTCCTGCAACAGCACCGCGCCCAGACTGTTGCATTCCGGCAGGCATTGGTGCAGCGGGCAGGGCGCATCGAGTTTGCGCGACAGGGCTTTGGCGATATTGGCCGCGGCCTGCAAAACCGCTGCCGACAGCAGACTGCTGCCGCTGATGATCAGCGGCCGCTGTGCCGCCTTCAACAGCGCGCAGATCTGTGCCACCAGTTCGCTGTCCGCCGCCGTCAGGTCGCTTACCGGTGGCGCTTCACTGTCGAGCCCGTGGGCGATGGCAAAACCGAGCCGGGCGATATCCTCGGGGGCGCGGCTGCCATTGACGGCGGCGATGGGGTCGAGGGCCGTAGCGCCGAAGGTCAACTGAATCAGCGGGTTGCGGCGCTGCTGCGCCAGCTCCTGCACCGCGGCGTCCTGCCAGTCGGGGATGCCGGCCCCGCCGGCCAGCGCTTTGGCCAGATTGCGCACTGCCTGGCGCACCTTCAGCGCCAGCACCGGCGCGGTGTTAATAATGTCCTCGCCGAGTATGATAATGGTGTCGGCGCGCTCGATATCCGCCGGCGAGGGAATGCCGATATCCGGTTGCCGATAGATGGCGGCGGCGGTTTCCAGCAGGGTCTGCTCGGCATCGCTCAGGCCCGGGCAAAAGCGCTGCGGCCCGATGCTGTGCAACAGCGCGAAATTGTTTTCCAGCGAGGCGCGCGGCGAACCGATGGCCATGGCGTCGGACTGCTGCAGCAAGGTTGAAACCGCCTCTGTAGCGGCGGACTGCGCGGCGATCTGCGCCTGTTGTCCACTGTTATCGCCGGCGCGTTGCACCACCTGGCGCGGGCGCTGTTCGGCGTTGACAAAGCCGTAGCCGAAGCGGCCGCGGTCGCAGAGAAAGTAGCCGTTGATATCGCTGTGGTAGCGATTGACGATGCGCTTGAGGCGGCCGTAGCGCTCGCCGGGACTGGTATTGCAGCCCAGCGCGCAGTGCTGGCAGACCGACGGCGCCGATTGCAGGTCCCACTTGCGGGTGTAGTCCTGGCTGAAGGTTTTGTCGGTAAACACCCCGGTGGGGCAGACCTCCACCAGATTGCCGCTGAACGGGCTCTCCAGTGTGCCGTCGCAGTGGCGGCCGAAATAGACATGGTGGTGCGCGCCCAGCATCTGCAGGTCGTCACCGCCGGCGTAGTCCTGGTAGTAGCGCACGCAGCGATAGCAGGCGATGCAGCGGTTCATTTCGTGGTTGATAAACGGGCCGAGGTACTGATTGCGATGGGTGCGCTTGGTCTGGGCGTAGCTGCGGAAGGTGTGGCCGCTCATTTCGGTCATGTCCTGCAGGTGGCACTCGCCGCCCTCCTCGCACACCGGACAGTCGTGGGGGTGGTTGGTCATCAGCAGTTCGATAATGCCGGCGCGAAAGTCTTTGGCCTGGGGATCTTCGAGGCTGATACGGGTGCCGTCGGCAGCGGGTGTCATACAGGCCATGACGATGCGGCCGCGCTCGTCGCCGTCGTTCTGGTATTGCTTCACCGCGCACTGGCGGCAGGCGCCCACCGAACCCAGGCAGGGGTGCCAGCAGAAGTAGGGCAGGTTGAGCCCCAGCGACAGGCAGGTGTGCAGGAGATTGTTGCCGTCGGGTACCTGGTACTGTTTGCCGTCTACGATAATTTTCGCCATAGCGTCTGTGCCGGTGTGTTGCCTGTATTCAAGGTAACCGCCTTTCGAATTCGTCGGGAAAAAATTTCAGTGCGCTGTCCAGCGGCCCCATGGCGCCGGGTGCATGGGCGCAGAAAGTATTGCCCATATTCAGCATCCAGGTGGCGCGCCGCAGCCAGTCGAGGTCGGCACGGCTGCCGCTGCCGCACTCGATATTGTGCAGCGCCTTTTCCACCCATGGCAGGCCGTCGCGGCAGGGTGTGCAAAAGCCGCAGGACTCCTGCGAGAAAAAGTGCTCGAGGTTTTTCAGCGCGCCGATAAAGTCGACCTGGTCGTCGATCACGATTACGGTGCCGGTGCCGAGACGACTGCCGAGTTTGCCGATATGGGTGTAGTCCATCGGCGTGTCCAGGTGTTCGGGCAACAGCAGTGGCGTCGAGCCGCCGCCCGGCAAAAAGGTTTTCAGCTGGTAGCCGTCGCACATGCCGCCGGCGTGTCGCTCGATCAGCTCGCGCGCGCTGGTGCCCATGGGCAGCTCCCAGCAGCCCGGCGTATTGACCCGGCCGCTGACGCCGTAGAGTTTGGTGCCGGCATCGTCGGTGAGGCTGAGTTGCTTGAACCAGTCGGCGCCGAGCAGCACAATCTGCGGCAGATTGCACAGCGTTTCCACATTGTTGACGATAGTGGGTCTGCCCCATAAGCCGCTGACCTGGGGAAAGGGCGGCTTGGCCCGCGGTGTGGCGCGCTTGCCCTCGAGAGAATTCAGCAGCGCGGTTTCCTCGCCGCAGATATAGCGGCCGGCGCTGGTGTGTACGTGCAGTTCGAAGCTCCAGTCGCCGCCGAGTATGCGCTCGCCCAGATAGCCTTTTTTGCGGCATTCGGCGATGGCTTCGTTGAGCAGCTGCGCCGCCTCGATATATTCGCCGCGGATGAATATATAGCCGATATTGGCCTGCAGAATATAGGCGCCGACAATCATACCCTCCACCAGCAGGTGCGGGCAGCCCTCCATCAGCAGCCGGTCTTTGAAGGTGCCGGGTTCCATTTCATCGGCGTTGGCGACGATGTACTTTGTCGGCGCCGGGGTGTTATACATAGGGACGAAACTCCATTTCACCCCGGTGGGAAAGCCGGCGCCGCCGCGGCCGCGCAGGCCCGAGTCCTTTAATATTTCCAGCCCCTGGGCCGGCGTCATTTCGGTGATGACTTTTCTGGCGCCGGCGTAACCGCCCACGTCCTCGTACTGGGCGAGATCGTAAGGGGGGCGCGACAAATCGATATGCTGGGTCAGGGGTCTGTCGGTCATTGGGGCTTCTCCGCCTCGGTTTGCGCCAGCAGCTGATCGATCTTGTCGTTGCTTAAATGGGTGTGCAAGCGCATATTTTCCAACAATACCGGCGCCCGGTCGCAGGCGCCCTGGCAGGTGACGGGGATCAGGGTGAATTTGTTGTCGGGCGTGGTTTCGCCGTAACCGATACCGAGGCGCGACTCAATATGGGCCTTTATTTTTTCGCAGCCGAGCATCCAGCAGCTGATGCCGTCGCACAGCATCAGCATGTTGTCGCCCACCGGGCGGCGAAAAATCAGGCTGTAAAACGTCGCCACGCCATCGAGCTGTTCGGCGGACATATCCAGCAGCCGCGCCACTTCGCGCAGCGACTCGTCGGATACCCAGCCGCGGTGTTTCTGCACCACTTTCAGCGCCTCGATCGAAGCCGCCTGCGGGTACTCGTAATGCGAGGCCTCGGCGCGAATCTCGGCTATCTCCTCGTCGCTGAGGCAGCTGATCAGCGCTGCTCGTGTCGGTGCCATATTGTGTTTCTCATCTGTCTACATCCGCCATGACGAAATCGATACTGGCGATAATGGCAATCAGATCCGCGATAAACAGCGTGCGGCTGATCAGCGGAATCATCTGCAAATGGGCAAAACTGGGCGTGCGGATACGGGTGCGATAGCTGCTGGTGCTGCCGTCGGATATCAGGTAGTAACTGTTGATGCCCTTGGTGGCCTCGATCGCCGCGCAGGCTTCGCCGGGCGGAATCACCGGACCCCAGGTAGTATTGACGAAGTGCTGGATCAGGGTCTCGATATCGCGCATGGTGCGGTCTTTGGGCGGCGGCGTGGTCAGCGGGTGAAAGGCCTTGTAGGGGCCCTCGGGCATATTGTCGAGGCACTGGCGGATAATGCGCAGACTCTGGCGAATCTCTTCGGCGCGCACTGCAGCGCGGTCGTAGCTGTCGCCGCTGGCACCCACCGGCACTTCGAATTCGAACTGTTCGTAGCCCGAGTACGGGCGCTGTTTGCGATAGTCCCAGTCAAAGCCGGTGGCGCGCAGGCCGGGGCCGGTAATACCCCAGTCCAGCGCTTCGGCGCTGGAGTAATCGCCGATAAAGCGCGTGCGCTGTTTGACGATGCTGTTGTCCATCACCATTTTCTGGTAGTGCTGCAGGCGCTTCGGCATCCAGTCGAGAAACTCGCCGATTGCCTTGTCCCAGCCGACGGGCAGATCCTGAGCCACGCCGCCGATGCGGAACCAGCCGCTGTGCATGCGCCCGCCGGTAATCGAGGAAATAATGTCAAAGACCTTTTCCCGATCGATAAACATGTAAAAAACCGGCGACAGCTGGCCCACGTCCTGGGCGAAGGTGCCGTAAAACACCAGGTGGCTGGCGACACGGTAGAGTTCGGCCAGCAGCACGCGGATCATTTGCGCGCGCGGCGGCACCTCGATACCGGCGAGCTTTTCCACCGCCATTACATAGGGCAGGTTGTTCATGCAGCCGCCGAGATAGTCGACCCGGTCGGTATAGGGAATAAAGGTGTGCCAGCTCTGCCGCTCGCCCATTTTCTCGGCGCCGCGGTGGTGGTAGCCGATATCCGGCACTGCGTCGACAATCTGCTCGCCGTCCAGTTGCAGGGCAATGCGGAACACGCCGTGTACGCTGGGGTGGTTGGGGCCGAGATTGAGGAACATGAAGTCGCTGCTGTCGCCGCTGCGGCGCATGCCCCAGCTTTCCGGGTCGAAGCGCAGCGCGTCCTGTTCGCGCTCGAGTTTTTCCGGCGGCAGGCTGAACGGTTCCATCTCGGTGGCGCGTGCCGGGTGGTCCTTGCGCAACGGGTGGCCTTCCCAGGTGGGCGGCATCAGTATGCGCGTCAGAAACGGGTGGCCGCTAAAGCGGATACCGAACATATCCCAGACTTCGCGCTCGTACCAGTTGGCATTGGGCCAGATATCGCAGCAGCTGGGCAGTTCCGGGCTGTCGCCTGTCAGCGCCACTTTCAGGCGCATATCGCGGTTTTGCGAAAACGACATCAACTGGTAGACCACGCTGAAGTCGGCATCGGGCTGGCCCTCGCGATACTGCCGCTGGCGCTCATCGACTGCACTCAGGTCGTACAGCATTTCATAGCCCTGGCTCTTGAGCTTGCGCAGGACGTCGCAGATATCTGCCGGCTGCACCCAAAAAGTCGGAATGGCATCGGCGCAGTCCTGGGCAGCCACGGCGATATCCCCGAACAGGCCGGTAAACGCCTCTTGCGGCAAATCCGCCCGCGTCGCTCTGCGCGCCAGTACCATAGTTATCCCCTCACCAATCTCTCATATTTACTTTTCCCTTTTCCCTTTTTCCTTTTCCCTTTTCCCTCTCCCCCCACTCAAACCTCATCCGGCGGCCGCAGTTTGTCCACCTTCTGCCTCTCCTCCCGCAACTCATCGCGAAAACACCGCGCCCCCGCCTTGTCCATATGCGCCTGATAAACCCCCTGGTCCCCCACCACCCACGACAGCGGCCGCTGTTCTTTGGCTATCGCCTCCTGCAGCAGTGTCAGGCCCTGCAGCAGCGCCTCGGGTCGCGGCGGGCAGCCCGGCACATAGACATCCACCGGCAGAAACTTGTCCACACCCTGTACCACCGAGTAGATATCGTACATGCCGCCGGAATTGGCGCAGGAACCCATAGAGATAATCCAGCGCGGTTCCAGCAACTGGTCGTAGAGGCGCTTGACCACCGGCGCCATTTTGCGAAACACGGTACCGGAAATCACCATCAGGTCGGCCTGGCGCGGTGTGGCGCGGATGACCTCGGCACCGAAGCGGGCGATATCGTGGCGACTGGTAAAAGCGGTCGCCATCTCTACATAGCAGCAGGACAGGCCGAAATTAAACGGCCAGAGGGAGTTTTTGCGGCCCCAGTTGATCATGTCGTCGAGGCGGGCAAACAGCATATTGCGCTTCAGCGCGTCGTCGAAGCTCTGGTCGGCAACTTTGCCCTGCGCATTGGGACCGCTGCGGTTGCTGCCGCTCAGGGGCGCGCCGCCCGGCAACTGCTCGGCGGGAATAAGGTCCTCGGGTCGGGTCAGGCTCCAGCGCATCAGTCTTGCTCCTGCGGCGGCGATCGACGCTGCTGTTGCCCGCCGCGCAGGCGCCGGCTGTCGCGGCGCCAGTCGAGGGCGCCGAGTTTCCACACATAGGCCAGGCCGGCGAGCAGTACCAGGATGAAGATCAGCGCTTCAATAAAGCCGGCAATACCCGATTCGCGAAAGCCGATCACCCAGGCAAACAAAATCACCGCTTCCAGATCAAAAATCACAAAGAAAATGGCGACCAGGAAAAAAGGCGCCGAAAAGCGCAGCTGGGCGCCGCCCACCGACACTACGCCCGACTCGAAGGGCTCTTTAGTAGCCTTGTTGCGGCGGCGTTGCCCGAGCAGGTGAGAGATCAGCATAATGGCCGTCACCAGCCCGACAATGGCCAGAAAATACATCACCAAACCCGCCAGGTTTTCGCTGTCCCCAGACATGGCTCGCGCTCCGGTCAGTGGCTGAGGTTAGCGGAATATATATAAGCTGGCCGTCGCGCGGCGCAGTCGGGTCTGTGGTCCGCCGCGCGCTCGCGCAGCACAGGGGGCTGGATGGGCAATACCCGAAGTTACTTGGTGGGATGTCGGTACATCATTCGTCAGACTACATCGACCCGGCATATGACTGTCTCCGTTTAGGTACGGAGGTCGGTGCCTTACTGCTGCCCTGTTACTAGCAATATCCCAACTAGCGATGTCCCAGCGGCTGGGCGCATCCGGGTAAAGACGTCGGCCTTCGGTTGGTCTAGTAAATCATTTTAATTATTGAGCCGTTTTATCGAGCTGCTTTTTACTGTGTTATTGAAACACGGCTGCGTGCTTTTTTGTATAAGGTGTTAGGCTATAAGCCAGCGGCTGTTAATTATCTATGAGTATAGCTGGGGCCAATGCGGAAACGCCTTTTCGCATTGGCGAGCTGACAGTTTACAGCCCGCAGCTGACAGCAAAGCCCACTTGCCCTTGCTTTTTACGGTCAGCTGTTAGCTTGAGCAAAAGTACCGCGCTTTTTTTACCGCCGCAAGCATGGCTCTTGTCGCGGCTCTCGAGTACACTGCGCGCTCGCTATTGTATGAAACGATAAAATCAAGGAAAACAAAATCTTGTCCGATGTTTCTAAGCCCGAATCTGCATCGCCGCGGCTGTTGAGATCCAGCGCCCTGGTGGGCAGTATGACCATGCTGTCGCGGGTCATGGGCCTGTTGCGCGATATCGTGTTTGCGCGTTTTATCGGTTCCGAAGCCGGCGCCGATGCTTTTTTTGTCGCTTTCAAGATTCCCAACTTTTTGCGTCGGCTGTTTGCCGAGGGTGCTTTCGCCCAGGCTTTTGTGCCGGTGCTGTCGGAGTACCGCCAGCGCGGCAGCGCCGCGGCGGTGCAGGCGCTGGTGGATCGGGTCGCCGGCTGCCTGGGTATTACCCTGGTCGGCGTCACCGTGTTTGCCGTGCTCGGCGCGCCGCTGCTGACGGCGGTTTTCGCCCCCGGTTTTATCGGCGACGGGATGAAATTCACCCTCGCCAGCGAGATGATTCGCATTACCTTCCCCTACCTGCTATTGATCTCACTGACCGGCTTTGCCGGCGCTGTGCTCAACAGCTACGATCACTTCGCGGTGCCGGCGTTTACACCGGTGCTGTTGAATGTCGCCATGATCAGTGCGGCGATGCTGCTCTCGCCCTATTTCGATCCGCCGGTGATGGCGCTGGCCTGGGGCGTATTGACCGCCGGGGTGGTGCAGTTTCTGTTCCAGCTGCCGTTTCTCATGCGCCTCGGGCTGCTGCCCCATCCAAAGGTCGACTGGGCGGACCCGGGTGTGCGCAAGATCCTGAAACTGATGGCGCCGGCCATCTTTGGGGTATCGGTCAGTCAGATCAACCTGTTGCTGGATACCGTCATCGCCTCGTTTCTGCCCACCGGCAGCGTTTCCTGGCTGTACTACTCCGACCGCCTGGCGGAGTTGCCACTGGGTGTGTTTGGCATTGCCGTGGCGACGGTGATTCTGCCGAGCCTGTCGCGCCAGCACGCCGCCGCCGGCAGCGAGCAGTTTGCCAATACCCTGGACTGGGCCCTGCGGCTGATACTGCTGGTGGCGGTGCCGGCGGCGCTGGCGCTGATGGTACTGGCCGAGCCGATTCTCTACACGCTGTTTCAATACGGTAAAACCACGGCCCACGATATCCAGATGGCGGGCCTGAGTCTGCGCGCCTACGCCGCGGGCCTGGTAGCCTTTATGTTGATCAAGGTGCTGGCGCCGGGGTATTTTGCCCGCCAGGATATGACCACGCCGGTAAAAATCGGCATTGTCGCCATGGTGGCCAATATGCTGATGAATATCGCCCTGGTGCTGCCCTTGTATTTCTATTTCAATATCGGTCATATGGGCCTGGCTCTGGCAACGTCACTGTCCGCCTACCTCAACGCCGGGCTGCTGTTGCGCGGCCTGTGGCGGCAGAAGATTTACCGCCCGGCACCGGGCTGGCGCCGCCTGGCCTTGCAATATATGGCCGCCAATCTGGCGCTGGTGGCGGCGCTGTGGTGGTTGTTGCAACAGGCGACAGGCTGGGCCGATTGGAGCTGGTCCAGCCGCAGCGGCCACCTGGCAGTGATATGCGTATCGGGCTTGCTGGTATATCTGCTGGTATTGGCGCTGGCAGGTGTCAGGGTACGGCATTTTCGCGCCCTGGGTGCCGGTGAAAACTGACAGCACATCGAGCACCGTTTGCGGCCGGCCACTGGCAAACAGTTTTTGCTGTAAGCTGTGAACTGTCCACTGTCAGCTGCCGGTAATTTTGCGCTAGTATAGGGTCCCGGTGTGATATGCAGCGCTCTTAGTTCAAAGTTTCTGGGGGATCTTACGCGCTTATGACGACCTCTTTTCACGGAAGGGGCGGCGCCCGGCCATTTGGCGATTCGATACCCGCCGTCGAACTGGTGACCGATGATTCGGCGATGGCGCCGGACTCTGGGCTAGGTGTGGCAAATTTTCTCGATATACCGGTCTGGGATCGGGCGCGGGCACTGAAACGGGTGCGCGGCCGGCGCGACAGGCTGAGCTATCTGGTAGATGCGTTTCTGCGCGATATTGCCGAAGTGTCTGCGCGCCTGCAACAGATGATCGAGCGCGGCTGCATGGATGAAGTCGGCCGTATTGCCCACGCCATTAACGGTGTCGTCGGTAACCTCAGCGGTATGCGTGTCAGGGTGATCGTCAGTGAAATGGAACTGGCGGCGAGGGTTTCCGACGCTGTCAGGGTACAGCGCCTGTGGCCGGTATTTACGCAGCAGCTGCAATTGTTACAACAGCAGCTGCAGTGCCAGCGCTGCCCTGAACCGATCGATCTGCTGCGCAGGGCCGGCGATCACAGCGAGCTTGCCCTGTTGTTGCAGCAGTTGATGGAAAAACTGCAGCGCTGCGAATATACCGATGCCGGCGAAGTACAGGCTCTGCTGCCGCACATAGACGCCGGTGCAGCGCAGCAAGCGGTAGAGCAGCTGCTCCAGGAAACCTGCAGGTTTGACTTTGATGCCGCGGTCGGGAGTATTAACGCCATCGCTGATATGCATCGGATAAACCTGGCTTTCACCGATGACTAGCTTCGACCCCGGCATCGGCGCCGGGATGGATGTGGGCTTGAAACCGGTAGTGCTGATCGCCGATGATGTTCCCGCCAATATCCACCAGCTGGCACAGCTGCTGAAAGACGATTACCGCATCAAGGTCGCCACTGACGGCCGCCGCTGTCTCGATCTGGTGCGCCGCAGGCCGCGTCCCGATCTGGTAATGCTGGATATCGAAATGCCGCAAATGGACGGCTACGAAGTTTGCCGGCAGCTGCAGAGCGACGAAAAAACCAAAGTCATTCCGATTATCTTTGTCACGGCCAAAAATCAGGTCAGCGACGAAGAACACGGCCTGAAGCTGGGCGCGGTAGACTATATTACCAAACCGTTTCAGCCGGTGATTGTCGAGGCGCGGGTGAAAAACCATATCGCGCTGAAACGGCAGAGCGATCGCCTGCACCGCATGGCGATGCGCGACCAGTTGACCAGCCTTTACAACCGCCACTATCTAATGGATATCGCGCCGCGGAAAATCGGCGACGCGCTGCGTCACGGCTATCCGATCAGCCTGGTGGTTATCGATATTGATCACTTCAAGGCGGTTAACGACCGCCATGGACATGCGACCGGCGACGGTGTGCTGCGGGAAATCGCCGCGCTTTTGCAGACCCAGAGTCGTGCCGAAGATGTGGTGGCGCGGGTGGGCGGCGAGGAGTTTGTGATTTTTCTCGGCCATTGCGACCTGCGCGGCGGCGTCAACAAAGCGGAGCTGGTGCGCGCCGCGCTCGAGCGGTTGCGGCCGCATCAGCTCAAGGTTACCGCCAGTTTTGGCGTGGCCGAGCTGATGCCGGGGGGAGAGGGTTTCGAGTCCCTGTTTCAGCGCGCCGATACGGCGGTTTTTCAAGCCAAGGCGCGGGGGCGCAACCGGGTGGTTGCAGCTGAGTAAGTGGTGCGGCGCCGGGTGGATGGCAGAAATTGGAAGGCGTGGTTTGAAGGGTTTTATTGGCGGGTTTGATGTCTTTATATTGTTCATGCGAAATTGCAGATAGTGCTAATTTATCGACCCGCCTCTTCGAAGCGCTTCCAGAAACACACCGTAAATCCCCGCAAGCGGGCCCGGCCCGAAATCACAGATTTCGGTCGTTGCGCGGGGCGAAGCGGTGCTTCGCCTTTGTCCGCTCCACCC
>JANQMH010000101.1 GCA_028280195.1 Exilibacterium sp.
GGGTGGAAGTTGAGGTCACCGCACGGCCGATCAGCGACCTGACTATGAATCTTGCGCTCAGTTATACCGACGCCGAGGCGGGATCGGAAGGGCGCTACGATATCCCCGGGCAGGAGCCTGGCGACTCTCTGCCTGAAGTGCCGGAGTGGGTGGTTTCGATCGGCGCGCAATACACCTACCCGATCAACGCCTGGCTCGGCGGCTATGTGCGCGGTAATGTTACCTATCGCAGCAAGATTTATCAGGACTTTGCACAAACCGCTGCTCTTACCCGTCCTTCCTATTATCTCGGCAGTGCCCGCTTCGGTGTCGAAACGGAATTCTGGGATATGGCGATTTACGCCGACAATCTGTTTGATGAAGATATCATCTATTCATTTGACAGCACCGGCGCGGAATCGAGACCGGCACGTCCCCGTACGCTGGGCGTTCGGGTGACACGACAATTCTAACGCTTATACGATAAGAAACTGGAGAGCTACTATGAGGTCAATGATTGGTACACTGGTTTTGCTGGCTGCAGTCGCAGCTGCGGGAGTTCAGGCCAAGGAAAAAGAGTACCTGTATGTGGAGAACACCAAGGGAGGTGATATTACCATTATATCCATTCCGGAACACAAGGTTGTCGGTTCGATATCAGCGGATAAAGTCGGCGGGCATCCGGATGATGTCATTGCCAGCAGGGACGGCAGCACCATTTACGTCAACCGCGTCGACAACGAGGATGTGCTTGTCATAGATACCTCGACCAGCCGTGTGCTGTTCTCGGTGCCGGTCACCGGCATTCCCCACCATATGACGCTGTCGAAAGACGAGAAACATCTGTATGTGCCGATTTTTAATTACCCCCGACTGGATGTCATCGACCTGGAAAAAAGGCAGGTCATCAAGAGTATCCCGGTCGGCTGGGGTGCCCACGGCACCCGCCTTTCCCGCAAAGGCGACAAACTGTTCGTCGGCCATATCTTTCATGAGGCGATATATGTTATCGATACCGCTTCGCTTGAAGTCGTGCGCAAGTTGAAGTTTCCGGATGGTGTCAGGCCGTTCGAGCTTTCCGCTGATGAAAGTGAAATCTATGTACAGTTGTCCAACCTGCACGGCTTTGTATCCATGGATCTCGACAGCGGAAAAATTACCCGCACAATAAACCTTCCCGAGGTGGAGCCCAACCAGCTGGCGGTACCTTTTCCCTTTACGGTGAATCATGGAATGGCGATTTCCAGGGACGGCAAACTGCTGCTCACCGCCGGTTCCATTACCAACAATGTGGTCGCTTATTCGCTGCCCGATTTCAAACGGCTTGCCGAGATCGAGGTGGGTGCTGAGCCGAATTGGATTATTTTTAACAACGATGAGAAATACGCCTATGTGACAAATCGGGTGGATGATACGCTTTCTGTCATATCCACAAAGACTCTCAAGGAGATAAAGCGGGTTAAAGTTGGCGATTATCCGCAACGCATGGATACAGCGGTGGTGCCCAATCCCGAGTTTGATCGTTGAAGTGTAGTGGTACGTATTTGATCAGGTATATTGATTGTGGTGGGCATTAATGGGGTCGGTGACAAATAAAAGTCATTTGTATTATCAGTTGTCACCGACCCCTTTTTTTCTCCGACCCCTTTTTTCCTACTGTCCGGCGTGAACCGATCAGTGTGGCACAAAAAACTCACCCCATCAAAAATCGACCCGTTAACGTCTCAGTTGCCGGAGGTTTCCTCTTTTGCCGCGGTATAACGCTCACCGCAGAGGATGCGCAGATAGACCGGTGCATATTTGCGCCTCTCCTTTTTCGTCTGCCGCAGGTGGTGGCCGAGGTTATAGAACCCCATCTGGTGGTAGTACACAACGCGGGCTCTTACATGCGCCTCCTCGGGCTCATAGCCGAGTGCGGTGAGCAGGGCCGCAAGGCGCGCCAGCCGCTTTGCATCGACCCTGTCGACAAATCGCTTGACTGATTTGTCGACTCTCGCCCATTCTCGCACCGCCATATCGAAAGCGGGAGAAAAGTCGGTCTCCATAAGCAGCCTTTCACTCAGCCGCTCCAGCGCCTGCAGAGCTTCCTGCGGCGTGCGCGGCTCATCGCCGGGCGGCAGCATATCGTTGAATTGCGCCCAGTGATTGATCAGCTCCTTGAGCAGTGCACTGTGATTGTCAAAATGATGATAGAAGCCACCGCGGGTGACGCCGAGTGCCGTCGCCAGCCGATCGATTTTTACTCCCGCTACACCTTCGGTAATCATGGCTGCCCTAGCGGCATCAATCCAAGCCTCGGCAGAAACTTTTAGTCGGTTGGGCACTACTCCACCTTTACACGGTTTGCAACTACACGATTCGCAACGCAGCCGGCGGTTACTGCCGGCTGCTAGCTATATGTTTGTTAGTTTCGCGCTAAAATGCAAGCTGGTTTTTTGGGCCTGGCGGCGAAGGCGATCGCTCTTATCAGCAGTGGTATATGACGTTCAGATGCATTGTACCGCTTGCGAAGAGGTGTCTAATTCGGCGTTCCCTATAGTTCTGAATTAATATGAAAATCAATGCCTTAAAGGGGTGAGTTAAGGTAGGTTCGCGAGTGCGGCGGCCGCCCAGGTCTGTGCCCCATACAGTCGTTACACCTCGTATCAGCGGATGTCTGGTCTGGCATCTGGTGCGCTTGTCATTTGCGCTTCCTCAGTGCGCAGGCTGCGCAGCAGGGAAAAGCAAATTGCGATTAAGACAAGGCAGAACGGCAAGCCCGTGCTGATGGCGCCGGCCTGCAACGCGCTGATTCCTCCAAGCATAAGCAAGACTGCCGCTAACAGCCCTTCGGAGACGGCCCAAAACACTCGCTGCCACAGTGGCGGTGTCGGATTTCCACCGGATGTCAGCATATCGACAACAAACGAGCCCGAATCGGATGAGGTTATAAAAAATATCGCAATTAATGCCATTGTCAAAAAGCTACTGGCTGTTGCGAAGGGGTATTGTTCCAACAGTGCAAAAATTGCTGTAGCGGAATTCGCGTTCACCTCTTCGACAATACCGCCGGCACTGAAAAGCTCACTATGCAGTGCCGAGCCTCCGAAAACAGCGAACCACAGTAAACCGGTACAGGAGGGGACAAACATAACGCCCAATACAAATTCCCTTATGGTTCTGCCGGCTGATATTCGCGCAATAAAAGTACCGACAAAGGGCGCCCAGGATATCCACCAGGCCCAGTAAAACAGGGTCCAGGAGTTCAGCCACGACGACGAACCCAGGGCATCGGTGTAGAAACTTCTGCTCAGCAGCACATTCAGGTAAGCACCGAAGCTATCCGGTATGCTGCTTAACAAGAAGCCGGTTGGGCCAAGCAGGAAAATAAACAAGAATAACGAAAGCGCAAGCAACATGTTCAGCTCGCTAAGGCGCCTGATGCCGTGATTCAGGCCGCTTACCAGCGACAGGGTTGCACAGAATGTGATACAGGCAATAATCGTGAACTGGGTAGTTGCCGAAACCTCGATATGGAACAGGCGATTCAAGCCGGCGTTGATTTGCGATGCACCCAGTCCCAAAGATGTCGCCAGGCCAAATAGAGTGGCCAGAACTGCAAGAATATCGATGCACTTACCGGGGCTGCGATGAGTATGCCGCCCCAGCAGCGGCTGCAAGGTCGAGCGAATGGCCAGCGGCTCTCCGCGGCGATGGTGAAAGTAGGCCAGTGCCAGGCCCATTAGCGCATAGATACCCCAGGCGTGAATACCCCAGTGAAAAACTGATAAAGCCAGTGCGTCTCGCGCGGCGCTTTTGCTGAGCGGTGTGGCATCGGGAGGCTGGCTGAAGTGAAGAATCGGCTCGGCAACGCCGTAAAATACCAGTCCGATGCCCATACCGGCGCTGAACAGCATCGCAAACCAGCTGGCTGATCCAAAGGCCGGCTGGGTTTCCGTAGTACCCAGCTTGATGTCGCCGTATTTTGAAAGAGCCAGATAAAGAGAGAATACTGAGAAGCCAGTAACGGATACTACAAACAACCAGCCGAATTCAGCTACCACCCACAGTCTCAGCTGGGCCATTGCTGCGCTGACAAGCGGTAAGTTAGTCAATGATGCAATGACCAGGAGAAAGACGATTGCTGTAACAGAAAAGAAGATCAGCGGGTCAAAAGTTTTATAGTTATTTTGCATGTTTGATGAGTGGAAAATACAGAGCTCAAAGTGCTTTTTGGTAATGTAGAATACCCCAGGCCAGATATCCGGCATCAGCGGCGCTTACCCAGTTGTCTAAACCGACAATCATCTTATCCAGATAGGCCTGGCTGACATCTGAGACCAGGTCCCGATAGCTCTGCTTCAACCTTTCGCCTACTTGAAAGTAGTGGGTGCGCAACTGGTGGGGCAGTGATATGAGGTTTCTTTCCGTAAACCCCAGGGCGCTCAACTGCTGGCGATAGAATGAAATCGACCCCAGGGAGTCGAGTTGTAGACGGTCATAAACGGGTTGTAATACATCGGCAGGACAGTCTTCGGACTGCATTGGATCGGTAAAAACCAGCTCACCTCCGGGTTTCAACACCCGCGCAACCTCCTGTAGAACTTTCAGCTTTCTGCCACTGTGTAAAAAGGCATCCTGTGACCAGACAATGTCGTAGCTGGCGTTTTCATCGGGGATGGATTCAAAACTGCCATGCACGATATGGATTTTATGTTCCAGGCCCTGTGCTTTCGATAGTTGCCGGTTGCGTTGATTCTGTATGTCGCTTAAATTCAGGCAGGTAACTTCACATCCATACTCTCTGGCCAGAAAGCGTGCGGCGCCACCATAGCCGGCGCCGAGATCCAGAACCTTGCTGTCGCCGTGCGGGGGGCCGAGTAAGGCAGCCATTTTCTCTACGGTTTTGCGGCTGGCCTGGTAAATGGACAGGCCGGGCTCATACAAACCAATATGAATGTCCTCGCCGCCCCAGATACGCGCGTAGAAAGCATCGGCGTCGCGGCTGTCGTAGTACTCTTCAGCGACGTTTTCAGCCGGGTTCCTGTCACTCATCCCGATAGGCCTTATGCGCGACATGGACAAGGAAATCCGGCTCTTCTTCATGAAAGGCCTCTTTGAAATCGCCGTAGGTTTTCACGCTTTGAAACCCTGTCTCGCGTATAAGGCGGCGCATATAGTCTTTGCGTAGCGGAAACATATTGAGATATTGCTTGGTACCATCGGGGAACGCGTATTCAAACCGGGCCAGGCCATCGTCTACGTGAACGGGCTCTGCTGAGACTTTTTCCCCGCAATAATAGTACTTATGCTTGCTGGCAAAGCCGTTGTCGAGAATGCAGTCGTAGTTGCGCTGGTCGATAATCAATATGCCATCGTGCTCCAGTACCGAATAGAATTCGGCTAAAGCGCGACGCCTGTCGGCTTCTTTGAATAAGTGAGTAAAGGAATTACCCAAGCAGATGACAGCATCGTACTTGCCATCCACATCCTTATTCAGCCAGCGCCAGTCTGCGTGGACTGACTGCATGATATGGCCGTGTTTTTTCGCATTCTCAAAGGCCTTAACCAGCATTTGCGCATTACCGTCGGCACTGGTGACATTGAACCCCGCTTTCAATAGCTGCACGGAATGAAAACCGGTACCGGTGGCGACGTCTAACACTTTGTATTTTTCGTGCTGCCTCAGCTGCTCAGCAAAGAAATTTCCTTCGCTCTCAGCGCGCGCGCGCCAGTCAATCAATTCGTCCCAGCGCTCGACGAACTGGCGCACGTATTCGGCCTGGTAGTGATTGGTTTCCCGTTTGGCAGTGGGGTTATGGCCATATTCCTGTTTTTCCGGTGTTTCCAGTAGTGACAAAAGGCTCTTATTACTCATTTTTTTCCTGCTACCTGATTTCGCTAAGAAGCATTGGCTTAAAGCTGCAGCGGCACCACCGGTAACCCCCCAGTAGCCAGCAGGCCTGCAGTTGGGCTGCAAAACCGCCTGCTGGTTTGTGTGGCACAAATCTCCGGGGAACTGGTAAAAAAGATATGTGTTAACAGCTGTAACTGATTGCACTGCGAGCAGTGTTTAGTCTACTAAATAGTTTCTTTGTATATCCAAAGCATAAATATGCTAGAATCCATCGATTTATGGCCAAATAGACCAAAAAGTAAGCCACCACAGGGGTGGCTTATCGGTTATCAGGGATGATCTATCACTTATCAAACTGAATTATATCCATTGTACTCTAAATAAATAACGATGGGAATTTAATTGGTCAAACTGGCGACTTTCTCTACAATTTGGCAGCATTAATGCGTAAAGGATTAATGTATACAGGAGTCAGTAGTGGACCGTATCGATGAAGTGCTTGTCTCTCTGCGCCGGGTTATCCGGGCAACGGACCTGCATTCCAAATACCTGTCCAAGACCACGGGGCTGACAGCGCCGCAGATATTGCTGCTACAGGCGATCAGAACCCGCGGTCAGGTGACTATCGGCGAATTGGCCAATGAAGTGAGTTTGAGTCAGGCTACCGTAACAACCATATTGGATCGACTGGAAAAGCGCGGCTTGGTTTACCGGGAGCGATCGGAAATTGACAAACGCAAAGTGCATGCCTTTCTTACCGAAGCCGCCACTGATGTGTTGAAAGGTGCGCCTATGCCGCTGCAGGAGCATTTTGCCCGCCGGTTTTCCGACCTGCATGACTGGGAGCAGACAATGATCATTTCGTCGCTGCAGCGGGTGGCACAGATGATGGATGCGCAACATATCGATGCCTCACCCGTGCTCGATATCGGTACCCTGGACAGGCACAACATCGATGCCGATAAGTCGACCGCTTTTTTTGAGACTGAGTAAGGCGGGAGTGGGACGGCGGCAATTGCCGGCTGCATGTTTACAGCGTTTTCCGGCCGCTATCAGTCGGTCTGTTCAGTATCCAGAAGCCTGTTGGGGTGTCTGCCGTCGACATAGCCCATAAAGGGCGGATGGATGGAATAGCCGAGCAGTTCCCCTACACGCTCGGGCAGGGCCGCTGCCACAGCGGCGGGAATTGCCAGGCACATATTCTCCAGTTGCCTGGCCCAGCCCGGGCAGTACTGCGGCGTTATGATCAGCCGTGGCCTGTCCGATTTATTGGCGCCGCCGCGGTGCCAGAGCGTGCCTTTGGCAAGCATCAGCGAACCGGCCGGCATTACCGCCTTGACGGCGTCCGGCCGGGCGCCGGGGTCAGCATCGGTATCGCAGTGCTGCGACCTGGCGAAGTCCGCCGCCTGGCCGGCCCCGTCGATGGTGTTTTGTGGCCACAAGTGACTGCCGGGCAGCACTTCTGTGGCGCCATTGGTAGCGCTGGTCGTATCGATCGACCAGAAAGCGCTGAGCCCGCAGGGCGGCCGCGGGCGCGGCAGGTTGATATGGGCATCGTCGTAGTGCCAGGGCTGTACCGATTCGCCGGGGTTCAGCTGGATTGCGAGCAGGGCGGACAACAGGCAGGAGCGGCCCAACTCGGCCTCTGCAAAGGCCAGTGCCAAAGGGTGAATGACGAGTTTTGCAAACACCGGCGATTTGGCCAGCAGGGCATAGATGCGGTTGGACCTCACACCTTCAAAATTGTTACGCCCGCCGATATTGCCTGCCAGATGCGGGGCCAGGGCCTCGCGTATGGATGTCAAATCTGCCTGCGATAAAACATTTTCGAAGATCAGATAACCGTCCCGATCCAGTTGCCGGCGGCAATCGGCAAAACGGCGATCCGCCAGCCAGGTGCAGAGCTGTTCTTCGCTGACAGATAGATCTTGTGCCGGCATATTTACCTCCTTTTTTTACTCTTTTTTCAACTATTTTCTCAACTCTTTTTCAACTTTTTTCTCAACTTTTTTTAACTACGTGAACTCCCTGGGGTGAAACTGCGCGGCGGCAGTTAGCGACTCCACTTGATCAGGGGCTGGTTAAATCTAACATAAAGCGGATGCCTTGGTGCGCCGGTTTTGGTTGTGCCCAGGCACCACAGGCGCGCCTCTGCCAGTTGGGTTATCTGCTGAAATTTTTCTACCCGGCTCTGCTCGGCGCTGTTACCCCAGGCGCATATTATATCGCTGTGTTGTGTTGCCAGCGTCGCTAACCAATAGTCGTTATCGGGTCCGACCGGATCGTCGTGTTGCCAGAGCAGCCCGGGCTTTGCCGATCTGAGCGCATAGAGGTTGGCGACCATCAAGCCGGCACAACGCCAGATTTTGGCAAATTGCCTGCATCGCCGGATGGTCGGGTCGTCGACTTCGGTATCGGCGCTAGAGGGATTGAGCATCACGAATACTGCAGCGGGTTTGGCCGGTTGGTCTACCTCCGATGGACGCTGCAGCCAGTATCGGTATTGTTGGCAATTGCTGATCAGTGCGCTCATTTCACTGTTTTGGCGTTGGCCGCTATATGATTGACCGCCCCCCGTCGACAGTCAGTAAATGCCCGTTGACCGCCGCCGCGCCGGGCGACGCCAGATACAGCACCGCCTCGGCAACCTCTTCGACGGTCACCAGGCGTTTCTGCGGGTTTTCCTCCACCATGGCCTGCTTTTGCTGCTCGATGGAAATGCCCTTGATCCTGGCGCGCGCGCCGTGTGTCTGCTCGAACAGTTGGGTGTAAACGGTGCCCGGCTGTACCGCGTTGACGGTGATGCCGAGGGCGGCCACCTCCAGCGCCAGCGATTTCACCAGGCCGGCCAGCCCTGCCTTGGAGGCCGCGTAAATGGCATTATAGGGTGCGCCGATCTGACCGGAAATGGAGCCGATATGCACAATGCGGCCGCTGCGACGGCGCATCATCAGGCGGATAACGGCGCGCGAGATCACAAACGCGCCAAACAGGTTGACCCGTATCACCTCCTCGCAGCGCTCCAGCTTGGAGATCGCCACCGGTGCGATATAGCTGGTACCGGCGCTGTTGACCAGCAGGTCGATGCCGCCGTGGTCGGCGTCGATGGCAGCCACTACCCGCTCAACATCTTCGGCCGCAGCGATATCGAAGGCAAAGCAATTGACCTCGGCGCCGCCCGCCGCCAGCGACGCTTCAACTTCAGTCAGTTCGGCGATGGTTCTGGCGCCGATGCACAAGGTGTAGTTGTCTTTTGCCAGGCGCTCACAAACCGCTCTGCCGATGCCCCGGCCGCCGCCGGTGACCAGGGCGACTTTTTTCTCTGTCGCTGCTGTCACCCCCATGGCTTTATCCTGATGTCTTCGGGCCTGTCCTGCCAGCCGCCGGTTTCGCACACCCACTGCCGGCGCAACTGCAGGCGGCCGTCGCGCCGAGTGATGAAAATATTGCTCAGCCAGTCGGCGTCGTTGCGCCGGGGAAAGTCGCTGCGGTAGTGAGAGCCGCGGCTCTCGCAGCGCAGATCGGCTGCCTCGACAATGGCGGCAGCGACGTCGAGCATATTGCGCAGCTCGAAAACCCGCGCCACATCCAGAGCCTGCTTTACCCCCAGGTCCTGCTCGATCTGCTGGCGCAGGCCGGTTATACAATCGCGCGCGCACTGCAGGCTGTGCGCGTCCTTTTCCACTATCAGGGTTTCCCACATGCTGCGTTGCAGGCGCCGGTGCAGGGTGTCGGCGCTGCAGTGCCCGCGCAGCTCGCCGGTGTTGCGGATCGACGCCAGGGCGGCCTCGCAGGCGCTGTCGCTCAAGGGCGCTGCGCCACCGCTACCGACCTGCCGGGCGGCAGCGGTGCCGGCGCGCCAGCCAAATACCTGCGAGCCGCCGAGCATGGTGCCGCCGAGGCGGTCGGCGCCCTGCCAGCCGGCCGCTTCGCCCACCGCAAACAGGCCCGGCAATGTCGACTGCGCGTCGCTGTCGATGCGGATACCGCCGTTGCTGGTGTGGTGGTGGTTCTGTACCTGTACCAGGTCACAGCCGATATCGATGCCTTTAGCGCGCATGAAGTCGGGAAACAGCTCGGGCAGAAAACCGCGCTCGGCCTGCGACAGGTCGAGAAACACGGCATCGTGCTCGGTGCCGCGCCCCGCCATGGCCTCAGCCTTGATGGCGCGGTCCAGGTGGATGGAGTGGTCGCGGCAGCTGACCGGCCAGTGCCCGGCTTTCAGGTCGCAGACTTCCTGTATGCCGACACCGGCGGGCAGATAGCGCTGCAGAAATGCCTGCCCGTGGCGGTTCAGCAGGCGGTAGGGCTGTTTCATGGCGTAGAGCATAACGATGCCCTGCCGCGGCCAGGTGGTGGCCAGTCCCTGCTGCATAAATTCCATGTTGAACAACTCGGCGCCGGCGCGCAAGGCCATGGCGTAGCCGTCGCCGGTATTGCCGGGGGGGTTAAAACTGTACTGGAACAGTTGCCCGACGCCGCCGGTGGCGAGGATGACCGCGCCGGCTGCGACCACAAAAGGCGTGCCGCTGTCGTCGATACCGGCGGCGCCGCGACAGATACCCTGTTCGACGATCAGCTCGGTCAGGTTGGCGCACTCCAGCACCCGGGTGCCGTTTTGTTTGATAACAGCCTTTTGCACAGCGACGATATTATTGGTTTTGTCGGCCGGCGATGCCGGCATGGTTGCCAGCACCCGGCTTTGAAACTGCATGCCCATCTGCTGCAGGCGCTTGATTGCCGGCGTTACCTCTGCGACGAATATCTCGCACAGCTGCGGGTCGGCCATGCCCAGCCCGCTCTGCAGCATATCGGCGAGTACCCGCTCGGGGGGATTGAAGAAGCCGCCTTTGGGGCCGACAGTGCGGATAGTCCAGAAATCGCCGACGGGGTTGGAGGTGGCGCCGGCCCCGCGCACGCCGGCCACGCCGAAACGGCCTTTGACCGCCAGGGTGGTAGCGGCGCCACGCTCGCGCGCGGCGATACAGGCGGCAGTGGCGGCGCCGCCGCCGCCCACTACCAGGACATCGGTTTGATAGCGTTTAATGGCTTGCATAGGGTATTGTTCAGTCGTACTGTTGAGAGGGGCTGACAGTTGACAGCCAATAGCTAAAACAAAACACTTCTAGTCTCTAGTCTCTAGTCTCTAGTCTCTAGTCTCTAGTCTCTAGTCTCTAGTCTCTAGTCTCTAGTCTCTAGCTGTCAACTTCTCCCGACTGGCAGTTCTTTAAGCCTTTGCCACGATAACAGCCGCATACAGTTCGGCAAAATCGCCGGCAAAAGCCGCAAAGTCCGGCCATATCTCGATTGCGCTGAAACCGGCCAGCTGCAGGGCCCGGCGCCAGCCCTGCAGCGACAGGTAGGCATGGCCGGGCCGGTAGCGACAATCCAGTTGCGCTGCCGTGCGATGGTATTGCGAGAGGTTCAGCACCAGTTCCCGCGGCGCCATCTCCCGGCCCGATTGTCGCACGCGCTCGGCGAACACCACCAGCCCTCCCGGCTTCAGGGTCTGGCGGCAGCGCTGCAGTACTGACACCGTATTTCTGCCGATATGGGCGGCGTTGACGCCGTAGATCAGGTCAGCGCTGTGGGGCGGAATTTTTTGCCGGTCGAAGGGTTTGTTGATATCGAGATGGCGCCACTCGCAGGGCAGCGGTGGAAAGGCTGCGCGTACTTTGTGTCGCGTGCCGAGTACAAATGGCATACTGATATCGGTAAAGATGTAACTCGTAAGCGCCGCAAGCTGCCCGCTGCTTTGCAGCGCTGTGAGGACATTGACGATACCATTGCCGGTGCCGCCACCGATTTCCAGCAGCGTGCCTCCCTGAAACAGCATGGCGACGGCTCTGGCTCCCATCAGACCGTGAACGTTCTGCATCGGGTCGAGATTGGTGGCCCGGTCCCAGAGTCCGGCAAATTCCCGCTCGGCGCCGGTCAGCACCCGATCCATAAACAGCGGATCGTCTTTCAGGGCTTTGACAAAGTGTTCCGCGCCAAAGGCCAGAAACTCCAGGGAACACAGGTGCTCCTCACCGAGTTCGGCCATGGCGCTGTGGATACGGGCCAGCGCGGCGGCGTCGAATGCGGGCCGGCTGCCGGCGCAAAATACTGCGACTCCGGCCTGGTGCTGAACATTTACCACGGCGCTGTTGCCGAGGCGAAGCAACAGCGCTTCCAGCGCGCGCCCGGCGCTCGGATGAAAGCCCAGGGCGGTGGCGAGCGACGCGGCGCTGCGCGGCGCCGCCAGCTGGCGGTGTAAGTCGAGAGCGCTGTACAACTGCAGCAGATACAGGTCCAGGGCCCGCTCCAACAGCCGCGTGCCCTCGACAATGGCGGGGGT
>JANQMH010000136.1 GCA_028280195.1 Exilibacterium sp.
CAGTCGCTTATTTGGAATGACCAAACTGCGCTCCTTCTGCCTTGCTGGGTGGCAGTAGAGGCCCAGCAGAGCTAACTCAATGAGTGTCAACAGGCCCTAAGGTTTCACGGCACGAAAAAGAGGCTCTATGGTCGGGACCATGGGATCGATTAGTGCTTCTATCACCTACCTGGGCCGCCGCGGCAGGGCCCTGGGAGCGGTTTTTGTGCTGCTGCTCGGCGGCTGTGCCCATCTGCCTGACGGCGGCGGCATGGCGGCCGCCGACAGGGCCCACCTGCTCAGCGGTGAGGCCCTGCTGGGCGAGGCCGCCGCCGGACTGCAGCTGCCGGAGCAGCCGTTTCTGTCCGTCAGCAACGAGATGCGCGCCTTTCTCGATCAAACCGTGCCGCGCCGCGGCAACCGCGCCACCCGGCTGGATGCACTGATCTATGCCCTGCGCCACGCCGGCATGCTGGGTTTTGAATACGTCGCCGAACGCACCTATACCGCCGAGGAAGCCTTCGACAACCGCAGCGGCAACTGTCTGGCCTTTACCGCGCTGCTGGTGGCCAGCGGGCGCGAGGTGGGGCTGGAGGTGCGCTTCAACGAGGTGGATATTCCGCCGTCCTGGGGGCTGCAGGGCGAGCTGACCTATGTGCTCTACCGGCATATCAATGCCAATGTGGTGCGCGGCAGGCGCGATCAGGTGATCGTCGATGTCGCCCCCGATATCTACCAGCCCGAGTACCGGCAGACAATCATTTCCGACAGCCATGCCGAGGCCCAGTACTACAACAACCTCGCCACCGAGCACATGGTCAGGGGCGATACCTACCAGGCCTTCCGCCACTTCAAAAAGGCCCTCAGCCTGGCACCGGGCGCCAGCTTTCTGTGGTCCAACCTCGGTACCCTCTACCTGCGCCACGGCCACCGCCGCGAGGCCGAGGCGGCCTTCCTCCACGCCCTCCACAGGGACACCGGCAACCTCGCCGCCATCAGCAGCCTGGAGCGCTTTTACGTCAATGAGCAGCAGCCGGAGAAAGCCGAGTTATATCGCCGGCAGGCGCAGAATGTGCGCAACCGCAACCCCTATTATCGCTACCACAAAGCCGAGCAGGCTTACGGCGAGCGGGACTATGCCGCCGCAGTCGCGCACAGCCTGGCCGCTGTCGCCGGCAACGCAGAGGACCACCGCTTTCACTTTCTACTGGGCATCAGTTACCTGAACCTGGGCCGCCGCAGTGAGGGTGAGGCGGCGCTGGAAAAAGCGCTGCAATACGCCAATGCCGAAACCACCAAACAGGCCTACCAGGTCAAATGGCGGCGGGTGCTGGCCGATTTATAGCGCCCGGCTTTTCCCATTGATGGCTGATTGTCGCTATAATTCCGTTTTTTTGCCGCCGGTAAACAGGAAGCTGACACCTTGAGCTACCAAGTATTAGCCCGCAAATGGCGCCCGAAAGTGTTCCGCGAAATGGTGGGTCAGGAGCATGTGCTACAGGCCCTGATCAACGCCCTGGACCACAATCGGCTGCATCACGCCTACCTGTTTACCGGTACCCGCGGCGTCGGCAAGACCACCATTGCGCGCATACTGGCCAAGTGCCTGAACTGCGAAACCGGCGTCAGCTCCGAGCCCTGCGGCCAGTGTGGCGCCTGCGTGGAGATCGGCGAGGGGCGCTTTGTCGATCTGATCGAAGTCGACGCGGCATCGCGCACCAAGGTGGAGGATACCCGCGAGCTGCTGGAGAACGTGCAGTACGCGCCCACCCGCGGCCGCTACAAAGTGTATCTGATCGACGAAGTGCACATGCTCTCCTCTCACAGCTTCAATGCGCTGCTGAAAACCCTCGAGGAGCCGCCGCCGCATATCAAGTTCCTGCTGGCTACCACCGACCCGCAGAAGCTGCCGGTGACCATTCTGTCGCGCTGCCTGCAGTTCAACCTGAAGAATATGAACCCCGAGCGCATCGTCCAGCATCTGCAATACGTGCTGGAACAGGAAATGGTGCCGTTCGAGGAATCGGCCCTGTGGCAGCTGGGCAGGGCCGCCGACGGCAGCATGCGCGACGCCATGAGCCTGGCCGACCAGGCGATCGCCTTCGGCAGCGGCAAAGTGTCCGAGGCCGAGGTGAGCGCCATGCTCGGCACCATGGACCGGGCGCTGGTGTACGACATTCTGCAGGCGCTGGCCAACAGCGACGGCGCCCGCCTGCTGGACGTGGTGGCGAGGCTGGCCGAACATGCCCCCGACTATCACGCCGCCCTGGCGGAACTGCTGGCGGTGTTGCACCGCATCGCCATCGCCCAGGCGCTGCCGGAGGCGGTGGATAACAGCTTCGGCGACCGCCAGCAGGTCATCGAACTGGCGCAGCTGTTTGCCGCCGAGGATGTACAGCTGTTCTACCAGACTGCGCTGATGGGGCGGCGCGATCTGTCGCTGGCGCCGGACCCGCGCGGCGGTTTCGAAATGGTGCTGCTGAGAATGCTCGCCTTCAAGCCGCAGGGAATGGCCGAATTGCCCGCCAGGGCCCTGCCTCAATCGCAGGCACCGGTACCCGCTGCGGGCGCTCCAGCGCCGGCGCCACCGCAATCGCAGCCGCCACCTGCCCCCGCGCAGAGCGCCGTTGCGCCGGCGGCGCAAGCGGCAGCCCCGCAATTGGCTGACCGGGGGGGGGCTGATGAAGAGGTGGTTGACGAAAAGGTGGTTGGCGACGAGTCGGTTGGCGAAGAGGTGGTTGACAGGGAGGTGGTTGCAAAAAAGCCCGCGGTGAGCCCGGCGCCGGTTGAATCCCCGCCGGCGCCCGAGCCCGTTGCAGCTGCGGCGCCCGCCGGCGCAGTCCCCGCGCCGTCAACATCCGGCAAGCGGGAAAGCAGCGTACTGGCGGATGTGCGCGCGGCGCTGGACGATCCCGGCCTGGTAACGTCGGCCGCCGAGGTCAGGCCGCAACCGCCGCCCGCCGCACCGCGGCGGGCGGCAGCCGGCGGCGCTGCGGCAAAGATCCCGCTGCCACAGGCGGGCCCGGACAACTGGCTGCAGATATACCGCGGCCTGGAGGTGGGCGGCATTCTGCAGAGCACCGTTTCCAACTGTGTACTGGTGGGGCGCCGGGAAAATGCGCTGCATTTCATTCTCGATGAGGCCAACAGTACCTTGTACGATGAAGCACACGAGGCGCGCCTTGCCGATCTGTTGAGCGACTATTTCGGCGAACAGGTGCAGGTGCAGATACAAGCGGGTCCGGTCGGTGCCGATATCGAAACGCCGGCCGCCTGTGTTACGCGCCTGCGGCGCGAGCGCCGGGCGCAGGCACTGGAGGCAATGCAGACCGACCCGCTGGTGGCACAGCTGGTGGCGCAGTTCCAGGCCACCCTGCGCGAGGGCTCGGTCGAGCCCTTGGATTGATACCGTATCAGTAGAAAGAGGCAATATCATGAAAGGTCTTGGCGATTTAATGAAACAGGCCAAACAGATGCAGGACAATATGCAGAAAATGCAGGAGGAACTTGCCAGCGCCGAGGTCTGCGGCGAGTCCGGCGCCGGCATGGTGAAAGTGACCATGAACGGTCGCCACGATGTCAAGGCGGTACAGATCGATGCCAGCCTGATGTCCGAAGACAAGGAAATACTCGAAGACCTGCTGGCCGCCGCGGTCAACGACGCGGTGCGCCGGGTGGAACAGGCCAATAAAGAAAAGCTCGGCGGGCTGACTGCCGGTATGAACCTTCCCGATGGCTTTAAGATGCCGTTTTAGCTGCCGTTTTACACGCCAGCGATAATGTTTGTCTACCCGGGCCCCGGCCCAGACTGAAGTTGATTTCCTATGGTCACTGTTTATGTTCGACCCTCACCGCCCGCTCAAGATTTCCGCCCCGGTCAGTGCCCGCCGTGTTCAGCCCGCTGATCGATGAGTTGATGCAGGCATTGCGCTGCCTGCCCGGCGTCGGCCCAAAATCCGCCCAGCGCATGGCGTTGCACCTGCTCGAGCACGATCGCGAGGGAGCGGCGCAGCTGGCCGATTGCCTGCAGCGCGCCG
>JANQMH010000139.1 GCA_028280195.1 Exilibacterium sp.
GGCCGGTGGCGGGGTAGGGAAGGGAAAAGGGAAAAGGGAAAAGGGAAAAGGGAAAAGGGAAAAGGGAAAAGGGAAAAGGGAAAAGGGAAAAGGGAAGGCTGGAATTTGGGGTTTGGCGTGTCAAGCACTTTTTGGTTTTACTTTTCCCTTTTCCCTTTTCCCTTTTCCCCTCCCATCCTATATTCCGCCGAGCGCGCATGCGCTTCCAGCGACTCACTGCGCGCCAGTATTGCCGCCGTCTTACCCAACTCCGCCGCGCCCTCGGGCGAGCACATGATTACCGAGCTGCGCTTCTGGAAATCGTAGACGCCCAGGGGCGAGGAGAAACGCGCTGTGCCGGAGGTGGGCAGTACGTGGTTGGGGCCGGCACAGTAGTCGCCCAGGGCTTCGGAGGTGTGGCGGCCCATGAAAATGGCGCCGGCGTGGCGGATATGGGGCAGTAGCGACTCGGGGTCCTCTACCGATAATTCCAGGTGCTCCGGGGCAATGCGGTTGGCTACCGCCAGCGCCTGTTGCATGTCCGCTACCAGCACCAGGGCGCCGCGGCGGCGCAGCGAGGCGCGGGCGATGGCTTCACGCTGCAGTGTCGGCAGCAGCCGCTCGATGCTGGCGGCCACCCGGTCGAGAAAGTCGCGGTCGGGGGAGACCAGTATCGCCTGCGCGTCCTCGTCGTGCTCGGCCTGGGAAAACAGGTCCATGGCGATCCAGTCGGGGTCGGTGCCGCCGTCACACAATACCAGTATCTCCGAGGGCCCGGCGAACATGTCGATATCCACCTGCCCGAATACGGCGCGCTTGGCCGTAGCCACATAGATATTGCCCGGCCCGACGATTTTATCCACTTTGGCAATGGTCTCGGTACCATAGGCCAGGGCGGCAATGGCCTGAGCGCCGCCGACGGTTATCAGTTGGTCGACCCCGGCAATTGCCGCCGCCGCCAGCACCATGTCGTTGACCTCGCCATCGGGAGTGGGGCTGACCATCACCACCTCGTCGACCCCGGCAACCCTGGCCGGTATGGCATTCATCAGCACGGAAGAGGGATAAGAAGCTTTGCCACCGGGCACATACAGCCCCACCCGCTGCATCGGCACAATCTGCTGTCCGAGCAGCGTACCGTCGGCTTCGCGGTACTGCCAGGACTCCTGGCGCTGGTGCTGGTGGTAGCGACGCACGCGCTGCGCTGCGGTCTCCAGGGCGTCGCGCTGCGGCGCCGGAATACCGTCCAGCGCCCGCTGCAGGCGCCCGCGATCCAGCACCAACTGGCTCATGGCGGCGGCATCCAGTCGATCGAAACGGCGGCTGTAGGCCAGCAGGGCCGCATCGCCGCGCTGCCTGACCGCAGCGATGATCTCTTCGACCACCTGCACTACCTGCACATCGGCCTCGGCCTCCCAGGCCAGCAGCTGCGTCAGCCGCTGCTCGAAACCGGCGCTGCCGGCGTCCAGACGGGTAATCATTTCGGCTTCGCTCATGGGCTTCGACCTCCGCAGCCGGGCGTTAAAGGGCGGCAGCCACCGCGTTGAGGACGGTTTCGATTTGCCGGTGTTTGGTTTTCATGGCGGCTTTATTGACGATGAGCCGCGAGCTGATATCGGCGATATGCTCGCGCGGCTCCAGCCCATTGGCGCGCAGCGTATTGCCGGTATCGACGATGTCGACGATTTCGTCGGCCAGATCCAGCAGCGGCGCCAGTTCCATGGCGCCGTAGAGCTTGATCACATCCACCTGCCGGCCCCGGGCCGCGTAGTAGTGCTTGGCAATATTGACGTACTTGGTCGCCACCTTGATACGGCCGCTCTTTGCCGGCGCGCCGGCGATCGACGCGGTCATCAGGCGGCAGCGGGCTATCTTCAGATCGATGGGTTCGTAAAGCCCGTCGCCGCCGTGCTCCATCAGGGTGTCCTTGCCGGCCACACCCAGGTCGGCGGCGCCGAACTGCACATAGGTAGGCACGTCGATACCGCGCAGCACCAGTAGCCGCACCTGTTTGTGATTGGTCTCGAACTGCAGCTTGCGGCTCTTGCCGATATCTTCCGCCGGCCTGATATCGGCGGCGGCCAGCAGCGGCAGCGTCTCCTGCAGTATGCGCCCCTTGGTCAGGGCAATGGTCAGCATCGGCGGGGTCGTCACGGGCATATTCAACTCTCGATCAACTGGGCGCAACGCTGCTCAATCGGGCACGCGGCGGATATCGGCGCCCAGCAGTTGCAGTTTTTCCTCGATACACTCGTAACCGCGGTCGATATGGTAAATACGGTCCACCACCGTTTCCCCCTCTGCCATCAGCCCGGCGATCACCAAGCTGGCCGAGGCGCGCAGATCGGTGGCCATCACCGGCGCCCCTTTGAGCCGCTCGACGCCGGTAACAATCGCGGTATTGCCCTCCAGCGCAATACTGGCGCCCATACGGTTGAGTTCGTGAATCTGGATCAGGCGGTTCTCAAAAATGGTTTCAATCACCGTGCCGGTGCCTTCCGCAACGGCGTTCATGGCGGTGAACTGGGCCTGCATATCGGTGGGAAAAGCGGGATACGGCGCAGTTTTCAGATTCACCGCCCGGGGGCGATTGCCCTTCATATCCAGCTCTATCCAATTGTCCCCCATACTGAGGCTGGCGCCGGCCTCATCGAGTTTCAGCAGTACCGCTTCGAGCAGGCCCTCGCGCGTGTCCTTGAGCTTGACCCGCCCCCCCACCGCCGCCGCCGCGGTCAGATAGGTGCCGGTTTCAATACGGTCGGGCATTACACTGTAGGTGCAACCCTGCAGCCGCTCCCTGCCGCGAATGGTCAGGGAGTCCGACCCGATGCCGTCGATATCGGCGCCCATGGCTACCAGGCAGTTGGCCAGATCCACCACCTCGGGCTCGCGCGCGGCGTTCTCCAGCACGGTTTTGCCGTCGGCCAGCACCGCCGCCATCAGCAGGTTCTCAGTGCCGCCTACGGTCACGGTATCCATGAAAATATGCGCGCCCTTGAGGCGGCCGCTGCTGCGGGCGCGGATATAACCCTCATCCACCTCGATGGTCGCTCCCATGGCCTCGAGCCCGCGCAGGTGGATATCCACCGGCCGGCTGCCGATGGCGCAGCCGCCGGGAAAAGACACATTGGCGGTGCCGAACCGGGCCAGCATCGGCCCCAGCACCAGTATCGAGGCGCGCATGGTTTTTACCAGTTCGTAAGGCGCGGTAAAGTCATTGATACTGCCGGGGTCCACCTCCACACACATGCGCTCGTCGATAGTGACGCCCACCCCCATGCAGCGCAATAGCGCCAGCATGGTGGTGATATCGTTGAGATGGGGCAGGTTGCAGATATGCATGGGCCCTTCGGCCAGCAGCGTGGCCGCCAGCACCGGCAGGCCGGAGTTTTTTGCTCCGGAGATGCGAATTTCACCATCGAGGCGATTGCCGCCTTTGATAATCAGCTTATCCATGGGGTCCCTTGAGTGCCCACCCGGCTCCGGGTCAGGTGGTGAGTTGGCGCCACTGTGCGGGCGTGTAGGTCTTCATATTGACCGCATGGATACTGCCGTCGGCGATACGCTCCGACAGCACGCCGTAGACCAATTGTTGTTTTTTGACTGGGTTGAGGCCCTCGAAAGCCGGGCTGACCACTACCAGGTTGACGTGGCTGCCGTCCACCTCCACCTGCACTTCGGCGCTCTCTATCTGCTGTTGTAACAGCGTTTTTATCTCTTCGACCTGCATAACATCCCCTCGCGCCGGCGGCGAACCCGGTTGCCGCCGCCGCGGCTGTCGGCTATTGAAAAAAGGCCGCGTATTCTAAAGAATAAGCCGGCAAAACGCACTAGGGCCTGTCAGCGGACCCCAGCAGCCGCTTTATCACCCGCCCCGCCGGGCCGGGAGTGATGAAACAGCTTCTAGTTCGTCGCTGAGGCAGACCAGTTACTGATAACAACATCGAGGTTTTCCGCCGTTTTCTGCTCGTTGCCGTTCTTTTTGCGCTGTTGCAGCATGGCCTGGGCGAACTGGCTGCGGAAGGTGTTGCCCAGATTGACCCCATTGATGACCACATTGATCAGCTTCCACTCGCCCCCGCAGGCGGCCTCGCCCTGGCGCAGCTTCCTGCGCATCATGGTGTAGGAGACCCGGTTGACACCATCGGCGCCGCGCACCTCCTGCTCCACGCCTACCCGGCAGTGATTACTGATATCCTTGGCCGGCGGTACCACCACAATATCCTGATTGCCGAAACCCGCCATGCCTCTGGCATAGGTCGTCACCAGGTCATTTTTGAAGGTATCGGCGAAGCGCTGGCGCTGCTCGGGGGTGGCGCGGCTGCCGAAAGACCCCATTACCACGCGGGCAATGAACCTGAAATCCACCACCGGATCGAGCACAGCCTGCACCTCGCTGTAGAATTGATCGGAGTTTTCCTCCAGTGTCGCCCGGTTGCGCTCAATCAGCTCGAGCATCTGATCGGTGACCTGTTGCACGACTTCGTGGGCGCTGGCAAATGTCTGCGGCTGTGCTGCCTGAGAATCGGCCGCCGGCGGCTTTGCCGGCTGTTCACCAGCGGTGGCGGCCTCGGCTGAGGCGCCACCCGGCACCAGCGCCAGCAGCAGTGCCGAGGTTAGATAACAGCTTTTTACCAGTGCCGTATACCTGCTCATAAATAACTCCACTTCCTTATTTCCGGATATTGCGTTTAGAGCCCTGAGGCTGGCGGATAGTTTCGCATACAAGCGACAACTGCCGTCAAGTCTTGCCGCAAACCTCGAAACCGTCACAATTGCCCCCGCGACTCGTAATCTTAGCAAAGGTTCCTAAAAATACTGACTTTATAACCGCGCCACTATACCATTTGCCTCCCTCAATCTAAACGCTGGCAATAAGGTTACTATGCGACAGGCAGGCACCCGGTATTCTGGCATACCCTTAGGCCCACCTTAATTTTCCCACACTGAAGAGAGCGCCCCTATGTCAGAAATCTGGTTAGCCAGTGCCGCCGTTGTCGCCGGTTTTGTCGGTTTGATCTGGAGTGCCGACAAGTTTGTCGGCGGCAGCGCCGCCTTCGCCCATAACCTGGGGGTAGCGAAGCTGGTTATCGGGCTGACCATTGTCTCGCTGGGCACCTCCGCGCCGGAGATCGCCGTGGCCATCAGCGCGGCGCTGGAAGACTCGGGAGACCTGGCCATCGGCAACGCCCTCGGCTCCAATATTGCCAATATCGGCCTGGTGCTGGCAGTGACCGCACTGATTGCGCCGCTGCCCATACAGCGCCACCTGCTGACCCAGGAGATACCGATTTTGCTGCTGGTCACCGCCATCGGCGGGGCCCTGCTGTACGACGCCAGGCTGGTGCGCTGGGAGGGGGTGTTGCTGCTGGCGGCGCTGTTTCCGCTGATGTACTACCTGGTAAGAATCAAGCAGCACGACCTTTCGCCGCACGAACAAGCAGAGGAGAGTGACGGCATTCCGCAAATGAAAAACCAGGAGGCGGGGTTCTGGTTCAGCGTCGGCCTGGTATTGCTGATCGTCAGTTCCAACGTCCTGGTCTGGGGTGCGGAAACCCTGGCACTGAGCTTTGGCGTCAGCACCCTGATTATCGGCCTTACCGTTGTGGCCGTCGGCACCAGCCTGCCGGAACTGGCCGCCTCGGCGGTCAGCGCCTTGAAAGGACATCACGATATCGCCCTGGGCAACATTATCGGTTCCAATATCTTCAACCTGCTGGCGGTGATGGCCATGCCCGGTATTATCGCCCCACAGCTGATGGAGGCGGCAGTGTTCAGTCGCGACTTCATCGCCATGGCGCTGATCACCCTGTTGCTGGCAGCCGCCATCGGCGCCGGCTTCTGGCTGACGCGGAGCGGCGCCGCTCAGGCGCGGCTGGGGCGCCGTATCGGGCTGCTGCTGCTGGCCAGCTATATCGCCTACTATGTAGTGTTATTCCGTTAGGCGTTTACAGTTCACAGCTGCCAGCTCACCGCACCCCCGCTGCCAAGGGCCTGCTGTCAGCTGTGAACTGTAAGCTGTCAGCTTTTTCATTACCTCCACCCACCATTGGCGCTATAATCCCGCCCCTGAATATTTTCCTCAGCAACGGGTTACCCAGATTGACAAAGCACTCCCTGTTTATCCACTCCGGCCGGCGCACCGTCGAGATCGAGCGCGACGCGGTCGGCGCCCTGGCGGCGCGTATCGACCAGTCGTTCTGCCGCGCCTGTGAGCTCATCCTGCAGTGCAGCGGCCGCACGATTGTCACCGGCATGGGTAAATCCGGCCATATCGCCAACAAGATTGCCGCCACTCTGGCCAGTACCGGCACCCCCGCTTTTTTCGTTCACCCCGGGGAGGCCAGCCACGGCGATATGGGCATGATCACCCGCGGCGATGTGGTGATAGCCATTTCCAATTCCGGCACCTCGGCGGAGCTGGTGACGCTGTTGCCGCTGTTCAAACGCCTGGGCATCGCCGTGATCAGCATGACCGGCAACGCCGACTCCGTACTGGCGCAAACTGCCGATGTCAATCTGGATATCGCTATCGCCACCGAGGCCTGCCCGCTGGGGCTGGCCCCCACCTCCAGTACCACCGCTACCCTGGTAATGGGCGATGCGCTGGCTGTCGCTCTGCTGGAGGCCCGCGGCTTTACCGCCGAGGACTTTGCCTTCTCCCACCCGGGCGGCGCCCTGGGGCGCAAGCTGCTGCTGAAAGTCGCAGACATTATGCACGCCGGCGGCGAACTGCCGCGGGTAACCCGCGAAACGCCGCTGACCCGGGCCCTGCTGGAGATGACCGCCAAGAGCCTGGGCATGACCAGCGTTGTCAACGACAGCGATGAGCTGATCGGGGTGTTTACCGACGGCGACCTGCGGCGCAGCATCGACACCGGTATCGATATCGGCTGCGCACTGATCGGCCAGGTGATGACGGCCAACCCCAAAACCGTGCACAAGAATATGCTCGCGGCCGAGGCGCTGGGTATCATGGAGGAGAACAAAATTACTGCACTGATTGTCGAGGACGACGGCCATCACCCGCTGGGCGTGGTGCACCTGCACGATATTCTCAAGGCAGGTGTGGTATGAGCGAGCACAGCGAAACGCTTACCGCACGCGCCAGAAAAATACGCCTGCTGCTGCTGGATGTAGACGGCGTAATGACCGACGGCAAGCTCTACTTCGGCAACGACGGCAGTGAGTTCAAAGCCTTCAATACTCTCGACGGCCACGGCATTAAAATGCTGCAGAAAAGCGGGGTCAGCGTCGGCATTATCACCGGGCGCAGCAGCGAGCTGGTGGCCCGGCGGGCGCGCAACCTGGGTATCGAACTGCTGCTACAGGGGCGCGAAGACAAGCTCGCCGCCATGGGCGAACTTATTGCCGAAATGACGATCACACTGGAGGAAATCGCTTTTATGGGCGACGACTACCCGGACCTGGCGGTGATGCGCCGGGTGGGTCTGGGGCTCACTGTCGCCAATGCCCACCCCGAGGTGCGCCGGCACGCCGCCTGGTCGAGTGACAGCACCGGCGGCAACGGCGCGGTACGCGAGGCCTGCGATATGCTCATGCGGGCGCAGGGCAGCTTCGATAAGGCGCTGCAGGAATATTTGTAAGTATGCCGCGAAACCTGTTGTCACTGCTGATCTTCGCCGCCCTGACACTGTTGGTGGTAGTGCTGTGGGAATCACCGCCGAGCCAGCTGCTGCGCGACCCGGCCGGCGACCAGAGTGAGGCGGCCGACCATCCCGATATCTACATGTCGGGGGTGGAGGTGATGCAATACGACGAGCGCGGCGCGATGGACTACCATTTCCGCGCCGAGCGCATGGATCACTTCCAGCTCGATCCCAGGCGACCGGGCCCCAAGGATTACACCGAAATTGACGCACCGCATATCATTCTCTACCGCCGGCAAACTGTGCCCAGGTTTATCCAGTCGAACCGCGGCCATGCCGATGCCAGCGGTGAGATCATTACCCTGATCGACGATGTGCGTGTCTGGCAGACGCAAAACGACCAGTTGATATCCGAACTGACCACCACAAAACTGGTCGTAAAGCCTGACGAACAATACGCCGAGACCGATAAACCTGTTATGATCGACGCCGGTATCAACAACGTCAAAGCTGTCGGCATGAAGGCGTTTTTTGATCAGGACCGCATTGAACTGTTATCCCAAGTCAGGAGCCTGCATGACACAGAGTGAGCCGAAGCGCCGACGCATGCGGGCGCTCAGCGCGGCACTGGCGCTGGCCGTGCTGGCCCCGGCAATCTCCCAGGCCCTGCCCAGCGACCGCCAGCAGCCGATCACCATCCAGTCCAAACGCGCCCAGTTGGATGAGAGAAGCGGCATCACCGTCTATGAAGGTGAGGTACAGATGGATCAGGGCACCCTGCGCATCACCGCTGATAAAGTCACCATACACAGCGTCGACAAGAAGATCAGCCGCATTATCGCCACCGGCGAGCCGGCCCATTTTCAGCAGCAACCGGCGCCGGACAAAGACCTGGTCACCGCCCAGGGCTCCACCATCGAGTACTGGGTCGACCGCGAGGAAGTGCAGCTGCTCAAAAATGCCCACCTGCAACAGGAGGGCAGCACCATGAGCGGCGACCGCATCGACTACAACATCAGAGAGGCGATCGTCGTCGCCATCGGTGATCCGGATCGGGATGACAATCAGCTTATCCAGATCGTTATTCCCCCCCAGACCGAATCGACATCCGAACAGCCTGATTGAGCAAGCACCCGCCTATGTCGTCACTCAGCGCACTGCATCTGGCCAAAAGTTTTAAAGGCCGCCAGGTTGTCGTGGACGTATCACTCAGCGTCAGCCGCGGCCAGATTGTCGGCCTGCTCGGGCCCAACGGTGCCGGCAAGACCACCTGCTTCTATATGATCGCCGGGCTGATCGGCGCCGATCGCGGCCAGGTAGTGATCGAGGAGCAGGATATTACCCGGCTGCCCATGCACGGCCGCGCCCGCGCCGGTATCGGCTACCTGCCCCAGGAGGCGTCGGTGTTCCGCAAGTTGAGCGTCACCGACAATATTCTGGGGATTCTGGAGACCCGCAAACAATTGAACCGCCAGCAGCGGCTGCAGAAGCTCGACCAGCTGCTGCAGGAATTTCATATCGGCCATATCAAAGACAACCTCGGCATGGCGCTCTCGGGCGGCGAGCGGCGCCGTGTGGAGATAGCCCGCGCGCTGGCCACCGAGCCCGGCTTCATCCTGCTGGACGAACCCTTCGCCGGTGTCGACCCGATTTCCGTCAACGATATCAAGCACATTATCCAGCATCTGAAGCAGCGCAATATCGGCATCCTGATCACCGACCACAACGTGCGCGACACGCTGGATATCTGTGAAAAAGCCTATATCGTCAACGAGGGCCATATCATCGCCGAAGGCGATTCAGAGACCGTGCTCAGCAACCGCAAAGTCAGAGAGGTCTACCTGGGCAACCAGTTCACGCTTTAAAAAGAGTCACTAGTTACTAGTCTCTAGTGACTAGTGACTGAATTCCTATCCTATATCGGGCATAAAGTTTGCTTGTCAATATTGCTTACCAGCCCCAGCCTGTCTAAACTTGGAGTCTCGTAATTTCAACCCACCGCGGGACTGGAAAGTTTTATTTGGCATGAAGTTGTATCCGCTATGAAACAGTCGCTTCAGCTCAAGATAGGCCAGCAGCTCACCATGACGCCACAGTTGCAGCAGGCCATCCGCCTGTTGCAACTGTCCACCCTCGACCTGCAGCAGGAAATCCAGGAGGCGCTGGATACCAACCCCATGCTGGAGGTAAATGAAGAAGAGCATGCCGCTGCACAGGAGCAGGCGCCCAATGGCGAGGCGCCGGCCAATGGCGCTGATACCGGCACTGACGGCAGCCGCGAGAGTGAGGCGACAGCCACTGCCGAGGACGCCGAGGCATCGACAGACAGCGACTGGAGCGAGGAAATACCGGCGGACCTGCCGGTGGATACCAGTTGGGATGAAGTTTACCAGGGCGCCCCCTCCGGCAGCGGCCAGCCGGCCGATAGCGACGACAGCGATTTCGAAACCCGGCGCGCCGCCTCTGAATCGCTGCACGACCACCTGCACTGGCAGCTCAATCTGACACCGATGTCGGATATCGACCGCCTGATCGCCACTGCCATTATCGATGCCGTCGATGCCAACGGCATGCTGACACTGTCGCCGGAGGAGATTCACACCGGCCTGCAGTTGGAGGAGCTGGAGCTGGACGAAGTGGTGGCGGTACTGCACCGTATACAGCAGTTCGACCCCATTGGCGTGGCCAGCCGGGATCTGTCCGAGTGCCTGTTTATCCAGCTGCGGCAGCTGCCCGAGGCAACCCCGCTGCTGAATGCCGCCAAAGCGATTGTCCGGGACCACCTCGGCCTGCTCGGCAGCCGCGACTACAAGCAGCTGATGCGACGCACCAAATTGAAAGAGCCGGAACTGCGCGACGCCGTGCAGCTGATACAGAGCCTCAACCCCAGACCGGGGGACCTGATCAATATCGGCGAGGTCGAGTATGTGGTACCGGATGTGTTTGTCAGCAAGCGCGAGGACCGCTGGACTGTGCAGTTGAACCCGGATATCGCACCGCGCATCCGCATCAACCCCGACTACGCCTCGCTGGTCAAACGCGCCGATACCAGCAGTGACAATACCTTCCTGCGCGACAATCTGCAGGAGGCGCGCTGGTTTCTGAAGAGCCTGCAGAGCCGCAACGAAACCCTGCTCAAGGTTGCCAGCTGCATTGTGGAAAAGCAGCGCGGTTTTCTCGATTTCGGCGCCGAGGCCATGAAGCCGCTGGTGCTGCACGATGTGGCCGAGGATGTCGGCATGCACGAATCGACCATCTCGCGGGTCACCACGCAAAAATACATGCACACGCCCCAGGGAATTTTCGAACTCAAATACTTCTTCTCCAGCCATGTCAGCACCGACTCGGGCGGCGAATGTTCCTCCACCGCCATCCGCGCCATCATCAAGAAACTGGTAGCTGCCGAAAACCCGAAGAAGCCCCTGAGCGACAGCAAAATTACCACCCTGCTGGCCGAGCAGGGTATTAAAGTCGCCCGCCGCACCATCGCCAAATACCGCGAATCGCTCGGCATACCAGCGTCAAATGAACGCAAGCGCCTGGTCTGAGCGGGGCGCGACCGCCAGTGGATCTCAGTGCCGGTGACTGCCTGATTTTATTTACTGCCAACGAGACGAGGAATTGTGTATGCAAATTACCATCAGCGGTCACCATATCGACGTGACGCCAGCGCTAAAAGACTATGTCAACAATCGACTCGATAAACTGGGCAGGCACCACGACCGTATAACCAGTACCAATGTCATCCTCTCCGTTGATAAACTCGTACAGAAAGCCGAGGCCTCCGTGCACGTCAGCGGCAAGGAGTTCTTCGCCAATTCAGAAGCCGATGATTTATACGCCGCCATCGATATGCTGGCGGACAAACTGGACCGCCAACTGATCAAACACAAGGAAAAGCAACGCAGCCATCGCTAGGCTGCCACCAACAACCCATGCAGCTAGAGTCCATCCTTGCCCCGCGCCGCACCCGCTGCGCTGTGCCGGGCATCAGCAAAAAGCGCGTAATCGAAACGATCGCCAACCTGATTGCCCAGGATCTGCCCGCCCTCGGCGCGCGCGACCTGTTTGCCCACCTGATTGCCCGCGAGCGCCTCGGCTCCACCGGTATCGGCCGCGGTATCGCCATCCCCCACTGCCGCATCGAAGACTGCACCGGCAGCGTCGGCGGGCTGATAACCCTGGCGCAGCCGGTCGACTACGACGCCATCGACAACGAACCGGTGGACATCGTATTTGTACTGCTGGTGCCGGAAGAGGCGCAACAGGCCCATCTGCAGACCCTGGCGGCGCTGGCGGAGAGGCTCGGCAACCGGGATTACTGCGAGCAACTGCGCCGCACCGAGACCGATCGGGAGCTGTATGATGTGGCGCTGAAATCCTGGTAAAGCGCCGTCATACGGCTGTCACTGTGGTAAATTACGGTAGATTTACTGTGGTCTTGCCGGCGCCGCACGATCCGGCCGCCGTGGGACATGCAGATACAGTTCGCAGTTACAAACGTAGTTAAAAATGTAGTTACAAATGTAGTTACAGAACGTAGTTAGAACCTAGTTATAGAACGTAAATACAGAACGCAAATAGAGTATTGTTAAACAGGAAACCGTGACATGCGCTTGGTGGTGATCTCAGGACGCTCCGGGTCGGGCAAAAGCACCGCCCTGCACGTACTCGAAGATGTGGGCTTCAACTGTGTCGACAACCTTCCCGCCAGCCTGCTGCCGGCACTGATCGATGAGGTCAACCAGCGCGACCAGGCGCAGGATCTGCGCTTCGCCGTGAGCATCGACGCGCGCAATACCTGGAGCGACCTGCAGAAGTTCCCGCAATTGATCGCCGCCACGCGGCAGCCGGGGCTGACCTGCGAGGTGCTGTTTCTGGACGCACGCACACCGACGCTGATTCAGCGCTTCAGCGAAACCCGCCGCAAACACCCCCTCAGTGACGAGTCGACCGACCTGCGCGAAGCCATCGCCACCGAGCGGCGCCTGCTGGAGCCCATCGCCGATGTCGCCGACCTGGTCATAGACACCACCAACCTCACCCTGCACCAACTGCGCGACCTGGTGAAAAAGCGCATCGTCGGCAACGATCCCAGCGGCATGGCCGTGTTATTCGAATCCTTTGGCTTCAAGCGCGGCGTGCCGGTGGATGCCGACCTGGTGTTCGACGTGCGCTGCCTGCCCAACCCCTACTGGAAACCGCAGCTGCGCGCGCTCACCGGCTGCGATGCCGCGGTGATCGAGTTTCTGCAGGCACAGCCCCTGGTCAGCGATATGCAGGCCGATATCAGCAACTATCTAAACCGCTGGCTGCCGCATTTCGAAGCCAACAATCGCAGCTATATCACCATTGCCATCGGCTGCACCGGCGGCCAGCACCGCTCCGTTTACCTGGCCGAGCAACTCGGCAAGGCTTTTTCCGGGCAGCACGGCAATGTCCTGGTGCGCCACCGCGAACTCAATCACCAGCAGTGACAGCCCGGCCGCCAATCGATGATGGACGACCGCGCCCAAACCCGCGGCCTGCTGACAGGAGCGTAGTAAAACGACAATGATCACGCAGCGCATCACCATCATCAACAAGCTGGGCCTGCACGCCCGCGCCGCGGCAAAATTCGCCGAACAGGCGGCGCGCTTCAGCAGCCGCATCGAGGCCGGCATGGACGGCAGGATGGTGGACGGCAAAAGTGTAATGGCGCTGATGCTGCTGGCCGCCTGCCAGGGTACCGAACTGGAATTGGCAATCGAGGGTGAAGACGAAAGCGAAGCGCTGGCCGCCATGGAAAAGCTGATTATGGATCGCTTTGGCGAAGAAGAATAAATGCAGTCCCTAGTCTCTAGCGACTAGTGACTAGTGACTGCTATCATGAGCGCCTTTGTAATCATCGATACGCCGAGCCCCCATGCAGCCATCTGCCGAACAATTACACGCCCAGACACAAGCACAACTCGGCGAACTCCACGCAGCACTGGACAGCGGTACCTTCAAACAGGTCAGGCGCATGCTCAACGGCCTGGCGCCGGTAAAAATCGCCCACCTGCTGGAATCCTCCCCGCCGCCCACCCGCCACGCACTGTGGCGCCTGGTCGACCGCGATATGGAGGGCGAGGTACTGCAGGAACTGTCCGACGATGTGCAGAGCCAGTTCCTGCAGCTGATGGACACCCAGGAAGTGGTGGAGATCACCGAGGGCATGGACACGGACGATATCGCCGATATTCTGCAGCAACTGCCCGACCAGGTGATTCGCGAAGTGCTGTCGGCCATGAGCGATCAGGATCGCCTGCGGGTCGAATCGGTGCTGACCTACGACGAGGACACCGCCGGCGGCCTGATGAACACCGATACCATCACCGTCCGGCCGCGCCTGACGCTGGATGTGGTATTGCGCTATCTGCGCCGTCACGACGAAATACCCGATTCCACCGACAGCCTGATCGTCGTCAACCGCCAGGATGAATTTCTGGGTCTGCTGCCGCTGGGCAAACTGCTGACCACCGACCCCGGCGTCACCGTGCGCGAGATCATGGATACCGAAGCCGAGGCGATTCCCGCCAGCATGCCGGACAGCGAAGTGGCCAGCCTGTTCGAGCGCCACGACTGGGTATCGGCGCCGGTGGTGGACGCCAGCGGCAAGCTGCTCGGCCGTATCACCATCGACGATGTGGTGGATGTCATCCGCGAGGACGCCGACCACTCGCTGATGAGCCTGGCGGGCCTGGACGAAGAGGAAGATACTTTCGCACCCCTGATGCGCACCACGCCGCGGCGCGCCATCTGGCTGGGTGTCAACCTGGTCACCGCCATCATCGCCTCGGCGGTGATCAATATTTTCGAAGACACCATCGAGAAAGTGGTGGCGCTGGCCATCCTCATGCCCATTGTCGCCAGCATGGGCGGCGTCGCCGGCAGCCAGACACTGACCGTGGTGATTCGCGGTATGGCGCTGGGGCAGATCGGCCGCAACAATCTGCGCTGGCTGTTGTCGCGGGAGTTCTCGGTGGGCATGATCAACGGCCTGCTGTGGGCGCTGGTGATGGGCGTGGTGGTATCGGTCTGGTTCGACGACTATAAAATCGCCTTCATCATCGCCGCCGCCATGGTCATTAACCTGCTGACCGCGGCGCTGGCCGGCGCGCTGCTGCCGGTGCTGCTGAAAACCGTGAACATCGACCCGGCCCTGGCCGGCGGCGTGGCCCTGACCACGGTCACCGATGTAGTGGGCTTTCTGGCCTTTCTCGGCCTGGCAACCTATTTTTATGCCTGAGCCGCCGCCAAAACACAAATCCAACCCGGCACAAAACGGCATGACCATGACTGAATCCGACTACAGCGCCGCCGATGAACAGGGCTCACTGCCAAGCAAGACACAGCGCAAAAAGGCCATGCACGCCCTGCAGGAACTCGGCACGGCGCTGGTTGCACTGAGCGAGAATGAACTGGCACAGATACCGCTGCAAGGCGAACTGGCCACTGCCATTTACCAGGCGCGCAAGCTGCGGCAACGCGAAGCCCGGCGACGGCAATTACAGTATATCGGCCGGCTGATGCGCAGCGCCGACAGCGAAGGCATTAAGGCCGCTTATCAGGCACTGATGGATAAGAACCATCACCATGTGCAACAGCATCACCTGGTGGAGCGCTGGCGCGACCGGCTGCTCGGCGACGGCAACACCGCACTGACGGCGTTTTTACAACAGTATCCCCAGGGCGACAGCCAGCAGTTGGGCCAGTTGATCAGGGGAGCACTGAAAGAACAGCGGCACGACAAACCGCCGGCGCAGGCGCGCAAGCTGTTTCGCTATCTGCGCGAAATCATCAGTGAACAGTCCTGAGTTACACTGGCGGGGCCGAAGTCCCGAGCCGGGATTCCCATGAGTGAAGGGCGCGCTGAATTTACCCTGATTGCGGTAACTTTTGTGGCCGCAGCCAGCTGGGTATTTACCAAACTCGCACTGCAGGGCATAGCGCCCTATACGTTTCTGGCGATCCGCTTCCTGATTGCCTCGGCGGCCCTGGCGCTGATCTGCTGGCCGTCGCTGCGGCAGCTGAGCCGCGCCCATATCGTCCGCAGTCTCAGCGTCGGCAGCGTCATGGGACTGGCGATGCTGATCTGGGTACAGGCCATCGACCGCAGCGCCTTTATTGGCGAAGGTGCCTTTATCATCAGCCTGTCGGTGGTGGCGGTGCCGCTGATTGCACGGCTGGTCTTCGGCGATAAGATCAGCACCGCCCTGCTCATCTCCCTGCTGCCGGCCCTGGGCGGCCTGGCGCTGCTGTCGCTGGAGAATGGTTTCCGTTTCGATCAGTACCAGCTGCTGTTTCTGATTGCCATGCTGGTCTTTGCCCTGCACCTGAATCTGTCCAGCCACTGCGTTCGCGGCATTCCCAGCCTGCCGCTGGCCACCCTGCAATTGCTGGCGGTCGGCCTGATCGGCACCGTTGCGGCAGTGGGCACCGAGCCCTGGCCACAGGCATTTTCCGCCAGCGCCTGGTTGTGGCTGCTCTGCGCCGCATTGATAGGCAGCAGCCTGCGCTTTGCCCTGCAGACTTCGGCTCTGCAGCGCTTGAAACCCAGTCAGGCCAGTATGATTTTACTGGCCGAGCCGGTTTGGACAGCCGTGCTGGGTGCACTGCTACTGGGGGAAAAGATGTCCGCCAGCCAACTCGGTGGCTGTGCGCTGATCTTTACATCGCTGCTGATCTATCGCGGCAGCGGTTTGCTCAAACAGTGGCTATGGAAAAAATAATCAACAGGCATATCTGTATGAAACCCTTGCGCCGGCGCCTAGTCGATATGCCTGGCCAGAAAATCCAGCAGGCCCTGGTAGAGTTCCCTGCGGCTGTTCAAGTCCCAGACACCGTGACCGCTCTTTCCGTAGGAAAGCCAGGTGACTTCTTTAGCGGATTTTTTTAATTTACTGCGCATCGCTTTCGCATGGGCAATCGGTACTCTGCGATCGTTCTCTCCATGAATCAACATGACCGCCGCTTTGATATTATCGACATGATGGATGGGAGAAAAGGCCTGCAGCTGCCCTTCATCACGACCGATAACGGTTTCCAGATAGGCTTCACCACCCCATAGATCCGGAATATCGCCCTTGGTATACATATATTCCAGATCGTAGATGCCCGCATAACCCACCGCGCAGCGGTACAGATCAGCTGCGCGTGCAGCGGCCATCAGTGCCGCGTAGCCGCCGAAACTGGCACCGTAAACACAGATCCTGTTGCCGTCGATAGCGGCGTGTTGAGCGGCCCAGCGGGTGGCATCGATAATATCCTCTATCATCTTGCCGCCCCACTGGCGATAGCCCAGTTGTTCGAATGCCTCGCCATAACCCGCGCTGCCGCGAAAGTTGATCTGCAAAACGGCATAGCCGCGGTTGGCCAACAGCTGCACTTCGCTATTGTAGCTCCAATAGTCCCTGACGCCATGGGGGCCGCCGTGCAGCACAACCACCAGGGCCGGTTTTTTCTGCTCCGGCGCCGCGCCGTCCCGCGCCGGCAGGGTCAGATAGCCGTGCAGGGGAATGCCGTCGCGCGACTGCAGCGCAACAGGTTGCACCGGCCGCATCTGCCGCGGGTCTATCCAGGAGCGGTTTGCCCAGAGAAAATCGGCTTTTTTCGTCTCCACATCGAAAATATAGTATTCACCGGGGTTGATATCGCTGCTCACCCGCAACAACAGCAGTTTGCCGTCGGCGCTGCGGCTGGTGACGGCCAGCTCCTGGCCTTTAAAGGCCCTCGCCAGCATTTTATGGATGGCAATCATGGGGCTATCGGTATCGGCGTAGTGGTACTGCGGCCGGTCGGGGTAGGAAATACCGACGACCGGTGCCGGCGTATCGATATCGGTTTCCCAGCCGAGCAAATCCGCCCGCAGGCCGTCGAAAAGCCTTGTCACTTTGCCGCTGGACATATCCAGCTCAAACAGCGTCTGCAACCGCCGGTCGCCATAGTTGCCGAGCAGGTAGCCCCTGTTTGCAGCGGCATCGACGGCAATCGGATACGGCGCCTCGTCAATGTCAAGCAGAGGAGCCAGCTCCTGCCACTTTTCCTTATTGTCGTGTCTGAATGCCGACTTCTGCTCGCCGTTTTTGTCCACCCAGCTGGCGAAACGGACCCGCCCGCCTTCATCCGCCAGTACCCGCGCGCCATTATGGGTAATCACTTCGATTTTCTTCTTGCGCCCGGTATAGACATTCAGCCGGCTGACAACCGGCGGCCTCGACCGGTTGTCGTACCAGTAACCGCCGATTTGCTGCCAGGGGTATTCGATAATCAGGATATGTTTCCGATCGCCAGGCAGCAAGGTTAAAATCTCGTGGCTCGCATTGCTGCTTTCCCGCAGCGAAATGCGAGTGCCCGTGGCTTCATCGCTGGCGCGGTAACCGTAGATCAGCTTGGAGGCGGAGCCATCGATATTGATGGCGTACAGCTCTCCTGTCGGAACCGGCCGATCCAGTGCGTGGCTTTTCTCCGCAAGCTGATACAGTATGCGTTTATTGTTTACCCAGGAAGCGGAATGAATCATGTCACCGCCACCGGGTTTGACGCCGCCGACCACGGCCCCGTCTTTGCGGCGCACGAATACCAGCATCACGGTGGACTGCTGGCGCACCCGCGCCAGCAGGTGTTCGCCATCCGGCGACAGGGTCAGGTCCAGGTAGTCCCCATGCCTGATAAAATCATCGAGCGGCAGTACAGCGGCAGACAGCGGCGCTGCCAGGGAAAGTAAAAAGGCGATAACCGGCGTTGGTATTTTCATAAACGTGAGCGACATCCCGATATTGTCTTAATGTATTCTTCAATGATCGAGATAATAGCGGCAAAAACCCGGCTAAGAAAGTCTTTGGGATTGCTACATACTGTCGGCAATAAGGCTTCTGGCAGCCATTTCACCTGGAGCCAGGCGGCAGTTGTTTGGCCAAACAGCTGCCACTTCACTATCCCATCACGCCGGGATATATGCCTTTAGCTGCGCCAGGTCAGGCGCTTGTGTCCTGCCAATACTTCTGTATAATCCCTGCCTCTCCGCGCTCTAAGCCAATGATATATAATTGCCCGCCTTGATCTTTAACCCGCGACCGATGTCAGTACGTCGCTCATATCGAGGAGTAGCACAGTTTGAAGCATCTTGAAACACCCACCGGGCGACTGCAACGCAAGCTGTTTCGCAGAAATCGCGGGTCCATGTTACTGAGGTCGAGATTTGTACTGGCCAATTTTACTGGCGGTATACTTGACAGCGACAACAAGCAGCAGTTGAAAGGCGGGCGCTATGCCTTGCTGGGTTATATACCAAAAGCCGGCAGGGGCGTGGAAGTCGGGGTATGGCGGGGTGATTTTTCCAGCGCCCTGTTAACCCACCTGAAGCCCGCGCTGCTGACTCTGGTGGACCCCTGGCAGATCTCCGAGGACGATAAGGTAGTCTTCCCCCGTTCTAAGGAATCCGGGCAGGCCATTGGGGTAGAGCAGAGTGCTATTGAAAACCAAGGGGATGCCGATGAGCTCTATCAGTATGTTTGCGCACGCTTCTCACCGCACAGCAACGTCAAGATCATGCGATCGACTTCCGTAGAAGCTGCCGGGAGCGTCACCGATCAATCCCTCGATTGGGCCTACATCGATGGATCACACTACTATGAGGACGTTCGGGCAGACCTGGAGAGCTGGCTGCCCAAGCTGAAAAGCAATGGCATTTTATTTGGCGACGACTACTACTGGCGAGATCCCGAGGGCAACTACAGCGTAAAGAAAGCAGTGGATGAATTCATTTCCACCCACCGCCCGCAGACATGGGTCGTATTCAGGGGGCAGTTTCTGCTGCGATTTTAACACAGCCGGCCCAGTCGCCAGCCGGCGACGGACCTGGGACTACTCGCCATCCGGCACAAACGCCAGCGCCGCCGAGTTAATGCAGTAGCGCAGGCCCGTCGGTTCGGGTCCGTCCTCAAACACATGGCCCAGGTGCTCGCCACATTTCGACAACACTTCGATGCGCCGCATGCCCCAGCTGTAGTCCTTCTCCAGGATAATATTCTCCTTGTCAAACACTTCCCAAAAGCTCGGCCAGCCGGTGCCCGATTCAAACTTGTGCTCGGAGCGGAAAACCGGAATCCGGCAGCCGGCGCTGACATAAGTGCCCTTGCCTTTGTTGTTCAGCAGCTCACCGCTAAAGGCCCGTTCCGTGCCTTTCTTCCACAGAATCTTGTACTGTTGTTTAGTCAGCATTTGCTTCCAGGTTTGTTTGGGAATGGTCTCCAGCGCCTCGCCCCTGGCAATCAGCTGTTTTGCCGTAGCGGTGCTCATGGCCGCTTCGGAGGCCTGCAAATCATCACTGCAACCGGCGACCAGGCCGCAGCCGACCAGTAGAACCGCCAGTTTTGAAAAACAATTCATGCACTTTTACCCGTATTAAACTGCTTTCAACCGCAGTGTTAGAAACCCCGACTGCGGATAAATTCCCGGCCCGGGGTCAAGTCACTGAAAAGCGCCGGTGTTTGTGCACCGGCATTTTGCCGCGCAACGCTGCCACCCGGTCAAAATCGATATCGGCAACCACCAAACCCTCACCTTGATGACGGTGGGCCAGCACCTGGCCCCAGGGGTCTACCACCAGGGAGTCGCCCCAGGTGCGGCGCTTGCTGTCGTGCTCGCCGCCCTGGCAGGCACCGGCCACATAACACAGGTTTTCGATCGCCCGCGCCTGCATCAGAATACGCCAGTGCGCCTCGCCGGTAACGTAGGTAAACGCCGACGGCACCACGATCAGCTGTGCGCCGTGCTCGGCCAGCAGGCGAAAGTACTCGGGAAAGCGCAGGTCGTAGCAGACCGCCAGCCCCAGCCTGCCCCAGGGTGTATCCACCAGGCCGGGCGCGCTGCCGGCGGCGAAGGTATCGGATTCGCGGTAGCGTCCCTGGCGATCGCCCACATCCACGTCGAACAGGTGTATCTTGTCGTAGCGACCCACCTCTTCACCGCGGGCATTGATCACCAAGCTGGCGGCGAAAACACGCCCGGCAGCCGGCGGCCGGCGCGTCACCCCATGCAATTCGGTGGTCGGCAGGGTGCCGCCCACAATCCACAGCCCGAAGCGCCGCGCACTGTGCTGCAGATAGCGGCGCAGAGGCCCGGCCGCATCGCTCTCGGCCTCGCCCACCTGGCGCAACTGTTTCTCGCCGAACAGGGCAAAGTTCTCCGGCAGCACCAACAGCTCTACGCCCTGATCGGCGGCGCTGGCAAGCAGTCGGTCGGCCGCGGCGAGGTTGTCTTCGACCACTGCAGTACTCACCATCTGGGCGGCGCCAATGCGCATCATGTCGGCGCCTCGGCGGCGGCGGACTCAGTGTTCTGCGGCGCTGCCTCCTCCGCCGCCGGCGCCGGTTCATCGGTTTCAGTTTCCTTGAGCGTGTCCTCACCGGCACGCTTGGCCGCTTTGTCATCGAACAGGCGCTCGAATTCAAAGTCCGGGTCCACCCAGTCGCCGCTGATGCGGTAGCTGACACTGGCCACTTTATCCACCTGCTTCTTGAAAATCTTACTGGCCACATACACCCCGGTAGCGGCCGGCAGGCCGCCGGCCAGTGCCGCCAGCAGAGTCAGGTTGCCACCCACCGGCAGTGTCGCCACCAGCGTGGTGTCGAGCTGTTCGTGATCGAGGTCGATGGTGCCCGCCATCTGCAGTTTACTGGAGGGGGTTTTGACCTTGATCGGATCGATTAAATAAACGGAACCTTGATCGAACTGCATTTCGCCACTGATTTCGTCGTAGGCCATACCGTTTTTCAACAGATCGGAAAAATCCAGTTTCAGCCGCCGCGCCCAGGTGTCGAAATTAAACAGGCCGATCAGCCGCAACAGCGGATTGGCGCCGGTGCGGTTGTCGCTGACAAAGCGGCCCTTCTTCGCGCGCATGTCCAACTTGCCGCTGAGCGCGCGGGTGCCCACTGCAGCCGGCGAACCCGGCCAGCTCAGGTTGGCTTCGAAAGCGGCGCTCTCGCTTTCGATCAGTTTCGGCTGCCCCCACTGCTGCAGGACATCGCCGAGGTCGGCGGCCGTTATACGCCCGCTGAACTCGGTCATCACGGCGTTGTCGCGGCGCTGCCAGGTCAGGCGGGCACCGCTGTTCTCTTCGATGCCTTGAATACTCGCCCCCTTGACGCTGCCGCGCAGGTCGCGCACCACCACACCGGCCTCGACCGGCCTGACTAAAAACGACCAGGCGCCATAGTTATCGTCGCCCACGCTCAACTCCCGGGTGGAAAAATCGAGGGCGATAATATCTTCAAAGTTCCAGTCCGCCAGCGGGTCCTGCGGCGCGGTTTCAATGGCCTCCGGCGTTTCAGCCTCGGCCTCCGCCGCCGGCAGGCGCAGGTAGTCCAGTTCCAGTTGCAGGGGGCGGGTGTCGCTGTCGTACCAGTCCAGTTCACCCGCCAGCATCGGGTTTTGCAGCTGCAGGCGCCAGCTTTGGTCGAGGCGCTCACCGCGCACCTGCAGGGCCTCGAGCTCCAGGTCGGAGACAGCCAGCTTGCCGAAATTCAGGTCCAGCACCGTGGTCAGCCCGGGCACCTGCGACGCCGATGTCGAAGCGCCGCTGTCGCCGGCATCGGCTTTTGCAGCGGCGGCAATTTGTGCTTCATAGGACTCGTAGCGCTGCATGACCTCGGCCCATTCATCCAGCACCAACTGCTCGACCCGGCCCGTCAACGCCAGCCGGCCGGTAGCCGGCAGCAGCGGCCGGCCGCCGAGCGATACCGCGCCTTTTTGTACCACACCCTCGGTTTCCTCGAACAGGCCGTGAGCCAGATCGCCGTAGCGTACATCGAACTGCTGTTGCCCGGCGCGCAGCGGCACCCGCACCTGCAGCGGGCGCGGCAGCTCGGCGGTTTTGCCGTAGGGAGCGGGCAGGTCTACCGCCACGCCGCGCATATCGGAACTGAGGTTGAACAGCCCGGTGTGGTCCTCGCCGGCGGCGCGCGAGGGGATGCGCAGTTGCGCCCGGTAGGGCAGGTCGCCACGGGTAAACAGCACTTCCGGCCGCCGGGTCCAGCGCGCCAGTGTGCCGGTATCGACAGCGCCCTGCAGCGATACCAGTGTATCGCGCCCGCCGGCGCGGTTGGCGGGGCTGGTGATGGCAACGCTGACCGGCCTCGACCACAGCGCGGCATTTATCTTCTGTGCGCTCAGACCCTCTGTCGACGAATAGTTGAGGCGCCCCTGTAACTTTTCAAAACTCAGGTCCAGGTCGTCCATGGTCAACTCGGTATCGGCCAGATCCACCCGCACCTGATGTAACTCGCCGGGCTCATCGGCAACCAGCGGCAGCGACAGGGTAATATCCGCCCGCATCCGGCCGCGCATGCGCCAGCGATCGAAACTGTCGCCGAGATGGCGTCGCAGCTGGCCCTCGCGCAGCAGGCGCAGGCCGTCGCCGGCATCACCGCTCAGGGTACCCTTCACACCCAGCAGACTGCCCTGCCCCATGGGATTGGGGGCGACGGCAACCAGAGTCGGCCCCAGCCGCGCGCCCAGCAGACTGGCACCGGCAACGCTGACATCCACCTCGCCGTCATTCATGTTCACTACCGCGTCGACCTCAGCCAGCGGCGGCCACTCCGCATGGTAGTTCAGAGAGGCATTGTCGATATCCAGGTACAACTGCATGGCCCTGCCGGCGCTGTTGTCCCTGGCCAGCGAGCCGTTGTAGATAAATCCGCCCTCGGCAACCCGGCCTTTATCCAGCGCGCGGTCGAGCCAGGCGCGCAGCGACTCGGCGGCCAGGAAAGGAACATATTTCTTGTGGTATTTGACCTCGCTGTCCTGCAGGCCAATGGACAGCGACATGTGGGAATCGGCGCTGCCCTTCTCCCAGGGCAGAAAGATATGGAAGTAGCCGTTGACCAAGCCGTCCTCGCCGCGCATGCTGAGCGGGCCGCTGTTGATGTAAATGCTGTTTTGTTCGGGCCGCAATTGCCAGGCCACCTGCCCGTGTGCACTGCGATAGCGCATCGGCTCAGCGTATACGGTGGTGTAGTGCATGGCAAAACCCTCGCGGCTGTCGAGTTCAACCACACCGCCAACGACACCGCCACGCCTGCCGGCCTCGACATAACCGTCGACACTTTCCAGCGCCGGAGCCCCCTGCCAGGCCTCGACGAAAACTTTTTCCACATTGGTTCTGAGGGTGAAATCCGGCTTCTCGCCGGCCAGGTCGAGCAGCAACTGGGTGTTGTGCAAGGTCCCGCGGGGATTGAGTGTATTCAGCACCTCGCCCAGGCGGCCTTTTATATGGCCGTGGTCGGCGGCCAGTGCCAGCCAGTCGGATAAAACCAGCCTGTCGGTATGCACACTCAGGGGCTGGCCGGGGCTGTCTTTGACCACCAGGTTGAAATTCGGCGAGCGGCTGCCGGGCCAGGCCAGCTGCGCATCCTGCAGCGCCAGGTGCCAGCCGGCCGCCGGCATCCAGCGGCCGGTCACGGCGCTGGACAGGTGCTGCGGCAGGCCGCTGGCGGCGCCGTCGTCGGACTGCTCCCAGGGCAGGCCGTCGATATTGATTAAACCCTGCAGATTGTAACCGCCGCCGCCGGCCGATGAGATCCACACCTCCAGGTCCACCGTGCTGTCCTCGCGCCACTGGCCGTCGGGCAGGTTTTTCCAGCCCGCACCGGCCACCGCCGCCAGCGGTTTTTCCAGCGGAAAGCGCTGCAGTTTGAGATAGCCCCGGGCCTCGAAACTGTCGCGCTGGCGCGGGTCGCCGTGCCCCTCGAGTACCAGTTGCAGGGCATCGGTCTGCTCCTCCAGGCTCAGGCGCGTGGTCAGGCGATGAAAGGTCTGGGTGTTTTCCAACAGGATAAACGGCACCTGAACCGCGGTTTTATGGCCGGTGCGAAACTCGAACTGCAGATTGGCCTGATTGATCTCGATATGGCGGCCGAACAGAAAGACATCCAGCGGATCATCGATGGTCACCGCTGCCGAGCCATCGCTGGCGGCAGTGGTTTGCGGCAGGCCCACCACCCGCCACTGGCCGCTTTCGTCCTGAATGAAGGACGCTTCTATTTCCGAGAACAGCGCCCGCCGCCAGGCCAGATCCCACTGCAGCAGCGACTGCAGCAGGCCCAGTTCGGCGGTCACCTCCTCGATGGCGAGTATGGGGGTATCGTCGTGATTGCTGAGCCTGAGCCCGGCAATGCGCAATTGCGGCTGCAGGCCGCTCCAGTGGGCGTGCAGCGTGTCGATGGAGACCCTCACTCCCAGGGTTTGCGAAAGATAGCGGCTGAGAGCCTCGCGGTGGTCGCCGATCAGTGGCGTGAACTCGCGCCCCAGCTGCACCAGCACCGCAGTCACAATCAGCAGCACCGCAAAAGCGCGCCAAAAGTTCCTTACCAGAATGCGGATGTACCTAGACATAGACCCGGCCCGAAACTCCAAAAGCCATTGTTTTGATCACTCATTCCCACCAGCTACTGACAACTATATAGACTTAGACGAGAATAATGTCGTATTGCTCCTGACTATAAATAGATTCCACCTGAAATTGGATCGGGCGGCCAATAAATTCTTCCAAATCTGCGACATTGGCCGATTCTTCATCAAGCAGCCGGTCGATCACCGTCTGCGAGGCCAGCACCAGAAACTTTTCATTGTCATAAGTGCGCGCCTCGCGCAGGATTTCCCGGAATACCTCGTAACAGACCGTCTCGGAGGATTTGAGCGTACCGCGCCCGGCGCACACCGGGCAGGGCTCACACATGACCTGCAGCAGCGATTCGCGGGTACGCTTGCGGGTCATCTCCACCAGGCCCAGCTCCGAGACACCGGTAATACTGGTTTTGGCGTGGTCCCGCTCCATCATTTTCTCCAGGGTGCGCAATACCTGGCGCCGGTGTTCCGGGTCGCCCATATCGATAAAATCGATAATGATCATGCCGCCCAGGTTGCGCAGCCGCAGCTGCCGGGCAATAGCGGTCGCCGCCTCCAGGTTGGTCTTGAAAATGGTCTCTTCCAGATTGCGGTGACCGACGAAAGCGCCGGTATTGACGTCGATGGTAGACATGGCCTCGGTCTGCTCGATAATCAGGTAACCGCCGGATTTCAGCGGTACCTTGACCTCCAGCGCCCGCTGAATCTCATCCTCGACACCATAGAGGTCGAACAGCGGGCGCTCCCCCGGGTAGTGCTCGATACGGTCGCAGATTTCCGGCGCGTAAAGCCGCGCGAAATCGCGCATTTTGCCATGGGCCTCGCGCGAGTCGATTCTTACTTTCTCGATATGGGGTTTGACCAGATCGCGCAGTGTACGCATAAACAGCGGCAGATCCTGGAGAATCACCATCGGCTCGCTGGCGCCCTGGATGGTCTTGTCGAGATCTGCCCAAAGTTTGAATAAAAAAGGAATGTCGGCGCGCAGCTCATCTTCGCTGGCACCTTCGGCCACGGTACGCACGATAAAGCCGCCGCTGTACTCCGGCTGCAGATCGGCCACGGCCCGCTGCACCAGGGCTTTCAGCCGCTCCCGTTCCGACTCGTCTTCGATACGGGTGGAAACACCGATATGACGGGTGTAGGGCATATAGACGAGATAGCGGGCGGATACCGACAGGTGGGTAGTCAGGCGCGCGCCCTTGGTGCCGATCGGGTCTTTGGTGACCTGTACCACCAGCGCTTGCCCCTCGCGCACCAGCGAGCGAATATCCTCCACATCGGCACTGCGGTCTTCCATACCGTTTTCATCCAGCGGTGCGATATCGGCGGCGTGAATAAAGCCGGCGCGCTCCAGCCCTATCTCCACAAATGCCGCCTGCATGCCCGGCAGCACCCGCACCACCCTGCCGTGATAGATATTGCCGACGAAGCCCTTGCGCTGGGTGCGCTCGATGTAAACCTCTTGCAGCACGCCGTTTTCCACCAGCGCCGCGCGGGTTTCAGTGGGTGACACATTGATCAGTATTTCTTCGCTCATAAATCTGGCTCTCCGCAGCCGCTCAATCCCGCTGCCAGCAGGGCAGTTCAAACTCCTGCCGGAAATCCTGCAGTAAGCGCCAGGTCTGCTCGATGGGCAGTCCCACCACGCCGCTGTAGCTGCCGCGAATGGACTCTACAAACACCGCGCCAAACCCCTGGATGGCGTAGGCGCCGGCCTTGTCACGGGGTTCGCCGGTGCGCCAGTAGGCGCGGCACTCGGACTCCTGCAAAGGTCTGAACTGTACCTCAGTAACCGCCAGGCGGGTACGCTGGCGCGCGGGCGAATACAGCGAAACCGCGCTCATTACCCGGTGGCGGCGTCCGGAAAGACGCATCAGCATGGCGATCGCATCGGCCTCGTCCACAGGCTTCTCCAACACATGCCGATCGCATACCACGATCGTATCGGCGCCGAGGGTGGGGGCACGGGTCCTGCTGCCGCCGGCCCGGGCCTTGTCAGCCGCCAGGCGCTGGACATAAGCCTCGGGCAACTCATGCGGGCCGCGGACTTCCGCCACATCCACCTCCAGCACCTGAAAGGGGACGCCAATCTGGCGCAAAAGTTCACGCCTGCGGGGAGATTTGGAGGCCAGATACAGCAGTGGAGCAGGCGCCATGATCAAGCCACGCGGTAGGCCGTGCGCAGGCGCTCGAACAGCAGTATGGCCACCGGCCACAGCAGCGCGCTCATAAATGCCGGCGACAGAAACAGCAGCGGCGGGGCCGAATAACCGAGCAGGCTGTGCACCCAGTTGCCGAACAACTGGTGGATACCGACCAGTACGAACACCCAGGCCGACTGCTGCCATACCGCATAACTGCGAATGCGCTGGTAGGAAAGCTGGCAGACATAGGCCACCAGCACCAGCGCCAGGGCGTGCTCACCCAGTACCACACCCTCGATGACATCCTGCAATATGCCCACGCACCAGGCCAGGCCGGCGCCAAACTGCTGCGGCATCACGGTAATCCAGTAAATCACCAGTATGGCAATGAACTCGGGCCGCAGCCAGCGCCACTCCACCGGCAGGGGGAACACCGCCAGCACGAAGCCCAGCAGAAAGAGCACCGCGATAAGCCAGCGATTGTGACCGCGGGCGCCTTCCATAAACTACCCTTCACCCCGCTGATCCCCATCGCTCTGGCGACTGAAAACCAGCAGTACATGGCGGCTGCGGTTGAGCTGGGCCTTGGGCCTGGCATTGACAGTGGCAAAAGGCTGGCTCGGGTCGTGGATCACCGACTCCACCTCCGCTACCGGGTAGCCGACCGGAAAGCGCTGCCCGAGGCCGGAGCTGACCAGCAGATCGCCCTGGCGGATATCGAGGGTGTTGGGCACATGGCGCAGTTTCAGCTGATAGAGGTCGCCCACCCCCTCGGCAACGGCGCGCACGCCGTTGCGGTTGACCTGAACCGGCAGCGCATGGGTGCTGTCGGTAATCAGCAGCACCTCGCTGGAATAGCGACTTACCGCCACTACCTGCCCCATCAGGCCAAAGGCGTCCAGCAGCGGCTGACCCGGATAGACACCCTGCTCCGAGCCCTTGTTGATAATCACCTTGTGGGCCAGCGGGTCCGGCGAGATGCCGATCATCTCGGCGATCAATACCCGCTCCTGCACCATTTCAGCGGAGTTCATCAGTTGCCGCAGGCGCAGGTTTTCCGCTGTCAACGACGCCATCTGCTGTAATTTACGCTTGAGGATCAATACTTCGGCATTGAGAGCGGCATTTTGCTGCCGCAGCGACTCGCGACTCTGCAGGGAATCCCGCGTCCAGCCGCTCATGCGCGCCGGCAGGTCGGTAAACCAGTAAAACGGCGTGGCGATAACCCCGACCCTGGCGCGCACGGGATCGAGCCAATCGGTGTAGATATTCATCACTATCAATAGCAGCGCGACCAGGCCCAGACCAAACACGCGAGAGGCCATGGACGGGCCTTTGGTGAACAGCGGTTTAATATCGGGCCCTCCCGGTTAACGGTGTGAACAATGTCCGCCCGGCAACCTTCAGTTAACTCGATAGCAGGTCGATATTCAAGCGGTCCATCAGCTCCATGGCGCGCCCGCCGCCGCGGGCCACACAGGTGAGAGGGTCCTCGGCGACGATAACCGGCAGGCCCGTCTCCTCGGTCAGCAGGCGGTCCAGGTCGCGCAGCAGGGCGCCGCCGCCGGTAACGACAATACCGCTTTCGGCAATATCCGAGGCCAGCTCCGGCGGCGACTGTTCCAGCGCACTTTTCACCGCCTGCACGATGCCGGCCAGGGTCTCCTGCAGCGCTTCCAGAATCTCGTCGCTGTTGAGGGTGAAGCTGCGCGGCACGCCCTCGGCCAGATTGCGGCCGCGCACATCGATTTCACGCACCTCGCTGCCGGCGTAGGCACACCCCACTTCCTGCTTGATGCGCTCGGCGGTGGCATCGCCGATCACACTGCCGTAATTGCGGCGCACATAGTTGACGATGGCCTCGTCAAAGCGGTCGCCGCCAATACGCACCGAATCCGAGTAAACCACGCCATTGAGGGAGATAATGGCAATTTCGGTGGTGCCGCCGCCGATGTCCACCACCATCGAGCCGGTGGCCTCCTCCACCTTGAGCCCGGCACCGATGGCCGCCGCCATGGGCTCTTCAATCAGCCGCACCTCGCGCGCGCCGGCACCGAGAGCGGACTCGCGAATGGCCCGCTTTTCCACCTCCGTGGACAGGCACGGCACACAGACCAATACCCGCGGGCTGGGTTGAAACCAGCTGTTTTCATGCACCTTTTTTATAAAATGCTGCAGCATCTTCTCAGTGACCTGGAAATCGGCAATGACACCGTCTTTGAGCGGCCTGATTGCGGTGATATTACCCGGTGTGCGCCCGAGCATGCGTTTGGCCTCGACGCCGACGGCCTCGACTATTTTCTGGCCGTTGTGGTGACGAATCGCCACCACCGAGGGCTCATCTAAAACAATACCGTTATCGCGTACGTAAATCAGTGTATTGGCGGTACCCAAATCAATGGACAGATCGTTCGAAAATACGCCGCGCAGGCGCTTGGGCAATAACATGGGCTATGTGAACCTTTTTATAAATCCTGCGTGTCGGTTACCGGCAGTATCGATGCCTGCCATAAGACCAGTACCATTATCACAGCACTGGTATCACAGCACTGGTATCACAGGGCTGGTGGTACCTACCTTAAGTCTTAAAAGCACCCGGGTCTTACCAGCACCCGCCTGCCTTCATCATCGGGTCCTCATACGAGACAAGCGGCAGCCCGACCCCCACAGATTAGCAGATAACCTCGAGTAACCTATCATTTTGTGCTGCCGTCGCTTGAATTGCGCTGCAATCATCTGTAACAGCGCCCGGCTTCAGCAGTTTGGGGGGCCTCGGCCCCCCAAACTGCTGAACTCTATCAACGGCGGGGATTTAGAGCAAGGCGCAAATATGATAACTTTAGCGCCCCGGCAGGGCCCAGTCCCCGGGGACTGGGCTTCACCCACCCATGCGGAGACCGATGTGGATCGTACAGACATTGAAAAGCTGGCTGAGCTGGCGCGCATCGAAATCACCGGCGCGACCATCGATCAGGTGGCCGACAGTATCAGTGATGTTTTGCAGCTCGTCGAGCAGTTGAAATCGGTCGACACCGAGGGTGTCGAGCCGCTGGCACACCCGCTGGATGCGGTGCAGCGCCTGCGCGCCGACAGCGTTACCGAAACCGACCAGCGCGAGGCGTTTCAGGCACTGGCACCCGCCGCCGAGGCGGGCCTGTTTCTGGTGCCCAAGGTGATCGAGTAAGGTAAGAGGCGATTCAGCAGAGAGTCAGGCCCCAGTTAAGGACACTCCCCGATGCACGAACAGACCATTGCCGAATTGAAACGCGGCCTGAGCAGCGGTGCTTTCTCCAGCGAAGAACTCACCCGCCACTACCTCGAGCGTATTGAGCGCCTGGATGACACCTATAAAAGTTATATTACCGTCACCAAGGAGGCGGCACTGGCCCAGGCCAGGGCCGCGGACGCGGCGCGCGCCGGCGGCGATGCGGCGCCGCTGTGCGGCATTCCGATCGCCCATAAAGACATTTTCTGCACCCGCGGCGTGCGCACCAGTTGCGGTTCGAAAATGCTCGACAACTTCGTGCCGCCCTACAGCGCCACGGCGGTTGAAAAGCTGGAACAGGCCGGTTGCGTGATGCTCGGCAAAACCAATATGGACGAGTTCGCCATGGGCTCCTCCAACGAAAACAGCTACTACGGCGAAGTCAAAAATCCGTGGCACATCGACAGTGTGCCGGGTGGCTCTTCGGGCGGTTCGGCGGCCTGTGTGGCGGCACAGCTGGCGGCGGCGGCAACCGGCACCGATACCGGCGGCTCGATTCGCCAGCCGGCATCGCATTGCGGTATTACCGGTATCAAGCCCACCTACGGGCGGGTGTCGCGCTGGGGCATGGTCGCCTTCGCTTCCAGTCTCGACCAGGGCGGAGTGCTGGCCAGGAACGCCGAGGACGCCGCCTTGGTGCTGCAGCAAATGGCCGGATTCGATAACAGAGACTCCACCAGTATCGACCGGCCGGTAGAAGATTATTGCCAAAATCTGCATGCCGGTATTGAAGGTACCGTTGTCGGTGTGCCGGGCGAGTACTTCGGCGAGGGACTGGATAGCGCGGTCGGGGCAGCCGTCGAAGCGGCCATCGAACAATTCGAAGCACTCGGTGCGCGTATCAAAGCCATCCATCTGCCCCATACCCGCCTGGCGGTGCCGGCTTATTACATCATCGCGCCGGCAGAGTGCTCCGCCAACCTGTCGCGCTTCGACGGCGTGCGCTACGGTTATCGCTGCAGCGATCCGCAGGACCTCGACGATCTCTATAAACGCTCGCGCGGCGAGGGTTTTGGCGAGGAAGTGAAACGCCGTATTCTGGTCGGCACCTATGCGCTTTCGGCCGGTTACTACGACGCCTACTACAGCCAGGCGCAAAAGGTGCGGCGCCTGATCAAGCAGGATTTCGTCGACGCCTTCAGCGATGTGGATGTTATCGCCGGCCCCGTTGCACCCTCTCCGGCCTTCCGCTTCGGCGCCAAAAGCCGCGACCCGGTAGCCATGTACCTGGAGGACATCTACACCGTTCCCGTGAGCCTGGCGGGGCTGCCCGGTCTTTCACTGCCGTGCGGGCTGGCGGCGGGCAAACCGGTTGGCCTGCAGTTAATCGGCAATTATTTCGATGAGGCCCGTCTGCTGAATATGGCACACCGCTTTCAACAGGCCACAGACCACCACCGGCAGCGCGCAGCGGGTATCGACTAATAGAGGCACTATGATGGAATGGGAAACGGTTATCGGTCTGGAGATCCATATCCAGTTATCGACCCGGTCAAAAATGTTTTCCGGCGCCAGTATCGCCTTTGGGGCGCCACCCAACACCCAGGCCAGCGCCGTCGACCTGGCCATGCCCGGCACCCTGCCGGTGGCCAACGAGCGGGCCTTTCACCACGCGGTGATGTTCGGCCTGGCGGTAGAGGCCGAAATCGCCAGCACTTCGGTATTCGAGCGCAAAAACTATTTTTATCCGGATCTGCCGAAGGGCTACCAGACAACACAATTGCAACAGCCGATTGTCGGCCGCGGCCATATCGATATTCAACTGGCCGACGGCAGCACCAGGCGCGTGCGCATCCACCACGCCCACCTGGAAGAGGACGCCGGCAAGTCGCTGCACGAAGACTTTCACGGTATGTCCGGTATCGACCTCAACCGCGCCGGCACACCGTTGATAGAAGTGGTGACGGAGCCCGATATGCGCAGCGCCGGGGAGGCGGTGGCCTGCGCCCGCAAGCTGCACGCCATCGCCACCTCGCTCGGCATCTGCGACGGCGATATGTCACAGGGCTCGATGCGCTTCGATGTCAATGTCTCGGTGCGCAGGCAGGGCCAGCGCCAACTCGGCACGCGCACGGAAACCAAAAACCTCAACTCGTTTCGCTTTATCGAGGAGGCCATCGCCCTCGAGGTGGAGCGGCAGATAGAGCTGCTCGAAGACGGCGGCGAAGTGGTTCAGGAAACCCGGCTCTACAACGGTGAGACCAAGACGGCCCGCCCCATGCGCTCCAAGGAGGAGGCCAACGACTACCGCTACTTTCCCTGCCCCGACCTGCTGCCGGTAGTACTGGATCAGGACTATATCGACGCCATTGCCAGAGAGCTGCCGGAACTGCCCGACGCGCGCCGGCGCCGCTTTGCGGAACAGTACCAGCTGTCGGACTATGATGCCGGTATACTCAGTGGCGACGCGGCCACGGCTGCGTTTTTCGAACAGGTGGCGGCCACCTGCAAAGACCCCAAACAGGCCGCCAACTGGGTAATGGGCGAACTCACCGCCAGGCTCAACACCGCCGAACTGGCCATTGCCGACAGCCCCATCAGCGCGCCGCAACTGGCCGGCATGATCGCGCGCCTGCAGGACGGCAGCATTTCCAGCAAAATGGCCAAGCAGGTATTCGAGGCGATGTGGAACGGCGAGGGTGACGCCGACACGGTCATCGAAAAGCGCGGTTTGCGGCAGGTCTCCGACAGTGCGGAACTGGAAGCCATGGTCGACGACGTTATCGCCCGCAGCGCCAAGCAGGTCGACAACTATCGCAGCGCCGACCCGGCCAAGCGCCCAAAGATGCTGGGCTACTTCGTCGGCCAGATCATGAAAGCCTCAAAAGGCCAGGCCAACCCCCAAGCAGTAAACAAAATCCTACAAAAAAAACTAACCCCTAGAGACTAGTAACTAGCAACTAGTGACTAGTAACTGACACAGGCCAAAGCGATGACACTACGCAAAGACAAGCAAAAAGTACTCGGCGAAACCTTCGATGACGAGCGCATAAAGACATTTTTAGCGCTGCAGCCCAGCGACGGCCTGGACGCCGACTTCCATGTGCTGGAAAAGGCCTACCGGGGCATGAAGGCGGACAACTTTGCCACCTTTATCGGCTTCTTTGTCGAGGCCGGCCGCAATATCAACGCCACCAATATGCAGGGCAGGACGTTTCTGCAGACTATCAGGCAGCACCGCCTGGCCGAGGACTATATCGATACGCTGATCGCCGCCGGGGCGCAGTAACGCTGTGTCAATTTTTGCTAAGCGCGTGGCCCGGTGCGCCGCACAGGGTTACAATGCAGGCGATTGCATCACCCGGTAGACAATACGCCAGCCATGTCACAAAACACTCTTGCAAACGGCGCGGGCTACCTGATACAGGGCGTCAGGCTGATTACCCACCCCAAACTGCGCGCGTTCATCCTGGTGCCGATCCTTATCAATCTGCTGATCTTCGTCGCCGTCACCGCGGTGCTGATTCAACAGTTTGACGGCGCTCTGGCATGGCTGATGGGGCTTCTGCCCAGCTGGCTGAGTTTCCTCGCCTGGATACTGTGGCTGCTGTTTGCCATCACCGTGCTGGTGGTCTACGGCTACAGTTTCAGTATTATCACCAACCTGATAGCCGCCCCCTTCTACGGCATTCTGGCGGAAAAGGTCGAACTGCTGCTTACCGGGCACTGCGCCGAAAGCGAGACCCTGGCGCAGATGGTACCACGCACCCTGGGCCGCGAGCTGGCCAAGCTGTGGTACTTTATCGTGCGCGGTATCGGCATTGCGCTGCTGATGCTGGCGCTGTCCTTCATTCCCCTGGTCAATATACTGGTGCCGGTCATCGGTATTTTATGGGGCGCGTGGTCGATGGCGATCCAGTATGTGGACTACGCCGCAGATAATAACCGCTGGCCGTTTGTCGCCATGCGCCGGCAGTTGCGCGGCAACCTGTTCAGTTGCTACGGCTTCGGCGGGCTGGTAATGCTCGGCACCATGGTGCCGCTGGTGAATATCTTCATTATGCCGGCGGCGGTGGCCGGCGGTACTGCTTATTACATTCGCGAACTCAGCGAGGGCTAGCCGGCACTAGCGCCTGCCCCTGCCGCCACCGCGGCGCTGGCGGCCATCGCGGGGCCGGTCGCCGCGGGATTCCTCACTGCGCCGCCGCCGCGCCAGCGGTGGCGGTTCAACCAGCAGCTGCGCCGGCGGCTGCACGCATTTGAGTTTTCTGCCCAGCAATTCCTCGATCGGCATCAGCCGGAAGGCATCGTCCTCGCAGGCAAAGCTGATGGAGGTGCCGCTTTTGCCGGCGCGCCCGGTGCGGCCGATGCGATGTACATAGTCCTCCGGTTCCTCGGGCAGGGTGAAATTGACCACATGGCTGATGCCATCGATGTGGATGCCCCGCCCGGCCACATCGGTGGCCACCAGCACCTTGAGCTGCCCGGACTTGAACGCATCGAGCGTTTTGACGCGCCGGTTCTGGGCGATTTCACCGGACAGCAGACCCGCGTTGAAGCCGTGCCGCTCGAGTTTCTCGTGCAGGCGCCGGCACTCGTCGCGGCGGTTGGCAAACACCAGCAGGCTCTCCACGTCTTCCTGCATCAGGATATTGTACAGCAGCGTATACTTTTCCTCGGTGGCGGCCAGGTACACATGCTGTTCCACCGTGTCAGTGGCCACGCTTTGCGGCTCGATTTCCACGGTAATCGGGTTTTCCGTCCACTGCTCGGCCAGGTTCAGCACATCCGCGGTAAAGGTGGCGGAGAACAGCTGTGTCTGGCGGTGGGACTTTTTCGGTGTCTGGCGGATAATGCGCCGCACCTGGGGGATAAACCCCATATCGAGCATGCGGTCGGCCTCGTCGATTACCAGCACCTCCAACTGATCCAGGTAGACATCCCGGTTGCTGCAAAAATCCAGCAGCCGCCCCGGCGTGGCTACCAGAATATCCACCAGGCTGTCCTGCAGGCGGCGCTGCTGCTTGCCGTAATCCATACCACCGACCAGGGCGTGGGTCTGCAGTGAGGTGTACTTGGTCAGCGCGCGCGAATCGTCGGCAATCTGCAGAGCCAGCTCGCGCGTGGGGGCAATGATCAGGGCCCGGGCCTCCCCGGCAAACCGCTCTTCAGAAAGGGGGTGCTTGAGCAGATCATCGATAATGCTGATCAGGAAGGCAGCGGTCTTGCCGGTGCCGGTCTGCGCTTTGCCGAGCAGGTCGTGGCCATTGAGGGAGTGCGGCAGCGACTGCGCCTGAATGGGTGAGCAGTATTCAAATCCCAGGTCGGCAATGGCATGCATCACCTCTACGGGCAGATCCAGGTCGTGAAAGCGGGTCTTACCGGGCTGTTCGGGCACTTGAAAAAGCCCGATATGCCAGCTGTCGGGCTCGCTGGCAGCGGATTTGCGCTGGCGTTGATGGCGACGTTTACCGCCCTGAGGGTGTTGGCTCTTGCCTTTGTTCTGCTGCGGCTGCGCCTTCGGCTTTTCGCTCGCCGCAGGCGGCTCCGCAGTTTTGCCGCGATTGAGGTTAAATAGTCTGCCAATCAACGTCTCTATACCCGGTTATATAAATCAAATCCTGCCGAGTATAACACGACGGCCGGCATACTTGCTGCCCGCTGTCAGCCGCTGCGGCCGGGGCCCGGGTTCAGCGATCTGCCGATCCAGTAATCGAGGCTGACATAGCGGCCGCCACCGGAAAACAGCAGCATCAGGCACATAATGAAGTAAGTCGCGGCGAACTCGATACCGTTGTTAAGTACCACGAAATTGCCGCTGGAGGTCAGCCACTGATAGTTGCCGTGTTCGCGCAGAATATCCTTGGCGCGGTCGAGCTTGCCGGCGGATTCCTCCACCCGCTCATTGGCAAACGGCGCTCCCGGGTCGGCAATCGCCTGCCAGCCGTATTCCCAGTGTACGGTGGTGGCGGCCACCACCATGGTAAACATGAGCGGAATCGCCAGCCAGCGCACAGCGATGCCAAACAACAGCGCGACTGCGCCCAGGATTTCCGTCCAGGTAGCGAGAAAGGCCAAAACCACCGGCATGGGCAGGCCCAGGCCCCATTCCGGATTGCCGAACCACTCGGCGGTGCTGTCGAAGTTCTCCCACTTTTTGGTGCCCGCCATCCAGAATACCGGCACTAAAAACAGCCGCAGTGCCAGCGGCCCGAGCCCTTCGAAATGACGCAGCCCGTCGAGGGCGGCGTTGTAGTATTGGGTTGAAGTTTTTACTAAGGAATCCAAGGCGGTACCCCCTTGTTCTTATTTGCATTGCGATTGAACGGTCACTCAGTTCGTATCAAAGTTGGTAATCGGACAATGACCGGGAAAAAATGGTTCCCTCGATAGCCAGTATAGCCGGCCGCCGCCGAGCCGGCGCTATACTCTTTTTAACGACTGCTATATGATTTACTTCTATGGGCATCGGCCCGAACGGGGTTTAAACTGTCCGAGTTTACCGCCTCACACCGCTGTCAAACCGCTGGATATTACCAGCAGAGGCCAGACCATCGTGAAAGGCCCGCTGCACCCGACCGCAATTCCCGCCAGGTGGCCGCCATGACGGTCAGAGACGCCGCGGTGGCCGGCAGCTTCTATCCCGAGGATGCCCGGCAACTGCGAGCCCAGGTCGAAAGTCTGTTGCGCGAAGCCAGTGCCCCGGCACTGCGGCCCAAGGCGCTGGTCGCGCCGCACGCCGGCTATAGCTATTCCGGACCCGTTGCCGCCAGCGCCTATAAATGCCTGCAGGCCGAACGCGCCTCGATTCAGCGCGTGGTGCTGCTCGGCCCCAGTCACCGGGTGCCGTTGCGCGGTATCGCCACGCCCGCCTGCACGGGTTTTCAAACACCGCTGGGCGACATTGCCGTCGATGCCGCCGCCATTGACGCCGTGGCCGACTTCGAACAGGTCCACAGCAATCCGCAGGCACATGCACAGGAGCACAGCCTGGAGGTGCAGCTGCCGTTTTTACAGGTGCTGCTGACGCAGTTCGAACTGTTACCGCTGGTAGTGGGCCAGTGTCCGCCGGCCGCCGTTGCCGAGGTATTGGAGCGCCTCTGGGGCGGCGACGAGTGTCTGATCGTAGTCAGTTCGGACCTCAGCCACTACCACACCTACAGCGAGGCAAAACATCTGGACCGGCACACCACTGCGATGATCGAGGCACTGTCAGACCAGTTGCAGGGCGAGCAGGCCTGCGGCTGCATGCCACTCAACGGGCTGTTGCTGGCAGCGCGGCGACGGCGCCTGCAGCTGCGCACCCTGGACCTGCGCAACTCCGGCGATACCGCCGGGCCGCGCGATCGCGTTGTCGGCTACGGCGCCTATGCCCTTTATTGATCTGAACCGCGAACAGCGGGCGACACTGCTGGCACTGGCGCGCCGCTCGATCGAGTACGGCAGCCAGCACCACCAGCCGCTGGCGGTGGACCTGGCGCTCTACGACCAGGCCTTGCAGCAGGTGGGTTGCTGCTTCGTATCTCTGCACAAACTGGGGCAGTTGCGCGGCTGCGTCGGCGCGCTTACGGCCTATCAACCCCTGGCCAGCGACGTGGCGGAACACGCCTATGCCGCGGCCTTCAACGACCACAGATTCAATGCCATCAGTTCCGATGAGATACCGCTGCTGGATATAGAGATTGCGGTATTAACGGCGCAAACCCGGCTGCACGGTAACAGCGAGGCGGCGCTGCTGGCGCAACTGCGCGAGGGGGTGGACGGCCTCACCATTGAGGACAGACACCACCGCGCCACTTTTCTGCCGGCAGTATGGGCAAAGCTGCCCGACAAAGCCGAATTTTTGCGACAGCTCAAGCTGAAAGCAGGTCTGGCGGCGGACTACCGGTCGGATACTCTGCAGCTGTTTCGCTATCAAACCGTTACTTTTTCCGAGCATTCAGGTTAAATCCGCGCCGGGCTGCCGCGCTGGCGGCGTAAACAAGTCCAGTTGAGCGGCTATCGGTTCATCGCGCAGGTCGACAAAACGCACCCCCAGTCCCAGCAGCCGCACCGGGCGCTCGCCGCGGGCGTAGGCGCCCTCGCAAAGCTGGCGATAGTCGTGCAGGCGGGCAGAAGTGCCGACCCGCTCCAGCGTGGTGGTGGTGAAATCGTTGAATTTCACTTTGACGAAGGCTTTCACCACCTTGTAATCACGGTCCACGCGGCCCAGCCGGCCTTTCAGTTCCACAAACAGCTCCGGCAGTTTTTCCAGGCATTGGGGCAACCCCGGCAGATCCTCGGCATAGGTGTGCTCGACGCTGAGCGATTTGCGCCGCCGGCTGGGTTTGACCGGGCGCTCGTCGCGCCCGCGGCACAGCTCAAACAGCCGCGCGCCGAAAGAGCCGAAGCGCTCGGTCAGCTCGAACACACTGAAACGCCGCAGCTCGCCACAGGTTTCGATGCCCATGCGCCGCATTTTCCCGGCGGTGACCTTGCCGACACCAAAAATGCGATCTACCGGCAGCTGCACGACGAAATCGTCTACCTGCTCGGGCGTGACTACGGTCAGGCCGTCGGGCTTGCGCCAGTCACTGGCGATCTTGGCGAGAAATTTATTCGGCGCCACGCCGGCGGACACGGTAATCTGCAGGCGCTCGAAGATGCGCTGGCGGATTTCCTGCGCCATCAAAGTGGCACTGCCCTGACATTTGCCGCTGTCGCTGACATCGAGGAAGGCCTCGTCCAGCGACAGCGGCTCCACCAGGTCAGTATAGTCGAAAAACACTTCGCGAATTTGGGCGGAGGCCTGGCGGTATTTCTCGGGGTTGTGCGGCACGATCAACAGATCCGGACACAAGCGCCGGGCATGGGCGGAGGCCATGGCCGAGTGCACGCCAAACTCCCGCGCCTCGTAATTGCAGGTGGATATCACACCGCGGCGACTCGGGTCACCGCCCACGGCAAGGGGGCGACCGCGCAGACTGGGGTCGTCACGCATTTCTATGGCGGCATAGAAACAATCGGCGTCGCAGTGAATGATTTTACGCACAGCTGCTCCCGTTCAGACCCTGTAATTATATATCGCCGCCGTGGCAACAGCCTATTGCCGCCAGCACCCAAGCGCGGCGGCGGGGTATAATGGCAGCCAATCACAGACAGAGAGCAAGGTCATGACTATTGGTACCTGGGAGCCCGGCGGACCGGCGCAAGATCCGCCGTTTGAAGTGCAGAGATCGCTACTGCTGCGGTTTATCGACCTCAGTCGCACACAAGCCTGGAATCAGATTCACCAGCTGCTGAGCAGCGAGGAGCTGCAGCGACAGAGCCGCCTGATGCGACTGGGCCGGCAGCGCTGGTCGGCCATCGCAGCCGACTTCGATAACGACCAGCTGCAGCACCTGGTGCGTTTTTTCACACTGGCGGAAATGCAGCTGCCCGGCTGGGAGGCGGGCGCCGAATCGCCGGTGGTATGGCTGGTCAAGGTATTGCGGCAGCGCAAATGTCCGCCCGACCGGGAACTGTTGATGTGGATTAAGCACAACAGTGACAATAAATTCCTGCCCAATGGCGCGCTGTCATAGCGGCCTGACGGCAGGCCCCGCCTCGGGACTCGCTGCAACTGACTCGCTACAAACTGGCCAGCGCCGTTTCATGGCGCGGCAGCAGGCGGTAGTTGTCGGCCCACTGCTGGTGGCGCAGTTCGCCGGCGCGATCCAAAGCCATCAGCCCCGGGCGCAGCGCATCGCGCCCGAAACCACAGAGAAACAGGCCCGGCGGCACGCCGCCGCGCAGCACCAAACCGGTGCCGGGCGGCTCATCGCGCAACTGCAAAACCGCTATATCGGCCTCACCCACCAGGTCTGCTATCGCCGCGGGCGACTCGGCGACAATGCACACGACGGCGATATCGCGCGCGTTCAGGTCGGCCGCCGCCGCCGCAAGCCTGCGCAGCTGCACCGCACTGTAGGGACACCAACTGCCGCGCAACACCAGCACCAGGCAGCGCCGGCCCCGCCACTGCCCCAGGCGCTGGCAGACACCCGCGGCATCGTATAGCTCGAGGGCCTGCACATCGCCACTGCTCAGCGGCGAACCCCGCCGCGCACCGATGGCGGAGGCCCAAAACGTGTGCAACAGCAAGCCCGCGACGCCGCAAAAAGCCAGCAGCAAAAGCAGGCCGCGCTCAGCGTCACCGACCAACACCACGCCGAGACCGATCAAGGCCAGAGCCGTGACACCGCTCTCGCGTTCATCAACGCCAGTTTCAACGGCCAGAAAACGCCGCCACAAAGCCATCAGTATCGGCGGCAGCACCGTCAGTAAAACACCGAACCACAAGCCATCGCCGCTGGTAAAAAGCATCATCAATGCGTACGCCGACAGCAGCAAGGCACCAATTGTGTAGGCAAAAACGTAGATGGATTTGATTTGTTGCATAAATTTCAGCAAAAAGCCTGCAAGTCGTCTTAAAAAACTTGAATTTTCATGACAAACTCGTACCTTATACACGCTTTAATTTTTCAAGCAAGTTTCTCCAGACATCGAGATAAACTTTTTCGATTAACTGTCCAGACAAACAGAATAAGGAAGCTCATCATGGCTGCCCGAAAAGCAAAAATCGTCGACCCCGTCGCACAGCTCGAAACCGAACTGGCCAAACTGAAAGCGCAGCTGGAAAAGGCCCGCGCCAAACAGGAGGCCGATGTAGCAAAATCTCTGCTAAAACTGAGTAAAGATGCGGCCAAAGACGCCGCCAAGGTGAAGTCTGCACAAACCAAGCTGGCCGCTGCCCGCAAAAAGAAGAAGTCTGCCGCCAGCGCCAAGCTCGTTGCCACGGCCAGGGCTGCGGTGAACGCTGCCAAATCCGCCGCCCAGAGCAGCAAGCAGGCGGCAGCGGCTGCCAAGCAGCAGCTGGCCCAACTCAAAGCCGACAACAAGCGCGCCGCCGCGGTCAATAAAGCCGTTGCCAAGCAGGAGGCGGAGTTGAAGAAACAGCTGCTGGCCGCGGAAAAGAAAGCCGCTGCCAAAGCCAGGACAGCTGCCAAAAAGGCCGCCGCCAAAGCCAAGGCCGCGGAAAGGAAAGCCGCCGCCAGAGCCAAAGCAGCGGCCAAAAAAGCCGCCGCCAAGCTGAAAGCGGCTGAGAAAAAAGCCGCCGCCAAAGCCAAGGCCGCGGCAAGGAAAATCGCCGCTAAGGCCAAGGCAGCGCAAAAGAAAGCCGCCAGCAGGGCAAAAGCCGCCGCGAAAAAGCGCGCAACCAAGGCCAAGACCACTGCCAAACGCACGGCGGCCAAAAGCAAGGCCAGCGCCACAGCGGCCAA
>JANQMH010000120.1 GCA_028280195.1 Exilibacterium sp.
ACTACACGGACGTATTGACGTCGTGTCTCGAACCGGAAACCCGCCAGCCGGCTTAGGGCCGGATCGGTTGGCACCGTTTTAGTCCGTGGCACCCACTGGCAGGGGTCGGAGTCATTTTTCAAAAAACAAAAAATGACTCCGACCCCGACCGGGCCGACCCCGACTGTGCGCCGACCGGGACGTAGGGATATACCGTTATAATTTGTTGTGGGAACCGTCACACAGAGGTGCTTTTTCGGAGTGCTTGCAGGCACAGAAAAAAACCTTGCGGCTGTCTGTCGCCTGGTAGCGCTGCGGCGTAAACTCTGTTTCCTTGTGTGCGCCGTCGCAAAAGGGTTGTGTCCGGCTGCGGCCACAGGCGCACCACCAGTATACTTTGCCGGCCTCTACCTCCACGGCGATCGGTTGCCTTTCTGCAACAGTTGGTTTTTGCATACTTCTTCTCCACTGACAGGCTATGAACTTATAAGAGCCCTTATCGTAACGCCTGCGCGAGGTTCGATACACACTCTGCAGGCCGGAGAGCTGCCGCCAATGCCGCTATAGCAGGCTGCAGTGGATATTTAAAATTAGTATAATGCGCGCTTTTCAATCAACCAAAAAGCATACCCCAGTATTTACGCATAGCAGCCGATTAGCGGCCACTGACATGCCCGGTTACCCACATTTTATCCACAAGAAATTATCAGATTATTTGCCTTGCAATAAACGCTAAACCGCATTATCTTGTATTTCAATTTCCTGGTACCCCTACATATTGGGGTTTGAAGCCGCCAAAGCCAATCGGAAATCAGCAAAAAATCGGCTGTTCCGGCCGGGTGAACATATTTGCAATATACCTTCCGGCAGGCTTAGCAGGTATAGCGAGGCACTTAGCACAACAATAATGACTATCGAACGGATATCGCAGCTATCACCGGCAGCAGAGACTGAGCATCTGCCCGGCACCCTCACCAACCGTGATTTTCCAGACTACGATTTCCCAACGGGCCTCCATCGAGGCGCAGTTCAACTGCAAATGACACGATGTACAGCCATGCCACCATCCGCCCGCCGGACCGCGGCGCGGTGGCTGCTGCAGGCATAAAAACACGCACGCGGAGACGTTCATGCAAACCGATATCAATGTCAGTCAGCCCCAGGCGAGCAGCCCCACCCCCACGGCGGCCGCCAGCAGCACTACGGTTTCGGCAACCGCGCCGGGCCAGTTGCGCGTCATCAAGCGCAACGGCACCGTCGTACCTTACGATGACAGCAAAATTTCCGTCGCCATGACCAAGGCCTTTCTGGCCGTCGAGGGCGGCACCGCCGCCGCATCCAGCCGGATACGCGAAACCGTCGGCTCGCTGACCGGGCAGATTTCCGCCACCTTCCGCCGCCGCATGCCCTCCGGCGGTACCATTCATATCGAGGACATTCAGGACCAGGTCGAACTGATTCTGATGCGCTCGGGCGAGCAGAAAGTCGCCCGCGACTATGTGCTCTACCGCGAAGAGCACGCGCGCCTGCGCGCCGAAAAAAAGCAACTGCAGCCGGACCCGGACTACCCCGGCCTGCAGGTGACACTCGCCGACGGCAGTCGCCGGGAATTGGATATGAACCGCGTGCGCACCATCGTCGAAGAGGCCTGCGCCGGGCTCAAGGACGTGGAGGCCAAAACCATTCTCGACGAGGCACTGCGCAATCTCTATGACGGCGTATCACTGGAGGACGTCAACACCTCGCTGGTGATCACCGCCCGCACGCTGGTCGAGCAGGAGCCGAACTACTCCTACGCCACCGCCCGCCTGCTGCTGGATAAACTGCGCGCTGAGGCCCTGTCTTTTCTCGGCGTCACCGAGTCGGCCACCCAGGCGGAGATGCACGAGTACTACGCCAAGGCGCTGCCGGTATATATCCGCAAGGGCGTCGAACTGGAGCTGTTGTCCCCGGAGTTACTGCAGTTCGATATGGCAAAACTGGCCGCGGCGCTGGATGCCGGCCGCGACCTGCAGTTTACCTACCTGGGCCTGCAGACACTCTACGACCGCTACTTCATCCACAGCGACCAGGTGCGTTTTGAGCTGCCGCAGATCTTTTTCATGCGCGTCGCCATGGGCCTGGCGGTGGAAGAGCCGCAGAAAGAAGAGCGCGCGGTGGAGTTTTACAGGCTGTTGTCCTCCTTCGATTACATGAGCTCGACACCGACGCTGTTCAATGCCGGCACCCAGCGCCCGCAGCTGTCCTCCTGCTACCTCACCACCGTGCCCGACGATCTGCACGGTATCTACGGCGCCATTCAGGACAATGCCATGCTGTCGAAGTGGGCCGGAGGCCTGGGCAACGACTGGACGCCGGTGCGCTCGCTCGGTGCCTATATCAAAGGCACCAACGGCAAATCCCAGGGCGTGGTGCCGTTTTTGAAGGTGGCCAACGACACCGCCGTGGCCGTCAACCAGGGCGGCAAGCGCAAGGGCGCGGTGTGTGCCTATCTGGAAACCTGGCACCTGGATATCGAAGAGTTTCTGGAGCTGCGCAAAAACACCGGCGACGACCGCCGCCGCACCCACGATATGAATACCGCCAACTGGGTACCGGACCTGTTTATGAAGCGGGTGTTCGAAAACAAGGAGTGGACCCTGTTTTCGCCCAATGACGTGCCGGACCTGCACGACCTCTACGGCCAGGCGTTCGAGCAGCGGTATGAAGAATACGAGCGCCAGACAGTCACCGGCGAAATGAAACTGTTCAAGCGCGTGCGCGCCGAGGAACTGTGGCGCAAAATGCTCGGCATGCTGTTTGAAACCGGCCACCCCTGGATCACCTTCAAAGACAGCTGCAACCTGCGCAGCCCGCAACAGCACACCGGGGTAATCCACTCCTCCAACCTGTGTACGGAAATCACCCTGAACACCAAGTCCGGCAAGGAAATCGCCGTCTGTAACCTGGGCTCGGTCAATCTGGCGCAGCATATTGTCGACGGCAAACTGGACCAGGACAAACTGCGCCGTACGGTGAAAACCGCCGTGCGCATGCTCGACAACGTGATCGATATCAACTACTACTCCGTGCACGCCGCGCGCACCTCCAACCTGCGCCACCGCCCGATCGGCCTCGGCATCATGGGTTTTCAGGATGCGCTCTACAAACTGCGCGTCGGCTACGGCTCCGAGCAGGCGGTAGAATTCGCCGACCGCTCGATGGAAGCCGTGAGCTATTACGCTATCGAGGCCTCCAGCGAACTGGCCGACGAGCGCGGCAACTACAGCACCTTTGAGGGCTCGCTGTGGAGCAAGGGCATCATGCCGGTCGACGCCATCGACATTCTCGCCAGAAATCGCGGCGAGCAGTTTATCGAAGTCGACCGCAGCCAGGCCATGGACTGGGAGGCGCTGCGCACCCGGGTGAAAAACCAGGGCATGCGCAATTCCAACGTGCTGGCCATCGCACCCACCGCCACCATCGCCAATATTACCGGTGTGTCACAGTCGATCGAGCCCACTTATCAGAACCTCTACGTAAAATCGAACCTTTCCGGTGAGTTTACGGTGGTCAACCCCTACCTGGTGCACGATCTCAAAGACCGCGGCCTGTGGGATACGGTGATGGCCAACGACCTGAAATACTACGAGGGCTCGGTGCAGAAAATCGACCGTATTCCCGAGGATTTGAAGCATCTCTACGCCAATGCTTTCGAGGTGGAGCCGCGCTGGATCGTGGACGCAGCCAGCCGCCGCCAGAAATGGATCGACCAGGCCCAGAGTTTGAACCTTTATATCGCCGGCGCCAGCGGCAAAAAGCTGGACATTACCTATCGCATGGCCTGGTACCGCGGCTTGAAAACCACGTACTATCTGCGCGCCCTGGCGGCCACTACCACGGAGAAGTCGACTATCGACACCGGCGCACTGAATGCGGTGGCGGCAACCGCGACGGCAAGCGATGTGCCGCAGGCATGCTCACTGCAGGACCCCGACTGCGAGGCGTGCCAGTAAAGTTTATGGGGGAGAGCGTCTGTCTGGCGGGGGCTTCGGCCCCCGCCCCAGACCTTGACCGGTCCAACATCCTGACCGGCCCGACATACAGTCAACATCAGCGCATGTCATTACACACATGCCTTTACACAACAGCTCTTGAGGACGTATCAAATTATGCTCAGTTGGGACGAATACACCGAAGACTTACCCAAACCTCAACCCGAACCAACACTGGCCCCTGAGCCCGAACTGCAAGTCCGCGCCGCGGACACGGCAGTGCCCGCCGCGGCCACCGAGGTTCAGGCCACCGGCGCTCAGGTCAACAGCGCGCAGATCGACAAAGCCAACAAAGCCAATAAAGAGAGTACCGCGGAAAAACCCACGGTGCTGGCCGCGGCCCAGGCTGCCGTCAAAGCGCTGGACCCGGCCCCCGGTCTGGAAGAGCTGGAAATGGGCGCAGCCCGGGTGATGGTCGACGACAAGGCCATGATCAACTGCCGCGCCGACCTCAACCAACTGGTCCCTTTCAAATACGATTGGGCCTGGCAGAAATACCTGGACGGCTGCGCCAACCACTGGATGCCGCAGGAAGTCAATATGACTGCCGATGTGGCGCTGTGGAAAAGCAATGAGGGGCTGACCGAGGACGAGCGCCGCATTGTCATGCGCTCCCTGGGTTACTTCTCCACCGCCGACAGCCTGGTAGCCAACAATCTGGTGCTGGCAATTTACCGGCTGATCACCAACCCCGAATGCCGGCAATACATACTGCGGCAGGCTTTCGAGGAGGCCATTCATACCCATGCCTATCAATACTGCATCGAATCCCTGGGCATGGATGAGGGCGAAGTGTTCAATATGTATCGGGAGCTGCCATCAGTCGCCAACAAGGCCGCCTGGAGCCTGAAGCACACCAAGGCGCTGGGCGACCCGACCTTTACCACCGGCACGGAGGAAAACGACCGGGAATTGCTGCGCAATCTGATTGCCTTTTATGTGGTGACCGAAGGCATCTTCTTCTACTGTGGCTTCAGCCAGATACTGTCCATGGGCCGGCGCAATAAAATGACCGGTGTGGCCGAGCAGTTTCAGTATATTCTGCGCGATGAATCGATGCATCTGAACTTTGGCATCGATGTAATCAACCAGATCAAGCTGGAAAATCCCCAGCTGTGGACAGCCGAATTCCAGCAGGAAGTAGCGCAGATGATTCTGGAAGGCACCGAGCTGGAGATTCAATACGCGCGCGATTCCATGCCCCGCGGCGTGCTCGGCATGAACGCCGCCACCATGGAAGAGTACCTGCACTTCATCGCCAATCGCCGCCTGGCGCAACTGGGTCTGCCCGAACAGTTTGCCGGCGCACAAAATCCGTTCCCGTGGATGAGTGAAATCATGGATCTGCGCAAGGAGAAAAATTTCTTCGAGACCCGCGTGATCGAATACCAGACCGGAGGCGCACTGAGCTGGGAGTGAACACAGATAACCGCGGCATGTCAGTGGCAGATGTTTTGAGGTAAGGGGGGCATCCATGAGCGCACAGACGGGTGAAGGTTTTCGCGACTTCCGGCAGCCCCTGGCGCAGCGCTCAAAAAAACCCAAGTATCGCCAGGTCGCCCGCATTATCCTGCATTTGCGCGACGAGCTGCACCAGCAGATGCCGCAAATGGCCATGCCAACCAGTTGGATGATAAACTGCCTGGTATTCAACTGCCCGGCCAGTGACTTTGAAGGTGACAACTGGCAGGACATCGTCAATGCGGTGCTGGATCGCATCAGTGACGATATGGCGCGGGACTACGGCGGTGAATGCCAATACTGCCAGACTGATGGCACCACCCCGCTGTTCCCCAATCAGGACCTGTACGACGAGACCGACGCCTACCACTTTTGCCAGCGCCTGTTACAGCACCTGGAACACGAGACGGGTTAGTGCCCCGGGAGGCTAGCTGTGGAAAGCCCCAGCCAAGCGCTTTACGAGTTGCTCTGTCAGCAGGCCCCGAAGCAGGTACTGAGCTGTTCGCAAAGTCGCGTGCCCGCACTGCAAAACTACTGTGAAGAGCACAGCGACTGCGATCTGCTGCAGCTGCAACCCCCCGGCCATACCCTGCCGACAGAACGCTACGACCTGGCGATTGTCGCCGACTGCCTCGAGCACCTGCAAAAAGCGGACGGCATACAACTGCTGGCACAGTTGCGCAACCTCCACAGTCACCATATCTGGGTGTTGATCGACCAGCGCAGCGACTGGCAACTGACGGATTTCATCGCGCTCGGTTTTCAGCGGCTGCAGCACTTCGAAGATCAACGCCCCACTCCCGAGCAGCGCCACTACACCAGTTACGGCTACGAAATCGGCAGCTACAACCGTGAGCGCAGCTGGAACAATGCAAAGTTCTGGGCAAATCCGCAGAATTTTGGCAAGTACTGGTGGTAATCGCGCTCTCGCCGCGACGCAGGCGGTCTATACTAGATGGGTAACTGCCAGCAGACGTGGGGACCCTATGGCAAAAATACTCGTTGTAGACGACGTCGAAGACAATGTAAAACTACTGGGCTTCACGCTTGAAGACGACGGTCACGATATCATCGGCGCGGGCGACGGCGTCGAGTGCCTGCAAAAAGCCAGGCAACACCATCCCGACTTGATACTGCTCGATGTCATGATGCCGGTTCTCGGCGGCGTCGACACACTGCAGCACCTCAAGGGCGATCCGGAACTCAAATCCATCCCGGTGATTATGCTGTCGGCCAAAGACGGCGACGACTGGATCGTCAAGTCTCTCGATATCGGTGCCCATGACTATATCGCCAAGCCCTTCGTCTATCCGATTCTGTCAGCGCGCATTCGCTCGGCGCTGAGGCTGCGCGAAAGCCAGAGCAAGCTGGCCGAAGCCAACGCCAACTTGAGCCGCCTGGCGTCCCAGGACCCGCTTACCGAAGCCTATAATCGGCGCCACTTTTTTGAAATATCCATCGCCGAGTTTGTCAAAGCACGCCGCTTCAACCGGCCACTTGCGGTTATCATGCTGGATATCGATCATTTCAAGAGTATCAACGATACCTTCGGCCACTCGAGCGGCGATCGCGCGCTGGTGGAGCTGACGCGACAGTGCCGGGCGATTGGCCGCCAATCCGATATCTTCGGTCGCATCGGCGGCGAAGAATTCGCCCTGTGCTGCCCGGACACGGATTGTGAAGGCGCTCGATTCATTGCCGAGCGACTGCGCAAAGCCGTGGAGGAATTGGTGATTACCAGCCAGGACTGTACCATCAAATTCACCATCAGCCTCGGTGTTTCAGATATGAACGATGGTGACGCGGACTTCAGCTATTTGTTGAAGCGCGCCGACCAGTTGCTCTACAAGGCCAAACACAAGGGCCGCAACTGCACTGTCGCCGGCTAGGCCGGCACTACTTCGAGATGTAGCCTCTATGCACACACTGCCAGAACATCGCGGGCACTGCCCCTATTGCGGCGAAATCATCTGCCTGCTGATTGACAGTTCGGGCGGCAGCCAGACCTATATCGAAGACTGTCAGGTGTGTTGCCGGCCCATCCAGGTGCGAATTTACGCCACCGACGACGGCGCACTGCAGGCAGTCGAGCTGTTCAGTGAGACAGATGTGAATTAGCTCACGCTTTTTCCAATTTCTACATGAAACTGCCAAAACTTATGGCTGCCATAAGTTTTGTAGGAAATATCTCACAGATATTTCAGCGATTGTCGTCTATGCTGACACCAGCATTTGCGGGACAATTTTGTTTAGCATGGAAGTCGACAGGGAGGTATATCGGCCAGGTAAGGTCAAGGGACGCTATTCTTCAGGTATGAACGCAAGGTACGAATGGAAAAGTACCGCGCAGGGAGGCGATCACTAAGGAGGGTTTGCCGAGGTGTCGGTCAACACGGGATGTTCAGGGAAGCCACATACAGTCACGGATAAGGGAACACCACAGACTACCACTCTTAGGGAAAATCCATTCTGAGCCAGGTCCTGTGACCTGGCTCTTTTGCTTTGTCTATCGATGCCGCCCCCCGGTCAGTTTGTCGGGATCGAGCAGGCGTTCAAGTTCACTGCGCGACAGGCTGGTCTGTTCCTGCGCCACATCGATGATCGGCCGGCCCTCGCGGTAGGCCTGCTTGGCGATTTCCGCCGCCTTGAGATAGCCGATAACCGGATTGAGAGCGGTCACCAGTACCGGATTGCGCGCCAGCGCCTGCTGCAAGGCAGCTTGGTTGACCTGAAACGTGGCCACAGCCTTGTCCGCCAGCAGGCGGCCGGCGTTGCTCAGCAGGTGGATGCTGTTGAGCAGATTGTGGGCGATAAGCGGCAGCATCACATTGAGTTCAAAATTGCCGGACTGCCCCGCCACGGTAATCGCCGCATCGTTGCCAATGGTCTGGGCACAGACCATGGCTACCGCCTCCGGAATGACGGGGTTGACCTTGCCGGGCATAATCGAAGAGCCCGGCTGCAGTGCCTGCAGCTCGATTTCACCCAGCCCCGCCAGCGGCCCCGAATTCATCCAGCGCAGGTCATTGGCGATCTTCATCAGCGATACGGCTGTGGTTTTCAGCTGGCCGGACAGGGCCACGGCGGTATCCTGTGAACCGATGGCGGCAAAGAAGTTCTCGCAGGGAGAAAAACCCACAGCCGTCATATCGCTCAGCTCGATACAGAAACGCGATGCAAACTGCGGGTGGGCATTGACGCCGGTGCCCACCGCGGTACCGCCCTGTGCCAGTCGCGCCAGATCCGGCTGCAGCGCCTGCAGGTGGGCAATATTCTGCCGAATCTGCTGTGCCCAGCCCGACAGTGACTGACTCAGGCGCACCGGCATGGCATCCATCAGGTGGGTGCGCCCGGTTTTTACGTAGGCGTCCAGTGTTTTGCCCTTGGCCTCGATCGCCGCAGCCAGGTGCTGCAGCGCCGGCAGTAAATCGTGCTGCAGATCCAGGCTGGCACTGACATGGATGGCAGTCGGGATAATATCGTTACTGCTCTGGCCGCAGTTGACGTGGTCATTGGCACTGACATCGGCATTGAGAATTCGCGCCGCCAGGGTCGCCACCACTTCATTGGCATTCATATTGGAGCTGGTGCCCGAGCCGGTCTGAAATACATCTACCGGGAAGTGCTGCATAAAATCGCCGTCCAGCAGCTGGCGGCAGGCCTGGAAAATTGCCTCGCCCAGCGGCGCCGGCAGCTGCTCCAGCGCGGCATTGGCTCTGGCCGCCGCGGCTTTGGCCAGCAGCAGTGCGCGAATAAACGAGCGCGGCATGGCCTGGCCGCTAATGGGGAAGTTATCGATGGCGCGCTGGGTCTGCGCACCGTAAAGTGCATCGCCGGGCACCGCCAGTTCACCCATGCTGTCGCGTTCAATTCGCATTTCCGACACTGTCGGTTCCTCCTGTCGGGATAGGGTCAGTCGCCGGTTCGCCGCGCCAGATAACCCGTATAGTCCGGCACCTCGCGGGTATAGGCCTGCTCCAGCAGCGGCGAGGCCATCAGCATATCGGCCGTGCTCTGATTGCAGGCCACCGGAATATTCCACACGGCGGCAATCCGCAGCAGGGCTTTGACGTCGGGATCGTGGGGCAGGGGCTCGAAGGGGTCCCAGAAAAAAATCAGCAGGTCCACCCTGCCCTCGCTGATCATGGCACCGAGCTGCTGATCGCCGCCCATCGGGCCGCTGATCAATTTGTCGATGGTCAGCCCCGCAGCCGCTTCGACCCTGGCTCCGGTGGTACCCGTGGCGTAGAGGTTGTGCTGCCGAAGCCTGTCGCCGTGCCGGCGGCACCAGTCGATCATAGCCGGCTTGCGATTGTCATGGGCGACCAGGGCGATGTTTTTTCGTTGCGGGGAAGTGATTTTCTTATACTGCACGATCCGGCCTCGCTGGCGGCTGATAACTGGGTTCGTTATTTATTATATAGGAGACTGGGCGCTGGCAGGTTTTGCAAGGCCTCTATGTGTAGTGGTCTAATTTGGCTGGAGCGCCCCCAGTCTATGAGGGATAGCGAGCGACATGCAACGATTCGGGCGGTTTTTGAAAGTGCAGTTGTAGCCACTATCCACTTATTCATTTTTTATTTGCCGTGGTTGACAGCATCTCAGAACCGGACACACCAGCGCCCCAATAACGATAGCTATTATGATGCCAAAATCAGCCATAGAGACACCTTTTTATTCTCGCTTCCTTGCGATTCAGCCTCAAGCAGCGATGTTCAAATTATCCGGTAGGTTTACGCGGTCTCTTTTTGTTATTTCTATAGCGAGGCGATAAGCAGACGTTCTTTTTTCCTTATCAACAAAGACATCATCACCCACTCTTGTGAATAGGTTCTTCATGACATCAATGAGGGGATTGAAATCTTCGTCATCCAGCTGGCAAATTGGTTGTATGATTTCTTTGAAAATATACCGAAATCCTTTCAGCTTAAATCCAACAACTTCAGATTGGTCATAGCTTTTTATGAGTGTCAAAAAATCATCTATTCTGTCAGATACAGTGATGTCGTTAACAGATACATATTCAAGGCAGTCCATAGAATGGTTGTAAGAAGCCTTTTTCACGAAGTGATCAGAGAGAGTGGCACCAAACTGACCTTCAAGTCTTTTCGCAAGATTATCCATTTTCCCATACCTTTTCATCATATCTATTCGCATAGTTTTCTGGATACTGAGGCTGCTCTTTGTCGGCAACAACCCACTCCCAGGATATAACTTCTCCGTTATCTAAATTGTGGTCAAACTTCACATAAGTTGCAAATACTGCATTGAGCGGCGCTTTTATGCGTTTTGCGACACAAACCATATGCGGCTCATACTTATACACATACCGAGGGCTAGCGACATAAACATAGACACTGCCGTCAAGTCCTTTCTCCTGAAACGGCCGCTTTATGCCCTTAAAAATGACGTGGCAATGCTTAAGCCCGCCCCAGCTGTCGGGAAAATTATCCTCTCTCTCGTGGTATCCTATGTTGTTAACATCTGGTAGAACTCCACAGATGTTGTAATCCAGCTCAAACAAAGAGTTGTAGCGACCCAGACCGGCCGTTTCCCGTACCCTTTCGCCGCCAATTGACAGCAGTATCAGCTCACCGTGTCGCTTCGGATGTGGTGCCAATGGAGGTGGCAATTCCTTGAAGCTCAATATATTTTCCTTGGATCTCTCACTCGGTGTAACAATATATTTACGCAGCAACATGGTTATTCAGCTCAACAAACCAAGTTGGCGAAAACAATATCATCAAGTCAGATTTAAGCCGGAGGTATACTGGCGATTGCTGGGAGAAAAGCCGATTGCAAGATATTCGCGCTTCGCATAAGGCTAGCCTTTTTAGGGAAAAAGCCAGTGCCTTGAAGTGCAAATCAGTAAAACCACAACCCCCACTTCCATGCCGCTTCTCGGTACAGCACTTAACTGCTAGCCTTTGTGCCTGCACAGTCCGAGTCCGACTTAATTACAATACGTATAATTTTTGCGCAATGATAGTGCCATGGCACAATCTATGCAAATATTTTGCATTTATTTACTAATGAGCAGGTGCTTATGGTTGGCCGTAGACCTACTTAACTTTTTGATTTAACAGTAGTTTTAACTCTGATTCGGCAAGTATTGTGAATCTATCCATAGTCACAAGCAATTTACCGATACAGGCCTAACCTTGTACGTACAAGGCACTATTTGTCGGCCAGTTCCTTTTTTGCATCATTGGTTGAGGCTGATGATATTTCCTCCGCGAGCCTATTGAGCTTCGACTGAAGTTTAGCCATCCCTTGGTTCATATCGCGAACCTCCCGGGTGAGGGACCAGAATCCCTCCTTGTGGGGCCTAAAACAGTACCCCCCGGCGCAAACCTGCTGCGAAGCCCGATCTTCCAGCGTGGCACCAAGCTACCCCCCGACCACCGCCGCATAACTATTCTCCGGCGCGGGAAAAGCCCCGCACCGCACCTCGCCGGCAAACTCGGCAGCCGCCCGATCGATAGCCTCTCTGACAGCACAAAACTCCTTATTGAATTTCATCGGCGCGCGACTGCTGTTCAAACCGATCATATCGTTAATCACCAACACCTGACCGTCGCAATGCGGGCCGGCGCCGATACCGATCGTCGGAATGGCAAGCCTGCGGCTGACCTCCTGCGCCAGTGCCGCCGGTATCGCCTCCAGCACCAGTGCGAAGGCGCCCGCCTGCTGCAGCGCCAGCGCGTCGCGCTGCAGGCGGGCGGCGGATTGCGCGTCCCGGCCCTGTACTTTATTGCCGCCAAAGGCATGAAACGACTGCGGTGTCAGTCCCAAATGCGCCATCACCGGAATACCGGCGGCGGTTATCGCCCTCACCGACTCGCAGACACTTTCGCCCCCCTCCAGCTTCACCGCGCTGACATCGCTTTCTTTGACCAGCCGCAGCGCAGCCTGCAGTGCCTGCGGCGGCCCCTGCTGATAGGTGCCAAACGGCAGGTCCGCCACCACCAGGGCCCGATCCGCACCCCGGCTGACCATGCCAGCGTGGTAAATCATTTGCTCGAGAGTCACTTTCAACGTCGTATCGTGCCCCTGCACCACACAGCCCAGGGTATCCCCTACCAGCAATATATCGGCGTGCCGGTCCAGCAGGCGGGCCATGGTGAAATCATAAGCAGTCAGCATCACCAGCTTGCCGCCCGCCTTGCGGTCGATAATATCCGGTACCCGCATCGCTCGTATCTGTTGCATATTGCGCCTCCTGTGAACGCTTACCACCACTGTCTCTGGCCTACTGCCTTTGGCCTGAGAGGGAGAATGGTTTATGCTAAGATCATAGTCAATTATAGGGTTTTATAGGCTTCCCTTAGTTTTCACTTAGAACTCTCACATGGACAAACCGAGGCGGGATATCTTTTGACTCTCGATGACCTGGAAATTTTTGTCGCCGTCTGCCAGGCGGAAAACCTCAGCGCCGTGGCGCGTGAACTCGGTTGCACCCAGCCCGCCGTGAGCCAGCATATCACCCGCCTGGAGAGCGAACTGGGTATGCCGCTACTGGAGCGACGCGCCCGCGGCGTCTCGGTCACCCAGGCGGGCAGGCTGTTTTACGACAATGTGGTGGAAGGGCTCGGCAGTATAAAACTGGGGGTACGCCAGGTCAGGCAACTACAGGCCGGCGAGGCAGGTACCCTGGGCATTACCACCGGCGGCACCACGGTCAGGCACTTTATGACCGATGTGGTCAGCGCCTTTCGCCGCCTCTACCCGCAGGTGCAGTTGCAGTTCCACTCTGCCAATTCCCACCGCCGCTGTATCGATGCGCTGCGCAGCGAGCAGGCCGACCTGGCCTTCGTCACCATGGGCGCGCCGATTCGCGGCCTGGAGCAGCGCCCGGTAGTAGAGATGCCCTGGGTACTGGTGGCCCAGCAGAGCGACAGCTGGAGCAGGAAGGACAGCATGGCGCTGCAGGATCTGCGCAACATTCCCTATATCCGCCTGAAAGAGTCGTCGACCTCGCAGCATCAACTCGAGTCACTGCTGCTGGACGCCGGCATTCAACTGGAGGCATCGACTACGGTCGACGATTGGGATACCGCCATCCTGTTTGCCAGTATGGGCCTCGGCTGTGCCGTAACACCGGCGCTGCACGCCGAACAGCTGGCGCGCCAGCACGACATCGCCATTATCCCGATTGATGACCTGCCGCCGGTGGTGTTTGGCTGGGCGTCGCGGCGCTGGAAGTCACTGCCCAAAGTTGCACGGGATTTTATTCAGGCCTTTGCCACGAATACTTCCATAGCGCCACACTATTTAAAGAACTGAACAACCATGACAATACCCGCTCTCCTGCGGGGTAAGCGGGACTCTCACTGCATTATTAACGCAATTGCGTAACACAATGACACAAAAAAAGTGGTTCCAAAAAACACCAAAGCCGTCTAGAATTCTCACATCCGGAACGAGTGTGGCACCGCTTGGCGATGAGTTTTGCACCTCGATACGGGTGATACTATGACAGTACTGTCATACTTGTGCTGGCAGATATGCTTATCAGGTAAGGACGTAAAATCGTGAAGTCCCCCAAGCCTTTTCCAAAGCTGCGCCGTTAACTGCGCGACTGACCGCTAAGCCCAACCTCTCTTTCATATTTTCCGAGGCGCGCATAGCGCGTCATACGGCGTTGTGTGTTTGCACTGCGAAAAGCATTGAAAAAGCCAGCCAAAAACCTTGGTGATAGAGAGAATCATGGATCAGGAACATCAACCCATTCTGCCGGCGACGCTGCCCCTGAAGCAGCGCCTGCGGGGCGAAATCCGGGTACTGGCGGTTATCGGCGGCCCAATCGTCGTCACCCAGCTGCTGCAGATGGCCACCGGTGTACTGGATACCATCATGTCGGGCCGCGCCAGCGCCCAGGACCTCGCCGGCGTATCCATCGGCGTCAGCCTGTGGATTCCGGTTTTTCTGTTTTCCCTGGGCGTATTGATGGCGCTGACTCCCACTGTCGCCCAGGCCAGGGGGGCGGGGCGGGACGAGCAGATTGCGCCCGCCGTTTACCAGGCCTTTTGTATCGCCCTGGTAACCAGCGTGCTGATTATGCTGTTGCTGATCAATATCGATCCGGTACTGCGCTGGATCGGGGTCAACGACGAGATCCGGCCGATAGCCTCGGGCTATCTGTACGCAGTCGCGTTCGGTATGCCCGGCATTCTGCTTTTCAATGTGCTGCGGGCCTACGCCGACGGCCTGTCGCTGACCCGCCCGGCGATGATTGCCACCATTGTCAGCCTGGCGGTCAACGCGCCGCTTAACTACGTGCTGATTTACGGTAAATTCGGCTTCCCCGCCATGGGCGGTGTAGGCTGTGGCTGGGCCAGCATGGTGGCGATGTGGGTCAGCTTTTTCACCATGGCCGGCCAGGTGGCTTTTGCCAGGGGCTTTCGCAGCACCCGGCTGTTCAAGCATTTTCACCGGCCGGACTGGCAGCGGGTGAAGGCGCTGCTGAAACTCGGTGTGCCGATCGGCTGCACGTTTCTGGTGGAATCCAGCATGTTTTCGGTAATCGCGTTGTTTTTGGCAGTCTACGGCGCGGTTATCGTGGCTTCACATCAAATCGCACTCAACATTGCCTCGCTGGTGTTTATGGTGCCGCTCAGCCTGGGGCTGGCCATGACCATCAGGGTCGGCTTTCTGGTCGGCGCAGCACAGCCTGTCGCCGCGCGTTTTTCCTCCTTTGCCGGAATTGGCCTGGCACTGGTTTACGGCACCACCAGCGCCCTGGCGCTGTGGCTGTTTCGCGATACCATCGTCGCCTGGTATACCCCGGAAACCGAGGTACAGCGGCTGGCCGCAGAGCTGTTGATCCTGGCGGCGGTTTTCCAGTTGACCGATGCGGTACAGGTCACCTGTGTGGGGGCGCTGCGCGGTTACAAAGATACTGCGGTGCCGATGCTGGTTACCGTTGTCGCTTTCTGGATACTGGGCCTGCCGCTGGGCTACAGCCTGGGAATGACCGAATGGTTTGGCGAGCCCTGGCAGGCGAAGGGCTTTTGGGTGGGGCTGGTTGTGGGCCTGACAGCTGCCGCCATCTGCCTGTCGCACCGGCTCAATGCCCTCAGCCGGCGTAAAATACTGGCGCAGACTGCCGAACACGGGCTGGAGGCACAGCTGCGATAGTGCGACGGCTGTTGCCGCCCGCACTGCAGCCACGGGCCGGGCAGGTGAGACGGCGGTGAAACGATCGGGATAAGACAATCGGAATGATAAAACCAGGCTGAAAAAATCGGGAGTGGAAAACCGGCAGCGTGAAAAACTCATCACTTGCGGGCGGCGCGCGCCTGTTGATTCTTTTCGGGGCGCCGGCCCTTGTCGGTGCCCTGCTACTGGCGGTGCAGCTGCCGGCCGCCGACCCGTTTATGCTGACGCTGCAAAACTCGGGACACGCCGCCGTATTTGCACTGCTGACAGTCTCTGTACTGCCGCTGCTGAGCGCCCCGCGCCCGCCACTGAGCGCGCCCCGGGCGCCGCTGTTTGTGGTTTTATGCCTGCTATTGGGCCTGGCTGTGGAATTTGTCCAGTCCCATATCGGCCGCCAGGCCTCCTGCAAAGACCTGTGGCTGAATATGGCCGGCGTCGGCATCGGGCTGTGCGTGCTGGCGGCCGTACCGCGGCGCCACGACCCGCGCCTGCGCGCGGCGGCCACCATTGCCGGGCTGGCATTGCTGGCGGCCAGCTTTACCCAGCCGGCGCTGTGGTGGCAGCGGCAGCTCGAGCGCGACCGCCTGTTTCCCACTATCGCCGCCTTCGAATCCCCTGTCATCAGGCACTTTGCCCGCGCCGGTGGCGGTGGTGAACTGGCACTGGTGCCGGCTCCCGCGGCCTGGCAACAAAACCGATCGCGGGTAGCCCGCCTGACCCTGGCCCGCCACAGCAGTTGGCCGGGCATGTCGATCAGGCCGGTCTACCCCGACTGGCGCGGCTACCGGGCGCTGTACTTCGAGATATTTTCACCGGCCGCGGCGCCGCTGAACCTGTCCCTGCGCATCCACGACAGCCGCCACAACAACGAATACGACGATCGCTTTAACAGACAACTGCAGGTCTCGCCGGGCATTAACCGCTATACCATTGACCTGCAGCAAATTCGCACAGGGCCGCAACACCGCAGCATGGATATGGACAGTATTCAGACGCTGATCTGGTTCGCGCACCGGCCGCCCGAGGCGCAAACGGTTTTTCTCGACAATATCAAACTGCTGTGAGGCCGCTCAGCTGTATTTCAACAGGCGGCTGAGAATACGGGTCAGGTCGCGCAGCGAATTGCACGGTTCCAGTTGCGAGCAGTACGGCGCATATTGACTGATAATGGAATCACCGCTATCCCAACTGGCGCGGCTTTCCGGGTTCAGCCATATCACCCGGCGGCTGCGGCGGTAGACCTGCTGCCATACCGCGACATTGCCGTCGCCGTGATTATTGCGCGCATCGCCGAGCATCATGACAGTGGTCTTGCGATCGATATCGCCCAGCAGCTGCGCCTGCAGATCGGTCAGCGCGCGCCCGTAGTCGGTCGACATATTGCCCCACTGGCGCAGTACCTCCGCCACCGCGGCCTGCACGTCGCTGCTGCGGAAACAGTCAGTCACTTCCGTCAGCACCGAGGTAAACACAAAAGATCTGACCCGCGGCAGCACATCCTGCAGGCTGTAAAGAAACAGCAGCAGAAAGCGGGCCACGCGGCTGACCGAACCGCTGACATCGCAGATGGCCACCAGCTTGGGCCGGTCTATACGCACCGATTTCCAGCGTGTGTGAAACTGCACACCGTCAAATGCCGCGTTGGCAGCGATGGTCTTGCGCACATCCAGCAGGCCGCGCCTGGCCTGTTTGCGGCGCCGGCCGTGCTGCGAGGCCAGCAACTTGGCCGCCTTCTGCACCAGCCGGGTCATGCGCCGGTAGTGCTGGATATCGATATGGGTGAGTTTGATTTGCTGCAGCGCATCGTCCTGCAGGCGCTGCCCCTGTTGTTCGGCAAACAGCAGATACTGCTGCTCGACATGGTCGCGCACCCGATCGATCAGGCGCTGGCGGCGGCGCTGCAACAGCGCCAGCACATGCTGTTGCGCCACACCGGGGGTCTGCCCGCGCAACTGGTTCAGTTCACGATTCAGGCCGTCCATGCCGAGCCGCTGCAGTACTGCGTAACTGTAGCGGCTTTTCTGCGTGAACACCTGGATATCCCTGACGCCTTCACGCCTGGCGGCATCGGCTATCGCCAGTGACAGCCCGGCGGCGTCGTCGCGCAGCAACAGCTGCCCCAGTGGTGACGCTATCGCGGCGATATCGCCGCCGGCGGCATCTGCGGCCGGCAGCTGCTCGGGTCGATCGCCGCCAGCATTGTCTTCACCGCTGCCGAGAGCGCGAAAATACTGTTCAAACAATTGCCCGTAGAGATTTTTATGTTGCCGTGATTTGGCCAATACCAGCCCCAGCGCCAGCTTCAGGCGCGCGCGATCAGCCACTCCGACCATCTGCATGGCGTGCAGGGCGTCCAGCGTCTCGACCGGCGACACCGCCACACCGGCCTGGCGCAGCGCGGCAATAAACTCGCCCAGGACCTGCTGCATTATCTCTGCCCGGCGCCAAAACGCGCCGCCTCAAGGGCCCAGCAGACGCTTGAGTTCGGGTTCGACAACCTCGATATCCTCCTGGTATTTGAGCAACAAATTGAGCGTGCCCTGCACCCAGGGCCGATCGAGCGATTCGACATTCAGCAGCAACAGCGCCCTGGCCCAGTCGATGGTCTCGCTGATGGCCGGGGCCTTTTTCAAGGCCATGCCGCGCAGCTGGTCGACAAAGTGAATCAACTGCTCGCGCAGCTGCCGGTCTATCTGCGGCACTTGCGCAGCGATAATTCTGTCTTCCAGAGCCGGTTCTGGAAACGGAATGTAAAGGTGCAGGCAGCGGCGCTTGAGAGCATCGCCCAACTCGCGGGTGTTATTACTGGTGAGCAGCACGATGGGCACGGACTTGGCTTTGATGGTGCCGATCTCCGGTATAGACACCTGGTAGTCGGACAACAGCTCCAGCAGAAAAGCCTCGAACTCCTGATCGGCCTTGTCGATTTCGTCAACCAGCAGTATGGCGCCGTTCTCGGCCTGCAGGGTCTGCAGCAGCGGTCGCGCCTCGAGAAACGCCTGCGAGTAAAAGATATCGCCGAACTGGTGCAGGCGCTTGACTGATTCTTCCAGCCCGCGCGCGCCGCGCAGGACATCGCCGAGTTGATCCTTCAGCACCTGGGTATAGAGCAGCTGCTTGCCGTATTTCCACTCGTAAAGCGCCTTGACCTCATCCAGCCCCTCGTAGCACTGCAGGCGGATAAGGGGTGCCGCCAGGTACTCGGCGGTTTTTTTTGCCAGCTCGGTTTTGCCGACACCGGGCGGGCCTTCCACCAGAATGGGCTTCTGCAGCTGGCAGGCTAGATACATGGCAGTGGCAATGGCGTCACTGCAGATATAGCCCAGCGCTTCAAAACCCTCCCGCAGCCGCTGCGGCGAGCAAACTTTTTCCTGATGTCGGATAATCAACGGGATACCCCCTTTACATTCCCTCCCGATTCAAAACACTTCTTTACCGTCCTTGAACCAACTTTGAGGCCAGATCCGTAAACTGTTTCTCCAGATTCACACAAAACGGCAACCCACACCAACGAGGATACTGCAATGATTATGTCAATCACACTGATCGTCAGCCTGGCTCTGCTCGCTGCCATCGCCGCCCAGGATCTGAAGGCTTGAGCAGGCCCGGGGCAATGAGCCGCGCATTTTCGCCCGGCGCGCCGGCAGCCGGGTTCAGCGCTCAAACTTTTTCGACAGCACGACAGATGTCAGGGTGCGGCGCACACCCGCGAGGGCAGCCAGTTTGTCGAGCTGGCGATCCAGCGCCGCGGTAGTCTCTTCCTGCACCACGGCAAAAATATCGTATTCGCCACTAATGGAATAGAGCGCTTTGACGGCAACCATTTTCTCTATCTGGCGATTCAGCTGCGCGGTCTGCTTCTGATCGGTGTCGATCAGTACATGGGCAACCACCCGCGTACTCAGATAATCGGCGGTATAACGGATGGTATAACCCTGAATGACCCGCTGTTTCTCCAGCCTGCGCATACGTTCCTGCACCGTGGAACGGCTGACGCCCAATTTCTGCGCCAACACCGTAACACTCTCGCGGCTGTTGGCCGACAACAGTGCCAGCAATTGTTCGTCAAGGGTGTTCATTTCGCCGATTTGACATACTTTATCTTCAAACTGCTATAAATTATCTATCAAATTGCCCACTTTGACCATACAAACTGATGGTTTCCTGCCGTAGTATTGGTTTGAAACAGTAGTAGTAGTCTGAAATAGTAGTATTAGCCTGAAATAAAAGCGACAGGGGCCGAAAATGGGTTGTCAAGATGTCAGTGTGGTCCGGTCTGAACAGCACCAGCCACTGGAATTTGCCCAGAACTCTCTGCTGAATGTGCTGCGCGGCGGTTACCAGGGCCCCTTTCTGTTGATGGATTCGGCGGTGGTGCGCGACCGCGCGCGCCAGTTCAAGGCGGCCCTGCCCGGCGTTACACCCCATTTTGCCGTCAAAGCCAACCCCGATCCGCGTATTCTCAGCGCCCTGCTGGCAGAGGGGGTCAATTTCGAAATTGCTTCGCGCCGGGAACTCGAGCTGCTACTGCCCCTGGGTGTGCGGCCGGCCGAAGTGCTGTTCAGCAACCCGGTCAAACCCCGCAGCCATATCGCCTTCGCCGCCGAGGCGGGGGTAGAGTGGTTCGCCATCGACAGTATCGAGGAACTGCGCAAGGTTCACCAGATTAAGGCCGATGCCAAGTTGTACCTGCGTATTTATACCACTAACGAGGGCGCCGGCTGCCCGCTTTCCGGCAAGTTCGGCGCCCACTGCGAAGATATCGAAACCATTATCGCCGAAGCAGTCAGGCTCGGCGCCGACCTGGCCGGCGTGACCTTTCATGTCGGCTCTCAGTGCACCAATACCACCAATTGGCGCGAGGGCATTGAAGCTGCCGGCAAAGTACTCGATGATTTTGCCAAAGCCGGCCTCGAGCCGCGCTTTCTCGATCTGGGCGGCGGTTTCCCGGTGCGTATGGGTGAGCCCATACCCGCCATCGGCGAAATCGCCGGGGTCATCAACCGGGGGCTGGCGCGGCTCGAGCGACCGCTGCAGGTGATCGCCGAACCGGGCCGCTTTCTGGTGGCCGAGGCCGGCTGCCTGGTGGCCAGTGTGGTGGGCGCCACCCGGCGCAGTAACCAGGAGCGCTGGCTGTATCTCGATGCGGGCTTCTACAGCGGCCTGATGGAAATGAAAGACGGCATACCTTATGTGATCGACACCGAGCGCGACGGCAAGCCGGTGCCCTGGACTGTGGCCGGCCCCACCTGTGACTCCGTCGACGTCTGTCTCACCGGTCATCTGCTGCCGGAAAACCTCGACGAGGGCGACCTGATCTATATCCGCAGCGCCGGCGCCTATGTCAGCGCCTGCAGCACCGAATTCAATGGCTTCCCCACGCTGGAAGTCATGGTCATCTAAGCGTTCGCGCCGGCGGGACTAAATGGCCGTCAATCTATAATAGATCGTACTAACCCGGCCTCCAGCAGCTCTTATACTTACAGGTACAGCTATCTGCATCTGGCGGCCGCTGCGCCGCAGCTGCTTCACAACAGTGGGAGGTATGGCCATGGGTATTGCCCTGACGCTGGAGAATTATCTCAATTCCCAACGCATTCATTTCGATCTGCTGCGGCATGAGTACTCGGAAGGCTCGCACAACACCGCCTGTGCCGCGCGGGTACCTTTTCGCAACCTCGCCAAAGGCGTCGTGTTTCGCGACGAGGATTTCTACTACACCGTGGCGGTGGTTCCCTCGACCAATAAAGTCAGGCGCCACACCCTCAACCAGATTTTCGACCGCCATCTCGAACTCGCCGACGAAGAGGAACTGGGTGATCTCTTCGTCGATTGTGCCCACGGCGCCGTGCCGGCCTTGGGGCAGGCCTACGGTATTAACGTGATCTGGGACGAGCAGTTACTGGAAGTCGACGATATCTGGATGGAGGCCGGTGACCACGAGCACCTGATTCATATCAGCCGGCAACAGTTCGAGGCGCTTATGAGTCCTACCCTGCGGGAAAAATTCAGCGCTGAAGCCGGCGCCGCCGCGTTCGGGAGGCGTACCCGGCTGGTACAGCTGCTGCGTTGAAAGGCATCGGCAGGCCGGGAAGAAGTGACCGCCAGTGAGGTCGCATGTGGCAGGACCCCGCCTGGCAGCAATCCGACTTACTCCGCCGTCGCCACCAGCGAAACCTGGTTGACACCGGCCTCCCGGGCGGCGTCGGCGATGGAGACGAAAGTCGCGGCTTCGGAGTTTTCGTCAGCCTTGACAATGACAATACCCTGGGGGAATTCAGCGTGCAGCCGCTCGATATTGGCGCGCACGGCACGCACGTCAATACGGCGCTGTTCCAGCCAGATTTCATTGTTACCGGTCACGGTGATAAGAATGTTCTGCTTGTCGGGGTCCGGCGGCGGCGGGTTTTCCTGCTCCTCCGGGACATTCAGATCGATAGCGGACTCTTTGATAAAAGACGCCGTGACGATAAAGAAAATCAACATAATGAACACGACATCCAGCATCGGAGTCAGGTCGATATCCGAGCTGTCATCGCCCTGCCCCCGATTTTTTTTACGGCTCACAATAAGGTCCCCTCACTACAACTTGCAATTATTCAAATTTTAAAACCGCCAATATTACCTTGGATGGCGGATCAACACTATTGCTGTTTGAGTCATTTCTGCGACTGACAGTTCCGCCTGCTTAAAAATCCACCATTCTTGCTGAAAAATGGCCTCCCTGTACAACCGCGGTTCCCCTATACAAGCAGAGTCTGCAACCAGAGCCGAGTTGGTTTTTTCGAGTAGCGGAAATGGTACATCTGTGCAATATGACCGCATCAATGCGACTCGTCCCGCCGCCGATCCCGGTGCGGGTGTGGAAAACCGGGACAGCACTACCGGCTTTGCTCACTTCATAGCAAGTTCAATTGACCGGCGGACTCCGCCTCGGCGGGAACCCGGAACAGCGAGCAGTCCAGCTGCCGCTCGGGCCGCCCACTGAGGCCGAGTTTCTTGCCGGCCACGGCAAAGCGCCTGGCGATCAGTTCGGCGTAGACCCCGGTGCCGCGCATACGGGTACCGAATTCGGCCCGATAGTCGCCGCCGCCGCGGCTCTGCCGTATCAGGCTGATAACATGCCCGGCGCGGTCCGGAAAATGCGCCCGCAACCATTCGTAAAAAAGGTCTTTCACCTCCAGCGGCAGGCGCAGCAGGACATAATTGGCCGCTTCGGCGCCGGCCTCGCGGCAGCACTGCAACAGCTTCTCAATTTCCATATCGTTGATCATGGGAATTACCGGCGCCATCAACACGCCGACCGGAATACCCGCTTCACGCAAGCGCTGCACTGTTTTGAGCCGCGCTTCGGGTGCCGCTGCGCGCGGCTCCAGCGAGCGCTTCAAATCGCTGTCCAGCGTGGTGATGCTGATCATAACCGAGCACAGCCGCTGCCGCGCCATCGGCGCCAGGATGTCGATATCGCGCTCGACCAGGCTGCCCTTGGTGACAATCGACAGGGGGTGCCTGAAACGCTGCAGTGTCTGCAGCAGCGCGCGGGTAATACGGTAGTGCTTCTCGATCGGCTGGTAGGGGTCGGTATTGGTACCGAGCACCAGCGTGTTGCAGCGGTAGCGCGGGCGGCGCAGCTGCTTTTCCAGTAATTCGGCGGCATTGGGTTTGTAGAATAATTTGGTCTCGAAATCCAGCCCCGGCGACAGATCCCAATAGGCGTGGGTGGGCCGGGCAAAGCAGTAGACACAGCCGTGTTCGCAGCCGCGGTAAGGGTTGATGGACTGCTCGAAGGGCAGGTCCGGGGACGCATTGGCGCTGATAATCGTCTTCGCATATTCCGGCCGCACATGGGTGGCCACGGAATCCTCCACCCTGACTGCAGACCAACCGTCGTCCTCGCGGACACTGTGATAGCGATCGAAGCGATTGGCCGGGTTTGACAGGGCACCGCGCCCCTTCAGCACCCGACCTGAACCCCTTCCCCCACCTGTTATGCCGTCAGTCATCACCGTACCCCGCGCTGTAAACGGCCAAATCCTTACAATGGCCCCACATCGCCGGACACCGTTGCAGCGCGCCTGGGTTCCATGCAAGCATAAAATACTGTATAAAAAAACAGTATAGCGGAGAGATACAGAAAATGGCAGTGGTTTTTCCGTTCCGTATCGGCCGGATATTCAGTAGAACAGCCACATACCGGCGCTAATCACCAGCCCGGACCAGAGCAGGGCGACGGTGCAATAGCCCATAATATCCTTGATGCCAAGGCCGGCAATACCCAGTAAGGGCAGTGCCCAGAACGGCTGTACCATATTGGTCCAGGCGTCGCCGAAAGCCACCGCCATCGCCGCCCGTTCCAGCGGCACCCCCAGAGATTCGGCGGCGGGCATGACAATGGGCGCCTGCACCGCCCACTGGCCGCCGCCCGAAGGTACGAAAAAGTTGACGATGCCGGCACTCAGAAAAGTCAGCAGCGGAAATGTCTGCGCCGTGGAGACAGAGACGAACCACTGGCTGATATCGGCTGCCAGACCCGACTCCACCATCATACCCATAATGCCGGCGTAGAGCGGGAACTGCAGAATGATACCGCTGCAGCCACCGATGGCCTGGCGCAGGGCCGCCAGATAACCGGCCGCCGAGCGGTGCAGCAGCAGCCCCAATACCAGAAACGAAAAGTTGACGATATTGAGGCCGACACTGCCGCCGCGGCTGAAATAGTCGAACAGATAATAGGCCCCCATGGCGCCGAGCAGCAGTGACAGCGCGCGGCTGTGCTCCAGTTTCTGCGCCGGCGTGGTCGGCGGCGGCAATTGATCGGCCGCGGCGGCGGACTGCGGCGGCCGGAACTCTACTACGGCATGCGGCGGCGGCAGCATCAGGCGGTTGATCAGCGGCAGCGAAATCAGCAGCGCCAGGCAGATCAGCAGTGTCGGTGAGCTGAAAATTGTGGCCGCCAGCGGTATCGACTGGCCGCCCATCAGCTGCCCCAGGGCGCCGCCTTCGGCGACGGCAATTTTCAGCGGAATCGAGCCGGACAGCCCGGCGTGCCAGATCAACATACCGGAGTAGGCCGAGGCCACCAGCAACGGATAGTGAACCCCTTTGACCCGCGACGCCATTTCGCGCGCGAACAGAGCGCCGGCAATCAGCCCGAAGCCCCAGTTAATCCAGCAGCAAACCAGCGCTACCAGCGTCATCAGCACAATGGCCTGGCCCGGTGACCGCGCCAGTGCGGCCAGGGCGCCGAGGCCGCGCCTGATCGGCGGCGCCTGAGCCAGCACGTGACCGGTCACCAGTGTCAGCAACACCTGCATGGAGAAGGCCAGCAAATTCCACAGACCGTCACCCCAAAACTGCACCATGGCGGCGGGGCTGTGGCCGCGACCCAGCACCCCGAGCAGCAACACCACAAAGGTCAGCAGCACCGCAAATAAAAAAGCATCCGGCAACCAGCGCTGCATAATGCGGGTAAAAAAAACCGCCATTGACTGTATCACTATCCCTCCCCAAGCGCCGCGCCGAGAACACTACCGCTGCCGGCAAACGCACCGATATGGCACTGCTGTGCGGCAATGAAGTCGTCGGTATCGGCAGCGGCGAGCACCCGCATATGGTCGCACAGGTAGCGGGCGCGCCGCACCCGCGCCAGCGGTGTGTAAAGCCCCAGGGTAAACACAATGCCCAGGGTGTTCTGCGCCAGCAATACGGCATAGGGTCTGAGACCGAGCTGCGCCCTGCAGCGGTAGTCGCCGAGCGAAATACTGTTGAAGCCGATGATATCGCGCTGCGCTGCAAAGCAGGCGGCAGCGGCAACATAGGTGACCAGCGCCACCGCCAGCGCCGCCGCCATGGCGATATCCAGTAGAAAATAGCTGGCCAGGCCACCGGGCAGGGCGATACATGTGGCCACCGCAATTGGCGCGATATAGTCCGCCGGCTCGGCACTGCAGGCAAATGCGCGGCTGCCATAGTAGCGCCTGCCCCAGAAAAACGCCTGCTGCCGCTGCAAGGCCTGCGGCGCCAGCGCGCCCAGGCTCAGCAAGGCCAGCAGCGGCCAGCCCAGATACGCGCGCGCGGCCTCGGCAGAGGTGCCGCGAAAACTGCAGCGAACATTGCGATAGGCGCTGTTGTGAGCCTGAAATGCCAGCGCGCCAACCACCAGCCGCGCCAGCGGCACCAGCAGCACAGCCGCCACTAAAGCCGCTGCCAGATAAGAGAAATCTGCCGCCAGGGCCGTGGCGACACAGCCGGCCATCACGGCAATCTGGCCACGCAATATCGGCAACGGGCCGGCCAGGTACTCGAACGGCACACCGTCGAGCAGGGTATGCTGGTAGAGGTACTGCCTGCTGCTGACTTTGGCCCAGGCCGAGTAGATACCCAGGGTGGCCAGGGTAAGCAGTAGATTGACAAACCATATCCGGCAGTACTCGGCACCGCTGCCGGTAAATGCCAGCGTCATTTCGCGAGCCCCGCCGTCCCGCTCGGCATGATCGGCATGATCGGCATGATCGGCAACAGTATCCACCACCGCCGCCGCGCCGGCCGCTTGCGCAGCGGCGGCCGCTGCGGTATCGCCGCCGGCCTGTCGCGCGCGACTCTCTATCGCCACTGCCGCCCCGATGGCGGCCAGCGCCTGTTGATATTTCTGTGCCGCAAACTGGTCCAGATCGGATTTAAGGGTCAGCTGGCTGGCGGCAAACACCCGTTCGACCGTGGCCTCATCCAGCGAAAAGGCGCGGCCAAAGCGGCTTTTCACATCGGCACGATCAAAGCCCTGAATGATTTCCCCATAAAACACCACGTCGTAACGCGCGCCCGGCATCTTTTCTCCTGAAAAATAAGCTGACAGCTTACAGCATACAGCCCACAGCAAAATCTGCCTTGCCCCAGGTCTCAGCTGTAAGCTGTCAACGGTAAACCGTCAGCTCTCTCCCACCCCACATACCGGGCACTGCTTGTCCTGCGGCAGTTTCAGCGCCGTCCAGGCCATGGTTTTGGCATCCAGAATCAGCAGGCGCCCGACCAGCGCATCGCCAAAACCCACCAGCAGCTTGATCGTTTCCAGGGCCTGCACGGAGCCGACGATACCCACCAGCGGCGCCAGCACGCCACTCTCGGCGCAACTGAGATTCTCGTCCTCGCCCACGTCGTAGAGGCAGCGGTAACAGGGCGCGCCGTCGATACGGCTGTCGAACACCGCCACCTGCCCCTCGAGGCGAATGGCGGCACCGGACACCAGCGGCGTGCGCTGTGCCACACAGGCACGATTCAGGGCGAAGCGGGTGCTGAAGTTATCCGAGCAGTCCACCACCACATCGGCCGCCGCCACCTCCATTGACAGGCGCTGATCGCTGAGCCGGCACTCCAGCGCAATGACATCGATTCCGGGGTTGAGGCCGAGCAGGGTCTGGGCTGCGGAGGCAACTTTGGTTTCCCCGAGGCGGTCGCTGCGGTGGGCGATCTGGCGCTGCAGATTGCTGAGATCGACGCGGTCGAAGTCGGCCAGCACCAGCTGCCCGACACCGGCGGCGGCCAGGTACATGGCCACCGGGCTGCCCAGCCCGCCCAGGCCGACCACCAATACCCTGGACTCCAGCAGTCGCTCCTGCCCCTCCACATCGATTTCCGCCAGCATAATTTGCCGGCTGTAACGCAGTAACTCGTCGTCGTTCATATCAGTTTGCTCCCGGACGCCGCGACTCAGCCCGGCGCCCGTCCCTCGGTTATGCGATCCAGCCCCGCCATATCCGCCTGTGTCTGTATCTGCGCAAAGCCCTGGCGGCGGAGAATTTCCCGCACCCGGGCGCCCTGCTCGAAGCCGTGTTCCAGCAGCAGCCAGCCGCCGCTTTTCAGGCAAGTGCGCGCCTGGCCGGCAATGCAGATAATATCCCCCAGGCCGCAAGCTGCGGCCACCAGTGCCGAACGCGGCTCAAAACGCACATCGCCGCGCCGCAGATGGGGGCCGCCGGCATCGATATAAGGCGGATTGGCCACCGCCATATCGAGGCTGGCGGCGCCGACACCGGCCAGCCAGTCGCCGCGCAGCACAGTGACATTCTCCCGGCCCAGCCGGCGGCGATTCGACTCGGCCAGCGCCAGTGCCGCGGCGGACTTGTCCAGCGCCAGCAGCTGCCAGCGCGGCCTTTCAGAGGCCAGGGCCAGGGCGATGGCACCGCTGCCGGTACCCAGGTCGGCCACCGCGTGCGCGCCCGGCGGCAGCAGCTGCAGCGCGCGCTCAACCAGCAATTCGGTCTCCGGTCGCGGAATCAGTGTGTGACTGTCGACCTTGAGTGACAGCGACCAGAACTCTTTCTCACCGGTGATATAGGCAATCGGGCAGCCCTCCCGGCGCCGCGCCAGATGCATGTCGAACAGCGCCTGCTGCGCATCGCTCAGCGGACGCTGCGGCCAGGTATACAGGTAAGTGCGGTCGCGGCCCAGCGCCGCGGCCAGCAGCACTTCAAGATCGAGGCGCGGCGAGTCGCTGACCCCGGCCAGTTGCGCCGCTCGCAGCAGGCACTCGGCGATGGTGGCCACGACTCAGTCGGCCAGTGCCGCCAGTTGATCGGCCTGGTATTCGTTGACCAGCGGCTGCACCACATCGTCGAGACTGCCCTCCATGACTTCTGCCAGTTTGTACAGCGTCAGGTTGATGCGGTGATCGGTGACCCGGCCCTGGGGATAGTTATAGGTGCGGATGCGCTCAGAGCGGTCGCCGCTGCCCACCAGATTGCGGCGCTCGTCGGCGATTTCCCGCGCCGCCCTCTCCTCCTGCACGGCGTTCAGGCGCGCCGCCAGCAGCGACATGGCACGGGCGCGGTTTTTGTGCTGGGAGCGCTCGTCCTGACACTCCACCACAATGCCGGTGGGTATATGCGTGATGCGGATGGCGGAGTCGGTTTTGTTGACGTGCTGGCCGCCGGCACCGCTGGCGCGAAAGGTATCGATGCGCAGATCCGCCTTGTTGATATCCACCTCTTCCATTGCGTCGGCCTCCGGCATCACCGCCACAGTGCAGGCGGAGGTGTGTATACGCCCCTGGGATTCGGTTTCCGGCACCCGCTGCACGCGGTGGGCACCGGATTCGAACTTCAACTGCGAATAGACCCCGCGGCCGACCACGCGGCTGATGATTTCCTTGTAGCCGCCGTGCTCACCGGCGTTTTCGCTGAGAATTTCCATATGCCAGCCGCGGTTCTCGGCAAACTTGGCGTACATGCGGAACAGGTCACCGGAGAAAATCGCCGCCTCGTCGCCGCCGGTGCCGGCGCGGATTTCCAGAAACACGTTTTTTTCGTCGTTCGGGTCTCGCGGCAACAGCAGCGTCTGCAGTTCGTGTTCCAACGGCGCGAGTTGCTGCTCGCCGCTTTTCAATTCCTCCTGCGCCATCTCGCGCATATCGGCATCGCCGTCTTTCAGCAGTTGCCTGGCCTCCTCGATATCGTCGAGCAGTTGGCGGTAGCGGGCATAACATTTGACTACCGGCTCCAGTTCGGCATATTCCCGGGAGAGATCGCGAAACCGGTTCTGGTCGCCGATCACTTCAGGGTCGCTGAGCAGTGCACCCACCTCGTCGTAGCGTTCCTGCAGACTTTCCAGCTTTTCCAAGATCGATGCTTTCATGACTTCTCGCTTGCATTGGCACTGACGATTTCCTTTTCCAGATCGTCGCTCGTCAGTTCAAACAACTCCTGGGTAATACCGATGACATCGCTGCGGCCGGTGGCGCTGGCCTGCTTCAGTTTCGCCGTCGGCGCGTGCAGCAGCTTATTGGTCAGGTTGCGCGCCAGCTGACTGAGCACCTGTTGCGGATCGGTCCCCGATGCCAACAGCCGCTGCGCCTTGGCCAGCTCTTCATCGCGCAGCACTTCGGCCTTGCGGCGGTAGGCTTTGATAGTGGACACGGAATTGAGCGCGCGCAGCTCGCTCTGGTACATGGCCACACCCTGGTCGATGATCGTATCGGCTTTCAGCGCCGCCTCCCGGCGCGTCTTGCGATTGGCTTCGATCACTTCGCGCAGGTCGTCGACCGTATACAGGTAGACATCCTCCAGTTCACCCACTTCGGACTCGATATCGCGCGGCACGGCGATATCCACCATAAAAATGGGTTTGTGCTTGCGCCGCTTCAGAGCCGACTCCACCGCACCCTTGCCCAGCAGCGGCAACTGGCTGGCGGTGGAGGACACGACGATATCGGCGCGATGCAACTGCTCGGGGATATCCGCCAGCAAAATCGCTTCGGCACCAAAGTGCTCTGCCAGCTGCCTGGCGCGCCCCAGCGTGCGGTTGGCGACAATGATTTTCTTGACTCCCTGCTGCGACAGGTGCCGGGCCACCAGTTCAATGGTCTCACCGGCACCGATCAGCAGCGCGGTATCCTGCTTCAGGTCGGAGAAAATCTGGCTGGCCAGGCTCACCGCGGCATAGGCAACCGACACCGGGTTTTCGCCGATCGCCGTTTCCGTGCGCACCCGCTTGGCGACGGTAAACACCTGCTGAAAGGCGCCGTGCAGGGCCGCGCGCACCGTGCCCACCCCGTGGGCCACGGCATAGGCGGACTTCATCTGCCCGAGAATCTGCGGTTCGCCCAGCACCAGCGAGTCGAGCCCGCTGGCCACCTTCATCATATGGCGGACAGCGGCATCGTCGCGATGCCAGTAATAACAGGCTTCCAGGTCTTTTAGCGACAGGCTGTGATATCGCACCAGCCATTCCATCAGCAACAGCGGCGGCTCAGTGCCGCTGTGCTGGAGGTTGGCATAGATCTCCGTGCGGTTGCAGGTGGAGAGGATCGCCACCTCCTCCAGCGCCGCCGCGCGGCGCGCGTCTTCCAGTGCATCGCTCATCTGCTCAGGGGCAAAGGCCACCCGCTCGCGCAAGTCGAGCGATGCCGTATTGTGATTGATCCCGAACGCCAGCAGTGCCATAAATATCTATTGAAAACGGAACTTGTGAGTCAACCCGCAGATCTATCTAGTGTAACGCGTCATTCTATAACGTGGCGGCACAACATCGGCGGGAGCGCCAAAAGGCGACATTCTCCCGGTCCTGTAAATCGCTGGCAAGGAAAATCAGCCGATTCCGGGCCGCAGTGCACGGGTAATACTTCTTACCCTGCACCGGCAGCGCCCCTATACAGCCGGCGGTCGGCAAAAACCCTGTGCAGCAGTGACCCGCCACCTATAATTGAACGTAGATTGATTTGCGTAGACTGTTAACTACGTGGACCGCACCCCCATGCCTTATAATGGCCCCTTAATCCCTTAGGAAGCGCAACGCTAGCGATACCCTATGAAAGCCATCCATGCTCTGGCCGCAGCCATTGTCAGCAGCCTCACCCTCTACGGATGCTCGACACCACCGCCGGTACCTGTGACTGAGGCGCCAGTTGAAGTCGTGCCAGAGCCGGTGATCGAAGTACCGGCCCGGCCCTTCCCCGCCGAGACCCTCTATGCCCTGCTGGTGGCGGAGATGGCCGGCAGCCGCGAGCGCTACGATATCGCTCTCGGCAACTATATCCAGCAGGCCCATAAAACCCACGACCCCGGGGTGACCGCCCGCGCCACCCGTATCGCCCGCTTCCTCAACGCCCGCCAGGCGGCCCTGAATACCTCGCTGTTGTGGATCGAGCTGCAGCCGGAGAACCGCGAGGCGCGTATGATCGCCGCCACCGAGCTGGCCCAGACCGGGCGCCTGCAGGAAGCCTTCGAACAGTCCCGGCAGCTGCTGGAACTGGGCAGCACCCCCATCTTCCAGACCATAGCCGCACGTGCCGCCCGGGCCACCGATACCCAGCGCGAAGCACTGCTGGAGCAATACCGGGAGCTGTTGTTGTCGCACCCGGAAAATCTACAGTTGCTGGTCGGTCAGGGCCTGTTGCTGCAGCAGCAACAGCAACTGGATGAGGCCCTCGCCAGTGCCCGCCAGGCACTGGCGCTGGAAGGCACCCACATTCCCGCCGCCATCCTCGAGGCCAAACTGCTGCACCAGATGGAACTGCCGGAGCAGGCCCTGGAGCGGCTGCTGCTGTTGCTGCAGCAGTTCCCCGAGAACAAGCGCCTGCGCCTGCAGTACGCGCGCCTGCTGGCCAATTACGACCTGGAGCAGGCTCACCGCCAGTTCGCGCTGCTGGTAGAGCAGTCCCCCAACGATCCGGAGCTGGTGTTTTCCCTGGCGCTGGTGAGCAACGAGCGCGGCCTCAAAGACGAGGCGCGCAAATACTTCGAGCGCCTGCTGAGCCTGGGCCATCGCCGCTCATCGGCGCACTACTACCTCGGCCGCCTGGAAGAGGAGGCGCAAAACTTCGACCGCGCCCTGCAGCACTACTGGCAGGTGCAACCGGGGCCCGATTTCATGCCCGCGGTGCTGCAGTCCACCGATATTCTGGTGCGACAGGACAAGCTCAGCGAGGCCGGCAGCCGCCTCGACGAACTGCGCCAGCGCTTTCCCAGCCAGGCCGAGCGCTTCTATCTGCTGCAGGCGGAGGTGCTGAGCCAGCATCGGCATCTGCAGCAGGCCGACACCGTGCTGACTGCCGCACTGGCGCGAAAACCCGCCAGTGCCAAGCTGCTGTATGCGCGCGCCATGGTCAACGAACAGCGCGACCTGCTGGACAGGCTGGAGAGCGATCTGCGCACCATTCTCAAGTACGAACCCAATAACGCCACCGCCCTCAACGCCCTCGGCTATACCCTCGCCGACCGTACCGACCGCTACGAGGAGGCGCTGGAACTGATCAGCAAAGCGCTGGATATCCGCCCCGACGACCCGGCCATCATCGACAGCATGGGCTGGGTACAGTACCGCCTCGGCAATTACGAAGAGGCGCTGCTGCGCCTGCGCGAAGCCATGAAGGCCTTCCCCGACCACGAGATCGCCGCCCACCTCGGCGAGGTCCTGTGGGTGATGGGGCGCGAGCAGGAGGCGCGGGAGATCTGGCAAGAGGGGCTGCGCCTCAACCCGGACAGCCTCACCATCACCACTACCATTGAGAGACTGCAGCGGCAGGCCAGTGAGGGCAGCGGCGAGTGATACCCAAGCGCCGCTGGCGCCACTACTGCCTGCTGCTGTTGCCGGTGCTGCTGGCGGGATGCGCCAGCGCTCCCAGACCTGTAACCCCCATCGACAACTGGGACGACTACCAGTCGCGGCTGTCGCAACTGCAGACCTGGCAGTTACAGGGCAAACTGGGCGTGCGCCTGCCGAAGGACGCCAGCAGCGTCAATGTCGACTGGGATCAGCACGCCGATCTCTACGCCATCCGCCTCAGCGGGCCGTTCGGCCAGGGCACCACCTGGATTCGCGGCGACCGGCAGCAGGTGAGCCTGGAACAGGCCGGCCAGCCGTCGCTGTCGGCCACCACACCGGAAGAACTGATCTATGACGCACTCGGCTGGGAACTGCCCATCCGCGATCTCTACTACTGGGTGCGCGGCATCCCGGCCCCGCGCAGCCCGGTAGCCGCCCAGGCCAAGACCGCGGCCGGCGCCCTGTCCTATCTGGAGCAATCCGGCTGGCAGCTGTCCTACAGCCGCTACAGCGCGGTGGGGCCGTGGCAGCTGCCGGGCAAAATCATAGCACTGCGCGAACCGCTGAAACTGACACTGATCATCAGGCAGTGGGAGGTCAGTGACTAGTGACTAGTGACTAGTGACTAGTGACTAGTGACTAGTGACTAGTGACTAGTGACTAGTGACTGGATTTTGAGGTAGATTGGCGCGGCACGGTCAACCCTGCAGTTGGAGATATGCGCTACCTCAGCATTATGGCTCCGGCCAAACTCAATTTGTTCCTGCATATTCTCGGGCGCAGAGCAGACGGCTACCACAATCTGCAGACGCTGTTTCAGTTACTCGACTACGGCGATCAGCTGGATATGCGCCTGCGCGACGACGGCGAGATTCACCTGCAGCCGGCGATGGCCGGACTGCCGGCGCGGGACAATCTGGTGGTCAAAGCGGCCCGGGCGCTGCAGAGTGCGGCCGGCTGCCGGTCCGGCGCTGATATTCACCTGCACAAACGCCTGCCCATGGGCGGCGGTATCGGCGGCGGCAGCTCCGATGCCGCCAGCGCCCTGGTGGGCCTCAATCATCTCTGGCGCTGCGGTCTTGGCGGCCCCGACCTGGCCGGCCTCGGCGCCCGCCTGGGCGCCGACATTCCGGTATTTATCGGCGCCCGGACCGCCTGGGCCGAGGGCACCGGCGACCAGCTGCAAGCCATTGATATGCCTGAAAAATGGTTCCTGGTAATGGCCCCGAAATGCAGCGTCTCGACGGCCTCGGTTTTTTGCCATAAGGAATTGACAAGAGACACACCGGCCATTACAGTAGCGGCCTTTCTTGAGCAGGGCGGTCGTAACGACTGTCAGAACCTGGTTAGACGCCTTTATCCAGCGGTGGATGAAGCCTTGAACTGGCTGATACAACACGGCCCGGCTCAGATGACGGGAACAGGCGCGTGTGTATTTGCAGCCTTCGAATCGGCAGCACAGGCAAACGCGGTATTGGCGCAGCGGCCGGCACATATCCCCGGGTTTGTCGCCAGAGGCATCAACCGCTCGCCGCTATTGGACCTACTCCCAACACAGTCACTGTAAGACCCGACAGGGTTAAGACAGATATAAACCCAAATTACTGGGGTGTAGCCAAGCGGTAAGGCAGCGGGTTTTGATCCCGTCATGCGAAGGTTCGAATCCTTCCACCCCAGCCAATCCCCGTATCCCCTGCTTTAAGCAGCCGAGTAAAGGCATCGTGGGCCAGATCCGCCGCGTCCGGTTGATTGCCCAGGCGACGCTGCAGCAATGCTACCAGCCAACCGTGATGTTCGCGGTAGCTGGTGTCAATGGTTTGTAATTCAGTGGCAGAAGGCATTCGGGTGCACAATTTAACGCAAATGTCCCGCCCGACACCATATCAAACGACAATCATTATCAATTACTATGCAAAACCCTTCCCCCGCCGAGACGAATCAGAACTGATAGTTGAGAGACAGTATCATGTCACGGGGCCTGCCATATTCCGACTGACTGAAAAAACCGATCTGGTTGAAGTAGGTCTCATCCAGCGCGTTATCCACGTTGAGCTGCAGCGCCAGCTGCGAGCTGACATCGTAGCGCAGCATCAGACTCACCAGACTGTAATCGTCTTGCCTCAGCCGCTCGGGCTGCCCGGTTACGGGATTGACAGTATCCGTATAGTTGTCGGTCTGCCAGTTAACGCCGCCGGCAATGGTGAGACCCTCCCAATCCCCCGCAAAACGGTAAGTCGTATAGAGTTTCAGCATCTCATCGGGCTGGTGGGTATTGACCGGCTGTCCCCCGGCACCTTCCGCGGTAAAGTTGGTATAGCTAAAGCTGATATCCCAGCCGTCGAGCAATTGACCGACCACTTCAATTTCATAACCTTTACTTTCCGCCCCTTCAGTGCCCCTGTAGGGCTGGAACGGCTGGCCGTTGTCCAGCACAAGCTCAGGGCCGTCCGGCTGAGCCAGATTGTCCTGCAGAATATCGAAGTAAGTGATGGTGGTTTGCAGAGCTTCTGCAAAAAATCGGGATTTCAGCCCGACCTCCATACTCTCGCCGATAATCGGACCCAGGTTGGTTAAATTCCGATCCCGCTGCTCCTGTGGCTGAAAAATCTCGGTATAGCTGGCATACAGCGTATGCTGGGCCGTCAGATCATATAAAACCCCCGCATAGGGAATAACCACACCGGTATCACCGAAGTCCTCCGCACTTCCGAAATTGAGACCACTGCGCTCCCAATCGGCGGCGCGGGCGCCGAGGATGACTTTCAAGCTGTCACTCAGTGACAGGCGGGTCGCCGCATATACGCCGAACTGGTCGGTGGAGAGATCGACATTCGTCGATCTCTCACCCCAGACAGGCTGGGGATAACTGCCGTCCCACTCAAAGAAATTTCCCACGGCTGCCACATCAGTTCTGGCAAAGCTGGCACTGACGTTATCCTCACTGCTGTCAATGGCGCCGACGGTCAAATCGTGCTCGCGCCCGAATAGAGCATAGGTGCCGCTTAACTGGAAGCTGATATTGGTCTGTTCACGCTCGGTATCCGCACGGTAGGGAGAAGCGTTCAAACCCAGCCCTGTCTCTCTGTCGATAACGCCGAAGAGAAACACCAGATCCAGGTCACCGGCATTGATATTGTGGTTGACACTGATTTTGGCTCGCCAGTCGTTGCCAAACTCGTGCACGAGTTCTGCGTAGTAATTCTCAACCGTCGAAGCCCAGGAGGTCCAGTCGGCGCCAACGGTTGTCGAGCGATCCCAGTCTGTTCGCGAACCGTCGCTGTACCAGGACCCCAGACCGCCCCAAGTGGAGGCAGTCGGGTCATTGTCCTGGTAGCTGGCACCCATACGAAACAGGGTACGACTGGTGAGATCGACATCAATGGTGCCGTAAAAAACCTCTTTAGTGTCACCCGCCAGATCGCGAAAAGAATCGCCATCTTCGTAGTTGACTACCAGGCGCCCGCGCACCGAGCCGTCGCCCGTCAGAGCGTTACTAACATCGGCGGTCACCCTGTAAGTATCCCACCGCCCCACCGAAACCGAAGTCGTGCCGGTCAGCGTTTCACTGTTTGCATGCTTTCGCACCAGGTTAATGGACGCCGAGGGATTGCCGGCGCCCGTCAATAGCCCGGTGGCGCCACGCACCACCTCAATCCGTTCGTAGAGTGCCGTATCGGACAGGGTCTCACCAGCCTCTCCACCACCGGCCCAGGCAATAGGGACACCGTCGAGTTGGTAATTATCGATGAGAAACCCGCGTGCCGAATAGGTTTGTCGCGAGCTGTCGAGCCCCCTGGCCGATATGCCGGGAGCATTGTTGACTACATCGGTGAGTGAACGCAGGTGCTGATCTGCAATTCTATCGCTAGTGATAACACTGACCGATTGCGGCGTTTCGTGCAGGGTTAACCCCAAACCGGTGGCAGTATCGATTCGCTCACTGATGGTGTATTTGCCCGTTACAGTGACTTCTTCCAACTGCCGGCCTGCAACTGCGGTCGCTTCTGCCAGCACCAGGGGTGAAACAATCAACCATGAGCACCCCGACACAAAGGTGCGAGCGGCGCTCGCTGGACATTTACGCGATATTTGGTTGTTCTTAGTATCTTGCATTGACTATCCCCCCCAAAGATATTGGACAGGCCTTACAAGCTGCCTGCAGTAAAACAGTTGGCCTTTACACCAACTGCAAACCAAGAATGATAATGATTATCATTATGCAATGCAATATTGCCACTACTCTGCAGGGAAAGCGTTTATTACGCCCCTCTTCCCCTTTTCGATAACTGGAAGGGGCGCCCATCGGGTCCGGGAGCTTTCATCAATCAGTCTTCAGAGCAGTTTGCAGGCGAGGAACCAAAACAGGTTCATCACTTCAGTGCGGCGGTGCAGACCGAAATCGAACTTTTCGGCGGTATAGCAAATGGGGAGTTTGTGGGATAGGCCTGGTTGGCACTCTCAATTGCCAACACTGCCCCAAACTGACAGATCGGACTGGAGTTGCTAGCCAGCCATATTGATTATTCACCAGTAAGACAATCGTGGTTTAAGGCACCACTCACTGCGTTAAAATGGTCAGATCACTATTCCAGGACATGCATGGCCGAATATAACCAGCCGAAAGCGGTGCAGTGGTTGAAATCAGTGCGGAGCCCTACGATAAGTACTTGTAATCTATAGTGTATCTGTGTGAGTATACGCGCCCTTAAAAGTTGCTATAAACGGCTACAGATGTGATGTATTGGACGCCGGGTAACAGGTCGCAGAGCAGCCGCGATGAGATCAGCCGCCACCTCAGCTTCGGGATTCAGGCAAGGTCTGATATGCGTTTAGAGCAGCCATTTCCACAGCCGATTAGTACAGTGGGATCACGTAGTAATAGGATTAGTAACAGAATTAGTAACAGGATCACGCACCGCATAACTCCGGGACCGACTCTAACAAAAGAAGGGTAGCGAAAGTGGCTGACTTAATGGTCTTTACCGGGAATGCGAACCCCGGTCTGGCGCAGAAAATTGTCGATAAACTGGGCATTCCCATGGGCGATGCCACGGTGAGCCAGTTTTCCGACGGCGAGACCACGGTGGAGTTGAACGAAAATGTGCGCGGCCGCGACGTATTCGTAGTGCAATCCACCTGCGCGCCCACCAACGACAATCTAATGGAGCTGTTCGTGATGGTGGACGCCCTGCGCCGCGCCTCGGCCGGGCGTATCACAGCCGTGGTACCTTACTTCGGTTACGCGCGGCAGGACCGGCGCGTGCGCTCGGCGCGGGTGCCCATCAGTGCCAAAATCGTCGCCGATATGATGGTCAGCGTGGGCGTCGACCGGGTGCTGACCGTGGACCTGCACGCCGAGCAGATCCAGGGCTTTTTCGACGTGCCGGTGGACAATGTCTACGGCTCACCGGTACTGCTCGACGATATCCATCGCCAGCAGCACAGCGATCTGGTGGTGGTGTCGCCGGATATCGGCGGCGTAGTGCGGGCCCGGGCAGTGGCCAAGCAGCTGGAAGTGGACCTGGCGATTATCGACAAACGCCGCCCGCAGGCCAATGTGGCGGAAATCATGAACCTGATCGGTGAGGTCGAAGACCGCACCTGCCTGCTGGTGGACGACATGGTGGACACCGCCGGCACCCTGTGCAATGCCGCCAAGGCATTGAAGGAAGAGGGCGCCACCAAGGTGGTGGCTTACTGTACCCACGCAGTTTTGTCGGGCAAGGCGATCAACAATATCGACAACTCCGAGCTCGATGAACTGGTGGTAACCGATTCGATTCCACTGCGCGAAGAGGCTCTCGGCTGTACTCGCATCCGCCAGCTGACACTGTCGAGCATGCTGGCCGAGGCAATGCGGCGCCTGAGTAATGAAGAGTCGCTGAGTGCGATGTTTAGATGAGTAGCTAGTCACTAGTTGCCAGTCTCTAGAGACCGGTGACTGTTTTTTGCTACGGCGGGTTCTGGTCGCGGACTGCCGTAGTTTTTGCAACATAAGAGGATCTGGCAATGTCTGCTGAAGATTTTGTATTGAATGCCGAGAGCCGGGAAGACGCGGGGAAAGGTGCGAGCCGCCGCCTGCGTCGTCTGGCCGGCAAAGTACCCGCCATTGTTTACGGCGGTAAGAAAAAGCCCCAGAACATCTCGGTCGCCCACAACGAGCTGATCAAGCACCTGGAAAACGAAGCCTTTTATTCACATATCATCGCCTTGAACGTGGACGGTAAAAGTGAAGAGGTGATCCTGAAGGATATCCAGCGCCACCCGGCCAAGGCCCTGTTGCTGCACGCCGACTTTCTGCGGGTTTCCAAAACCAAGAAATTCAGCACCCGGGTGCCGCTGCACTTCATTAACGAAGACAGCTGTGTCGGCGTTAAAATGCAGGGCGGCTCCATCTCCCGCAATATGACCGAACTGGATATCAGCTGCCTGCCCGCCGACCTGCCGGAATATATCGAAGTGGATCTGGCCGAAGTCGAAGCGGGGCAGATCGTACATATCTCCGATCTGCAATTGCCGAGCGGCGTCGAATCAGTGGCCCTTTCCCACGGTGCCGATCACGATCTGCCGGTCGCCACCGTCAACAAGCCCAAGGGCGGCGCAGCAGCAGACGAGGATGCCGAGGAAGAAGGCGCCGCGGAGTAAGCGCGGCGGCAGTTGCCCGGCACCGACTGCCCGGCAGTCTCTGCCGGGCAGCAGGTAAACAGAGGCAGGCTCAAAATGGACACGCCGCTGCAGTTGATCGTTGGCCTGGGTAACCCGGGCGCCGAATACCGGGGCACCCGCCATAACGCCGGCGCCGACCTGGTGGCTGAACTTGCCCGCCGCCACAGCCTCAGCCTCAACGCCGAGAGCAAATTCTTTGGCGCCACCGCCCGCCTGCGCCTGGGCGGCGCGGACGTGCGGCTGCTCAACCCCAGCACCTTTATGAACCGCAGCGGCCAGGCAGTGGCGGCGCTGGCCGGTTTTTTCAAAATTCCGCCAGCGGCAATTCTGGTAGCCCACGACGAACTGGACCTGGCGCCCGGCACCGCGCGCCTGAAACACGGCGGCGGCCACGGCGGCCACAACGGCCTGCGCGACATTATCAGCGCGCTGGGCAACGAACGCGGCTTTGCCCGCCTGCGTATCGGTATCGGCCACCCCGGTTCGGCATCGCAGGTGACGGCTTATGTGCTGAAGCGGGCATCCGCCACCGACCAGCAGCTGATCGACCAGAGCATCGATGCGGCCATAGAGGCCCTGCCACTGGCCGCAGCCGGCAACTGGAACCAGGCGATGAAACAACTACACACGAAACCAGTCACTAATCACTAGTCACTAGTTTCTAGAGACTAGTAACTGATTCAGTGATTGCATCCGGGTAATTATTATGGGTTTTAATTGCGGTATTGTGGGGCTGCCGAATGTCGGTAAATCCACCCTCTTCAACGCGCTGACCAAAGCCGGTATCGGCGCTGAGAATTTTCCCTTCTGCACCATCGACCCCAATGCCGGTGTGGTGCCGGTGCCCGATCCGCGCCTGGACCGGCTCGCCGCCATGGTCAAACCGGAAAAGGTGATTGCCACCACCATGGAGTTCGTCGATATCGCCGGGCTGGTAGCCGGCGCCTCCAAGGGCGAGGGGCTGGGCAACAAGTTCCTCGCCAATATCCGCGAAACCGATGCCATTGCCCATGTCGTGCGCTGTTTCGACAATGACAAGGTGATTCATGTCGCCAATCAGATTGACCCCGCCGCCGATATCGAGGTCATCAATACCGAACTGGCCCTGGCCGACCTGGAGAGTGTGGAGAAAGCCCTGCAGAAAGCCGGCCGCAATGCCAAGAGCGGCGATAAGGACGCACTGGCGCTGAAAGCGCTGCTGGAAAAAATCCTCCCGCATCTGAACGAGGCCAGGCCGCTGCGCTCGTTCGCACTCGGCGCGGACCAGGCGGCGCGACTGAAACCGCTGAATCTGCTCACCGTCAAGCCCACCATGTATATCGCCAATGTGGACGAGGACGGCTTTGACAACAACGTCCACCTCGACACTGTGCGCCGCATCGCCGGCGAGGAAGGCGCCGCCGTGGTACCGGTGTGCAACCAGCTGGAAGCGGAGATCGCCGAGCTGGAAGACGATGAAAAGCTGGAATTCCTCCAGGGCCTGGGCATGGCAGAACCGGGCCTGAATCGGGTAATTCGCGCCGGTTATGAATTGCTCGCCCTGCACACTTACTTTACCGCCGGGCCCAGGGAAGTGCGCGCCTGGACCATTCCGGTGGGCGCTACCGCGCCCCAGGCGGCAGGTAGAATTCACACCGATTTCGAAAAGGGCTTCATCCGCGCCGAAGTGGTCGGCTACGATGACTATATTGCCTTCAATGGCGAGCAGGGCGCCAGGGACGCCGGCAAATGGCGCCTCGAGGGCAAGGACTATGTGGTCCGGGACGGCGATGTGATCCATTTCCGCTTCAATGTTTAGGGCCCAATTGCGGGCCTGGCTCAGACCTTGACTTTGGCCTGCGGTACGGGGAAAATACGCGCCCTCCGAGGTGCACAGCATCGAACCGGCACTGTCGCCGGGTGGCGGAGATGATATTCACAAGACTACGGCAAGGTAGCTCAGCTGGTTAGAGCGCAGCACTCATAATGCTGAGGTCGGGAGTTCAAGTCTCCCCCTTGCTACCATATCTCAAAACTCCATCAAGTCAGTAACTGCCAACCCTGTCTTGTTGGTCTGATCCATATCTCACCCAGATTGGAAAACTACGCTTTTTGCCCGCGTTTAAACCGACCATTAAACATCTGAACAAAGCCACGTGCGGTAGCCATGATATCTTCAGCCGGCCAAGCCGGATAGAATAGGCCGAGACAATCACTTGCCGCGCCGGTCCATGACCTGTTTTTCCCATCACCCGGCAGAATTTCCATGCACAACCATCAATTCCATGCGCAACTTTACGTTGCGCATAGCTGATTTTGGTTGCGTTTAGGCAAATGATTGCGCATAGAGTCTGTGCGCAAGCTGGCAGGCTATTAGTTGGTCTTTAAGGCCAAAGGGGGAGCCTCTCCGAGCGAGACCTCTCTGGGGAGACGCGCGGTATGGCCGCGATGAGAATCCAATCGCGAGCCCTTGCCGCCATTTCCCCGGCGCAAAGTGCCTCAAGGTCTTGCCAGATTGAACATCGGCTCCAGCTCCTCGATATTGACGACGCGGTTGCGGCCCTGCTCCTTGGCGTAGTAGAGCGCCCGGTCGGCGGCATCGAGCAACTGCGAGACACTGGAAACCACGCCGTTTTCGGCGCAGGCCACACCAATGCTGATGGTTACCTGCTCGGAGTCCCCGCTTTTCTGTTCCACCTGCGCACGCAGCCGCTCAGCCAGGGTCATGGCCTCGCGGCATCGGGTGCGCGGCAAAATCACGGCAAATTCCTCACCGCCAAAGCGGCAGGGAATATTTGGCTTGCGCACGTTCGAACCCAGTAGACCACCGACCATTTTCAATACGTCGTCGCCCTTGGCATGGCCAAAGCGATCGTTGAACTGTTTAAAATAATCGATATCGATCATCAGCAGCGACAGCGGCTGCTGATTGCGGTAGGCGCGGTGAAATTCGCTGCGCAGAATATCGTCGAATTCACGGCGGTTGGCCAGCGATGTGAGCGCATCGGTGCGGCTCTGGCGTTTGAGATCATTGACACGACTGCCGAGCGCCAGCGACAGCAATACCATCTCGATCAGAGAGCCGATTTGAAAACCATTTTCAGTCAGAAAGGTGTGCGGCAGCAGACCAAAAATCTTCAGCATATAGACAATGACGCCGACGATCAGCGCCGACCAGGCCACCATAAAGTAGCGCGCCGGTGCAAACCCCGCCAGCAGGCAGGTCACGCCCATGGCTAAAATCAGCGGCATCTCCAGCATGGTAATAATCGACAGCGCCACAATCATAAACGAATAAGGGAATACCATGGCGCCGCAGAGACTGACAAAAACCACTGCCAGCAGCGCCACGGCTATTTTATCCAGGCGCGGAGAAAAAGAGCCGATCGACAATATCTTGCGGGAAAACTGCAGCGCCCAGAACAGCGACAGCGCCAGCAGCACCACCAGGCTCTGATTGCCCCAGCCGGGATAATCGGGCCACAGAAACTGAAAGGTCAAACCATTGTGACAGCCCATGTAGAGCCCGTAACTCACCACATACAGCAGGTAGTAGAGAAATACCCGATCGCGCACGGCGATGAAAATAAACAGGTTGTAGATCACCAGCACCAGGAAACCGCCGTAATAGAGCCCGTAGGCGAGCTGCTCCCGGCTCAGCGCCTTGATCAGTTTGATCGGCGTGTAAAGCGACAGGGAAATATCGGTCGGGCCCTCGGTCTCGTAGCGCAGGTAATGCACGGTGCTGCTCTGCGGCGGCAGCGTCATGCGAAACAGAAAATCCCTGTGTTCGATATCGCGCTCGCGAAACGGCCGCATATCGCCGGTGCGGTGCAGGCGCCAGCTGCCGTCGGCCCGGGCCTGCCAGAGATCGATATAGTCGATCAGCGGATAATGCTGCCGCAGAATCACATCCAAAGGCTCCGCGGCGCTGTTGACCAGCGTCAGTTTCACCCACCAGGCGGACTTGGTATAGCCGATATTGGGGGAGATGGATGCCGGCGCCGCAAAGCCCCCTTCACGACCCAGGCGGCTGATATCGTTAATGGTAAGTGTGGCCGACTTGTCTTCCAGCAACTGGATATGATCGAGCAGCTTGAGGCCCTGCATATTGTCACGCACCGCAAACGCCGCTTTTTCGGCGTCACCGGCAACGATCTGAGCCGCGCCGGCAGAGCTGCACAAGGTCCATCCGAAGTAGGCCAGCACCCGCACTGCCACAACAACATGCAACTTTGTAGTGCACACCCAGGACCACACTAGATCGGTTTTCATCAATGCCCGAATACCTGCGGTTGTCAGACCGCAATCTCTGTTGTTGCCGGCGCGGTCTCCACAAGCTGACCGGCCTGTTTTTCTGCGCGTATTATAGAGATGGCCAATAAAAAAGTCCGGCACATTGTTGCACCGCTCTTTAGCGGGGTCAAACCGCAGGCGCGTCAGCCCCGGGCGATGATAAAAATATTGCTAAATTCAATGTCAGCGATTAGTTTATGGCCCTGAGCGAACAGGCGACAAGAAGATAAAGGCCGATACTTTTATGTTTCCATATCCACAGATCAGGCGCACGGCTCGGCAATACCGCAACGCCGGGGTAGCGCGCGCGCAAACATCCGCGGCGGGCGAGCTGCAGGCCGGCGGAATTACGCGCCAATCCGCTATCGCGATAATTGCGCTGCTGCTGCCGGCCGCACTGCTCAGTGCCTGCGGCACCACGGAAAACAATATTCAGACCGGCGATATCGTCCTCGGTACCAGCGATGTGGTGGCACTGGAACAGGGTTGGAGTGAAGAGATACAGGACCGGGTGTGGTTCAGTTCTTTTGGCTCGCGGCTGATTCCCTACCACTGGTTTCTCAAACTCGAACAGGCTGACAGTAAAGACCTGTTCCGCGACAATCGCCACCTGGACCGGCTGGGTTTTTTGATTCAGGCGCCCAGCCCCCACAATCCCGACGGCCTGCCAGTGGGATTTGCACGCGACAGCGGCGGCGATGAGTCGTGGGTGGGGCTGACCTGCGCCGCCTGTCACACCGGCGAGGTGCGGGCAAACGGGCGCAAAATACGCATAAGCGGCGGAGCGGCGCTGATCAACTTTACCGAACTCGAAACCGGATTGATTGCGGCGCTTAAATCAACCATCGACGATAAAACCAAACTGCAGCGCTTTGCCCGCGCGCTCGGCGGCGAGCCAGAGCATCAGCTGCGCCGGGACATGCAGTCGCAACTGCAGCGGCTCGAGCGCCTGCACATTACCAACCGCACCGAATACCCATATGGCCATGGCCGCCTGGATGCCTTCGGTCATATCTTCAATGCGGTCGCCGCAATCGCGCTGGACATGCCCGCCAACGCCCGTCCGCCCGATGCGCCGGTCAGTTTTCCGGTATTGTGGAGGGCCCCGCATCTGGACGTAGTGCAATGGAACGGCTCGGCGCCCAACGCCGGTCCCGGGCCGCTGTTCCAAAACGTGATTACCGCGCTGGCGGTATACGGCAGTATCGACATCGGCGGGCGCAGCGGCCGTTTTGGCTATCCGTCCTCTGTGGACATCACCAATCTCGGATTCCTGCAGCAGCAGCTGTACCGGCTCAAGTCGCCGCAGTGGCCGGAAGACATCCTCGGCAGGCTCGACAAAACGCGCATGGCCAGAGGACGGCAGCTCTACGATCAACACTGCATTGCCTGCCACACAGTAATCGACCGTGATGACGGCGAGATAAAAATCAGAGCCGTGCTCACGCCGGTAAACGAGGTGGGTACCGACCCGCGCATGGCGTATAATTTTATCAACGCCAGCGTGGCCGCCGGCGCGTTTGCAGGGCGGCGCGAGGCCATCTATGCCGGCGAGAAAATCGCCGCTGACACCAGCGCTCTGGACATGGTGGTGCACGCCGCCACCGGCGCCGTCGTCAGGCAGCCATTCAGCGCAATTCGCGCGGCTGTGCGCGGTTATGGCAGCGTCTATAAAAATGAAAACAGGCAGCCGCCGGACTACTACAAAGCCCGCCCTCTCGACGGCATCTGGACCTCCGCGCCCTATCTGCACAACGGTTCCGTGCCCAGTCTCTATGAAATACTGCTGCCGCCGTCACAGCGCAGCGAGACATTCCATGTCGGCAACCGCGAGCTGGATATCGACAAAGTCGGCCTGGCGACCACGGCCAGCGAAAGGGCTTCTCTGTTTGATACCCGCTTGCCGGGCAATGCCAATAGCGGCCATTTGTACGGCGTCGGCCTGAGCCCCGAACAGCGCCTGGATCTGCTGGAGTATCTGAAGAGCCTTTAGCCAAAAAAACCTTCAGCCTGCGAAACCTCTTGACTAAGGACTGGCCGCCGGCGCCAGCGTCCGGTCGAAGCGCACCACACAATTTCGCCCCATGGCCTTGGCCTGGTAAAGTGCGCTATCGGCAGCGTGCAGCAATGACTCCATGGTATCGACACCGGCATGATCCAGCGTCGCCAGGCCCCCACTGATGGTAATACCCTCATACCTGTCGAATTCACCGGCAACTTTTTTTCTCAGCCGCTCGCCCAAAGCGGCCGCATCGCTGTGATTGGTGCGGGGCAACAGTACCGCAAACTCCTCGCCACCAAAGCGAAAAGGCAATGCGGGTTTGCGTATTGAGCCGCTCAGAATATTGCCAATGACTTTCAGAATTTTGTCGCCCTCGGCATGGCCAAACCGATCATTGAGCCGCTTGAAGTGGTCGACATCCAGCAGCAATAGAGTCAGCGGCTGGCTCAGACGCCGGGCCCGCTTGAATTCGTGCAGCAGCATTTCATCAAACTGGCGGCGGTTGAACAGCCGCGTCAAGGCATCGGTGCGGCTTTCAATCCGAAATACGCGAAAACGGCTGCCCAGCGCCAGGGACAGTATCAACATTTCCACCAGCGAACCTATCTGTGAGCTGTGCTGGGTGAAAACATTGTGCGGCAAAAAACCGAACGACTTTAACAGGTAGACACCGATACCAATCAGTAGAGCCAGCCAGGCGGCCAAAAAATAGAACGCCGCGGCATACCCGGACAGCACCCGCACGACAACTATCCACAACACCAGCAGCGCCGTCGCCAGCGCGAGTAGCGAAACGCTTACCACCTGGGTCGCATAAGGCAGCCAGAAAATCACCGGCAGGGCGCATGCAAACGACACCATGGCGATTCTTAACAGACTGTCGAGCCGCGGTGCGTAGTCCCGCAGCTCCAGTATGCCGCGCGAGAACTGCAACACGGCCACAATGGCGAGGATGGCGAAAACACTCACACTTCGATTGGCCCAGTCCGGGCTGTCGGGCCACAGGAACTGGAAGGCGAAGCCGGAATGAATGGCAATATTCACTACCGTAAAAGAAAGGTAGGCCAGGTAGTATAAAAAGACCTTGTCCCTGACGATAAAGAAAATAAACAGGTTATAGGCGATCAGCACCAGATAGGCCCCATAGGCCAGGCCGTGCAGCAGCTGTTCGGCACTCAATGCCTGCAGCAGATTTTCCGGGGTAAACAGCTGCAAACCGATATTGATCGGGCCGGCTGAGCGAAAGCTCAGATAATAGGTGGCGCTGGTTTTGGCGGGTACATCGAGGATAAACAGAAAGTCGCGATGCTCGATATCGCGCTGGCGAAAAGGCAGCCGATCGCCACTGCGGCGCTGCCGCCACCGCCCGGTTTCGTCCTGCTGCCACAGTTCTATATAGTCAATCAGCGGGTAGTCCTGGCGCAGCAGATAGGTCGCTGCCGTATTACCGGTATTAACCAGGCTGAAGCGCACCCACCACACCGAGTCGCTGAAGCCGGCATTCAGCGCTCTCGGCCCGAAAGGGCGGAAAGCGCCCGACGGCGCTGACTGCTCCCGCACCTGGGCAAATGTCAGCTGCCCCGACCTGTCCTCGAGCAAGTCCATATACGGCGCCAGCGGCTGGGCGTGTAAGCCGGTATGCAGGTAAAGCGGATTTGCAACCGATTGCGATAGCGCGGGCATGGCGATAAAGGCAAAAAAGGCGATCGCGGCGACCCCGACCCAGGGCGCGGGCGCCGCCGTCATCGAACCCTCGAAATCCGCCCTGCAGGCTGCCTTTCAAACAAGGCACACCCTCCCGGGAGCGGACTCGAGCTGCCTTCCAGGCTTAGCGCTAGTTGCAAGCATTAGCATAAAGCAGAGGTGGACGCCGGACTTTGGATACCGAGCGATTATAGAGAGCGCAGCCGCGTTAGAGAAGGGTCTTGCCCCTCAGCCAGGCTCTCTTTGCAGGCCCACTCCCTGAAAATAGGCGCACAAAGCCACCACGGCGGCAACGGCGGTCAGCAGCAGATGGCCGCTGAGCGCCAGGCGCTCGCTGAGCAGCAGCATCGCCACCGGTGTGGCAGCCACCCAACCCCAGTCCGCCCAGGTAATCAGCCGCGCCTGCAGCGGCGCCACCGTTGTGCGACTGGCCACCCATAGCAGCTGGGCGGCAAACAGCAAAAGCCCGGCGCCGATCACCTGCAGCGGCAACGTGGGAATATCCCCCAGCAGCGCCGCCACGGTCGCCGGCAACAGCAGCAGTTCAAGGCCGCACACCAGCGAAAACAGTGCGTTGGCGCACAGAGCTTTGCGCAAGGTCGTTTTAAACATGGTTTTGTTCCTCGAGTCATTGATATGAACAGGCTTATACTCACCACAATGGGTAAGCGACACAATTACCCCTGAGGTAATGGCAAATGCGTACAAGCTGAGGCAGGCTGGAGGAAGCAATCGATGGGGGCAGGCTTGTTACTGAAGGAATACCGGCAGATGCGTAAACTCAGTCAGCTGCAGCTGTCGCTGGAAACAGAGGTATCGGCGCGCCATATCAGCTTTCTCGAGACCGGCCGCAGCCGGCCCAGCCGCGATATTCTGCTGCGCCTGGCCGACGGCCTGGCGCTGTCACTGCGCGATACGAATCTGCTGCTGGCCAGCGCCGGCTACACCCCTCTCTACCCGCAGCGTTCCCTGGAGGACCCGGCTATGGCGCCGGTGCGCGAAGCGCTGCAGTTCGTGTTGCAAAACCACGCTCCCTACCCGGCCGTGGTCATGGACGGTGACTGGAACCTGCTGATGGCCAACGAGCCCCAGTTACAGCTCACCGCCCGCCTGATGGCAGCGCAGCCCGAGTGGCCCGATACCGGCAATGTCCTGGAGCTGCTACTCGACCCCAACGGCTATCGCCCCTTCGTGCGCAACTGGGAGCAGATAACCCGCCTGCTATTGCGCCGCCGCCAGAGAGAGGAGGCATTTAACCCGCCGCCGCCGGGGCAGAGCCTGTTGCAGCGCCTGCTGCGCTATCCGCAACTGCCCGACTGGCGCCAGCGCAACCACGACGAACTGGCCATGCCCATGCTGGCTCTGGAACTGCTGGTGGACGGCCGGCAGCTGAATTTTTTTTCCAGTATTGCCACCTTCGGAACCGCCGTGGATGTGACCTTACAGAGCTTGAGAATTGAAAGTTACTTTCCCGCCGACCAAAGCACCGCACGCTGTTTTGGAGAATACGCGCGTCACCTGCCGGACAATGAGTGAGCGTCAATCAATCCTTATCCGGGAACCAGACATCAACAGGCCCTAGCATGGCGGTAAGTTTACCGGCGCACTTTATATCCGGTTTGTGTAAATCAACAATGGGGGTATAGAATCACAGTTGGTTTGCGATAGCGCTTTGCAAGCACCGTATCGCCTGTGGCGATAAATACCCGCTTGGTGAAGGTTTGACCGACAGCATAAGGCGAAAGCACTGCCAGCCAGCCACCTCTGCTAGGCCCCGCCTACTTTCTTCAACCCTTCCACGAGATCAATCGGCAAGGGAAACACAATGGTATTGCTTTTGTCCCCGGCAATTTCCGTCAGCGTCTGCAGGTAGCGCAACTGTAAGGCCTGATTCTGCTTGGCCAGGGTATTGGCGGCACCCAGCAGTTTTTCCGCCGCCTCGAATTCGCCATCGGCGTGAATCACTTTGGCGCGCCGCTCGCGTTCCGCCTCGGCCTGCTTGGCAATGGCCCTGATCATACTCTCATCCAGGTCCACATGCTTGATTTCCACATTGGACACCTTGATACCCCAGGCATCAGTCTGCTGGTCGAGAATTGCCTGGATATCGGCGTTCAGGCGCTCGCGTCCAGCCAGCATATCGTCCAGTTCGTGCTGCCCCAGCACCGAGCGCAGGGTGGTCTGCGACAGCTGACTGGTGGCCTCGAGAAAGTTTTCCACCTGAATGATCGAACGCTCGGGATCGACCACGCGAAAATAGAGCACCGCATTGACCTTGACCGATACGTTGTCCAGCGATATCACATCCTGGGTCGGCACATCCATGACGACAGTGCGCAAATCAACCTTCACCATTTGCTGAATAACGGGAACCACGATAATCAAGCCGGGACCTTTGACTTTGTAGAAACGCCCGAGCATGAAAATGACGCCGCGCTCATATTCCCGCAAAATGCGAAACATGGAGAACAGAAACAGAACCAGCAAGGTGACCAAGGTAATGCCGAAATAGCTCATAAAGCCTGACCCTCCACTTTTTTCACATCGAGTATAACCCCCTCGGCGGCCTCTACCCGTATTGCATCGCCCACCGCCAGCGGCCGATCACAGTTGACCTGCCACAATTCACCCTGCAGGCGCACCAGCACGGCACCGTGGCGCACCTGTTCCACATGGGCGAGCTGCCCCACCAGGGTCGACAGGCCGGTTACCACTTCACTGCGCCTGGCGCGCACCACCATGCCCAACAGCAATACCAGCAGAGCGGCGCTGGCGGCGCCGACGGCGAGAATAACCGGCAGGGCGATTTGATAACCGGGCAGGTCGGTATCCATGAGAATGATCGAGCCGATGATAAACGCGGCAATACCGCCAAAGCCGAGCACGCCGAAACTCGGCGCAAAGGCCTCCGCCGCCATCAGCCCGGCGCCGACGATAATCAGCGCCACCCCCGCATAACTGACCGGCAATACCTGGAAGGCGTACAGCGCCAGTAACAGGCAAATGGCGCCGACCACGCCCGGTACACCCATGCCGGGATTGGAGAACTCGAAGATCAGCCCGTAAATACCCACCAGCATCAGCACATAGGCGACGTTGGGATCGGTGATAACGGCGAGAAACTCACTGCGCCAGTCAGGCTCCTGTTGCAGCAGGCGCGCCGACAGTGTATCCAGTTCGTAGTCGCTATCGCCCACGCCGACCACCCGGCCATTGACCGCCGTCAACAATTCATCCATATCCGCCGCCACGATATCGATCACTTGTTTCTGCAGCGCCTCCCGGGCCGACAGGCTTGCACCCTCGCGCACCGACTTGACCGCCCACTCGCTGTTGCGGCCGCGCAGCTGCGCCAGCCCTTCGATATAGGCGGCGGCGTCATTGACAATCTTGCGCTCCATGGCGGTGGCCGGCTCGAATCTGCTGTCCGGCGGCTCATCGTCATCCTCTGGCGCCCGCTCTCGCGGCGCCGAGGGCAGAGGCCCAGGCGCACCGATCTGTACCGGCGTTGCCGCGCCGAGGTTGGTGGCCGGCGCCATGGCGGCGATATGGCAGGCATAGAGAATATAGGTACCGGCGCTGGCGGCACGGGCACCGCCCGGCGCCACATAGCCGATTACCGGTAGCGGTGAGGAGAGTACCGCCTGGACGATAGTGCGCATGGATTTGTCGAGCCCGCCGGGCGTGTCCATGCGCAGCACTACGGCATGGGCCCCGGCAGCGGCGGCGGCGTCGATACCGCGCACCACATAGTCCGCCGAGGCCGGCCCGATCACGCCATTGATATCCAACAGCCAAATATCTTCAGTCTGCTGGGCCTCGAGCGGTGCCGCCGCCAGCAGCCAGCAGATCAGCAGCCACAGCGGCGGCGATCGCCGCCTCCACCTGGCCAGCAATACATCTATATAACGCATAGACCATGCCGTCTCGACCAATCTCGCTGCAGTATACCAATGCCGGCGCGGGCTTAGATACCACAAATTTTCTGCTGCCGGGAAAATAGCGCAGCAATTGAACAACTGTTATAAGTACACAGATTTTTAAGCCTGATGGCGCTACCGGCAAAAAACCTCGCCGCCGCATGGCGGTGGGGCTGACAGCTGGATGGGTCTAAACTGTTCAAGCGCACAACGGTGCTCCGGGCCCCAGCACAGCACCGCCGGGCGCCGGTGCGACTTTGCTTTTATCGCCGGATAAGATCATAATCTCTGCGGGGCTGACTGGTGCCGGTAAAAAAACAAAGCCAGTTGATCGGGCCGACGCTGCCGAGAGCCTGCCCCACTGGCATGTGGTAAATGTGGTATGTCATCGCATAGCATGCAAATACACAGTATGTCATCAATTGAACAGCGCTATACGCAGACGCAGGTTTGGAGATTGCCATTGCCCCAGCGCCGAAGCTCAATTCTCTTTGCCAGCCTGCTAACGCTGTTTCTGCTGGCGGCCGGCGCCACCGGGCAGCAGGCTCTCGACTTCGACGTATTGGATCTGGCGCCCTATGGATTCCGCGCTGAAGACGGACAGCTGCGCGGCAGTTTTGTCGAGATGCTAAAGGCAATCGGCGATCGGGCCGGCCTGACCACGCGCCAGCATCTCTACTCCGCACCGCGTATCGCGCAGAAAATGAAAAACCGGCAGTGTGCCTGCTCGATTTTTTTGCGTATGCCACAGCTGGATCGGCACTTTACTTTTGTGGCGCCAATCCCGTGGCAGATCCGTATTGTGGTGGTGGCTGAACAGCACCTGCCTTTAAACACCCTGGCTGACCTGAAGCCGCTGCGGGTGGCGGTGCCCCGCGGTATGGATTTCAACAGTCCTATCGACCGGGCCGATGCCTTTAACCGCTATCCCACCAACGGCTATCTGCAAAGTACCCGCATGCTGAAACGCGGCCGCGTCGATGCCATGGCCGGCACCGAGCCCAGTCTCGATTATTTAATGCGCCGCGAGGGCCTGCACCGGCAGATGCGGAAACTGGCCGTCGGCAGCCACCCGGCAGCGCTGTACTGCATCGATACACTGAACCAACACCGGCAACTGCGCGAGGCGGTTGCGGCTTTGACGGCAAACGGCGAGCTGGAACGCATTATCGCCAGATACAATTCGGCG
>JANQMH010000001.1 GCA_028280195.1 Exilibacterium sp.
TAGTCACTAGTCACTAGTCACTAGTCACTAGTCACTAGTCACTAGTCACTAGTCACTAGTCACTAGTCACTAGTCACTAGTCACTAGTCGCTAGTGACTTCTATGGCATGGGCCATTACAGACTTGATGGCAACGATAAACCGATGCGGGTGGGCGGGGTGAAATATACGATCAAAGTCGGCATTGTTTACGGCGCTGCGCAACTGCTGAAAGATGTGCGCGCAATGGTCGCCGAGGCAAAAGGCGGGCGGCCGCTGAGCCCCTAGAGCGCCGTGACAGCCGATTTCACTTCGCTGCTGCCGCCGCTGCTGGCGATTGCGCTGGCGCTAATCAGCCGGCAGATTTATTTGTCCCTGGCGGCCGGGCTGTGGCTCGGTTACAGCCTGCTGGCCGGCGGCAATCCGCTGCTCGGGCTGCGCGAGTCCATCGACGCCCTGGTGGCGGTGTTGACCAACCCCAATGATGCGCGCATCGCCATGTTTACCCTGGCGATCGGGGCGCTGATTGCGACCATGGAACGCAGCAATGGCGTCAGGGGTTTTGTCGACTGGCTGGAACACAAACGCTTCGTGGCCAGTGCGCGCAGTGCGCAGTGGCTGGCCTGGCTGATCGGCGTGGTGGTGTTTATCGAGTCGAACATGACCCTGCTGGTGTCGGGGGCGGTAGCGCGGCCGCTGTTCGACCGCTTGCGCGTGGCGCGGGAAAAGCTCGCCTACCTGATCGACTCCACCTCGGCACCGATCTGTATTTTGATTCCGCTCAATGCCTGGGGCGCCTTCAACCTGAGCCTGCTCAGCGATATCGGCCAGCAGGGGGCGCTGCAGCTTTTTCTGGCCTCCATCCCCTATAACTTTTACGCCATTGCCGCGGTGCTGCTGGCCGCCGCAGTGATCGCATTCGGTATCGATATCGGCCCGATGGCGGCGGCGCAGCGCCGCAGTCGCCGCGGCCAGCCGCTGTGGCCGCATGCCAAGCCGCTGGTGGACCCGGATCTGCTGGCGGCGGTGCCGGACGGCCCGCCGGCCAGGGCCAGGAATATGCTGGTACCGCTGCTGGCCATGGTGGCGATGATGGCGGCGGGCCTGTATATCACCGGCGGCGGCAATATGGCGGCGGGTTCGGGCTCCACTAGTATTCTGTGGGCGGTACTGTTCGCCCTGGCGATTGCCTGGGTGCTGCTGCTGGCGCAAAAAATGCTGGATATGGATGAGCTGACCCGCATTGGTCTGAAAGGCGCCGGCGGCCTGCTGCCGGTGGCCATCATTCTGATACTGGCGCTGGCGCTGGGCGACCTGACCGGCAAGCTGGGCACCGGCGCCTACGTGGCGTCGACACTCGGCGCTGCACTGCCGCCGATGCTGTTGCTGCCGGCGGTGTTTCTGGTGGCGGGACTGATGGCGTTTGCGGTCGGCTCCAGTTGGGGCACGTTCGCGGTGATGATACCGATTGCCGTGCCCATGGCCCTGTCCCTGGGGCTGCCGCCGGCACCGTTTCTGGCGGCGGTGCTGTCGGGCGGGATCTTCGGCGATCACGCCTCGCCGATCAGCGATACCACGGTCGTTGCCTCCATGGCCGCGGCCACCGACCATATTGACCATGTGCGCACACAGTTGCCCTACGCGATGATTGCCGCGGTACTTGCGCTGGCGGGTTTTTTTGTCACCGGGCTGTTTTTGGCGTAGTTTTACCGCTGTGTAGTTTTACCGCTATAAGGCCCGATCGCGGCGCTATGGAGGCACTGATGCAGCCCACGGGTTACTCCACGGTAACCACCCTGCGCCGTTACTGCAAAATGGCGCAGTCCTGCGGTGTCGACTGCGACGCGGCCTTGCGCGCCGCCGGCATCGACCCCGCGGTAATTGCCGGCGACAACAGCGGCAGGGTCAGCGACAGCGGTCTGGAGCGCTTTCTGGCCCGGGTCATCGACGCCAGCGGGGAGCCCTGCTTCGGTCTGAAAAGCGCCCGCCTGGTGCAGCCGGACAGCTTCGATATCCTCGGTTATATCGCCCTGAACTGCGCCAATCTGGGCGAGGCGCTGGCGCTGTTTCCGCTCTATGAGAGCGTCTCCGGCGACCTCGGCAAAACCACCGTCGAGGTGCACGGCGAGCGCGTGCTGATCCGCTGGGACTGCAGTGTTGCCGCGCCGCTGGTGCGCCGCCATATGCTGGAAAATGTGCTGGCTTCCTGGACGGTTTACAGCAATCGCATCATCGGTGTCGAATCAAAGCCGGCGCTGGTCTGGTTTGCCCACAGCGCACCGGCCGGCACGGCAGTGCTGGCCGAGTACCGGGACATTTTTCACTGCCAAGTGCTGTTTGAACAGCCGTGCAGCGGTATCTGGGTGCAGCGCTGTCAATTGCAGATCCCGTTTCCGCAGGCCAACCGGGCACTGCTGGCAACCCTGTTGGAACACGCGGCACAAAGTCTGGCGGCGCTGGATCGCAATCGGCCGATCGAGCAGCGGGTGCGCAACCGCATTCGATTGATGCTGGCCGAATCCCTGCCCTCGCGCGAGCGCGTCGCCGAGCAGCTGGGCATGAGCGGGCGCACGTTGCAGCGCCAGTTGAGCAGCCGCGGCTGCAGTTACCACGACTTGCTCAGAGAGGTTCGCCGGCAACTGGCGCAGCACTATCTGCAAAACAGCGCCCTGAGTCTGGATGAGATATCGCGCCGCCTGGGCTTCAGTGAAACCCGTTCATTTCACCGCAGTTTCAAACAGTGGACCGGTGTCACCGCCAGTGCCTTTAGAGCGCAGGCGCCATAGCAGCAGCCAGAACCCGCTGTTGCAGACCAGGTAAGCCAGTACATAGCCGTGGGCCGGCGGCGCCAGCGCCGCGCCGAACAGCGCCAGCGCCGACCAGGACAGCAGCAGCCGCGCCAGCTCGCTCGACAGTGCAAAAGCTCTGCCCTCGAGCAGCAAGCCGGTGGTCAGCAGCGGTGCGCTGACCATCAGCCAGCAAAACAAGACCTGCCCGTAAGGCAGCCCCTGCAGGTAGCCCGCCAGCGTGACACTCACCGGTATGGCGGCGAGAAGCTGAAATACGGCAAAGCCTTTTACCGCCGCGGTGCTGGCGGGGTCGTATTTCTCGAAGGCGGTGAGGTCGGATTTTTCCCCGGGGTAGCGGCTTTGCATATCCGCCGGGCGCCAGCCGGTGGGCATAAACCAGATGCGCAGTTTGTCCCACCAGCTGCGGGTGTGCCAGGCGTCGCGCGCCAGCGATGCCCAGACCTGGAAGTTGGCGCTGAGCGGATTGAAGCGGCGCAGCGGCCGGCGCACGCCGTAGATTACCGGTTCTTCATCCAGTTCGGCCTGGAAGGTGCCAAAGATTTTGTCCCAGACTATGAATACGCCACCGTGGTTCTTGTCGATGTAAATGGCGTTCTGGCCGTGATGCACGCGGTGGTGGGAGGGTGTCACCATAAAATACTCGAGTACGCCCAGGCGCTTGATATGGCGGGTGTGTACCCAGAACTGATACACCAGATTGAGGCTGGCACAGGCCAGAAATACCGATAGCGGCGCGCCGAGCCACAGTAAAGGCAGGTAGAACACCCAGCCGAAGACACTGGAACTGGTTTGCCGCAGCGCCGTGGTCAGATTGAACTCCTCGCTGGAGTGGTGAATGGCGTGACCGGCCCACCAGAAATTGAGGGTATGGGCAAAGCGGTGCTTCCAGTAGTAGGCCAGGTCGTAGAGCACAAACACGGCAATCCAGGTCCAGGGGCTGTCCGCCGGCCATAGCGGCAATGTCCACCCCTGCAGCGCGGTGCTGATAATGTAGCCGCCCAGCGCCAGTTTGATCAGCACCGACGACTGGCTGGTAATCCCCAGTGCCAGGCTGCCGAAGGCGTCGTTGACCCGGTAGAAATCGGTTTTCCTGACTTTTTCCGCCACCAGTTCCAGCGCGATCAGCAGCAGGAAAGCGGGTGTTGCATAGAGGATGATCAGCGTATCCACGGTATCTCGTCACCTGCCGGGTAGTACTGGCGACAATCTACCGAAGCCACCGGCCGCGCTCAATCACAATCGTGGACAGTCCTGTCACAATTGCGGACACCGCATTCGCTCTTATGTTTTCGACGGCTTCGCTGTAAGCTGTAGCCTGTCAGCTGTGAACTCGACCCGGGTGCTACTCATGCGTATCGGCCTGATTATCGTCGGCGATGAAATCCTCAGTGGCCGCCGGCGGGATAAACATCTGCCCAAAGTCATTGAAATCCTCGCCGCCCGCGGCCTGCTGCTGGACTGGGTGCGGGTTGTCGGTGACGACAGCGCCCTGTTGCAGGCGACTTATCGCGCGACCTTTGCCGCCGGGGATCTGGTGTTCAGTGCCGGCGGCATCGGCGCCACTCCCGACGATCTCACCCGCGAGGCGGTGGCTGCGGCGCTGGACTCCGAGGTGGAAGAGCACCCCGAGGGGCTGGCCCTGGTCGAAGCCCTGGCGCAAAGGCGCGGTTTGCTGCTGCAAAATCACCAGCGCCGCATCGTCGCTTTTCCCAGGGGTGCCAGTCTGATTCCAAACCCCGTCAATACCGTTCCCGGTTTCAGCCTGCAGCACCACCATTTTGTGCCGGGCTTTCCCGAAATGGCGTGGCCGATGATTGAATGGGTGCTGGATAACCGCTACGCTGAACTTGGCGACCGCCAGTATACCGAGCAGGCGCTGGTGGTCGAGGGGCAGTACGAAAGCGCGCTGACCCCCTTAATGCAGGCGCTGATGCAGAGCTATCCCGATGTCAAGGTGTTTTGCCTGCCGAGTATGCACGGCGAGCGCCCCAGCAATGAGGTAGGTATCAAGGGCGGTGCGGCCGATGTCAGGCGGGCGATGGCCGATTTCAAATCGCAGCTGACACAGCATCGCTATGAATGGCGCCGGCTGGATTGAGCCGGGCGCCGCTGTCGAGGTAAGCCGTATGAGTGAAGTATTGGACTTGCAGCAACTGCTAAGTTCTCTAAGACCGAATCTGGGTGATGGCGAATTCGTTTTTTGCACATTTACCGACATCAAGTACGGCGAGCGCGCCGATCTGACGCCGCTGGGGGTATTTCAGGAACCCGAGGGCATGACGCTGATCGTACCCCGCCACCGCGCCGACCGCGCCGGCATAGAGTATGACAGCTGCTACCGGCAGATCACCCTGACGGTGCACTCCGGTCTCAACGCTGTGGGCCTGACCGCAGCCGTATCGGAAGCGCTGGCCCGGCGCGGGATCAGTGCCAATGTGATCGCCGCTTTCTATCACGATCATATCTTCGTGCCGGCCGAAGATGCCGAAGCCGCCCTGGCGGCCCTGCAGGCGCTGCAGCATTAGTACGGTCGAGAGTACGATTGTGGCTGAGGCCTCTGCGCAGCGACAACTGCTGCAGTTCATGCGGCGCCACGCCAGGTTGCTGGTGCTGACCGGCGCCGGTATCAGCAGCGCCTCGGGCATTCCCACCTACCGCGACCACCGCGGTCGCTGGCAGCGCGGCGACCCCATCCAGCACCGCGACTTCGTCGCCGACCACCGGGTGCGCCAGCGCTACTGGGCGCGCAGCCTGGTGGGCTGGAAGTTTATGCGGCAGGCGCAGCCCAATGGCGCCCACCGGGCGCTGGTGGAGCTGGAGGCACGCGGGCATATCGAGCTGCTGGTGACCCAGAATGTCGACGGCCTGCACCAGCGCGCCGGCAGCCGGCAGGTGCTGGACCTGCACGGCCGTGTCGATACCGCCCTGTGTCTCAGCTGCGGCGTTCGCCGCCGCCGCGCTGACATACAGGGCTTTCTCGAACGCCACAATCCCGCGCTGGTGAACTTTGCCGCCGCCGCCAGGCCCGATGGCGATGCCGCTGTGGACGGCCTGGATCTGTCCGCCACGGTGGTGCCCACTTGTGACAACTGCGGTGGTGTGATGAAGCCGGATGTGGTGTTTTTTGGCGACAGCGTACCGCGGCGGCGTGTCGAGGCCACCGCGCAGGCGCTGCATCGGGCCGGCGCGCTGCTGGTGGTGGGCTCGTCGCTGATGGTGTATTCCGGCTATCGTTTCTGCCGTCAGGCGGCACAGGCGAACATACCCATAGCCATTGTCAACCGCGGTGTGACACGGGCCGATGACCTGGCGTCGTGCAAAGTCGAGGATGACTGCGCGACGGCGCTCGAACGCCTGCTGCAGGTTTAGGGTCTACTCTGTCAGTGGTATCACGTAGAACAGCACTGCAAAGAAATGCAGGGTGCTGCCGGTAAGCACACACAGGTGCCAGATGGCATGGTTGTAGGGCAGGCTGCGCCACAGATAAAAGGCCACGCCACCGGTGTAGGCCAGCCCGCCGATCAGCAGCAGAATCAGCCCGCCGGTCTTTACCGTTGCCACCAGTGGCTTGATTGCCGTCAGCACCACCCAGCCCATCAGCAGGTAGAGGGTGATGGCCGCCGAGCGAAAGCGGCGCAGTGAGGTGATTTCCAGCAGGATACCCAACAGCGCCAGGCCCCAGATGACGCCGAAGATCGACCAGCCCCAGGGCCCGCGCATATTGACCAGGGTAAACGGCGTATAAGTGCCGGCGATCAACACGAAAATGGCGATGTGGTCGAGAATGCGCAGCACCGGCTTCACCCGCGGCAGCTGGATGCTGTGGTAGAGGGTCGACGTCGCGTACTGGAAAATCAGCGAAAAGCCGAAAATGCTGCAGCTGACGATATGCCAGGCATTGCCGTACAGGCTGGAAAAAGCCGTCAGCACGCCCAGACCGCCGATGGCGAGCAGAATGCCGACGCCGTGGGTAATGCTGTTGGCGATTTCCTCGCCCAGGGTGTAGCGCGGCGCGACGGTGGTAATCATGTTACAGGCTCTGTTATGGGAACATGGCAGCCGCACTCTCCGGGCGGTTAATGCGCCGCCAGTTGGCTCGACCGCGGGGCCCGTCTTACCCGGCCCCCGGCCGAGTCTAACACAGGCGGGCCGGCGCCAGCGGGGCATATAGACAGTTTAGCCAGTTGCCGGGATTAACGGTGACATATTTGCATTACGGTTTTTTTATCCTCATTGCCCTGCCCGCCGCGTAGCTACAGGCGACTCCGGCAGCGATGCCGATAGCGTTGGCGGCGATATCGCCAAGGCTGAAATGGCGCTTGGGTGAAAAGGTCTGCCCCCACTCCAGCAGTGCGGAATAGGCCAACAGGCAAAGGGCGGCGCCGGCGAGGTGATTCAGGTTTGTATCGCGATGAAATCCGCGCCAGGACCTGATACCCGGCAGCGCCAGCTGCATCGACACCGCCAGCACCAGCCAGCAACCGAGATGCAGCGCTTTATCCCATACCGATGCAAATGAAGCGCCCGGATTGGGCGTCAAATGCAGATAGCTGGCATAGCCTAGCAGCGCTGCAAACTGCGCAAGCAGCAGAGCGTCTCTGACAGGTTTCCCCTTCCACCACCGAAAACTCATATTTCTGCCGTTCTCTAAACTCGATAGATGCTATATTTCAGTAGCATTAAGCTGCTGGCCTGGTTGCGAATTGCCATTTGTCGGTGCTGGCTTCGGGGAAGGCGGTGGCGCCACTGTGGCGGCAAGTATATATCACCGCCGCCGGCGCGCAGCGGTGCCCTGCCGCCATTGATCGGCTGCGGTTTGAGGCACTCGCGGCCGCCACCCGCAACTGCCGGCTGTGGCGATGATGGCCCACTGGATGCCGGGCGATCGCGATGCCGCCCTGCGCGCATGGCCGAGTACTTCGGCAGGCCCACCGATATCGGCGGCGCGGTGCAGGTGTTGCAGCGGTTTCTGCGCCGGCCGCATGGCGCCGGTAAAGAAATATGGCAGCGACGCCTACAACCGGTTGGCGGTACAATGGCGCAAGCCGCTTCGGGGAAAATCCGCCTGCAACTCCAGTTGAAACTGCTTATGTCAGAACCGATTTCCAAGATACTCAGCGAAACTGTTGCCGCACCCTTTGCCACAACGCTGCCCGAAACGCTGCCCGGCCTCGACGTGGGCGATGGTCTGCGGCGGGCGACGGGGCGGCCCGACCGCTATCTGCCGCTGCTGGAATCCTTTCGCCGGACTTACCGGCACTGCCTGGCGGAGCTGAGTGCCTTGCTGGCCGCCGGCGACCGCGACGCCACACTGGCATTTGTGCACAAACTCAAGGGCACGGCCGGCAATATCGGCGCCCGCGAGGTTTTTGCAGTCTGCGTGGCGCTGGAAAAGGACATCCGCGCACAGCGCGATACCACCGCGCTGCAGCAGCGGTTCGAGCAGAGCTGGACGCAGCTGCTCAGTTCACTGCAGGCGCTGGCCACCAGCGCCGGCTGCCATGACCCGGATGCCGCGGAAAGCGCGCGTTAACAGCGAAATCACCCACTGCCAGACTTTGTTGCCGGCCCTGCTACAGCGGGGGGCGAGACTTGGCGGTGTAAAAGGAGTATAACGTCTGCCAGTGCGGCGCAAGCCGGAATCGCTGCTGTCAGTTGCTGTCAGTGAAAGTGATAAGAAAGTGGCGTAAGAAGTTATCGAACAGAGGGAATCGGGGAGAACAGGCTGTGAATGAATTGACGGCGCTACTGTCGGTAATGGTGGCCAGGGCGGCATCAGATTTGTATCTCAACGTCGATGCGCCGCCGGTTCTCAAAGTGCAGGGCCAGCACCACCGCCTCGGCACCGAAGCGCTGCACGCCGAGCGGCTGGCGGCTTTGATCCACAGTGTTCTGAGCGAGCAGCAGCGCCGAGATTTCGAGCGCGATCTGGAAATGGATCTGGGCATCGAGTTTCCCAAAGTGGGTCGCTTCCGCCTCAATATCTATCGCCAAAAAGGACAGCCGGCGATGGTGGTGCGTTATATCAAGGACAGTATTCCCTCTGTCAGTGAATTGGGGCTGCCGGATGTGCTGCACGATCTGGTGATGGAGGAGCGCGGCCTGGTGCTGGTGGTCGGCGCCACCGGCACCGGCAAGTCCACCACGCTGGCGGCGATGATCGACTACCGCAACCAACATCGCAGCGGCCATATCCTCACGGTGGAGGACCCGATCGAATTTACCCACCACCACAAGCAGTCGCTGATCAGTCAGCGCGAGGTGGGTATCGATACCCACAGCTACGCCGATGCGCTGAAATTTGCCCTGCGCGAGGCGCCCGATGTGATCATGATCGGCGAAATCCGCGATGCCGAGACCGCCGTGCAGGCGCTGCGCTATGCCGAGACCGGTCACCTGTGCCTCTCCACCATGCATGCCAACAATGCCAACCAGGCGCTGGGCCGGCTGTTGAACTTTTTTCCCGTCGCTGCGCAGCGGCGCGTGCAGCAGGACCTGTGCCATCACCTGCTGGCGATCATCAGCCAGCGCCTGGCCCGCGGACTCGATGACAAGCCCGTGGCGGTGGTGGAGATTATGATGAACACCCCCCATATCGCTGAACTGATCGACCGCGGCGAGACCGACAAAATCAAGGACGCGATGAGTGCCGGCGGCAATAACGAATGCCAGACCTTCGACGATGCCCTGTACAAGTTGATTGTCGATGAGCGCATCAGCAGGGAGGAGGGCCTGCGCCTGGCCGACTCGCGCATCAATTTAAACCTGCGCTTTCGTCTCGACGGTCATGCCAAGCCCGATAATTATCTGGGCCGCGCCAAGCACTGGTTCAGCAGGACGGCCGACTTCACCCGCTATCAGAAAGTCCATGTGCAGGCGAAAAAAGCCAGTTTGCAGCGCCGGCCGGAGATGGAGAAGATGCTGACCGAGGCGATCAAGCAGGCCGCCGTCGACCGCGGTTACCAGATCGATGAGCGCCAGCCGGACATTGTTTTTCACTATGCCTTCGGGCTGCGTCACGACAATGGCCTGGCGGTGGAGGAGACCGAAGAAGATCACTCGGCCAGCGCCGAGGCGCCGGCCGAGGGCGGCCTGGCGATCCAGGCCAAGGAAGCCCGCTCCGGGGATGTGGTGTGGACCCTGGTGGCCTCGCGACCCCTCGGGCAGCAGTTGCGCGGGCAGCAGGAAATCAATATCGAGATGTCGAACCTGCTGGGATCGCTGCCGGTGGCCGGCAGGGCGAAAAGCTAACCCCGCGGGCCGGCCGCCTCGATTTCCGCGCTGACCGCGAACTGTTTGATATTCTCGGCAAACAGCCCGGCCAGCTTCTGCGCCTGTTCATCGTAGGCCGCGGCGTCGTTCCAGGCTTTGCGCGGGTTGAGATAGCGGCTGTCCACACCCGGTACCGCGGTGGGAATATCCAGATTCAACGCTTGCAGGTGTTCAGTTTGCGCACCCTCCAGGGCACCGCTTTGAATCGCCGCCACCACCGCGCGGGTGACCGGTATCGGGAAGCGCGAGCCCTCGCCGCCGGCACCGCCGGCGCCGCCGGTCCAGCCGGTGTTGACCAGGTAAACCTTAGCGCCGAACTCTTCGATACGCTTCATCAGCAGATCGGCGTATTCGCGCGCCGGGCGCGGCATGAACGGTGCGCCGAAGCAGGTGGAAAAGGTCGGGTGGATGCCGGCCTTGGCGCCCAGTTCAGTGGAACCCACGCGCGCGGTATAACCGGACAGGAAGTGGTAGGCAGCCGCCTCTTTGCTGAGGGTGGCCACCGGCGGCAGTACCCCGGAGACATCGCAGGTGAGGAAGATGATATTGCTCGGCTCGCCGGCGCGGTTCTCCCGCACGCGCAGCTCCACATGGTCCAGCGGGTAAGAGCAGCGGCCGTTTTCGGTAATGCTGGTATCGCTGTAGTCGGGGGTGCGCTTCTCGACATCGTGCACCACGTTTTCAACGATGGCGCCGAAGCGGATGGCGTCCCAGATCACCGGTTCGTTTTTGCGGCTCAGGTCGATGGTCTTGGCGTAGCAGCCGCCCTCCATATTGAAGACCATGCCCTTGCCCCAGCCGTGCTCGTCGTCGCCGATCAGGTAGCGCTGCGGATCGGCCGAGAGTGTGGTCTTGCCGGTACCGGAAAGACCGAAAAACAGGCAGGTATCGCCGTCGCTGCCGACATTGGCCGAGCAGTGCATCGGCATGACGTCTTTTTCCGGCAGCAGAAAGTTCTGCACCGAGAACATTGACTTCTTCATTTCACCGGCGTATTTCATCCCGGCCAGCAGGACTTTGCGCTGGGCGAAATTGATGATTACCGCCCCGTCGGAATGGGTGCCGTCGCGCTCGGGATCACAGCTGAAATTGGCGGCGTGAAGGATGCGCCATTCCTCTTTGCCCTTGGGGTTGTAGGTGTCGGGGTGGATGAACATATTGCTGGCAAACAGGCTGTGCCAGGCGGTTTCGGTGGTAACTCTCAACGGCAGGTAGTGGTCCGGATCTTCGGCGACATGCAAATGGGAAACGAAGTTGTCGACGCCGGCCAGGTGGGCTTCCACCCGCTCCCACAGCTGGTCGAAGCGCGCGGCGGGGAAGGGCCGGTTGACCGGGCCCCAGGCGATGCTCTCGGCGCTGGAGGGCTCCTCGACGATGTAGCGATCGGCGGGCGAGCGCCCGGTGCGCTTGCCGGTCTCGGCGACCAGGGCACCGGTGTGGGCCAGCCTGCCCTCGCCGCGGGCAATCGCCTCCTCCACCAGCTGCGAGGGGCTGAAATCGGCAAACACATTTGCCGGCGTCTCTTCGTGTTTCATTCGTTGTTGTCCTATCGGTTGTGCTGTCAGCTTTTGGCCAGGTTAACGCGTACCCCGCTGCCTTGTGGCGGCAACTTGGGGGGCACAATTTGCAAAATCCCGCTGAACGGTAGCTCATGGGGGCGAGTATTTTGGGGACGAGTATTATGTCAGAAAAGCCGGTCTGAATCGATTCGATGACCGAATGTTGGCTATTGATCCGGCTTATGGAGGTGGCGCTTGGCAGTGGCGCTGTGACAGTGGCCGCAGCGCCTCAGTGCAGGGTTTGCCGGCGCTCGCCGAACAGTGCCCCGACCTCGCGCCGGCCGAAGCTGTAGCGCTGATTGCAGAACTGGCAGTCGATGGTGATCACTGCCTGCTCGGCGAGCAGGCGATTGGCCTCCGCCTGTCCCAGTGACTTCAGGGCGCGGGCGCTGCGCTGTTGTGAGCAACTGCAGGCAAAGCGCAGCGGGGCGGGGCTGAACAGCCGTACCTGCTCCTCGTTGAACAGGCTGTAGAGCAGGTTTTGGTGGGGCAGATCGAGCAGCTCGCCGGCGCTGACGGTATCGGCCAGATGGCAGACCGTTTCCCAGTGCCGGCGGTTTTCCTCCTCCGGGGCGTTGATCTGCCGCGGCAGCGCCTGCAACAGCAGGCCCCCGGCGCGCTGCCCGTCGGCCGCCAGCCAGAAGCGGGTGGGCAGTTGCTCGGACTGCTGAAAATAGTGCTCCAGGCAGCCGGCCAGGCTCTCGCTCTCCAGCGGCACCAGGCCCTGGTAGCGCTCACCCTTGTCGGGGGCGATGGTAATGGCCAGCACGCCCTTGCCGAGTAACCGGCGCACACCGCCCGCGGCGCCGTCACCGAGGTCGGCGCCGGCGGCCAGCCGGGCAATGCCGCGCAGGTCGCGGTGGCGGCTGCACTCCGCCATCAGCAGCGATACCGGCCCCTCGCCGCGTGCCTGCAGGGTCAGAACACCGTCGAACTTGAGGGTGCCGGACAGCAGGCTGGCGGCCGCCATAAATTCACCCAGCAGGCTCTGTACCGGCAGCGGCAGCCGGTTGTGGCTCAACACCTCGCGGTAGCTGTGATGCAGGCTTGCCACCTCGCCGCGGATATCGGTGTGTTCAAACAGGAAACGGTGTTTTTGGTCAGACATTTGCTCAGACATTTCTAGCCGCAGTGTTGTTTTATCTGCGCCTGCAGCTTGTCCTCTCTGCGCTGGCGCTCGCTCTCGCTGATTTCGTAGGGCTGGCCGCCGCTGTCCAGCAGATAGACCGGGCCGCGCAGTTTTTTCAGCAGATCGTGGGCCCGCTGGCAGGCGGCGGCCCGCTGTTGCTGCTGATCGCGGCGCGCCCTGTCCTGTTGCTGCTGCAGGGCTCTCTCGGCCTCGGTCTCTTGAGGAAAGACTTCGCCCAGCTTTTTGGTCTGCTCGGTGCTGCTGTCGATATTGGTTTTCGATACCTGCTCGGTAATATCATCCGCCGCCGTGGCGCCGCCCGGTTTGCGGTCGCTGAAGTGTACCCTGCCGTCCTTATCGACCCAGCGGTAGACTTCCGCCAGCGCCGCGCCGGTGTGGGCGGCGACCGCCAGGCCTAGCAGCAGGCAGATCGAGTTGCGGTTCATATAGGCTCCTGTCTGCTCCCGTTTGACGGCCGGCAGCTATTTGCCCGCTGGCAGAGCTATTTGCCCGCCGCCTGCTGCCGCTCGAACAGGCCCAGGGAATGGCTGCTGGGCACGCGGTAGAGCTCGAGAATATCCGCCTCGGTAGCCAGCGCCTGCCGGTGATCCATCACCAGTTGGTAGCCGTCGTCGTCCTTAAAGATAACATGGCTTTGGGTATTGTCACGCAAGAGGCGGGCAAAGCCTTGAAAATCTGTGATCGGCACGCCGTTGACCGTGTCGATAATCCAGTTTTTCCAGTCGTGGTAACCGAGGTTGACATCCGCCGCCAGCACCTTCAGCGCCACCACCAGTTCGCGCCTGTCGGTGGAACTCCAGCGGTTGCGGGCGTGGAGAAAATCCACCGGCGCCTTGTTGTGCCAGTCGCGGCCCCAGCGTTTGATCAGATTCATGTTCAGCGGCACAAACACGATGCCGCCGTAGATATAGTAGCGCGGCACCCGGTCGAACTGCTCGTTCTGCACCAGGCTGTAACTGGTGAGGCGCTCACCCGCCACCAGTTCGATCTGCTTGACCTCGCCCTGGCGGGCGATGGTCAGCGCCACCCGGTCGCCGATATGGCTTTGATCGATGGCGTATTTGAAATTGGTGCGCTGGTCGGGCCGGAATTCTATCGTGCGGTCGTCGGCAATGCTGAAGCCGTCGATTTCCAGAATGACGTCGTTTACCTGCAGTTTGCCGGCGGAGGGCGACTGGTCGAATACCTTGGCCACCAGCGTGCCGCTCTGGTTGCGCGCCAGGTTGTAAGCGCTTTTCATCGCCGGGCTCTCCAGGTTCTGGGTGCGAAAGCCGAGATCGGGAAAGCCGTCGTGAGCCCCGTCCTCGGCGTCTTTGAGGACATGGCGGATAACGCTGGGGGGCACGAAATAACCGAGGTTTTCCGCCCGGCCGCTGGTATTGGCCTGCATCACGACACCGACGATTTCCCGATTCACGATCACCGGCCCGCCGCTGTTGCCGGGGTTGATGGCGGCGTCTATCTGCCCGGCCAGCAGATAGGCGCCGCTGTGGGCATAGTACTGGTGTTCCACCCGCGACAGTATGCCTTTGGTAATACTCAGGGAGTTGCCGCCGAAGGGATAACCGAATACCGACACCTCCTGCAGCGGGTCCGGCAGTTTGCCGAGCGGCAGCGGCCGCAGGTCGTCGAAAAAGCTGCTGTCGTCCACTTCCAATATGGCCAGGTCTGCCTCGTGGGATATGAAGGCGACGCGCGCCAGATACTTTTTCGGATCGCCGTTTTTTTGCGCCTGGATATAGCGCGCATCGGCCAGCACATGGGCGTTGGTGAGGATGCGCTCGCCGGAAATGACCGCTCCCGAGCCGCTCGACTGCTTCGGGTTGAGCAGGCGCCAGGGGGTGAAATAGTCGGGTGGTGCGGCGGTCGTGTATATCTTCACCACCGCGCGTTTCAGGCGCTGGATATCTCTCTCGGTCTGGGCCAGCGAAGCGGTGCTGGTGAAGGCGAAAAGAGCGAGGGTAATAAGGCAGATTTTTCTCATTGCGAGTCCCTGGTAAGCCCGGTCGGGCGGTTTATCGCGCTGTGCCACAGCGTGCATTCAAAAGCTGAATCAGTCACCGGCGTCGCCCCGTTGTTTGTCGATAAATCGCTGCTTGTTGACGAACTGGTGTATCTGGCGGCGCTGCTTTTTGCTCGGCCGGCCTTCGCTCAGTGCGCCCGCGCCGCCCAGCGCCTTGCGCTGCTGGGCGCGGGCCTCGCGCGCAGCGATACTGTCCTCGGTTTCGCGATACAGCGCCGCCGCTTGCGCGGCACTGCGACGCTGATCGGAAAGGGCCACAACTACTATGGTTTTTTCGTCCCAGCCCTGGCGCAGAGTGATCACTTGATCGACAGCAATATCCTTGCTGGGTTTCACCCGCTGGCCGCCGGCGTGCACCTTGCCGCCTTCTATGGCCTGTTTGGCGAGGTTGCGGGTCTTATAGAAGCGCGCCGCCCACAGCCACTTGTCAATGCGTACTTTTTCCAACTTGGTCTCTGGCCTTTATACTGATTGCTGACTCAGTTAGACCGCGGCAGGGGCGGCATAATTTCATCGAAGTGTTCGATTGCGGGGTACTCGGTGATACGGCGGTGATCGCCCTGGCTGTCAGGCTGGTGAATACACAGCAGATGCCCGATGCCGAAGCGTTCGGCGGAGCGCAGCACGCGCAGGGTGTCATCGATAAACAGCGTGCGGGCGGGGTCGAAGTGCTCGCGCTGCTGCAACTGCTGCCAGAACGCCTGTGCTTCTTTGGGCTGCTGAAACTCGTGCGAAGAGATCACCATATCCAGCCAGCGGTCGATGGCGGTGACCTGCAGTTTGATATCCAGGCTCTGGGGGTGGGCATTGGTTGCCAGGATCAGCTTCTTGTCCAGCGCCTGCAGCCGCTGCAGGAACTCCGTCACAAACGGGCGGATGCGGATCTTATCCATGACTTCCTGCTTCAACTGGACGATATCCAGTTGCAGGGAGTCCGACCAGTGTTCCAGGCAATACCACTGCAGCGTGCCCTCGTGGGCCCGATAGTGTTCGTAGAGGCGCTGGCGGGCGGCATCGGCATCCACGCCGTGGGCCTCGGCGTAGCGCCGGGGCAGGTGGGTCAGCCAGAAGTAATTATCAAAATGCAGGTCCAGCAGCGTGCCGTCCATATCCAGCAGTACGGTATCTATGCAATTCCAATCGATCATCAGTTGACTTTACCTCATAGGGCGCCGGGCCGGCGCCGAAGTGATTATCGACAAGCATTGTTCTAAATGCCAGTCTCACTATAATAGCGCCTCCACATCGCCCCTCTGACAGGAAATCCCATGGTTGACATCACCCTGGTAGACAGGGTAATGGCTCTGTGCCGGCGCGCCGGAGAAGCCATTATCGAAGTTTATACGCGCAGTGAAAGCCTCAATATTCAAACCAAGGCGGATGACTCGCCGGTGACCGCTGCCGATCTCGCCGCTCACCGGATTCTGCAGTCCGGCCTGGAGGCGCTGCTCAAGGGGGTACCGGTGTTGTCCGAGGAGTCGGCGCTGCCGCCGTTTGCCGAGCGCCAGCGCTGGCAGCGCTACTGGATTGTCGATCCGCTGGACGGCACCAAGGAGTTTATCAACCGCAATGGTGAGTTTACCGTCAATGTGGCCCTGATCGAGCGGGGCAGGCCGGTGCTGGGGGTGGTCTACGTGCCGGTCAGCGGCGTCACCTATGCCGGTGCCGAGGCGCTGGGAGCCTTCAAATACGCCGACGGCCGCGGCCGGGCCATCGGCGTGCGCAGTGTCGCCTCGCGTATCGATGCCAAGCTGCCCCTGGAAGTGGTGGCCAGCCGCCGCCACGGCGCCGATGCGGTAAACACGCTGTTGCAGAAGGTCAGCGGCGCCTTTGGCCCGGTGGAGACCAAGACCATGGGCAGCTCGCTGAAGTTGTGTCTGGTAGCGGAGGGGGCTGCAGACCTCTATCCGCGCCTGGCATTGACCTCTGAGTGGGACACCGCAGCCGCCCAGGCGGTGGTGGAGGCGGCCGGCGGGCAGGTGGTTGATATCGATTTCAATCTGCTGCGTTACAATACCAAGGACGATATCCTCAACCCATTTTTCTACGTATTTGGCGATCAAAGCGTGGACTGGCGATCGATTCTTGGTTAGTCTGTCAGACCCGGTATGCGAAAGCTGGCGCCTGCCGGGACGCTATCGCTGCCGGCCCGACACAAGCGAGGGTCGGCGCAGCGGCTGGCGGCTGGACAGCCAGGGGCGCCGGAGACACCGGGTTTTGGAAGTACGGGTTTTGAAAGTAATGGACTGTTGAAGGCAAAAGGCTGTTGAAAGCAACAGGTTGTTGGAAGCAATAGATTTATGGAAGATCAATTAGCCGAAGTTGGTTAGGAAGTTGGTATAACTGTATTGTCTGTAGAGGTGTACCATGCGACATATGCGTGCTGAACATATCGGGGTGAGTTTTCAGAGCATTCACCGCGTCAAAGAGCAGCTGATCAGGGAAATCACCAATCTGGAACGTCAACTCGAGCAGATGCGTCGGAACGACGATATGATCGATTTTTCCATGGTGCAGACGTATAAGGAAATGATTCACTCCCGCCGGGAAATGCTGCAGCGCCTGCCCAGGGATTGATCGCACCGCGCCGGCGCTGTCAGGCACTCCAGGCGCCGCAAGTCCCAGTCCGGTGGGCAACTTTCTTCTATTGTTTTTCGCTATATGTCCATATTTGACCTGGCCTAGGGCCATTTCCCGGGGCCGAGTCGGAGTCGCTAGCTGTCAAGTGCATCCTTGGCGTTTTTTATCCATTCCCGGTGGGTGTTTCTATAGTGTTGCGGTGACAGCTCGGCGTAGCGGACAATCTCCTCCAGCAGTTCCCTCGACTCATCGGCCCGACCAAGATTTTTCATCAACAGCGCATAGCGATAACTGGCCTCGGGTCCGGGGTAGTATTGGTGCAGCACGGCGTATTCCTGTAACGCGGATTCGCTTTCTGCCATTGCCTCTAGAGCCCGGGCATAGAGCAGATGAGTGTCCGCGTCCTTGAAATCCGGGTTGTGCGCTATCAGTTCGTCCAGCAGGCTTTTTACCCGCGGGTAGTTTTCCAGCCCGAATTCGGCTTTTGCCAGGCCCTGCATGATATAGGGGTCGTGTAAGTGCATACCGGTAAGACACTTTTCATACAGTTGTCCGGCCTCTTTGAAAGCGCCTTTATCGAGTAACTCCTGTGCCAGCCTGATGGAGTTTTCCACCGTATCTGAGCGCGCGTAATCCCGCGCTGCGCGTTTTATGTCCCTGTCGGGATTGACCGTTTTGCTCAGGAGGCGCGCGGCTTTTTTGCCGGATCTGCCGCGGCGCATACCCGGCAGCACCTCGAGGATCAGGTAGGCAATGGAGCCGGCGATGGGCAGGGTAACGACAATCCAGATCCAGTTGGTACTGCGGCCCGTCCTGACGATATGGATGACCAGTGCCACCTGCAAGACAACGGAGACAATGAATAGAGGCATAGTAAGTCCCTGAGCGCGTAGCGTGGTATTTGCCCCTTCGCTGAGAAGCGTCTTTTAAGTGTACCTTTTAGTCAGTTGTTCAGATAGCTATTCAAAAAATCCACGCCACCAACAGCCACACGATAACAAAGAACAGAAAGAACCCGCCGAGAATAAACTGCAGCTCTCCCAGCAGCCCGTCTCCCGAGGCAACGGCGAAGACGATCATAATGACAACGGTGATAAAGAACGATATTACCGCTGCATCTTTGAGGCCCAGGCCGGGCGCTAAATGGACGGCGGCTATTTCCGCCAGCGCCGGCAGCATCAGCAGCGCGGCAAGGGCAAATACCAGCACCAGCGATACCAGCGCTATGGCTATCTTGCGCGATTCGTTTTTGTCCTTATTGTCCGATTCCCCGACCATCACGGGTTTCCATCATGTTGCCGGCTTTTGATCAGCTCTCTGATTTTGTTGGGGTCCGGCAGCCCCGTTACGACGATTTCCGGCTTGTCTCCGGAGGTGTAGATCTCGACCGCGCCAACGCCGAAAATACGATTGAAAAATGACTGTTTAACCTTGACCGTTCTGACACTGCTGATGCTGAATTCCGAGCGCTCTTTGCTCAGCAGGCCCTTCTCATACAGTATCTCGTTGTCACTGACAGACAGCTTTGAGGCCTTGTTCTGCAAGTGCCAGGCAAGCAGAATCAGCAGCCCGATGCCAAAGGGTACCAGCAGGATTGAAAGAATGAACCCGAGCGGGTTGGTTTTGAACATGGCGGGATGTTCGGAATACAATTCGCTCATTGTGTATGTCCCTGATTTTCGTTTTCGCTATAAGCCGTTTGCAGTGTCACCGGGGTGGCGCTGATTATATCGCTCGGGGGGCATATATATCACAATTGTGCGGCGCGGGCGTGGCGGGAGTTCTTATTTACTGCTGTGCATGCCGTTTTGACGGCCTCTCACCAGCCAGTGACGCGCCCGCTTTTCGAATTCCAGAATCAGCATAAGTGCGATCCCCACGACCACGATCTGCAAGCCCTGCTGCAGGCTCAGCGGGCGTGTGTCGAAAAATGCCTCCATAAACGGCGCATAGGTGAAGAGAAACTGCAGCGCCGTGACCGCCGAGATCGCGATCAATACCGGGCGGGTGCCGGCGACGCCCTGCAGCGTCAGCGACGGGTTGTTCAAGTAGCGCACCGAGAACAGATAGAAGATCTCCATCACCACCAGGGTGTTGACAGCTATGGTACGCGCCTCCTCGACGCTGGCGCCCTGGGCCTGGGCAAAGGCGAATTTGCCGAAGATCCCGGCGCAGAACAGCAGGGAAACCAGGGCCACCCGCCAGATCACAAAGCTGGACAGAATCGGTTCGTGCGGCCGCCGCGGTGGTCGCTGCATAACGCCCCGTTCGGACTGCTCAAAGGCCAGGGTCATGGCCAGCACCACTGAGCTGACCATATTCACCCACAGAATCTGCACCGGGGTGATCGGCAGGGTGAGGCCGAGCAGAATCGCCACGATCAGGCTCAGTGACTCACCGCCGTTGACCGGCAGCAGAAAGATAATGGCCTTTTTGAGATTGTCGTAGACTGTGCGGCCGGCGTTCACGGCCGCCGCGATGGTGGCGAAATTGTCGTCCGCCAGCACGATCTCGGCCGCTTCTTTGGCCGCCTCCGTGCCCTTGCGGCCCATGGCGATACCGATGTCGGCGCGCTTCAGCGCCGGCGCGTCATTGACGCCGTCACCGGTCATGGCGACCACGGCGCCGCTGTGCTGCAATGCTTCCACCAGGCGCAGTTTATGTTCCGGGCTGGTGCGGGCAAAAACGTCGACCTGCGCCGCCTGCCGGCACAGCGCGTCGCGATCGAGCGCATCGATATCGACACCCTGCAATACCTCAGCGGTGTTTTCCAGGCCGAGCTGGCCGGCGATGGCCCGAGCGGTGCCGGCGTGGTCGCCGGTGATCATCTTCACGCGAATACCGGCTGCAAGGCACTGGTTAACCGCTGTCACCGCTTCCTCGCGCGGCGGATCGATAAGGCCGACCAGTCCCAGCAGCGTCAGCTCGTTTTCCACATCGTCGAACAGCAGGGTCTGATGGTCTCTGTGGGCCGGCTTCGAGGCTATGGCCAGCACCCGCTGGCCGCGGCCGGCAATGGCGTCAGCCCGCTCGCGCCAGTAGTCGAGATCGATGGGCTGGTCGCGGTGATTCTCGCCGCGCTGCTGCCCGCACATCTGCAGCAGGCGCTCCGGCGCGCCCTTCACATAGATGGCGGCCGCTCCGCTATGGTCGTGGTGGAGGCTGGCCATGAAACGGTGCTGGGCGTCGAAGGGAATGGCGTCGGTCTGCGGGTTGGCGCGGCGTTCGAAATCCGGGTCGAGGCCGGCCTTGTGCGCCAGGGTCAGCAGTGCGCCCTCCATCGGATCGCCGATAACCACCCAGTCCTCACCCTCGCCGGTGAGTTCGGCCTCGCTGCAGAGCATGGCGCCGCGCGCCAGGTCGATCAGCAGCGGATAGTCGGCCGCGTCGATATCGGCAGTGTCGAGGGAAAAGCCGCCGTGGGGTGCATAGCCGGTGCCGGAGACCGCGAACTGGCGCCCGGCCGTTGCCACCGAGGCCACGGTCATCTCGTTCTTTGTCAGGGTGCCGGTCTTGTCCGAGCAGATGACCGATACCGATCCCAGTGCCTCGATTGCCGGCAGGCGCCGCACGATGGCGTGCCGCCGGGCCATACCCTGCACGCCGATGGCCAAGGTTACGGTCAATATCGCCGGTAAGCCTTCGGGAATTGCCGCCACCGACAGCCCCACCACCGCCATGAACAGCTCGCTGAAGCCGTAATCGGCGAAGGTCAGGCCGAACACGAGAATCGCGGCGCTGACGGCGAGAATAAACAGCGTCAGCCATTTTGCGAACACCGCCATCTGCCGGATCAGCGGCGTGGTTGTCGCCTGCACCTCGGCGATCAGGCCGCTGACCCGGCCCAGTTCGGTGGTGGCGCCGGTGGCGATGGCAATGCCTCGGCCCTGGCCGGCCGCCACCATGGTGCCGCTGAACGCCAGCGACTGGCGGTCGCCGAGGGCGGCGACCGCGGAGACCGGGTCGGGGGTCTTGTCGACGGCGACCGATTCTCCGGTCAGCGCGGCCTCCTGGATTTTCAGCCCGCGGGTTTCCAGCAGGCGCAGGTCGGCCGGCACCCGGTCTCCCGCTTCCACAATCACGATATCGCCCGGCACGATCTCTTCGCCGGCGACGGTGCGGCGATGCCCTTCCCTCACCACTGTGGCCTTGGGGGCGAGCATATCGCGGATGGCGGCCAGCGCCTGTTCGGCTTTGCCCTCCTGGATAAAGCCGATAATGGCGTTTACCACTACCACTGCCACAATGACCCCGGTATCCACCCAGTGAGCCAGAAATGCGGTGGTTACCGCCGCCGCCAGCAGCACGTAGATCAGCAGATTGTGGAATTGCAGCAGAAATCGCAGCAGCGGCCCCTGCCTTTCGGGTTCCGGCAGGCGATTCGGCCCGTGTATCGAACGCCGTTTTTCGACGTCCTGCTCGCCGAGACCGCTCTCGGCATCGGAATCCAGTGCGCTGACGGCCTCGGCAAACGGCCGGTGGTGCCAGCCGGGCGGCGGATTCTTTTCTACTGCTGAACTCGCCTGTATTTGCGGCATTGGCATCCAGTTCGGTTACAACGCGGTAGCTGACAGGTGTCAGGCCTCCCGCTCGTTCTTTGCCTCAACTCGGTTCGCGAGTGGTGTGTTCATTGACAAAGGCTTCCAGGTCTTTGACCGCTACCCGGAACTCTCGCCCGAGCCTTATCGCACGCAGTTCCCGGTGGTGTATCCAGGACCTGGCGGCAGGCTCGCGCACCTCGAGGAGTTCCGCGACTTCCCGGGTTGTCATAAACGGCTTGCTGAGCATGACCCAAACGCTCCCGGGCGAATATAGCATATCTCAAATACGCTCAAAGGTTTTAATGGAGTTGAAATGATCCCGGCAACCCTTTACCATGTTAAAAACAGCCATGGCTGATTGAATTTTAATAAACCGCTCCCCCCGCTGTGGCTGCAGCACCGAAGCAACCGGTCACTCTCACCGGATTGCCAGAGGGCGCACTGCTTGCCAGCGCAAAAACAGAACAACAAGGCTACGGCGGGAAACAGTCCCCTGTGGCCGGCGACAGAAGAAAAACAAAACATTTGACGATGTCGATGAGGAGGGGAAAACACATGTTACACCAATCAAACTTGCAGTCATTTCTGACCCGAACAGCTTCCACGCTGGCTGTGCTGGCAGCCGCGGCCGATTGCGCTGCGATTGCCGAGCAGCTGGAAATCGAGGAAGTGGTGGTGGTTTCACAGAAGCGCGCCGAGGCGGTGAGCGCGCAGAACGTGGCCGCCGCGGTGACGGCCTTCGATACCAATGCCATTGAAGATGCCTTCGTTGCCAATTTGTCGGATCTCGGTCGCCTTGCGCCCAATGTACAGCTCAATCAGGCCGGCACCTATTCGGGCTTCGCCAATTTCTTCATTCGCGGTATCGGTATTTCCAACACCATTCGCACTGTCGATCCGGCGGTCGGCGTGTTTATCGATGGTGTGTATATCGGCTACGGGCCAACCTCGGTACTCGATACCCTCGATATCGCCTCGGTCGAGATTCTGCGCGGGCCACAGGGCACACTGTTCGGCAAGAATGTCACCGGTGGTGCGGTGGTGGTCCAGACCCGCCGTCCGGAGCCCGAGTTCGGCGGTCACCTGCTGGCGACACTGGGTTCTTTCGAGCAGATCGACTTGCAGGGGGCGCTCAACCTGCCGCTGGTCGAGGACAGGCTCGATGCCCGGTTGGCTTTTATGACGAAAAACAGCGACGGCTTTTTCGACAATCGGGCGCTCGACACGACCAAGGCGGAAGTGGATGTGACAGTGATGCGGCCGTCGCTGCGCTGGACGCCGACCCAGAATCTGGAGATCAGCCTGATCGCGGAACTCTATCGCGACAAGGGCGGGTCGTCCGCCTCCCAGAATCAGGACAGCCGCAACGATCCGCGCCTGCTCGGTGCCGATCGCACACCGGTGCCGGCTATTGCCCAGCGGGTGTTCGGTTATACCCCGCCGGCTGACAAATACGATATCAATCACAATCTGCAGGGTTATGTCGATGCCGAGGCGCAGAGCCTTATCGTCGATGCCAGCTACGATCTCGGACATGGCCTGGCGACGCTGGTAGGCGGATACCGCGATGTGCGCTACGACAGCTCCACCGATTTTGACGGCACACCGTTTACGATCTTCCACTTCCCCGACAATCGCGAAGACCAGGAGCAGTTTTCAGCGGAGCTGCGATACGCATCGGCGTTTTCCGATACGGTGGAGTTTACCGCCGGCCTCTATTACTTCACCCAGGAAATGGAAATCGGTGAGCGCCGTGAGTTTTTCGCCGGCGGTACGGCGGATAACCCGACCCTGGCGCAAAGCGCCGGGCTGGCCGCCACCGACGATCGCTCACTGGCGCTTTTCGGTGAGGGCAGCGTGACCCTGACCGACAGTCTTGCACTGGTTGTCGGTGGGCGCTATACCACTGAGAAAAAGGAGATTACGCTGTGTCCGTTCACCGCGGTTATTTTCGATTCGCTGAGTTTCGGGGATTGTCCGTCGGTGCTCAGGGACGATGAAAGCTGGTCGAGCTTCTCGCCCAAACTCGGCCTCAACTGGCAGGCCGGCGACGATATTCTGGCCTACGCGCTGTGGACCAAGGGTTTTCGCTCGGGTTCGTTCAACGCCCGCGCGCCGCTGGCCGAAGCGCTTGGTCCGGTCGATGAGGAGGAGGTATCTTCCTATGAAATCGGCGTCAAGACCCAGTTGTTCGACAACCGGCTGCGCCTGAATGTCGCCGCCTATCTGAGCGATTACGAGAATATTCAACGCACCATATCCGATACCGTCCTTATCGGCGGTGTGCCGCAGGTATTGCAGATTCCGCGCAATGCGGCGGAGGCGCAGATCTGGGGGTTCGAGGTGGAAAGCCGCTTCATTGTCACTACCGGTTTAAGCCTCGATTTTTCCGTCGGCTATACCAACGCCGGCTACGATGAGTTCAGCGGCGTCGACGCCGATCGCGACGGCAGTTACGTGGCGGCGGCGGACGATCCACTGGCCGCCGATCTCGAATTCGAGCGCGTGCCGGAATGGCAGTATACGCTCGCCGCCACCTATGAAGCGACGCTGACCGGTCTCGGCTTTGTAAATTTCAGAGCCGCCTATCAGTGGCAGGACAGCCAGTTTATCGACACTTTGAACAGTCCCTCTCTCGAACTCGATAGCTACGGTATTGTCGATGCCAGTATTGGCTTTACCGATATGTCGCGGCGTTACAAACTTTCACTGTTCGGCCGCAACCTCAGCGACGAGGAGTTTTACGATTTCGGCTTCGACGGCGGCACCCACCGCGCTGTATGGGGTGGTCAGCCGCGCACCTGGGGTATTCAGCTGAGCGCGACATTTTGATATCAGCGGCGGGTGCCGGGCGGGCGGCGACGCCCGCCCGGCAACTCGCGTTGCGTTAACGCCAGCTGCGGGAGGCCGGCATGAGCGACATAAGCATTCTGCAAAAGCGACTGGCGAGACTGGAAGCCAAAGACGAGATCCGCGAACTGGCGGCGCGCTACGGCGTGGTCATCGATGATCGCGATCTCGACGGCATAGCCTCGCTGTTTACCCGCAACGGCGCCTTTCGCTCCAGGGACGGGGTGTTAAACGCGCTCGGCAGGGAGGCGGTGATGGAGCAGTTCCGCGGCCGTTTTTCCGTGCTGGGGCCCACTAACCACTTCGTGCACGACCATATCATCACTGTCGATGAAGCGGATGCGGGCAAAGCGGTGGGGCTGGTGACATCCCACGCGGAAATATGGCGCAGCGGCGTGGCCATGATCGCCGCGATACGCTACGAAGACATATACCAGATAGAAGAGGGGCGCTGGCGTTTTCGAGAGCGGCTGCTGTCTTTCCTGTATTACATGCCGGTGGCCGAATATCGCGCCGGCTTTGGCGACCGGCTGCGCCAGCGGGCCTATGGTGACCGCCGGCCCGCCGATTATCCCGAAACCCTGCCGAGTTGGAAACTCTACTATGGCGACAGTTAGCAGCGCCGCCGCCGGCACTGCAGCCAGGGACGGGGTTTACGCCTGGTACGTGGTCGCCATGCTGACCCTGGCCTATGCGGTCGGCTTCATTGACCGCCAGATTCTCAATCTTCTGGTCGAGCCGATCAAGCTCGATATGAGTCTTTCCGATACCCAGATCAGCCTGCTGCAGGGCTTCGCCTTTACGGTTGCCTATGTGATGATGGGGCCGCTGTTCGGACGCTGGATCGATATCGGCAACCGGCGCAATATTCTTTTTGTCGGCGTGGCATTGTGGAGCCTGTTTACGGTGCTCTGCGGCCTGTCGCGCGAATACTGGCAGCTGTTTGGCGCGCGCATGGGTGTCGGCGGCGCCGAGGCCTGTCTGCTGCCGGCGGCGTGGTCGATATTGTCGGATTATTTCAGCAAGAACAAGCTCCCCCGCGCCATGAGTGTATTGTTGATGGGCCCCTATCTCGGCGGCGGCCTGGCGCTGATTTTCGGCGGGCTCATCCTCGGTGCCGTGGCAACGGCGCCGGCCGGCGCGCCGGCGCTTGCCCCCTGGCAAATCGCCTTTGTCGCCGTCGGTGTGCCGGGTTTTGCCGTGGCGCTGTTGATGCTGACCATTCGCGAGCCGCAGCGTGCCGTTGCCGCCGGAGCCGATGAGGCCGCCGCGGCCGATGCGCGCACTTTTACACTTGCCGAAGTCGCTGCTTTTTTATGGTCGCGGCGGGCTTTTTACGGCGCTTTTTACGGCGGTATGTCGCTGCATGTCATTGTGCTTTACGCACTGCCGGCCTGGGTTCCGGCGTTTCTGCTGCGTCGCTTCGATGTCGAAGCGGCGGCGGTGGGCGTCGAATACGGTGCGCTGGTGCTGCTTGTCGGTTCGCTCGGCGTGCTGGCGGGGCCCTATGCGGGCCGCTATATCGAGAAGCGCGGCTTTGCCGATGCGCCTTTGCGCACGCCGGCGCTTGCGGCGCTCGGTGTGGTACCGTTTGCCGTGGCGCTGCCGTTTTGCCAGACCTATGCCATGGCCCTGGCGGTTATCGCCGGCGCGACTTTTTTTTACAGCCTGCCGATGGCGATGGCGGCCTCGGCGCTGCAGATGGTAACGCCCAACCGCATGCGCGGGCTGGCCTCCTCTCTCTATGTGTTTACGGTGTCCGTGGTGGGCTTGGGACTGGCGCCGACGATCATTGCTGCCATGACCGACTTTGTTTTCGGCGATCCCGCTATGGTGGGCTGGTCGCTGGCGGTGGTATGCAGCGGCGCGGGGCTGGCGGCTGCGGCGCTGATGTTTCGCGGCCTGCAGGCCTTTCGCCAGGCCGTGCAGGATTCGCGGGTATGAACGCCATGCGCGTGCTGGTATTTGGCGCCAGCGGTGATCAGGGCGCGGCGCAGGTGCGGCGCCTGCGCCTTCACGGTCATCGGGCAGTAGCTGTAACGCGCAATCCGCAGTACCGCGGCGATGGCCTGCGGGCGCCGGTTGCCGGCACCGGCGAAACGGTTTATGCAGACTATCGGCAACCGCAGAGTCTGAGCCGGGCGATAGCCGAAACCCGGCCGCAGGCGATCTTTCTGAATCTGCCGTCCACCTCTTTTCAGGCGGCTGCGCCACTGCTGCAGGCGGCGGAGGAAATCGCCCGCGCCAGCGCGCGGACGCCGGGTGTGCAGAGTTTGGTTTTCAACACCAGTATGATTGTCCATGACCAGCCGCTCGGCTTTGCCGCACACGACGCGCGCCTTGAAATGCGCCGCCGGATCATGGCGGCGGCGCCGGCCGTCTCGATCCAGCCGGTCATTTACCTCGACAACCTGCTGCGCGCCTGGGCGCTGCCGACCCTGCTGGGCGAGGGTGTTATCCGCTATCCCCACGCCGAGGAACTGGAGGTTTGCTGGATCGCGCAGGACGATGTCGCCGATCTGATGATCGCCGCCATGACCCGGCCCGATCTGGCCGGGCGTTCCATCACGGTAGGTGGTCCCGAGGCTGTACGCGGCCCCGACCTTGCGCGCCGTCTGGGTGCGGCGATCGGCCGGGCGCTGCGTTTCGAAAGCGAGCCCGTGACCGAGTTTGCCGCGCGCATGGGCCGCTTGTTCGAAGCCGGGGCCAGCCTCGAGAGCCGGCGCCTGTCCGCGCAGCTGGCGCGCATTTACCAGTGGTACAACAGTGCGCCCTCGCGGCCTTTTTATGTGGATATGAAGCCGGTGCTCGAAGTGCTTCCGGTAGCGTTGACTTCGGTCGAGCAGTGGGCGCGGCGGCAGACCTGGCCGTAGCGGCAGGTGCGTGAACCACCTTCTCGCCTATTGATTCCGGGGCAAAGTTAGTTTTAACTCATACACAATACCTATCAATAACTTTAGGTGTTAACGCAACATGGCATCAGATGAGAAAAAGGATTTAGAGGGTATTCTCAAGCCTTTATTAAAGGATCTCTGTTTTCGAAAGAAAGGCGGAACTTGGTGGCGTGAGGTAGGTGGGTTTGTTCAGGTAGTAAACATTCAAGGCTCCCAGTTTTCAAAGAGATTTTATCTTAACTTGGGTGTTTACATTAAAGCACTGGGAGAAAAAACGCAGCCTGCTGAATACGATTGTCATATTCGAGTTCGCCTTGATTCACTTGGTGCTACCAATGAAGTAAATCAGCTGCTTAATTACGAACATACAGCTTTGGGCAGCCCAGAAAGAAGCAAATTGGCAGCCATAACTAGTGAGCACGGTATTCCTTGGCTAAATCAGTGCTCCTGTTTCGAAGGTGCAAAGGCAGAGTATGTTTTACCTAACCGTGTCATGGCAAAACATCAAAGAGAAACGCTTGATGAATATTTTGCCTAACAAAGCCAGCCAGAGGGACCGAAGAACTGCCGCTTCGCTCTGGTTTTTCGGCTCCTGCCGGCGGCGTTATAGCCGCGGCAACCAGCCGCTTATTCTTCTACGGCCCGGGCTCAGAAAAAATCAGAGATTGGCAGATTATGCATGCTAAATGGCATTTTAGTCACTAATGAAATTTTTAACGGGCCAGTATAGTAGCCACTCATTTCATCGATCGGAGATAATCCTCTGACTATGCTTAATAAAGCTATTTAAGCAGTTATTGAAGCGAAGTCAGAACATGCCGGAGATGAGAAGCCAAGACTATCTAGCCGAGCACGGCTGTAAGTGGCGCGGCCTCCCAGAGCACTTTGGCAAGTGGTATAGCATTTACATGAGGGCTAATCGCTGGGCCAAGAAAGGCGTTCTGGACAAGGTTTTTGCGGTGCTTCAGGAGGCCGATGTGATTAACATTCAGGTTGATCAGGTGTCTCTGGATAGCACGATAGTGAAGGTTCACCCTGACGGTACTGGTGCATTAAAAAACGGTCAAATTTTACCATATGACTCGGTTGCAGTCAGGGTTGGACTATCTGGCGTCGATTGAATAATGAACAACGTGCTGCGATAAGATTGCGTTCATTTTATCGGGGAAAGATCAGCCGGATTATGAGGCTGCTAGTTTTTGAAGAGATTTATAAGTATTTGGTTTTTCGAGCATAATTTAACTTAAAAGAAGGAGTAAGGATGCCAGCCATCTATTGGAGCCCTAACGTTGTAGCAAACCATGGTGTTTTACCCCTTGGTAATGCAAACGGAATAGGGATTGTAGAATCTCCTCAAGGGCCACATCATATCCCCAATTTCCAAGATCGAGTGAGGCAAGATTTAGAAAGTATTAATGCCTTACCGAGTGGCGCGAATCTGATCAATAATATTATGAATGCCATTCCTGGGCGGCGGGTTGCTATTCGTCCTCCTCGGACGTGAAATAACGGGGGTTGGGGCAAAAATGAATGTGTCTGCTTGTGGGGGGATGCTGGTCGAACTGTAGCTGCGGCTGCTATCGGCAACGGTAGAAGTAATCAAGTGATAAATGCGTTGAAGGTTAAAATGAATGGGACAGGGCATCATGGTGATTACGATTGGTTGCGAACCCAGTTGAGGCAAGTTCCTAGGTATCGTTTGCAAGGGGCCGTGGCTGTTGCCCCGAATAATATTCCGCTTTTAGATATCGATGTTGAGCGTTGGTTAGACTATTCCCGGCCTTTGTACCATGGTGTCGCGCCTGCAGACTTGCCGGATATTAAAAATGCAATTATGGTTTTTCTTTCGACGGGAGTTGGACCACCTCTTCAGCGCTCTGCCGGTAGCCATAGCCAAGTTTATTATGATCCTCGTAAGAATTTTAATTCCCTTGGAATACGTCCTGCATTTATTGGTCTAGCACATGAACTTATACATCACTACTACAATATGCAGGGTGCGCAGTTGAGTCACAGCGAAGATTCGAATCATTTTTCAACCGTTTTATATGAATACATATGTGTTGGCCTTGGGCCATGGGCCGGTGCTGTTATCAGTGAAAATACTATCCGAAATGATGCGGGGGTTGTTGCGAGAACTCAATATGCTTAGGTATTAACCTAGGGCCTGTCTACACTAATTTTGGTAGAATTGCCGCCTATGGAAATTACAAAAGCGCAATTCAGAATCATTGATCACCTACTGTAGGGGGCGGGGATGTGAATACAGCAATAGATTAGGAAATCCGCCAGCGGCAAGTATCCTCGTTATATTTGCTCACCCTGGAAATCATGACAATGGCTATGCACAATCTATTGCAACAATTGTGGCTTCAGGCATCCCGGCCAATAATACGGCTGTTGTAAAACATCGATATGTAATTCAGCATATGAAAAAGTGTCTATCACCGTAAGAGGTGAAAAGGTAATAAGGACCGTCAAACACTATTAAGCCAAAAGTTATCCCTTCACTAGTGTGCCCATCCATACTCACCGTAAGCACTCTCGGCTGCCAATAATCAGGCTCAATACAGTGACTTACTGACACCGTTTCTACTGCATTCTGGCGAATGTTTTTGGCTTGTATTAGCTGGAGCTGGCATCTCCACAAGCCCGATTAAACCAGACGGTAGGGCATGGTCAAAAGCCAAGATAAGCAGTGTTTGGTGATTCATATTCTTCTACGGCCTAGGCTCAGAAAAAAGCAGAGATTGGCAGATTATGCATGCTAAATGGCATTTTAGTCACTAATGAAATTTTTAACGGGCCAGTATAGTGGCCACTCATTTCATCGATCGGAGATAATCCTCTGACTACGATTAACAAAGCTATTTTAGCAATCAAGAAGCCACGACTATCACATGGTATGCCTTTAAATTAGGTGGCACCGTTTCGGCATTTTTTATACCTTTGCCGGCGATGCAGGCCGCCAAGCCCATTTAAACGGTGATATTGCTAAGGCCTTACTTGGTAAAGCCGATGAGTGGTTGACGCAAGCACCGGATATCATGATGGCCGATGCACTAGCAGTTAAACCGCCCTAATTCAGGCAGCGTAGTCCTTACGTACGGCGGTAGGTCGCCGCCATAAGCAGGGCAGCCAGCGGGCAGCTATTCCGCCGCTTCGTGGCTCCATAGCTGCCCCTGATACCGGCGTTATGCTGCAAACCGAGAAATGAAAAATTTATTTCTTTTACTTCATTGAAAGAGGACATTGATTATGCCTATCTACAACCACAATGGACAGCTTGGACAGCCAATAAATATTTCAACTTTTGTAAGACATGCGCAGAATGCTGTTGCACCAAGTGGCCCATTACCTAATTTGGGTGGGGTTAGTACGAACTTAGGTGTGAACGCTGCCGCTTTAAATAACATTGGTCCGGTTGATCAAATAACGAAAGCGTATGGCCTACTTACTTGTGCATCTGTCATTTATTTATCAACAAGCCCTGCTGCTGTTGCTGGAGCATGGGTGCATCATGCTAACGCAGGGCATGTAGGGGGCGGGGATGTGAATACGGCAATAGCTAGATTAGGAAACCCGCCAGCGGCAAGTATCCTCGTTATATTTGCTCACCCTGGAAATCATGACAATGGCTACGCACAATCTATTGCAACAATTGTGGCTTCAGGCATCCTGGCCAATAATGTTGTTGAGATACCAAATCTTCTTATTCCGCAGTTTGGTATAAATAATCTAGGATGTATAGGTTGCTGAAGGTTTGTTATTTGCCATGCATAACTGACCGCCTGCCTGACATGGGGTCGGAAAACCGGTTATCGAACCCCCGATTTATCTTTCTAAAGTATTAGGAGGTTTTTTATGCAAAAATCAAATGGTGCCCGGTTCAGGTCCTGAATCAAACCGGGACAGCCAATTTTTGGCGGAATGGGTGAGGAATAGCAAGGGGCTTTCAGGGGGCCCCGGTGACATTCCAGATGGTACAGGTTTTGATCAACTTTTCACCGCTTTGGCCGAATGGAACGACTATCTTGAGAACCATGTGCTCTATTACCGGGACGGTGAACACGGAGGGGTCTGAGCTATGAGGATTGCGGCCCTATTCAAAAAAGCGTCGATTGAAACGCCAGCCAAGCCTGAGAAAAAGAAAAAGCCTGCGCCGTTTTCGCTGCGGCTTACCGAGGAACGGGCCTTCCTTGAGGAGCGGGCCGGGAATATGCCTCTCGGGGCGTATATCCGCCGGGAACTGCTCGGTGATCATGTCTGTAAACGCCGCGCTGTCAGAAAGCCTGCCCTGAGCGATGAACAATATGCCGCCCTGCTGGCGGCCGTGGGCACTTCTCGCCTGTCGTCAAATCTCAACCAACTAGCCCATCACGCCAATACGGGCGCACTGGATGTCTCGCCGGAGACCGAGTGGCAGTTACAGGAGGCTTACGCCGCTGTGCTAGCCATGCGTAGGGCGCTATTCGAGAGGAAATTGCGGCAATAGACAATGTGCAGTAAATAACGTTACTTTGTTTTTACCGCTCACGGTCTTTATCTTGGGGTTTGGAAGGCTTCTTCTTTTTCCGCTCACGCATTTGTTTGAGCAGAGCTTCATCATCCCGGCTGACGATATCGATTTGCCGCTTGCGGGCATTATCGCGGAATTGCCCTATGGCCGCGTTGATCAAACCGTGAGGCAGATAACCATAGGCAAACTGGCCCGATTGTGTTTTGCGCACATCAGGGCCTTTCCAGGTAAAGCGGTTAACCTCGTTGGTGATAATCCATGATTGCTCATCATCCAGCTTTAACCGCTGCTTGGTCGCCAATGGAATTTCTTTAGCCTGCTCCGGGTTGCTCGGCGGTGTGTGGGTAATGGGGCAAATGAAAACTTCGGTTTCATCAAACTCATTTTGCCGTTTGTGGACAATCAGGCAGGGCCGGGCCTTGCGCCCTTCTTCCTGTCCCTGCCGCTGTTCATCCCGCCACAGACACATATGGCGGATCACCAGGCCGATTTCCGGGGTATCCATTGTCATGAGGGGTAGATCACTTTACTGGATTTCGCCGTCGTATTTGCGGGCTTCTTCTGGAATGGCCACTGTGCCCAATTCGTCAATAACCTCGCCGGGGAGTTCATGCGCATAAAAGGCTTTCTGGTCAAGTTGGCGCAGGCGCTTATATTCATCAGCTGAAATGAGTGCCAGATCATCCCGGCCATGATTGGTAATGATGACAGCGCCCTTATGGGCTTCTGTACGGTAACGGCCAAACTCCTTTTGGAATTCGCCGGAGGTGATTTTCTGCATGGCGCAATCTCCCAAACTAGTGACACATAAATGCCAGTTTACACGGAAAATGCGGGTTTTACAAAAAATATGCATTTTACGGATATTCGGCTGGCTAAACACTGTTTTTGGTGAGCGCTGCGCTGTAGGGCTGCTTTTAATAAGACACTGCCGTCAGGCAATCCACAAGGGCGGGGCGGCGTAAGCCGGGCAAGTGTCGCGTAGGGCATGGCTGGAGCCGTAAGGCTCCCTCCGGTGAATGGTTAGACGTTCACTGGCAGATTGAGGCTCAATGCCGTAAATTCAGAGATTACAATTGACTGTGATCTCGATTTTCGCGGTGACTTTAGGGTAGTGTTTAAACCAATTGCACTGGGCCTCTCAAGGAATCTCAATAGTCATGAGGCATCTAAAGGGGGCAATCTTCAAAGAGCTCCTCAAGAGCTTTAGTTTTTAATTGAATAGCCGCTTCACTCTTGCTCATATTTTTAGGTGCTGTATTTAGAGCTTTTTTCAACCCTCTCCGAAACTGCAATAGTAAAGTATGCATAACCAAGATGGCTTTTAAAGGTATCTTTCTTAATGCCCCTAAAATTTTTTTCCTATCAATAAGTATTTTTTGAATCGCCTCCACAGGGTATGGACTATTGATTTCTCGGTAGTAAGCATAATCAAGTTCACCTTGTATGGCTTGCGGAGTAGCTCCGAACCGGGCGGCGGCCAAGTTAAGGCGGGAATTGGGCAATATTTAAAAAGCGCTGAGTGCTATTGGTTGCGGTGTGTCGTGTGAGAGCTGCTCGTGTTGCGACACTTGCACCGAATAGGGCTGCGGCAGGCAAATTACAGTTGCTTCCCTGCCGCAACGATTCCAACTGAATTACAACGATAAGGAAGGGGTCAACAAGAATCTCCATTGACACTCTGTTGACACTTTAGGGACTTGTCGCCTTTGTGGATTTTAGCGAAGTTTTAAAGATTTGATTTTAAGGAATTTTTTGGTGCCCAGAGGCGGAATCGAACCACCGACACGAGGATTTTCAGTCCTCTGCTCTACCGACTGAGCTATCTGGGCAGGGTACACCAGCAGCCGCGAGCGGCGGCTGAGAAGGCGCGTATTAAAACCGCTGGAGGGCCCCCGAGTCAAGGCTGACGGGCTTATTTTTCCGGTGGCACATAGCCCTCCGCGGCGTCGTAATCCTGCCCCGACAAAAACTTCTCCATCTGCTCGCTGAGATAGGTGCGGGCGGTCATATCCATCATATTGAGGTGCTTTTCGTTGATCAGCATGGTTTGGTGGCTCATCCACTCCTGCCAGGCCTGTCTGGAGACGTTTTCGAAGATATCCATGCCCTTGGCGCCGGGGTAAGGCGGGGCATCGAGGCCGTCCATCTGCTGTTGGTACTTGCGGCAAAAAACTGTACGGGCCATGGGGAATACCTCTGTGATAGATGACTGGTTTGCGGCTGGCCGATAAGTCATTGTCGCCGAATTCAGGCAATCGGCTCCAACTCGGCGAGTTTTTCCAGCAGGCGCTTGACCGGCGCGGCCAGACCCAGCGCCTGGGGCTGCCGCACGTTATACCAGAGCGCCTGGCCGGCCGCCATCACCCGCTCGGGTTCGCGCTGCAGCTGCAACAGCACCGGCGTGATATCCAGGTGAAAATGGCTGAAGGTGTGGCGGTAGCTGTCCCACCGTTCCGTTTCGGCACACTGCAGCCCCTGGGCCAGGCAGTACTGTTCGGTACTCTGCTCCGCGCCCAGCTCCGGAAAACTCCACAACCCGCCCCAGATTCCCTGCGGCGGGCGCTGCTGCAGCAGCATTTCGCCGGCGGGATTGCGCAGCATCAGCATCTGTACCTGCCTGACCGGCAGCGCCTTTTTGGGCTTTTTACCCGGGTAATCGGTCGGTTTGCCGCGGGCAAAGCCGGCACAGGCGGTATTGAGTGGGCAGATACCGCAGGCCGGCTTGCCGCGGGTGCAGATTGTGGCGCCGAGATCCATCATCGCCTGGGTGTAGTCGCCGTTGCGCCGCTGCGGCGTGTAGGTCTCGGCGTGGTGCCAGAGCTGTTTGAGCACATCGCTTTTGCCCGGCCAGCCGGAAACTGCGTGAAATCGCGCCAGTACCCGTTTAACATTGCCGTCCAGGATGGCCGTCGCCCCGCCATAGGCGATACTGCAGATGGCGCCGGCGGTGGAGCGGCCGATACCGGGCAGTTCGCTGAGCTGTTGCACCGTGCGCGGGAATTCAGCGTCGAACTCGGCGGCGACGATCCTGGCGCATTTGTGCAGATTGCGCGCGCGGGCGTAATAGCCGAGGCCGGTCCAGAGGTGCAGTACCTCGTCTACCGGCGCTGCCGCCAGATCGCTCACTGTCGGGAAGCTCTGCATAAACCGATTGAAGTAGGGAATGACGGTGCTGACCTGGGTCTGTTGCAGCATGATTTCCGAAACCCAGACCCGGTAGGCGCTGATATCCTGCTGCCAGGGCAGGTTTTTGCGCCCGTGGCGGTCAAACCAGTCCAATACGGCTGCGGAGAATTCTTCTGGGCTCAACTTCATTGACCTGATGGCAAAACCTTTGGGGCGAATAAAAACCGGCGGCCGCCATTGTTGATAGCCGTGTGCTGAAGGTCAAGGGGATAGGCCGGGAGCGATCTAAATATTTGCATGTGAGAATAAGAATATTTATCATTCTTGGCCCCTCCATTGACGTACCGGCGCTGCAGCGAAGGCGCTGATTAAAACAGGATCACTGCATATGAATAACGTGTTCAAATTGTTTTTGCCGGCGGCAGCTGCCGCGCTGCTGGCGGCCTGCAGCGACACAGGCGATGGGCCCGAGTCCGGCGCGGAACCGGCACAGCAGCCGGTGGTCACCGTCTACTCGTCGCGCAAGGAGCATCTGATCAAGCCGCTGTTCGACCGCTACAGCGAAGACACCGGTGTCGAGGTCCGCTATATCACCGACGCCGCCGGGCCGCTGCTGGCGCGCCTGCAGGCCGAGGGCGAAACCACGCCCGCGGATATGCTGATGACGGTTGACGCCGGCAATCTCTGGCAGGCCTCGCAACAGGGGGCATTGCAGCCGGTCGAATCCGCCGCGCTGGACGCCAGTATTCCGCAGCACCTGCGCGCCGCTGACAATACCTGGGTGAGCCTGTCGGTGCGGGCGCGCACCATCGTCTACTCCACTGAGCGGGTCGACCCGCAACAGCTGTCCACCTACGAGGAACTGGCAGGCGACCAGTGGCAGGGGCGCCTGTGCCTGCGCACCTCGAAGAAGGTTTACAACCAGTCCCTGGTGGCCACCATGATCAATACCCTGGGTGAGGCGCGCACCGAGGAGATAGTCAGCGGCTGGGTGGACAACCTGGCCACGGCCCCCTACCCCAACGACACCACCACCATGGAGGCCATCGTTGCCGGGCAGTGCGATGTGGCGATCGTCAATACCTACTATTTCGGGCGACTGAAGAAACAGCAGCCGGAATTGCCGCTGGCCCTGTTCTGGCCCAACCAGGGGGACCGCGGAGTGCATATCAATGTGTCGGGCGCCGGTATCACCCGCCACGCCAAGCAGCCGCAGGAGGCCATCAAGCTGCTGGAGTGGCTGGCGGGGCCCCAGGCCCAGGGCAAGTTTGCCGAACTGAACAAGGAGTATCCGGCCAACCCTGCCATAGACCCCTCTGCCGAGGTAGCCTCCTGGGGTGAATTCAAAGCCGACGATATCAATGTCGAGGCCGCCGGCCGGCTGCAGGCGGCGGCGGTCAAACTGATGGATCGCGCCAATTACCGGTAGCAGGCCTTGAGCGGGCGGGCGGGGGCTGTTGCGGATGCCGCGGTGTCCGCGGCACCGCCGCGTGCCGCTATCCTGGCCCGACTCGGCCCCGCCCGCTGGCACGCCCCGGCGTGGCTGATGGCGGCGCTGGTATTATTGCCGGTGACGGTCATCGCGCTGAGCTGGACCAATGCGCAAACCGAGATCTGGCAGCACCTGATCGAAACCCAACTGGGCCGCCTGCTGAAAAACACCCTGGTGCTGATGCTGGGGGTGGGCATTGGTACGGTAGTGCTGGGAGTCAGCCTGGCCTGGTTTACCGCTACCTGTGAGTTTCCCGGCCGCCGCTGGTTCGACTGGGCACTGATGCTGCCGCTGGCTATTCCCACCTATGTCGTCGCCTTCGTCGCACTCGGTCTGCTGGGCTTCAGCGGGCCGCTGCAGACGCAGTGGCGGCAGTGGTTCGGGGCCGGGGCCTGGTTTCCCGATATCCGCAGCGCCGGCGGCGTCATACTGGTGATGACGCTGGTGCTTTATCCCTATGTGTATATGCTGGCGCGCTCGGCATTTGTGGCCCAGGGCCGCGGGCTGATGGACGCCTCCCGCCTGCTTGGCGCCGGGCCGCTGGCCAGCTTCTTCAGAGTGGCCTTGCCGATGGCGCGTCCGGCCATTGTCGCCGGTACCGCGCTGGCGCTGATGGAAAGCCTGGCCGACTTCGGTGCGGTGGCGATTTTCAATTACGATACTTTTACCACGGCGATCTACAAATCCTGGTTCGGCTTTTTCAATCTGCAGGCGGCCGCACAGCTGGCCTCGCTGCTGCTGCTGTTCGTCGCCCTGGCGCTCTATGCTGAACAGCGCGCGCGCGGCAGCGGCCGCATCCACCAGCAGGCCCAGCGCAACCGCGAAGCCTATCGCCTGCGCGGCTGGCGCGCGCTGTTGGTGAGTGTTTACTGTGGTTGCGTGGTGCTGTTGGCATTTGTGGTGCCGCTGCTGCAATTGCTGTGGTGGGTGGTAGAGCAGCGCGCGGCGGGCTTTGATGCCCGCTATGCGGCGCTGATCGGGCATACCTTTACGCTGGCAGGTCTTGCCGCCCTCATTACAGTGGTGATGGCAGTGCTGGTGGCCTTTGGGCAGCGGCTGCTCGGGCGCCGGCGCAGCGCTTTGTCGGTGCGGCTGGCCGGGCTCGGCTATGCCCTGCCCGGCTCGGTGCTGGCGGTGGGTATCCTGCTGGCCTTTGCCTTTATCGACAGGCAGCTGATCAACCCGCTGCGCGACGTATTCGGTCTGGCGCCGACGCAGTGGCTGGTGGGCAGCCTCGGCGCGCTGGTGCTGGCCTATGTCATTCGCTTTTTTTCCGTCGCCATGGGTCCGGTGCAGTCGGGTCTGGAGCGCATCAAACCTAACTTTCAAGAGGCGGCCCAGACTTTGGGCGCGAGCCAGCTGCGGGTGCTGCGGCGCATTTATCTGCCGCTGCTGACCCCCGGCCTGCTGACGGCCATGCTGCTGGTGCTGGTGGATGTGATGAAAGAGATGCCCGCCACGCTGCTGCTGCGGCCCTTCGGCTGGGACACCCTGGCGGTGCGCGTCTACGAGATGACTTCCGAGGGCGAGTGGCAGCGCGCTGCCCTGCCGGCGCTGACCCTGGTGCTGCTGAGCATCCCGCCGGTGATAATCATGGTCAGAAAGTCCCGCCGCCGCTGACCACTGCCGGCAGACAATATTTCCCACCATGCATTGATCGCTCAGACAAACCCGTTACAATAGCCGTCCAATCAATTCCACTATTGGAAACACCGCGCCGACTATCGGAAACAAAACCTAATAACTAGTAACTAGAGACTAGCGACTAAATCAGGATCTCATCTAATGGGCAATAAAACCCCTTTGTACGATCTGCATCGTGAAATGCACGGCAAAATCGTGGATTTCGGTGGCTGGGATATGCCCCTGAATTACGGCTCCCAGATCGATGAGCACCACCGGGTGCGGCGCGGTGCAGGGATGTTCGACGTCTCCCATATGACCATTGTCGATGTCACCGGCAGCGACGCGCGGGCTTTTCTGCGGCGCCTGCTGGCCAACGATGTGGAGAAACTGCAGTCCAGCCCCGGCAAAGCGCTCTACAGCGCCATGCTGAATGACAGTGGCGGCGTTATCGACGATTTGATCGTCTACCACATGGGGGGCTGGTACCGCACCGTGGTCAACTGTGCTACCCGGGAAAAAGATCTCGCCTGGATGCGGCGCCAGGCACAGGCCTTCGATGTCGCCATCGATGAGCGCCCGCAACTGGCGATGATTGCGGTGCAGGGCCCGCAGGCGATAGACAAAGTCAAAGCGCTTGTATCAGCGGCGAAGGCCGCGGCGGTGGCCGGGCTGAAAGTGTTTCACGCCGCCGAGGTTGAAGATTGGTTTATTGCCCGCACCGGCTACACTGGTGAGGACGGACTCGAGATCATCCTGCCCGGACAGGCGGCCGCAGGCTTCTGGCGCGAGCTGGCGCTGGCCGGGGTAGCGCCCTGCGGTCTGGCGGCGCGCGATACACTGCGGCTCGAGGCGGGTATGAACCTCTACGGCAACGATATGGACGAGTCGGTGTCGCCGCTGGCGGCCAATATGGGCTGGACCCTGGCGTGGCAGCCGCAGCAGCGGGATTTTATCGGCCGCGCTGCGCTGCAGGCGGAAAAGCAGCGCGGCGCGACCCACAAACTGGTCGGGCTGGTGCTGGAGGGCCGCGGTGTGTTGCGGGCGCATCAAAAAGTGATTGTGGCTGGCAGCCCGCACAGCGGCGAAGTCACCAGCGGCACATTTTCCCCGACCCTGGGCTTTTCCATAGCCCTGGCGCGGGTACCGGTTGAAGTGGGTGATACTTGTCTGGTAGAAATGCGCAGTAAGCAGGTGGCGGTCAAGGTAGTCAGGCCGGGTTTTGTACGCCATGGCCAGTCGTTGCTGTGACTGAGCGATCAGTGCCCGAATAATGGAAAAGCAAACCACACAGAATGGCTGTTTGAGGACAGATAAATGAGTGAAATTCGCACAGAGTTGAAATATCTGGCGAGCCACGAATGGGCTCGTTTGGAGGAGGACGGTACTGTCACCATCGGTATTACCGACCACGCCCAGGACAGTCTCGGCGATGTGGTTTACGTCGAAACCCCCGAGATCGGCAGCGCGGTCAATGCCGGCGAGGAGGCCGGTGTGGTGGAATCGGTGAAGGCCGCATCAGATATCTACTCACTGGTTTCGGGCGAAGTGATTGCGGTTAACGAAGCGCTCGAAGACGCGCCGGAAACGGTCAACGAGTCGCCCTATGACGACGGCTGGTTTTTTAAAGTGAAGCCGGCCGATCCCAGCGAACTCGACAATGCACTGGACGCCGATGCCTACCGGGAAATAGCCGAGGCCGACGACTGAACCGATAAGAATACGCAGTGTGCCGATGTCCCTGCCTCCGCTGGTATTGAAAAGTCAGGCGGACAAACGCCTGAGGCGCGGCCACCTGTGGGTTTATTCGAACGAGGTCGACACCGGCAAGAGCCCGCTAAGGGACTTTGAACCCGGCCAGCAGGCGCAGTTGCTGAATCACCGCAAGCAGAGCCTGGGGGTGGTCACTGTCAACCCCAATACACTGATCTGCGCGCGCCTGGTAAGTCGCGACCAGCGCTACCCGCTGAACAAATCGCTGCTGGTTCACCGCCTGCAACAGGCGGCGGCACTGCGCCGCAGTTGTTTTGACAAGCCCTTTTACCGCCTGGTATTCGGCGATGCCGACCTGCTTCCCGGGCTGGTGGTGGATCGCTTCGGCGATGTGCTGGTGGTGCAGATTGCGTCGGCGGGCATGGAGCGGGTAAAGGACGATATCGTACAGGCGCTGCAACAGTGCTTTTCACCCAGCGGAATTCTGCTGCGCAATGACCACGGTGCCAGGGAACTGGAAAACCTGCCCGCCTATGTTGAAACCCTCGGCGAAGTGGCCGATGCCGTTGAATTGCTGGAAAACGATACCCGTTTTCTGGCGCCTGTCCGCAGCGGCCAGAAGACCGGCTGGTTTTACGATCATCGAGTCAACCGCGCCTGCCTGCAGGGCCACGCCGCCGGCAAGCGTGTGCTGGATATGTTTTCCTATGTGGGTGGCTGGGGCGTGCAGGCGGCACGCGCCGGCGCCGGCCGGGTAGTCTGTGTCGACGCCTCGCGCCAGGCGCTGGACTGGGTGGCGGAGAACGCCGCTCTCAACGGCCTGCAGGCGCGAGTGGAAACCCGGGCCGGCAAGGCCGTTGAGGTTATGAAACACATGATCGCCGACGGCGAACGTTTCGATATCGTGGTGCTGGACCCGCCGGCATTCATCAAACGCCGCAGGGATCAGCACGCCGGCGAAGCCGCCTACCGCCATATCAACGACATGGCGATGCGGCTGCTGTGCCGCGACGGCCTGCTGGTTTCCGCTTCCTGCTCGATGCACCTGCCGCGCGCTGCGCTGACCGATATTATCCGCGGCGCCGCCCGCCATCTCGACCGGCATGCGCAGTTGATTTATCAGGGCGGGCAAGGGCTGGACCATCCGATACATCCGGCCATAGCCGAGACGGATTATTTAAAGGCGGCCTTTGCGCGGGTTTTGGCTGCCTGACGGGGCCTGCCGGCTCAATCGGTGTCGGGTGCCAGCAGAGCGGCTGCCGATAACAGCAGTGCGTGCAGTTCGGTTACCGCCGGGTCGCTTTCTCCGGCGTCCGTTCTGGTATGCAGAATATCTGCCGGCCGTTGCAGCAGCTCGCGCGCCTGGCTCAGCTGTTGCTGCAACTGTTGCCGCTCGCTTTGTTCTTGCAGTATCCAGCTGCCGAGCCCGGTTTCCGTATCCAGCAATTGCTGCAGGCCGTCGAGGCCGGCGGCCATGGCTGTGGCAGAGGCGCCGGCGTAGAAACTGTGCAGCGACTCCGATGGCTCGGTACCCGGCTGCAGCAGCGGTTCGAGCTGTTTTTCCGCCAGCTCCGCAACCAGGAAATACCCGGCCGCCTGCTGTAACAATTGCAGGCGGCTGTGTGGCAGCAGCTGCAAAAACTGCTGTTGCATGACCGCGTCGCCGGAACTCCACTGGCGCCGCAGGTTTTGCAGATCGTCGCCCAGCAGATTGCACATCAGGGCCAGCAGGCTGCGGCGGCGGTTGGCAGGCAGGTCCACCTTACTCAGACCGGCATCGCCGAGGGCCGCCGGTATTTCGGCATCGACGGCAAAGTCCGAGGGCGGCCGCCGGCCCTGTTCGCCCCACAGCAGATAGGCCATGGCGTGGAAACCCAGGCTGACATCGGCGTCATCGCTGAAGCCGTGTTGTCGCCGGATGGCCTCGGCGGTCACCGGTACGGCAATATCGTTGACGATGCCGCTGTGGGTATAGACTGCAAAGTAGTCCAGATAACCGGGTGTGATCGGCCAGCTGTCGAGGGGCGAATTGAGGGCGGCGATATCACCGAACAGGCCCGGGCTGCTGCCGGCCAATGCCAGAAACACATCGAAGCGGTGGTAGTCGTTGTGTGCCTGCTGCCAGGCCCGGCGCGCATTCTCGAGGCCTGGCTGATCGGCCTGTTGCAGAAACTGCTGCACCGCCGCGCACAGGCGGGTGCTGCTGTCGAGACTGGTATCGAGGAAAGTTTCGCCCAGCTGCCAGGCGGCCAGGGTTGCCGGCCCCAGCAGGGCCTGTTCAGCGGCGGTGGGTTGCGCCACCGCCTGGGCGGGCGGCGGGGCCTGTTGCTGTTCACAGGCATTGAGTAACAGGGTCACCGGCAGCAGTATTGCCGACAAGATGTTTTTGAGCGGCAAGGCTTTTGCGGGCAAGGCCATGGGGAATCGCCGTGTTACAGCCACTTTTATTACATTCCTATTTAGTCATGCAGGTAGTCATGCAGGTCAGTCGCGCAGGCTAATGATATCCCAGCCGTTGCCGAGGGCGCAGCGACGCAGTTCATCATCCGGGTCTACTGCTATCGGTGTATCGACCTTTTGCAGCAGCGGCAGATCGTTGATGGAATCACTGTAGAAATGGCTGCCCGCCAGCGTGCCGCTGTAGTGCTGCAGCCAGTTTTGCAGGCGCGTGACCTTGCCCTCGCGATAGCACGGCGTGCCGGTATACCTGCCGGTGTAGGCGCCCGCCTGTATCTCCGCTTCGGTGGCCAGCAGTTCGTCCACCCCCAGCCAGCTGGCGATAGGGGCCGTGACAAAGCGGTTGGTGGCGGTGATTATCAGCAGGTCATCGCCGCGGTCGCGGTGCTGTTGCAGCAGCCTGTCGCTTTTCGGCAGGCGGATCGGTTCGATACACTCGCGCATGAACTGGCGGTGCAGCTCGGTCAGCCGGGTTGTGGGAATTTCGGCCAGTGGGCGCAGGGCAAACTGCAAGTATGCATCGACATCCAGGCGGCCGGCCTGATAGTCGCGGTAAAAGCGGTCGTTCTCGGTGCGGTAATAATCGCCATCGACCAAGCGTTTGCGCACCAGAAATTCGCCCCACAGGTGATCGCTGTCACCGCCGATCAGGGTGTTGTCCAGATCAAAAATCGCCAGGCTCACTCTGCCTCCTCTCATTGCGGCCGCTCGGCCGGCCTCCGGGTTAAGTGCTATCTTCTAGAATATCAGAGAAATCCGTGCCGGCGCTGTGACGATGTCGGGCTGATTGCTGAAAGTCATTGATTTGTGGAACAATAGTTAGTCGCCCCTCGCTTGCGGAACGCAGCGATAACACAATAAACAGGGAGATACAGGTGATCGACGCCGAAGGCTTTCGGCCCAATGTGGGCATCGTGCTTACCAATACGCTGGGCCAGTTACTGTGGGCGCGCCGCATCGGCGGGCAGGATGCCTGGCAGTTTCCCCAGGGCGGCATCAATAACGACGAGTCCCCCGAACAGGCGCTCTACCGGGAGCTGCACGAGGAGGTCGGCCTGGGGCGGGGCGATGTCGAGCTGCTCGCCAGTACCCGCGGCTGGTTGCGCTATCGCCTGCCGCAGCGCCTGGTGCGGCAGCATTCCACGCCGGTTTGCGTCGGCCAGAAGCAGAAATGGTTCCTGTTGAAACTGCTGGGTGACGACAGCAGCGTCACCCTGGAAAACGGCGGCCCGGCCGAATTTGACGGTTGGCGCTGGGTCAGCTACTGGTACCCGCTGGGCAAGGTTGTCGCCTTTAAACGCGATGTTTACCGCCGTGCCCTCAAGGAGCTGGCGCCTGCCCACGCCCAGCTGGAGGCCGCCCCGGCGGCACGGTGAGAGCGCCCCATGCTGAATTCGCTGCGCAATATCGTTCAAGAGGTCAATGCCGCCCGCGATCTGAAGGCGGCGCTGGACATTATTGTGCGGCGGGTCAAGGCCGCCATGGAGACCGAAGTCTGCTCGGTGTATCTGCGCGACGGCAAGGGCGGTTATGTGTTGATGGCTACCGACGGGCTCAATCTGGACGCCGTCGGTCAGGTGCGGCTGGCCCCCGAGGAGGGGCTGGTGGGCCGGGTGGTGGTGCGCGAGGAACCGATCAACCTCGAGCACGCCGAGACCCACCCCAAATACCAGTATTTTCCCGAGACCGGCGAGGAGCGCTACGGCGCCTTTCTCGGCGTGCCGATTATTCACCACCGCGAGGTGCTGGGTGTGCTGGTGGTGCAGCAGACCGACAGGCGCCGCTTCGACGAGGGGCACGAGGCCTTCCTGGTGACCATGTCGGCGCAGCTGGCCGGTGTCATCGCCCACGCCGAGGCCACCGGCGTGCTGGAACAGATGGGCCAGATGGCGGTGGAGGCAAAGTTTGCCGGCGTCGCCGGTGCGCCCGGGGTGGCCATCGGCCAGGCTGTGGTGATGGTGCCGCCGGCGGACCTGGACGCCGTGCCGTTCAAGCGCTGCAAGGATGTGGAGGAGGAACTGGCGTTCTTTCACCGCTCCCTGGTGGCGGTACGCAACGATATCAAAGCCCTGGGCGATAAGCTCAAGCCGCGCATCAACCGCGAGGAGCAGGCGCTGTTTGACGCCTATGTCGGCATGCTCGATGACGCTGCCCTGGGCGGCGAGGTTACCGAGCGCATTCGCCAGGGCGTGAGTGCGCCCTTCGCCTGGCGCGAAGTCATTCTCGAGCACGTGAATAATTTTTCCAGTATGAACGATGCCTACCTGCGCGAGCGCGCCGCCGATGTGCGCGACCTCGGGCGCCGCGTACTGGCCTATCTGCAGGAGTCTTCGCAGCACTGCCGCACTTTTCCCGACAGCGCCATTCTGGTGGGCGAGGAACTGACCGCCTCGATGCTGGGCGAGGTGCCGAAAGACAAACTGGCAGGCCTGGTTTCGGTGCAGGGCTCAGGCAATTCCCATGTCGCAATTCTGGCCCGCGCCATGGGTATACCTACCGTCATGGGTGCCGTCGACCTGCCCTACGCCCAACTGGACCAGCGCGAGCTGGTGGTCGACGGCTATCATGGCCGGGTTTACAGTGACCCCGGGCAGGAACTGCGCAAGCACTACGAGGTGATCTGCCAGGAAGAACAGGAGCTGGTGCGCGGACTCGAGGCGCTGAAAGAGCTGCCCTGTGAAACACTGGACCACCACCGCGTGCCGCTGTGGGTCAATACCGGGCTGATGGCCGATGTCGTCAGGTCGCTGGAGCGCGGGGCCGAGGGTGTAGGCCTCTACCGTACCGAAGTGCCTTTCCTGCTGCGCGACCGCTTTCCCAGCGAAGAGGAACAGCGCCAGATCTACCGCGAACAGCTGGTGGCATTCGCTCCGCACCCGGTGACCATGCGCACCCTGGATATCGGCGGCGACAAGTCCCTGCCCTATTTCCCCATCGAAGAAGCCAACCCCTTTTTGGGCTGGCGCGGCATTCGCGTCACCCTCGATCACCCGGAGATTTTCCTGTCGCAGGTCAGGGCCATGCTAAAGGCCAGCGAGGGCCTCAACAACCTGCGCATCATGCTGCCGATGATCACCAGTGTGCCGGAGCTGGAGGCCGCGCAGACGCTGATCTATCGCTCCTTTCACGAGCTGCTGGAGGAGGGATATAAGATCGAGCTGCCGCCCATCGGCGTGATGGTGGAGGTGCCGGCGGCGGTATACCAGGCGCGGGAGCTGGCCGAGCGGGTCGATTTTCTCTCGGTCGGCAGCAACGACCTGACCCAGTACCTGCTGGCGGTCGACCGCAATAACGCCCGCGTGGCGGATCTGTACGACGCTTTTCATCCGGCGGTGCTCAGAGCGCTGCAGCATGTGGTGGCCGATGCCCACAGCCAGGGCACACCGGTCGGTATCTGCGGCGAGCTGGCCGGTGATCCCGGCGCCGCGCTGCTGCTGATGGCGATGGGTTTTGATGTGCTGTCGATGAACGCCACCAACCTGCCGAAAGTCAAGTCGGTGATTCGCCGGGTAAGCCTGCAGCAGGCCGAGCAGCTGCTGTCCGAGGTGATGCAATTGTCCGACGCCGACGCCATTGCCCATTATATGGAACAGGAGCTGAAGCAGGCCGGTATCACCAGCCTGCTGCGCCCGGCAACCGCCTGATCACTGCGGCGGCCGGCCGGCCAGGCTGAAGTGAAAAGTGCTGGTAGCGCCGTCGATGGCGCCGGCGCCGGTAAAGTTTCGCTCGCTGAACTCCACCTCCCGGCCGTTGACGACAATGGCGGTGGAGGCGCGTGTGCCGTAGTCTGCGGTGCGTATGAAGCGCGATGACAACTGTCGCTCCCACGCCAGCGGCACGCCCGTGGCGGGCAGTTCGCTGTCGCTGGGGCGCTGGTCGTCGGCCAGTATCTGCAGCAGCTCGGCTGACCGCGGTGTGCCTTGCAGCGCCCGGGCGAGGGCGCTTTTGCCGCTTTCCACCTTGGGCCAGGCCGCATCCAGCAGACCGTTGCTGAGACCGTAGATAGCGGGTGCCAGAGCGGTAATGCGGTTCTGGCGATTGCTGTAATAAAACAGCTCGCGGCCGTCGCCCACCAGCAGGTTGAAGCCGTTGTAATCCGCGGCTTCGGCATCGACTTGCCGCAGGTATTCGGCCGGCGGGCAGTCCCCCTGCAGGAAGTTCTGTGTCAGCTGCCCGCGCGAGCGCTTGCCGGTATCGGGCCTGTTGCCGTCGCGATAGTTGGTGATGGCGGCAAAGCGCCCGCAGCGGGTGATGCCGAGCCAGGTGCCGCCGGCCTGGCAGTCGACGCCGGCCAGCACCTGCGGGGCCTGTTCCCAGAAGTGCGCGGCGCGCGTGGGGCGGCGGTAGTACTCATCGCGATTGGCGGCCACTACCAGCGGATAGGCACTGCTGTAGCGGTGGGCGAGCAGGATCAGACACATAGGGGAAACACGGACCTCGCGACGGCAAAAGTTGATTTTAGCCGTGGAGTTTAACAGCTTGTGCCCTGATAATAGCGCCACCTGATAAACGCGCGGCCGGGTGGTATCATCGCCGCCCTTCGGCTGACTGATAGGACCGGCGCAGGTAGTGCCGGAAGTTATTTATGCTTGAGTACCCCGATATCGATCCCGTCGCGGTGTCGATCGGCCCTTTTACCCTCGGCGGTAAGGCGATCGGGCCGCTGCAGGTGCACTGGTACGGGCTGATGTATCTGCTGGGCTTTATCGCCGCCTGGCTGATCGCGCTGAGGCGCTCGCAGCAGAAGCATTCACCGGTGCAGAAAGCCCAGGTGGAAGACCTGATTGTCTATTCCGCGCTGGGGGTGATCCTCGGCGGCCGCTGCGGCTATGTGATGTTTTACCACTTCGACAAGTGGCTCGGCGACCCGCTGTGGCTGTTGCGGGTCTGGGAGGGGGGGATGTCCTTCCACGGCGGTCTGATCGGCGTCATTCTGGCGATGTGGCTGTATGCGCGCCGCATCAATAAACACCTGCTCGACGTGCTGGACTTTGTGGTGCCGCTGGTACCTTTGGGGCTGGGCTTCGGGCGCATCGGCAATTTTATCGGTGCGGAACTCTGGGGGCGTGAGACCACGGTTGCCTGGGGTATGAAGTTTCCCGGCGATGAGCTGGAACTGATCCGCCACCCCTCGCAGCTCTATCAGGCGTTTCTCGAAGGCCTGGTGCTGTTTGTCATCGTCTACTGGTTTTCGGCCAAGCCGCGACCGCGCGGCACCGTCGGCGGCCTGTTCCTGATCGGTTACGGCTGCTTCCGCTTTGCGGTCGAATTTGTGCGTGAACCGGACAGCCACCTGATCAACGACCTGCTGTTTGACTGGATGACGCGCGGGCAGTTGCTGTCGCTGCCGATGATCGCCGCGGGCATTGCGCTGATGGTGTGGGGCTATCGCTACCCGCGCTTTGGCTACACCAGCAGCACCTGAACGGGCACGCAGGAGATTTCTGCAGAGAGAGTATAAATGAAGCAGTATTTGCAATTGATGCGACATATTCGCGACTGCGGTGTGCGCAAAGAGGATCGCACCGGCACCGGCACCATCAGCGTATTCGGTTATCAAATGCGCTTCGATCTGGCGCAGGGCTTTCCCCTGGTAACCACCAAGAAGTGCCATATAAAATCCATTATTTACGAGCTTTTGTGGTTTTTGCGCGGCGATACCAACACTGACTATCTGCGCCGGCACGGCGTCAGTATCTGGGACGAGTGGGCCGATGAGTGCGGTGATCTGGGGCCGGTTTACGGTTATCAGTGGCGCTCCTGGCCGGCCCCCGACGGCACCGGCATCGATCAGATCAGGCAGGTGCTGGAGCAGCTGAAAACCCGGCCGGATTCGCGCCGGCTGATTGTTTCCGCCTGGAATCCGGCGCAGCTGCCCGACGAATCGCTGTCGCCGCAGCAGAATGTGGCGCAGGGAAAAATGGCGCTGGCGGCCTGCCACACCCTGTTTCAGTTCTATGTGGCCGAGGGGCGCCTGTCCTGCCAGCTCTATCAGCGCAGCGCCGATGTGTTCCTGGGGGTGCCTTTCAATATCGCTTCCTATGCCCTGTTGACACTGATGGTCGCCCAGGTGAGTGGTCTGCAGCCGGGCGAGTTCATTCACACTTTCGGCGATGCCCACCTCTATCTCAATCATATGCAGCAGGTGGAAACCCAGTTGGCCCGCGAGCCCTATCCGGCGCCGCGCATGTATCTCAATCCCGAGGTAAAGGATCTGTTTGCATTTACTTTCGAGGATTTCGAGCTGCGCGATTATCGGGCTCACCCGCATATCGCCGCCCCGGTGGCGATCTGACAATGCCGTCTGCGCTGCGGGCAAGCCGCGGGGGTTGCCGATGAAGCTGGCCGTTATCGCCGCGGTTGCCGACAATGGCGTTATCGGCCGTGACAACCAACTGCCCTGGCACCTTCCCGAAGACCTGAAGTATTTCAAGCGGGTCACGCTGGGAAAGCCGATCATCATGGGCCGCAAAACCTTCGACTCCATCGGCCGGCCGCTGCCGGGCCGCAGCAACATCGTTGTCACCCGCCAGCCCGACTGGCGGGCGGCGGGGGTGGTGGTGGCCCATTCGCTGGCGGCGGCGCTCGAGCTTGCTGCAACGCGGCTGCCGCCACCGCAGCCGCTGAAGCTGCAGACAGGGCCCGAGGCCAGGCCGGAGGCAATGCTTATCGGCGGCGCCGAACTCTATGCCGAGGGGATCGGCCGCGCCGAGCGCCTCTATCTCACTCGCGTTCATGCCAGTGTGGACGGCGACGCCTATTTTCCCCTACTGGATCCTGGGCAGTGGCGCGAGGTGTGGCGGCAGGATCACTGCGCCAGCGATGGGACCAGCCACAGTTATTCCTTTGTGACAATGGATCGTGTTACCAAAGGTAATGAGTGAGGCGACAGTGTTGCTTAGAAAGTGGGCGTTACGTATACTTTGTGCGCAAACCTACGTCTCCGCTACACTTTCCCGAGTTTACCGATGATGAAATTGCGCTAATTGTTACCTTGGACCGAGTTAATTGTAAAAAAACGTTACTAATTTGATACGAATCTACACAAATAGTCGTGGTTTGCTTATAAATTATTGAATGTTTGTTATGCCTGTTATTACAATGGCCCGCACCTAGCCCTGCCGAGCATTTTAGCAGATCGAATAACATTCTTGGCGGCTATTTTCGTCGCAAACCATAAATCCCTGTAATCCCGGTTTCTTTGAAGCCCTCTGGTTTTGTGGTTTATGGTAGTTGATTGCAAGCAAGCACCCGATTTTGGGGGGAATATGAAGAACCAGCGATTCAAAGCCGTGGCTCTGTCTACTGTGCTTTCCGCCGGTGCGCTGATTGGCAGTGCAGCCCATGCGGATAAAACCTTGGATGCCATCATAGAGGTGGGTCAGGCAAAGACGTCTGCCGCCTTCAAGTCTCAACAGCGTATCGACAAGCTCGCCGATGAGACTTCAGACCTGCTGCAGGACTTTAAAACGGTCAATAAGCAGATCGAAGGACTGAGGGTCTATAACTCACAACTCGAGCGCCAGATTGCCAATCAGTTGGTGGTGATCAACGAGCTCGAGACCTCTATCGAGAATGTCACGGTAATCGAGCGCCAGATCCAGCCGCTGATCCTGCGTATGCTCGATGCCCTGGAGCAGTTTGTGGCGCTGGACGTGCCGTTTCACCTGGAGGAGCGCAACGACCGCCTGGATATGCTGCGCAACAACCAGGAGCGTGCCGATATTTCCGTAGCGGAGAAATTCCGCCAGGTGCTGGAAGCCTACAAGATCGAGGCCGAATACGGCCGCAAGATCGACACTTACAAGGACACCCTCGATGTCGGCGGCCAGGAGCGCGAGGTGAATATCCTCCGCGTCGGCCGTATCGCATTGATGTACCAGACCACCGACACCCAGCTGTCGGGCGCCTGGGACCAGCGCCAGCGAGCCTGGGTCGAGCTGGATCCCGGCCAGTACCGCAGTGCCATCCTCAAGGGTATCCGCGTTGCCAAGAAGCAGGCCTCACCCGATATCATGACTCTACCGATTCTGGCTCCGGAGGCAGCTCAATGAAAACAACAATCGCTAAGTACGCTGTGGCCGTCATGGTCGCCGGCCTGTTCGGTAGCGTAAACGCAGTGGCCCAGCAGGAGCAGGCGGCTTCACTCGAGGAACTGCTGGACCGGGTGCGCGAGAGCCGGGTGTCCGAATCCCGTGAGCACCGCGAACGCGAGGCGGAATTCCGCCGCCAGAAGTCCAATCAGCAGAACCTGCTGCAGCAGGCCAGGCGCACCAAGGCCAATGAAGAAGCGCGGTCTGAACGCCTGGAAAAAACCTATGAGGATCAAGAAGTTCAAGTCGCCGCCAAGCGCCAGCAACTGCAGGAGCGGCTGGGCTCGCTGAAGGAACTGTTCGGCCACCTGACCTCCACCGCCGGCGATCTGCGCAGCAATCTGGAAACCTCCATCGTCAGTGCCCAGTTTCCCGGGCGCGCTGAGTTTCTCGACCAACTGATCGATAAGATGAACAGCGCCACCCAGCTGCCCACCATCGAGGAAATCGAACGCCTCTGGTACGAGCTGCAGCGGGAAACCATCGAGGGCGGCAAAGTAGTCAGATTTACCGATACCGTCATCAAGCCCAATGGCGAGCAGTTGCAGCAGGACGTGGTGCGCATCGGCACCTACAACCTGGTTTCCGGCGGCCGCTATCTGTCCTTTAACCCCGACGGCGAAAAGGTCGAAGAACTGACGCGCCAGCCTGCCGGCGGCTTCCTGTCCTCTGCGGCAGACCTTGAGGCCTCTACCGGCGGCTTTACCCGCGTCGGTATCGACCCCACCGGCCCCAGCGGCGGCTCGCTGCTGTCGGCGCTGATCAACAGCCCCTCCCTTGTCGAGCGCTGGCATCAGGGTGGTATCGTCGGTTATATCATCACTGGCGTGGGTGTATTCGCCATGCTGCTGGCCATTTTCCGCTTTGTCGTGCTGTCGGGCATGAGCAGTAAGGTCAGCGCCCAGCTGAAGTCCGACCGCGCCAACACCAACAACCCCCTGGGCCGCGTGCTCAAGGTGGCGGAAGACAACCCCGGTCTGGACGGCGAGACGCTGGAATTGAAGCTGGAAGAGGCGGTGCTGAAAGAGCGCCCGGCTATCGAGTCCGGTCTCAACCTGTTGAAAATCATTGCCGCCGTGGCCCCGCTGCTGGGTCTGCTGGGTACGGTAACCGGTATGATCATTACCTTCCAGGCGATCACCATCTTCGGTGCCGGTGATCCGAAGGCGATGGCCGGCGGTATCTCCAGCGCTCTGGTCACCACGGTGCTGGGTCTGATCGTGGCGATTCCCACGGTGCTGATGCACACCCTGGTCAGTGGCCGCGCCAAGCGTGTCATCCATATTCTGGATGAGCAAAGTGCCGGCATCATCGCTGAAAACGCCGAGGGTAAATAGGAGATTCGCATGCTGGCATTGATGGAAGCCCTTGCGGATATTAGGGCCTTTGTGAATCAGGGTGGTGAGGTGCTATTCCTCATTGCCATCCTGACCTTCGTCATGTGGACCCTGATCTTTGAGCGTATGTGGTATTTCAAGGGCGCCCTGGGCCGCGATGTTCAGGCCGCCCTGGACACCTGGGAGGCGCGCCCCGAGCGCAAATCCTGGAATGCCCACCAGGTGCGTCATGCGCTTATCTCCCGTGTATCCGAGAAGGTCAATAACAACCTGGATCTGATCGCCACCATGGTGTCCCTGGCGCCCTTGTTTGGCCTGCTGGGTACGGTCTGGGGGATGATCGAGGTATTCAATATCCTCGCCGTCACCGGCGGTGGCGATGCCAAATCCATGGCCAGTGGTGTGTCCAAAGCAACCATTCCGACCATGGCGGGCATGGTCGCGGCGCTGTCGGGCGTGTTTGGCAACACTTTTGTCACCCGTGTTGCGGAGCGCGAGAATCAACTGCTGGCCGATCATTTGACGATGGACCACTGAGACAGGTATATACCCGATTCAACCGGAACCAAGTTCCGGTTGCGGAGTCTGGATATTAAGGGGCTTCCCCAGCGGGGATCCCTCAACAGAGAGTGACTATGAGCAGGAAAAACCAAAAGGCTGAAGAAGAGGCGGGTGCCATCGATCTCACCCCCATGCTCGATGTGGTTTTTATCATGTTGATCTTCTTTATCGTTACTGCTTCCTTCATCAAAGAGACCGGGATCGAGGTCAATCGCCCCGAGGCAAACACGGCCGAGCTGAAAAAGAACGCCAATATTCTGGTCGCCATCAACTCCAATGACGAAGTCTGGATCGACAAGCGCCGCATAGACGAGCGCAACGTGCGCGCCAATATCGAGCGCCTGCACGCTGAGAACCCCAAGGGTGCAGTGGTTATCCAGGCGGATGATAAGGCCAGTGTCAAGCTTCTGACTGCGGTGGCCGATGCGGCCCGCGAAGTGGGTGTGATTGACGTCTCTATCGCTACTGAGAAAAAGTAGGGCGCTATGAACTTTACACGAGTGATAACGGCAGGAATACTGGCAGCGGGTACGACCTTCGGCTTGCTGTTTTTGATGCACACGCTGATCGAGGCGAACATGCGCGAGCCGGACGAGGTGGAGGAGCGCAAGATCGCCGACATCACCATGCCGGAAACCGAAATCGAAACCCAGTACGAAACCCAGAAACCCGACAAGCCCGAGGACCCCGAAGAGCCGCCACCGGATCTGCCGGAGCCGGAGTTCGAGGCCCCGGATGTCAACCCCGATGCGCTGAATATGTCGGCGCCGCGGATTGCGGCCAATGTCCGGGTCGGCGGTATCGGCGGTTTCTCTTCCGATGGTGAATACCTGCCCATCGTCAAGGTGCAGCCGCGCTACCCCAACCGCGCCCTGAGCCGTGGTATAGAGGGTTTCGTGATCGTCGAGTTCACGGTGACCAGGAGCGGTGCAGTGCGTGATCCAGTGGTAATCGAAGCGCAGGACAGCCGCGGCAACCCGACCACGATCTTTAACAGCTCGGCGCTGAAGGCGGCCTTGAAGTTCAAATACAAGCCGCGGGTCATCGACGGCGAGCCGGTGGAAGTGCCCGGTGTGCGCAACAAAATTACCTTTGCAATTGCCAAGTAAACAATGGTGGAGACTATGAGTATGACGGTCCCAGGTTTAGCGTCCGATTGTTTAAAAGCGAGTGCCACAATGATTGGCAGGTCGATCAGGTATACGTTGCTGGCAGCGCCGCTGATGCTGGCGCCGGTGCTGGCCAATGTAGCGCTGCAGGCGGCCGGCCAGCCGGGTTTTGCCGCCGGCTCCGCGGTGGCCCAGGAGCAGAAGGAGAAGCCCAAGTACAAGACCCGCAAAACGCCGGCGTTGAGAGAGAGTGTATTCAAGAAGTTCGGTGTCGTGCAGGAACTGGTCAGCCCGGAGGAAGAGGGAGCGAAACCGGATTTTCGCAAGGCTCTCGAAGAGTTGAGAAAAATCGAAAAAGGCGCCGACAAATTCAATAAGTACGAGAAGGCCCAGCTCTACAACTACTACGGTTTTGTCCACTACTCCCTGGAAAACTTCCGCGATGCGGTGCGCTATTACAAGCTGGTGGTGGCGCAGAGCCCGGAGATTCCCATCGGTCTCGAGCAGGGCACCATGTACACCATCGCCCAGCTGTATTTCGTGCTCGAAGACTATCCCAACGCCATCGATGCACTGTTGGCCTGGATGGAGGTAGCGCCGATCGTGGGCGCCGATTCCCATATTCTGCTGGCACAGGCTTACTACCAGAGCAACCAGATGACGCCGGCTCTCAAGCATACCAATATCGCGGTGGAAGACTGGGAGAGCAGGGACAAGGTGCCGAAGGAAAACTGGTACTCACTGCAGCGCGCTCTTTACTACGAGAAAAATGACTTCAAGAAAGTGATCGGCATTCTCGAGAAGATGGTGCGTCACTACCCCAAAATTACCTATTGGAAGCAATTGTCCGGCATGTACGGCTCCACCAACCAGGAGAAAAAACAGCTGCACGCGCTGGAGACTGTCTATTTGATGGGTGGACTGGACAAGGAAAAAGAGTTATTGAACCTCGCTTATTTGCTGATGGGTGAAGAAGTGCCTTACAAGGCTGCCAAGGTGGTGGCCAAGGGTATTAAAGACGAGATTATCGAGCCGACCGCGAAAAACCTCGAGTTCCAGGCTCAGGCATTGCGTCTGGCCCAGGAGGTTAAAGATTCCATTCCGGTGATGTTGCGAGCGGCGAAGAAATCCGATAAAGGCGATTTGTATGCGCGTCTGGCCGGTATCTACCTGGACAGCGATAAGAATAAAGAGGCTCTCGATGCCGCAGCGCAGGCGATCAAAAAGGGTGATATCAAGCGCATGGACCAGCTGTATGTGGTGATGGGCATGGCGCGGGCCAACCTGGGTCGCTATGAGGATGCGCTCAAGGCCTTTAACCAGTGCAGCAAGGACAAGCGCAGCAAGCGAACCTGCCAGCAGTGGGCCAAATACATTGAAGGCGAGATCAAGCGCGAGGAGCAGCTGGCCGCCAGTTGAGCCGATTTAGTCCAGACAATGAAAAAGCCGGCGTATTGCCGGCTTTTTTATTGGGCGGTTTGCAGTTCCCGGGAAATATTGCCATTGTGCCGCGACCAGATAAGGCCCGCCGAGCCGGTTTGTGCTGTCGTGCCGGGGAAAATCCTCATTCGAAGCGGATCAAAAACTGTCCTCTGAACACCACCCAGGACTTGGGTTTGACAGTGGCTATAAATTCATCCACTGCTTTCTTTACCGTATATTCACTCTCTGTATCGCGCCAGTAGTAGTCATCTCCAAACAGGATACCGTTGTTGCGTAATTTGGGCCGCCACGTGTTGAGGTCATCGAGAACGTCTTTGTAAAAGTGAGAACCGTCGATATAAACCCAGTCGAGAGATTGATCAGCGATAGCCTTTGCCGCCTCGAGGGAGGTTGATCGCACGACTTTGACATTGTCATTTGCAGAAAATCTTTGGCAGACTTTTTCGTGCAGCTCGTCCGCATCCTGCTGATGCGCCCAGGGGTCAACCAGTGTCAGTTGCCTGGGCTTCAAATGATTCAATAAAGCCTGAGAGAAATCCCCGCGCCAGACACCGACCTCCACGCCTGCTCCAGCCTGGGGGATATAACTCAATATCGCATAACGTCCGCCTTTTAGCGGCTTTTTATTGCTGTTGTCCAGTATGCTGCCGGCAAAGTTAGTGAGTTTGAACTTGAGGGCCAATGCCAGGGAGCCGCGATTTCTACGATACAGTTTGCGCGCCAACTGCTGTGTAAATGACTCTTTGTCTTTCCAACTGCTCTTTTGTCGGGGTTGGTTGTTTTCTACGGACATCGCCATAAAGAATAGCTCTTCGATTCAGTGAGGCCGGCTGAAATAGTATTCTAATTCAACCCGAGGCACTTTGTGATGTTGAATGGAGGATAAACGGTGAAACTAATGCCTACCTGCGGAAAAATCAACCGGGCGGGCGGGTCGAGGGCTTTGCGTTTGATCCAATTGTGACAGATTCCGCGCCGCTGGGTGCTATATTGATGCTGCGGTTGGGGGTGTCTGTTTTTGAATAGAGTTATGTGCCATCCGAGTCGGTTCACGCCGGCGCAAACCTGCTCGAGTGGCACAAATCTCGAATGTGGCACCAACACCTACCCAGCCCCCTCACCAAACGCTCTCAAGGGATAGATCAGTTAATAGGCCCAAATGTTTTAATGAAGCGCAATTATTATGGCCAGCCTCTAAAGTTCTTTTTTGAGCCTGTAGAACCCGCGCCCCCCGGCCGCGGTGTTTAAAGCGTTGAGAACCCGATAGCCGCGCCTGCGATAAAACGCCAGCGCCTCGGCGCTGCTGGTATGCAGGCGCAGGTGAACAATACGATTTTTTCTCGCATACTCTTCCAGCGATTTCAACAGCCGCGTACCGACACCGCAGTTGCGCACGGCCGGGCTGACCCACAGATCCTCCATATAGAGCCTGCCGTGAATGATTTCGCCGATAAGGCCGGCGACCATGGTGCCACTGTCGTCACTGGCATAGGCGGCGATTTTGCGCTTTTCAGTTTCATCTGCATGCGAGTGACCAAATCCGCCGCTGCGGTTGCGCAGAGCGATGCAATATTCGTTGATGGGTGTGTCGGGTTGGATAAAGTGCAGATGTTTCAGTGTCTGTTTCATTCTCACGTCCTTGTATGAATGATATCGGGAAACTAAATCTAAAGAATTAATCGGGCGGACTCAAGCGTTTTATGAAGATTTTCGAGTTTCTCTGGTAGTTGTACAGCGATTGCCTGCTGTCCGGCAGGTGGGCGACGTCGCCCGGCTCGAAACCCTGCTCCAGAAACCAGTGTGCCGTCTGCGTCGTCAGCGTAAACAGCATCTGCAATTTAAGCCGCCGCGCCTGCCGTTCGATATGGGTCAACAACTTGGCCGCGCGGCCGGAATTGCGGTATTTATCGTGGGTTACTACACAGGCCAGCTCACCGGTGGCTTTTTCCCGGTAAGGGTAAAGCGCCGCGCAGGCCACGATCATGCCGTCTTTCTCCACCACGGTAAAATGATCGACCTCGGTCTCCAGCAGCTCGCGCGAACGCCGCACCAGCACACCTCGTGCTTCCAGTGGCGCAATCAATTCGATAATGCCGCCGACATCGTCGATGCGGGCGCGACGTACGACTTCGTAACTGTCGCGATGCACCATGGTGCCACTGCCGTCGCGGGTAAACAGTTCCTTTATCAGTGCCCCGTCCTCGCTGTAGCCGATAACCTGCGCCCGGGTTACGCCCCCCTCGCAGGCCTGCTGGCAGGCCTGCAGGGTCTGCTGGGCATCGCCGTCGCTGTCGCGCAGCAGTTCGGCGCACTGGCGCAGTGTCAATTCTCTGGCCAGCTTGCCGCGCTCGTCACGCACCCCACCCTGGGAATTGAACGCGATCAGTTTGTCCGCCTGCAGCGCGATGGCCACTTGGGTGGCGACGTCGGCATAGGACAGGTTGAAAACCTCTCCCGTGGGTGAGTAGCCTATCGGCGAAAGCAATACCACAGCGTTGCCGTCCAGGGCGCGGTGAATGGCGTCGCTGTCGATACGGCGCACCTCACCGGTGTGCTGCAGGTCGACGCCCCCGAGCACACCCACCGGCTTGGCGGTAACGAAGTTGCCGCTGACAAGCCGGATATAGGCGCCGTGCATGGGGGAATTCGGCAGACCGGTGGACAGCGCCGCTTCAATGCCGGTGCGGGTGGCGCCGACAGCCTCGGCCACGTGCTGCATACTGGGCTGATCGGTAATGCGCAGATGGCGGTAAAACTGCGACGCCGTGCCGGCGTTTTTCAGGCGCGCCTCGATCTGGGGGCGGGCGCCGTGGACCAGTACCAGCTTGACGCCGAGGCTGTTGAGCAGGGCAATATCGTAGACGATATTGGCGAAGTTGCCACAGTCCAGCGCCGCTCCCGGCAGCATCAGTACAAAGGTCTTGCCCCTGTGGCTGTTGATATAGGGAGACGACTGGCGAAACCAGTCGACATAATCGTGATGGCCGGCGGCCGGTTTATTTGACTTGACGCTACTCACCTGATTATTCCATTTTCTTTGTTTTCGGTTGCTAAAGGCAAAATTCCTGAATCAGGGACTGCAGTATGGCCACGGCCGGTTGTATCTGTTTCTGTTCGATATACTCGTTGGGCTGGTGTGCCTGATCGATACAGCCCGGCCCCATGACAACGGTCTCCATGCCCAGCTGCTGCAGGAAAGGCGCCTCGGTGGCAAAGGCCACGCTTTCGGCGCTGTGGCCGGTCAGGAGCTGGGCGGCCCGTACCAGCGCTGAATCGGCGGGCTGCTCGAAGGCCGCCACGCCGCCGAACAGTGTGACCAGCTCGATATCTGCACCGCCGTCGCGCAGCGGCTGCAGCTGTGTGTCGATCTGCGCGCGCAGCTCATCGTTGCTCATACCCGGCAGCGGGCGCAGGTCGAAGTGCAATTCGCACTGCCCGCAGATGCGATTGGCATTATCGCCGCCGTGAATGCAGCCGAGGTTGAGCGTCGGCACCTGAATCCGAAAACCCTGGTGGCGGTGCTCGGCCTGCAGGCGGCGGCGAAACTGCAGCAATGCGCCCAGCACCTGATGCATGGTTTCCAGCGCGTTGTCGCCCAGGCTCGGATCGGAAGAGTGCCCGGCGCGGCCCCTGACCCGCACCGCTTCCATCATCATACCCTTGTGCATGCGGATCGGCTTGAGCCCGGTGGGCTCGCCCACTACGGCATAGCGGGCCCGCGGCCGGCCCTGGGCCGCCAGTTCGCGGGCGCCGCTCATGGAACTCTCCTCATCCGCGGTGGCGAGGACAATCAGCGGCTGTTGCAGCGGCGTGGCGGTAAAGCGGCGTGCCGCCTCGATGGCGACCGGGAAAAAGCCCTTCATATCGGTGGCGCCAAGGCCGTAGAAGCGCTGCTCGCGGTCGCTGAGTTTGAGCGGGTCCTGTTGCCAGAGGTTTTCGTCGCAGGGAACGGTATCGGTATGGCCGGCCAGTACCAGTCCCCCCGGGCCGCTGCCGCGTGTGGCGATTAAATTGGCTTTATTGGGTTTGCCGGTCACCGGCATGATGTCGATCGCAAAGCCGATCGATTCCAGCCAGCCGGCCAGCAGTTCGATAACCTCGCGATTGCCCATATCCCAGCTGGGCTGGTGGCTGCTGACGGAGGGCGTCGCCACCAGTTGGGTCAGTTGTTCAGTCAGGGAGGGTAATGGCATGGGGTATACGTTGTCCGGGTCAGGGTATACAGTTAGGGCCTGTTGACACTCATTGAGTTAGCTCTGCTGGGCCTCTACTGCCACCCAGCAAGGCAGAAGGAGCGCCGTTTGGTCATTCCAAATAAGTGACTGATAACGCCGCTGGGTGGCAGTAGAGGCCCAGCCCTTCGGGTTGCGCCTGACAAAGCGCCACTCGTCGTTGCTCGTCACTCATTTGGAATGACCAA
>JANQMH010000002.1 GCA_028280195.1 Exilibacterium sp.
CGATGCCGCCGGCCAGGTAGTGGCCCGCAACATCATGACGGTAAGCTGGTCCGGTGACCACCGCGTAATCGACGGCGGCACCATCGCCCGCTTCAACAATTTATGGAAACAATACCTGGAGGAACCGACATCAATGCTGGTCAAAATGACATAGCCAGTCACTAGTAACTAGAGACTAGTAACTAGAGACTAGTGAATAGTGACTGGCTATCAGAGATTGAATTCATGGAGAGCGAGCACCTTCGGCATTTCTATATAAACGAAGAGCAGTCCATCTATTTGCTCAGCCACCGCGATGCGCAGAAGCTCAAGGACTGGCTCGACCTGTGCGAGGCGCAGTTGCAGCGCCTCGGTTACAGCGATATCGAGTTGATCGGCAAAGGCGCCTATGCCTTTGTGTTCGCCGCCAACGCTGCCAATGGCCGCGAGTTTGTCTTCAAGTTTTCCCGCATCACCCTGCCCCGGCATGTGCAGGAGCGCCTCGAGGAGGAGGGCTATATGCTCTCCCAGGTCGAGCACGCCAATACTCCCGCCTTTATTGAATTTCAGTGCGTGCGCGGCCAGTCGATCCTGATGATGGAACGGGTGCGCGGTATCAATCTCGAACAGCTGTCGCGCCAGCGCGGCCGCCTGCCGGCGCGGCTGGTATTGAAAATCGCCGCCCAACTGGCCGATGTGCTGTTGCAACTGCGGACCGATGCCGTCGCCAACGGCCGTTCACCGCTGGTGCACGGCGATATCAAACCCTCCAATATCGTCTTTGACGCCGACACCGAGCAAATGGGTCTGATCGACTGGGGCGCGGCGGTGTTTGCGCAACTCGACGAGAGGGGCCAGCACTATGATAACGGCGGTCTCAATGCCCTCTCCAGCGACCTGCAGCAGACCAATGCCAAACTGGGCGATATCTATTTCATCGGCGAGGAGCAGCTGACCGGCGGCCTGTCGACGCCGCGGTTTGACGAGCAGGGGGTGGCCGGCACGCTCTATGCGCTGGCGTCGGCACAGTCGAGCCGCTTTGGCAGCAAGGTGATTACCCCCAATTCCCTCGGCCTGCCGGTGGAGTTTGCCAAGACGCTGTCGGGCATGATGAGCGACGATAAAGCCCGGCGCGACGAGGCCGGCGATTACTTTCTGAAAAATATGCGCTTTATGAAAAACATCGTCACCGACGGCGCCGACCGCAACGATACTGCGCCGCTGATTCCGGTATGGCTGAGCCAGGAACACCACCAGCTGGATACGGTGGTATACAGCTCGCGCAAATCGTTTTTACGCCGCGAAATGGACGAAACGGTGTTCGCCGATATCGATGCCACCGAACTGGACCGCTACTACAAGAACTTTCTCAGCGGCATGGAAGATACGGAAAAGGCCTTTATTACCGCGGTCAGCCGCCTCGGTGACTACCCGGTGGTCGGCGGCCTGGCCATTCACTGGGACCACGGCGGCATCTATATCGATTCGAGCCTGAATCTCTACGACCGCAGTCTGCTGCCGGCCTTTATCAGCGCGGTCAACAATATGGTCTGCCTGGGGCGGGCGATTTGCAAGACCGGCATATTCAAAAGCTGTATGTTCGACGCCCGCAAAACGCTGCATGTGGCCAGGGCCGGCCGGGAGCAGCCCTTTCAGGTCAGCGCTGATATGCACATCCCGTTTGAAATCAGCGGGGCGCCGGTGCTGGAGGACGAGAGCCGGCTGCACTCCTATTTCGAGGACGGCGACGATCCCGACGAAATGCTGGAGCTGCCGGCGGTCATTCGCGACATCCTCACCACCATGAACGCCATTCACCATACCGGCTGCATTATTTTCGAGAGCCTGGAGTACGACCTGAAACTGCACAACTACCTGAAATTACTGGATCCGGCGCGGCAGGGGGAGTTTCAGGGCTGTCTCGATGCCATCATGGAAAACCTGCCCCTGATCCGCGGGCTGGGGGTATCGGGTTTTATGAAACTGCCCTATAAGGACACCAAATTCTTCCCGCATATGGAGCGCCAGCCGGACAAGTTTTGCCGCCGCCACCCGCATAAACAGTCGAACTGTGACACCCTGCCCACCGATCTCAGCGCCGGGCCTTCTCTATTCGGGGAATTCAGGTAGAATAGTGGCACGTTATGCGTTGCATTACCGCGCTCGCTGGGGAAAAATTCGCGCTTTTTGGTTTTTCATGTGCCGGCGTGCAGTGCCGAAGGGTGCCTGCAGTAATGCCAGTGTATGTAAGAAAAATGTGTGTAAGAAAATTGTGGTAAAACAATGGCTTACAGGGGGAGGGTGTTATGCGTCTGGTACATCGATTGAGTCTCGCACGTGTCGTTGTGACGCTGATGCTGCTGTTGCCCGCCGGCGCCTCCATGGCCCAGGTGCAGGGCGCGCCGCCGGTCATATCCCCCATTGGCGCCGGTACCTACAGCGTCAGCTGGGGTCTGTACTATCTCCAGGAGAGTACCGATGGGGTCAACTGGCAGATTGTCAGTGACTTTGCCAGCGCGCCCGCCTCCCTGCTGTTCTCCAAACTTCCGGGCACCTACTACTATCGCACCTACTACGCCGTCGGTTTTCCGATATTTACATCGGTAATCAGCGAGGCGGTACCGGTGACTGTGACCGCCGCCGGCTCGGTGGTGCTGGAGCAGGATACTGTACTGGTCTTCTAAGTGACCGGGCGTACCGCGGCCAGGCGCAGCAGTGGTTGCGATTCGTGATTGTCGATATGCTTGGCGAAGTAATCCAGAAACACGCTGATCTTCGGCGCCAGCTGGTAACGGCTGGAATAGAGGCCGTAGGCCTTTAGCGGCTCGATCGGGTAGTCGCGCAGCAGCTGTACCAGCTCACCGTTCTTCAGCTCGCGCCGGCACTGGGCTTCGGTCATCATGGCAATACCCAGGCCGGCCTGCGCCATCTGCTTGACCGCGCTGGCGGAGTTAGCACACACTTTTGCCTTGAAGCTGATCAGGCTTTTCTGCTTGCCGGTGCCCAGCGGCCAGATGGCGGCGGCGTTATGGCCGCCGAGCAGAATACCCTGGTGCTGGGCCAGGGCCTGGGGCGAATCGGGCCGCCCCTGGGCGCGCACGTAGGCGGGGCTGGCCACCAGCACCATGGGGCGCTCGAACAGCAGCCGTGCCACCAGATCCGAGTTGGTCAGCGGGCCGAACATCACGGCGATATCGTAGCCGCGACCGATCAGGTCGATATTGCCGTCGCTGAACTGCAGGTTCAGCTCCACACCCGGATACTTTTTCAGAAAGCCGGCGCAGAGGGTGGCGATGGCGTCCTGGTTAAAGGAAATGGGCACCACCACTTTCAGTGCACCGGATACATCTTGGCGCGAGTTTTCAATCGTGGCCTGGACCGACTCCATTTCGTGCAGAATATTGACGCAGTTCTCATACACCTGGGCACCCAGTTCGGTCAGGCTGAGACTGCGTGAGTTGCGCTGCAACAGGCGCACGCCCAGCTGCTCCTCTATCTGGGAGATTTTGCGGCTGATGGTGGATTTCGGTATCCCCATCTCGCGCGCGGCCCGGGTATAACTCTGCGCTTCCACTACCCTGGCGAACAGCATCATGGCATTCAGATCTATCACAAGGCGTCTATTGCCTCCTTAAAAGTAACCTGCAGCCTCTATATGGTGCGCCCTTTCACAGTTGCACAAATGGAACGAAGCGTTCAGGTCTAAAGCGTACCGTTACAGATCATAATGGCGATAATGTCCCCATGACAAATGGTACTTACGGAATATTTGTGACAGCCGGCGCTTCGGCCAGTTTCAGTGCCGTTAGTTCCGAGGACAATTCAGTGATACCGCAAACGGCAATCAGTGAGTTATCAATGTACGATCAATGGACTCCAGGTGGTTAGACTATGACAGCAAATCCGAAATTAGGCACTTCCGTTAACCTCGACCCGCTGTTTTTGAAGGCGGAACAGCTGTCGGTGGATTTCTCTCTGTTTCCCGGTCAAAAACACCTTTCCATCGCCGAACACATGCAGGGCCTGGTGGACAACGACAGCATTGAAACCCGGCTCAAAACCATCAAGCAACTGAGCGTGGATGCCTATATCGACCAGACTGTGCTGCCGGCCCAGAACAGCCGCCGGCCGGGCGCTAAAGCGATTATCGGCGGGCTTAACGGCCGCACCCTCAGCAGCGAGGAGAAAGGGCCGTTTTTCAGTGCCGAGATGGAATTCGAGTTTGCCGCGGGCCCGCGCCGTATCGGTATTATCGCCCAGGAACGCAGTACCGCCAATGGCACCTGGATGCCGGAGCACCACGATATGGCCTGCAGCGCCATGCGCCGTTTTACCGAGATGTCGCTGCCCATCGTCTTTTTTATCGATACCCCGGGCGCCGACGCGGGGGAAGAAGCCAACAGCCACAATCAGGCCCACAGCATTTCGAAAATGATTGCCGAGAGCGCCGCCGCCGATGTGCCGACGCTGGGCATCGTTATCGGTGTGGGTTATTCCGGCGGCGCCATTCCCCTGGCCGCGGCCAATATTCTGCTGTCGGTAAGAGATGGTATTTTCAATACCATTCAGCCCCACGGCCTGCAGAGTATCGCCCGCAAGTTCGACCTGTCCTGGCAAGAGTGCGCCAAAGGCGTGGGCGTATCGCCCGAGGAGTTGTGCGCACTGGGCTGCATCGACGGTATTGTCGACTACTCGCCGCTGGATACCGACCGCAATGAAACCAATCTGCAGAAAGCCATTGTTTCCGGCATCGAGGCGATTGAGGCGGCGGCTGTGGAGTTCGTCGATCAAAATCCCGATCTGATGGAACACTATCAGCGCAACCTGGCGCGCTTTCTGAATCCGAGCGCTTATCAAAAAGCCCTGCAAAACCTCTCCGCCATGCATCTCAGGTACACGCCCACCACCCACTCGAATGTATTCGGTTTGAGTTATCGTTATATGCGTTATCTGACCTCGCGCGGCCGCATTTACTCGATTTCCAGCGAGGAGGTCGGGCGGCTGTCGAAAATGACCCAGCCCCACGGCGATCTGCAGGCGCGGCTGCGTCACGAGCAGTCGCAGGCGTTCAGCAGCTGGCTCGAGAGCCCTGACAAACTGGTTTACGACGAGCGCCTGGCCAAAGCCTGGAAACACTTTCTGGCCAAGCGCGAGGAGATGGATACCGAACGCAATACCCTGACGCGGCTGATCCTGGGGGAGCCGCGCGAAAACTATGACAAGGCCGTGCTGGCGCTGTTGTTCGAACTGAGTTTCTCACTCTACAACCGCTGGAAAAATGCCGCCGTGCACAATCTCGGCTCGCTGATCCACCTGCTCGAGGACGAGGACAAGTGCCCGGTTACCACCATCTGGCCGGCTATCAGCCAGTTGACGGTCATGGATGTGGTGCAGCACAAAAACCTGCGCCAGTTGTTTATCGAGCAATGTCGCAACGTGCTTATTTTCGATGCGCTGTACGACAATGTCATCGCCAATCTCGCCTCCATTGCCAAGGAGGCGATGGACCACAAAAGCCTGTCGCGCGACTCCGTGGCCGAGCTGTTGCACAACTCGCTCAGTTCGGTGATGGCGAAGTTTGGCGGCAAGCCCTCAACCGCGGTGCAGCTGCGCGGCGAAGCGGCCGACGGCAGCGGTACCGGCTTTGAGAGCTGGCTGCGCTTTTTTCTCGCCCAGGGGCACCGCGGCGATTTGCTGGTGAAAGTCGAGCAGTGGAAAAGTATCGGTTTTCCACAGATGAACGACAGTTTATTCGTCATTCTGACATACTACTTTGAGCGCCTGCTGCCGGAGTTTTACGAGAGTGAGGGCGGCGGCGGTTTCAAAGGTGCGATCAACCCCTTCCGCATCGGCCGGCGCAAGGATTTCTGGAACCGGCTCACCATGGGCTACCGCGACCTGTTGATTCAGCGGCTGTTGAGCAGCGAGAAAAGCGCCGGCCGCAATAAACCCGATGCCATTATCGAGGCGCTGTGTACGGAATTCAGCGAACTGCACGCCGATCGCACCAGCGCCAACCCGGTGGATTTCCCCGGCTTCCGCCAGGCCATCGAGCAGGCCCTCGACAAGGGCATACGTCCCTGCGGCCTGGTTACCGGCATTGCCGAAATGAATTTGAGCCAGGCCAATGTCAGCAACGTGGGCGTCAAGCGGGTGGCCCTGGCGGTATCCAATATCGAGTTTCAGGCCGGCGCCTACGACATGGCCAGCGCGGAAAAATTCTGCCACCTGCTGGTGGAAGCTGCCCGCCAGCGGCTGCCGGTGGTGTGTTTTATCAGCTCCGGCGGTATGCAGACCAAGGAGGGGGCGGCCGCGCTGTTTTCCATGGCGGTGGTCAACGACCGTATCACCCGCTTCGTGCGCGACAACGAGCTGCCCGTGGTGGTATTTGGATTCGGTGACTGCACCGGCGGCGCCCAGGCCAGCTTTGTCACTCACCCGCTGGTACAGACCTATTATTTTTCCGGCACCAATATGCCCTTTGCCGGGCAGATGGTGGTGCCGTCCTACCTGCCCTATACCGCCACCCTGTCGAATTACCTGTCGGTGGTACCCGGTTCGATGGACGCTCTGGTAGAGCACCCGTTTTCGCCGGAGCTGGATACCAAGCTGCGCGATATCGATCCGCGTATCCCGCTGCCGGACGCCACTGTTTACAATGTGCTGGCCGATGCCCTCTCGCGGGTGTTGCCGAGCTATGTGGCGGAAGTCAGCGATGCGGTGGTCGATCCCCGGGCGCTGATGAAGCCGATCGACAAGGTGCTGGTCCACGCCCGCGGCTGTACCGCGGTAAAGTTGATCCGCAAGGCACACGAGAGCGGCATCGATGTGGTGCTGGTGGCTTCCGATCCGGATATGCAGGCGGTGCCCGCCACCATGATCAAGTCGGGCGACAAGCTGGTCTGTCTGGGGGGCAACTCCTCTGATGAGAGTTACCTCAATGCTCACTCGGTGCTGAAAATTGCCGAGTACGAAAGGGTCAGCGCGCTGCACCCGGGTATCGGCTTTCTCTCCGAGACGCCGCAGTTTGCCAGCCTCTGCGTCAACAACGGTATCAATTTCATTGGTCCCAGCGCCCACAGCATGATGACCATGGGCAATAAATCCAACGCCATCCAAACCGTGCAGGGCTGTGGTGTGCCGGTGGTGCCGGGCAGCCACGGCATTCTCAGCGGTGTCAGTCAGGCGCAGGACATTGCCGATGAGATCGGCTATCCGGTACTGTTGAAAGCCGTGCACGGTGGCGGTGGTAAAGGTATCCAGGTGGTGCGTTCGCGCGAGGAAATGCAGCGCTACTATACCCAGATCAGCACCGAGGCACGCTCCGCCTTTGGCAATGGCGATTTATACCTGGAAAAATTCGTCACCTCGATGCGCCATATCGAGGTGCAGCTGCTGCGCGACAGTCACGGCAACAGCCGGGTGCTGGGGCTCAGGGACTGCTCGGTGCAGCGCAACAACCAGAAAGTGGTGGAGGAATCCGGCTCCACGCTGCTGCCGGCCGAACTCAGGCAAAAAGTCTTCGACTATACCCTGGCCATTGCCGATGCCGTGGATTACACCGGCGCCGGCACGGTGGAGTTTATCTACAATCTCGACGGCAACGCCGTTTACTTTATGGAAATGAATACCCGCCTGCAGGTGGAACACCCGGTTACCGAAGCGACCTCCGGGATCGATATCGTCAAAACGCAGTTCCAGATTGCCAGCGGCGGCAGCATTGAAGACCTGCAGCCGCAGGACAGTGGCTATGCCATCGAGGTGCGGGTGACGGCGGAAAAAGTCGTTCTCGACAGCGACGGCATCATGCAGCTGGTGCCCAACCCCGGTATCATCAGCCACTGTGTCATGCCGGAGCGCGACGATATGGAGATTATTTCAATCGCCGCCTCGGGTATCGAGATCTCGCCGTTCTACGACAGCCTCATCGCACAGCTTATCTGCCGCGGTGAAAGTCGCGCCGATGTAGTCGACAAACTCTATCACTATCTCGACAGTGTCGTTATCGAGGGCATTGCCACCAATATTCCGCTGCTGAAGCGCATTCTCAAAGACCAGACCTTTAACGGCGGCAAATACGATACCAATTACCTGCCGGCCTTTATGGCAACCCTGGATGCCGGCGAGCTGATAGCTGAAACCGAGGCGGCGGCGAGCAGCGCCGGCCAGGCCCTGAGCACCGATGCCATTCGCGTTGACGACAGCCACGAGCTGAAAGTCTTTGCCGACAGCTCGGGCATTTTCTATACCGCGGCCGCGCCCACCGACCCCGACTTTGTCGCTCCCGGCGATATCGTTACCGCTACCCAGACCCTGGCGCTGATGGAGGCGATGAAGATGTTCCGGCAGGTCACTCTCAGTGATTTCAACCGCGCGGATGTGGAATTGTACCCGGCCGACAAGCGCTACCGTATCGAGCGAGTCAACAATGCCAACGGCCAGCAGGTGTCGAGCGGTGATTTGCTGTTTATCGTCAGTATCGTAGAGGACTGATGGCATGATTACTGGCGGGTGTTTCTGCGGGGCTGTGAAATACCGGATTGACGGCCGGCTTCGCGATGCCAGGTCCTGCCACTGCTCCAGGTGCCGCAAGGCTTTCAGTGCCCAGGCCTCGGCTTATGCCCTGGTAGAACCCGATGAGTTCAGTTGGCTGTGCGGTGAGGAACTATTGACATCTTATACCAGCAGCGGCGGCTTTGGCCTGCGTTTCTGTAAAATCTGCGGTTCGACGGTTTGCGGTACCTTTCGACAGCAGGTACACGGTGTGACTCTCGGCTGTGTCGATGGCGACCCGGAGGTGGAGATCGGCATGCATATATATGTCGCTTCCAAAGCTGCCTGGGAGAAAATTCCCGAGGGCGTGACACAGTTTGCCGAAGCGCCGCCGCCCTAGTACCGTGGACGATCCGTACCGGCTGCAACGTTTTGAAGCGGGCGCCCGAGACTTAACGGGGCTTTTCCCTGCCGCTGCCTGGAGGCTGGCGATGACGCAATTGACACCCTTTCACATCGCGGTTCAGGTCCGCGATATCGACGAGGCGAGAGATTTTTACGGTGCCGGGATGGGGCTTGCCGAAGGCAGGAGCGCGCAGAGCTGGATCGATTTCAATATGTTTGGCCACCAGTTTGTCACCCACCTCAATCCGCGGCTGGGTAAATCCGGCAGGGTAAGCCATATCGCCAATCCCGTGGACGGGCACGGTGTGCCGGTGCCCCACTGCGGTGTGGTAATGAATTTCGATGACTGGCAGGGGTTTGCAGAAAAAGTGAGCGGCTTTGTCACCGACTTCATTATTGCCCCCTATGTGCGCTTTGCCGGCCAGCCCGGAGAGCAGGGGACCATGTTTTTTTCCGACCCCTCCGGCAACGCACTGGAATTCAAGGGGTTTAAAAATATTGATGCGGGTCTGTTTGCCAGGTAATGCAGGTGCAGCAGCGCCAGATCGACGCTATTCAACCCACCGCCAAGAGCTGGACTGATGGCCGGACCTGACACAGATCAATAACGATAAAAGCGCTATCGGTTAAGGTCGAAAAGTTTATGCACCGGTGGCGTCGGCCGCCGCCGATACCTGATAAACGAGTTAGCATGAATTTAGTGTGAATGAAGTTAGGGCCTGTTGACACTCATTGAGTTAGCTCTGCTGGGTCTCTACTGCCACCCAGCACCAAAAGTAGGCGCCTTAAGCGAGGCAGAAGGAGCGCCGTTTGGTCATTCCAAATAAGCGCCTGATAACGCCGCTGGGTGGCAGTAGAGGCCCAGCCCTTCGGGTTGCGCCTGACAAAGCGCCACTCGTCGTTGCTCGTCACTCATTTGGAATGACCAAAC
>JANQMH010000050.1 GCA_028280195.1 Exilibacterium sp.
AGCACCGAGTTGGTCAGCAGCGACTGCCGATCGTTGCTCTCCTGCTCGCTGATGATCTGCAGCAGGATACTCTTGGTCAGATCGGCATTGGTCTTTGAATCCACCACCTGAAATTCCTCGTGGTCAACCACCAGCTTCTTGATGTAGTCGAGGTTGACATACTGGCTGCTGGAGGTGTCGTACAAACGGCGGTTAGGGTATTTTTTGACGATGACCACAATGGCTCTCACACTGCTGATGGGGACGCTGCAGTATAACGACATTAATGCAAAAGCCGGAGCAGTTTTGCAGCAACCGGTGGCGAGATCTCAGCTGAGCTCCGCTGCCACAGTTTCCAGCCGTACTTTTACATAGCGACCGGGGGCGTCCTCCAGGGCCGGGAACTGTTTCGAGCCGGCCGCCGGGGCGGCCACTTTGGCACCCGAGTGCCGCTGGACCCAGTTGAGCCAGTCCGACCACCAGCTGCCCTGGCGCTGCTCGGCGCTGCGCTGCCACAGCTCGGCGGTCTCCGGCAGCTGCTCGTTGACCCAATGGGGATATTTACCGCCCTCCACCGGGTTGACGACACCGGCTACGTGCCCGGAACCGGCCAGCACGAATCTGACATCGCCACCCAGCGCGCGGGCGCTGCGGTAAGCTGCCGGCCACAACACAATATGGTCGGCGATGGTGGCCAGGCAGTAGGTCGGTGTATCGATGCGGCCCAGGTCGATGGGCACGCCGTCAACACTGATGCCCTCGCTCTCGATCAGCCGGTTGTTGACATACATGTTTTCCAGGTAATAGAGATAGGCGTCTTTGGGGATGTTAGTGGAGTCGCCATTCCAGTAGAGGATATCGAAGGGGATAGCATCCTTACCCTTGAGGTAGTTGTCGATGAAATAGCACCAGAACAGGTTGTTCTCCCGCAGCAGGCTGAAGCTCAGCGCCAGCAGGCGGCCATCGAAATAACCCTTGCTCTCAGTGTACTGCCTGATCACCGGCAGGGATTGCTCGGAAATATAGTTGCCCACTTCGCCCGGCTCGGAAAAATCGAACAGGGTAGTGAGCAGTGTCAGCGATTTGATTCTTTGATCGCCGCGCGCCAGCAGGCAGGCCTGGGTCGCGCCCAGCAGAGTGCCGCCGACGCAGTAACCCACGGCATTGACCTTATTCTGCCCGCTGACTTTTTCCACCACGTCGAGCGCTGCCACCACCCCTTCCACAGCGTAATCGTCAAAGCGCTTATCTGCCAGCTTCTCATCCGGGTTTACCCAGGACACCAGGAACACGCTGAACCCCTGAGCCACCAACCAGCGAACCCAGGACTTTTTCTCATCCAGATCGAGAATATAGTATTTGTTGATAAACGGCGGTACCAGCAGCAACGGCACCTCGTACACCTGCTCGGTACTCGGTGTATAGTGAATCAGCTGCATCAGCTCGTTTTCGTAGATAACCTTGCCGGGCGTATATGCCAGGTCACTGCCCAGCGTAAAGGCATCCATATCCACCTGACTGATCTTCAGCCCTTCCAGCGGGCTCGACTCGAGATCCTTGATAAAGTTGTCGAGGCCTCTGGCCAGGCTGTCGCCGTTGGTTTCGAGGATCTCCTTGCACACTTCCGGATTGGTCAATATGTAGTTGCTGGGTGACAGTGAATTGATATATTGACGGGTGTAAAACTTGACCTGCTCTGCGGTTTTCTCATCCTGATATTCAATCTCATCGACGACGCCCTGCATAAACTCGGCGTTGAGCAGATAGGCCTGTTTAACATAGTTAAAGAAGGGATTTTCGCGCCACTCCGCCGAGCCAAAGCGCTTGTCGCCTTTTTTTTCCTCTATCACCGACTCGGCATCCCCCCCCATCATACCTTTCATGGTCGACTGCCACAGGCTCAGCTGCTTTTCCATGAATTGCATTTGCCGGTGCAACAGGGTGCCGGGATCGACCTTGGCGCCGTGGGCCATCAGACTGGCGAATTTATCGGTATCCAGCAGCGGGTTGACCTCGATTTTTTGACCCGACAGGAGCCGCTGCAGTAAATCGCCGGTGGCGGCGTTAAACGCACCCGCCAGTCTGTCCAGATGCTGCATGAGTTCTTTTTGCTCATTGGATTCCATAGAATGTCACCGTGTAGTAACAGTAGTACCAGCGTGGCAGTCGCAGCCCCTGATCCCGCTGCGACTATGAGAATGATGCCGCCCGGCAGCAAGTCCCTTGCGTTACGGGCGCTGCAGCGCTGTGTCCGCTTTTAACAGGAACCTTGTTTTAGCAGGAACCTCGCTTTAGCAGGAACCTTAGCAGGAACCTTGCCAAGAAACGGCCATCCATCCCGGTGTAGACAAAAATCCCTGGGCGCCTCCCAATAGGCGTGTGAAAGTGAAGTGCCTCTATTACCTACATTACTGACAGGATTAACCTTGCTAATATCACTTACCGTAATATTACCTATTGCGCCAACCGGGAAAGAATGCCCTATTGTAGGCGCCGGAAAAAATATTTGCACCATAATAAGCATAAACGCAGGTATTCCGCCCTCCCGCAATAGAGCTGCCTACTTGTCAGGCGGGTGACTGCAGGCGCCCGAATACGGGTAAGCCATCCAAGTCTGTCGTCATATATAAAAGCCTGTCATCACCTGGTAAAGAAGACGCTTAACCCGGCGGCACCCGCTTACGACCGGGCACAGCCCAGCCCATCCCGTGGCCAGATCGATGGATGCCGCCGCTTTGACCAGCCGCCGGGTTCGCTATGGACGACACCACAGTACGCCGGGGGCGGCGACCGAAGATTCTGTCACAGCCCGGTTTCACCGTGGCAAACCTGTTGCCGGCAAACGACAACACTGTCGCCACCGAAAACCCGGAGACTGGTAGAAATATGGGATGGCGCAATGGCATAAACTTGGACGGTTTGGACAAGGGCGGCGGCAACTGCGCCCCGTAAGCGGAAAAACTTCCTGTGCAAGGGCTTCAGTCTCTATCTGTTTTTGCCAACTGTATGTTTTTGGCAACTATATGTTTTTGGCAACTATATGCTTTTGGCAACCATATGCTTTTGGCAATTACGGCATATGTTTTTGGCAACTACGGCACAGATTTTCAAGCCCGGCCCCTACAGTCAATCAAGCACAGCAAATGACACCGGTGGCGGCTCGTTCAAGCTGTTTGCGGGCCACCGCAACTGCGGCATGGAACTTGGAAATACGGACGTTTAATCGAAAAATTCGGCGGGAGAAATATTTAAAGCGCGGGCGATCTTCCATATAGTTGTGAGCGTCGGATTTCTCTCACCGCGCTCAATACCCCCCATATAGGTTCTATGTACCCCAGCCTGGTCTGCAAATACTTCTTGGGAGAAGCCTTTTTTCTCCCTCAACTCCCTTACCGTCTGGCCAAATTTTAAACAGTCTAGATGCTTTGGCATGATTCCTTTTACCCACTCTTTATAACCTCAGAGAATCATTTAACACCCGTTTACAGTCTACATACTATAAGTATCAATTTAATTTTGAACCATTTAATGCATAAAGTTTCTACTGACTATCGGCAACAAGTTAAATCCTATACAGTTAAAACCTTATAAACTAAAGGCAGTATGTTTTAATTCTACGAAACAAAGCAATATAAAAAAAACCTGGGCTTGTTTTCAGCCATTTGCAATCAGGACCTGAGCGCATTCCGGCCCGCTACAAAAAAAGCCTATAAATATAGTGTCTTGATACCAACTCATGACAGCAGCAAAGATTTTGTAAATACACAAGCTGTCTCTGACAATACCGGGTTCACTCCGTAAAAAATGCCATTCGCAATCGGCACCGTGCCGTCTCTGCACCACAGTGCGAGTCGTTTTTTACCCGTGTTACATATGCCGACAAGCGACTTCTTAAGTATGCCAAGTTTTTGGCAACGGTTTTATGCCTATAGCCGGTGATTGACTCGGCGCGATTCCCCTGGTTTTATTCTAGCCGGTCATGCCGGCGGCGGCGCTGCACAAAACAGATGGGGGAATAGGGGATGAAGATTGCGGGTATCCTGCTCGCCGCGGGTCAATCGAGTCGCTTCGGCAGCCATAAACTGATGGCGCAATTGCAGGGCGAGCACGTGGGGCTGCTGTCAGCGCGGCTTTTGCTCGCCGCTGGTGTCGATACATTAACCGTCGTTACCCGCGCGCAGGACACCGCCCTGCAGCAGCTTTACACCCGCGCTGGATTCACTTGCCTGATCTGCGACAACGCCAGCGCCGGTATGAGTGCCAGCCTGCAGGCCGGCCTCGATGCCAACCGCGATGCCCCGGCGTGGCTGATCGCCCTGGCCGATATGCCGTTCGTTCGCGCCGACAGTGTGCGGCAACTGCTACAGGCGCTGCGCCGGGGCGAGCAAATCGTCCAGCCCACCTGCCGCGGCCGCGCGGGTAACCCGGTGGGTTTTCACAACTGCTACCTGCGCGAACTCATGGCCTTGTCGGGGGACAGGGGTGCGCGACAACTGCTGCAGCGCCACCGCGACAGCATCTGCCTGCTGGAAGTCGATGACCCGGGCGTATTGCAGGATATCGACCGCCCTGAAGACCTCTCACGCGGATGCAGCCGAGAGTGACTTACCGTGCCTGAGCCCCACCAGTTCGGCGACAATGGCAACGGCGATTTCAGCCGGTGTCTTGCTGCCGATATCCAGGCCCACCGGCCCGTGCAGTCGCCGCAGCTGCTGTTCGTCAAAACCGAAGTGCTCGGCCAGGCGCTGCCGCCGATTGGCGTTGGTTCTGACCGAACCCAAAGCGCCGACATAAAAAGCCGGCGACTGCAGCGCCTCCAGCAGTGCCATGTCGTCCAGGCGCGGATCGTGGGTCAGCGCAACGATGGCGGTGCGCTCATCGGGTTCAATCTCGCTGACAACGTCATCGGGCATACCCGGCAGCAGGCGGGCATGCTCGACAGACCAGCCGCGGGCATAGGCGGGGCGCGGATCGCAGATCAGTACCTCATAGCCGAGCGCCTGCGCCATATCGGCGAGGTACTTCGACGGTTCACCGGCGCCGATTATCAGCAGCCGCCACACCGGGCCCAGTAACAGCATCAACTGCTCACCGTCGAAACGCGCTTCCTCGTCGAAACTCACCGAACAGAGTTCGGCGTTGCCGCTGGTGATATCGAGAATGCGCCCGGTGCAGCGGCGCTGCTGCAGAATCGCCAGCACGCGAAGCCAGTGACCGGGATTGGCGCCCATCGGTTCCAGCACCAGTTGCAGTGTCCCGCCGCAGGGCAGGCCGTAGCGCTCCGACTCCTCGCTGCTGCCGCCGTAGCTGACCACCTCGGGGGCAGCAGGTGGAGCGTCGACCAGGCGCGACAGTAAATCGTCCTCGATACAGCCACCGGAAACCGAGCCGAAAAAACGCCCGTCATCGGCCACCGCCAGCATTGCCCCCGGCGGTCGCGGCGATGACCCCCAGGTCTGAGTGACGGTTGCCAGGGTGACCCGGCAACCCTGCTGCAGAGCAGCCACGGCCTGCTCCAGTACCTGCAATTGTGAATTAATCATTGACTGCTGCGACCATTTATTGCGAAATCCGAATTAAGAAGAAGAATGGCACTTATTTAAATTAAGGGCAGTGCCAACCGACTCGGTCCCAACCCGGCTTGGGAGTTGGGATCTACCACTGCGATTCTGTCGGTGCTCGTCAAGCGGACTGAAGGTAGGCCCGATATCACGCCTTAAGTTTAACCGGTAATTGCCGCAGGCGCTGTCCAGTTGCGGCATAAACGGCATTGGTGAGCGCCGCCGCGACCGGCGGTGTGGCCGGCTCGCCGACACCGCCCGGCGCCTCATCGCTATCGACAATATAAACCTCTATCTGCGGGGATTCATTGATCCTCAGCACCGGATAATCGTGAAAATTGCTCTGGCTTACCGCGCCCTGGTCGATATCGATGGCACCGTAGAGAGCGGCGCTAATACCGAAAACGATGCCGCTTTCCATCTGCGCCACAACGATATCAGGGGTCACCACCCGGCCGCAGTCCAGCGCACATACCACGCGGTGAATGTGCAGTTTACCGCCCGGCGCCACCGACACCTCAGCCACCTGCGCGACATAGCTGCCGAAAGAGCGATGCACGGCGATCCCCTGGTAGCGCCCGGCGGCGGCACGGCCCCAGCCGGCCTTGTCCGCCGCCAGCTCCAGCACGCCGCGGTGCCGCGGCGCCTGCGCCAGCAGCGTGCGGCGATAGGCAAACGGATCGGCACCGGCGGCATGGGCCAGTTCGTCGATAAAACTCTCCACCGCAAACGCCGTATGGGAGTGACCGACCGAGCGCCAGTAGCCGATCGGCACCCCGGGGTTGAACTGTTTATACTCGATGGCGAGGTTGTCGATGGCATAGGGCATATCATCGGCACCCTCCACAGCACCTCTGGAAACGGTCAGCGCCTCCTGCAGATAGCGGGCACTGCCGAGGATGCCGTCGCGCAGGCCGTCGGGCACCCAGTGGGGGAAAAACGCCGTGCCCATCACCGCGGTGGTCTGCCCCTCGATGCTGGGCGAGACGATACGCTGCTGCCAGGCGAGCGGCCGCCCCCCCTCGCCAATCGCGCCGCGCAGCCGGTGGTAGGCCAGCGGCCGGTAGAAGTCGTGCTGCATATCGTCTTCACGCGACCATATCACCTTCACCGGCCTTTGCAGGTGCTTGGATATCTCCACCGCCTCGACCACGAAATCGAGCGCCGCGCGGCGCCCGAAGCCACCGCCCAAAAACGTGGTGTGTACCCGCACCCGGTCCTTGGCGAGGCCGGTAATGGCCGAGGCAATACCGGGTACCAGGCCTTGCAACTGGGTCGGCGCCCAGATATCGCAGCTCTCGGCGGTAACCGCGGCGGTGCAGTTCATGGGCTCCATGGTGGCGTGGGCCAGATAAGGCAATTCGTACTCCGCCTCGACAACGGTGGCGGCCCCGGCCAGCGCACGTTCGGGCTCGCCCTCCTCGCGCGCCGTTTTGCCGCTCTCGCGCCCCAGGCGTCTGGCTTCGGCCATCATGTCGTCGCTGCCGATGCGCACCGCGTCGGCGAGATTCCAGTCCACTTCGAGCAGGTCTGCGGCTTTTCTCGCCGGCCAGTAACCGTCGGCCACCACCGCGACCCCGGTGCTGATTGCAAACACATCGACGAGGCCGGCAACTTGTCGCGCGCGGGTGTCAGTGAAGCCCTCGACCCGGCCGCCAAACTGCGGGCAGCGCACCACGCAGGCGACAGCGGCGCCGGGCACCTCGGTATCGACACCGAACTGTGCGCGACCGGTGGTTTTCACCTCGGCATCGAGGCGGTGATTGTATTTGCCGATCAGTTTGTGGTCTTTTTTATCCTTGAGTTTTACCACCTCCGGTACCGGCAGGCCCGAGGCAATGGCAGCGAATTCGCCGTAGGGCGCGGAGCGGCCGCTGGCGTCGTGATGGATCAGGCCATCACTGGCGCGCAGCTCCGCCACCTCTACCTGCCACTCAAAGGCAGCGGCGGCCAGCAACAGCTGGCGCGCCGCCGCCCCCATTTTCTGCAGCAGCTCCCAGCTGCTGCTGATACTGGTGCTGCCGCCGGTCAACTGCATACCGAAGGCGGTATTCTTGTAGATATCGTCCACCGGCGCCATGCGCAGCTGCAGCTGCGCCGGATCAACTTCCAGCTCTTCGGCAACCAGCACCGGCAGCCCGGTGGTCACCCCCTGCCCCATCTCCGATTTATCCAGGTAGAAAACCAGTTCATTGGCGGGCGTTACATGCAACCAGGCATTGAGTTGGGCCGTATCATCCGCCACCGGTTTACCGGTTTTGTAAGTCTGTGAGCCGCTGACCGAACAGCCGCTGCTGAGGCCCAGTAACAGGCCGCCGCCGGCGGCAGCGCCGACCTTGAGGAAGCCGCGACGGGAAGTGACGACGGTGTTCATGACTGCCCCTCCTCGCGCGCGCCGGCCGGCGCGACTGCAACCGCCTTCAGTTCGACAAAATTGCCGAAGCCGGCGCCGGCATACTGCTCGATACCGGCGGTGTCCCCGGGCGAGGCCAGCGTGGCGGCGGCGCGGTGAATCGCCTTGCGAATTCTCGAGTAGGTGCCACAGCGGCAGATATTGCCGGACATGGCGCTGTCGATATCCTCGTCGCTGGGCCGGCTATTGCCGTTTAACAGGGCCGCGGCCGACATCAACTGCCCCGACTGGCAGTAGCCGCACTGCGGCACGCCGTACTCAATCCAGGCGCGGCGCAGCGCTGTCATGACCGGGTCGTGTTCGGCGCCTTCGATGGTGGTTACGGCACGACCGGCCACCGCCGCCACAGGCAATACACAACTGCGGGTGGGCGCACCGTCCAGGTGCACCGTACAGGCGCCGCACAGGCCTTTACCGCAGCCGAATTTGGTGCCGTTGACCTTCAAATGGTCGCGAATCGCCCAAAGCAGCGGCATGTCCGCTGCCACATCGAGCTGCTGCCGCTCGCCATTAAACATAAACGTGATCATGGTGTGTCACTCCTCAACTATTGAACCGGCACCTTTGTAGTAGAAGCTATAGGTCAAACAAGCTATGCGTCTAAAGAAACTGTGCATCAAAAAAGCTGTTTATCGAATAAAGCTGTTTATCAAATAAAGCTATGTAGTAGAAAACCGTCTATTGAAAAGCTGTGACCGCAGCGCTTTAACAATGACCACAATTGTACATATGTGCAATTTTTGCCACAAGAATAAATCAAATAGTATCCACAAATACTCGCTTGCCTGCAGTTTCATTTGTCATACTGTCCTTCTGGCCCTATCATCCGCAGCTTGTTATCGCCGCCCCCTACCTGGGGCCTCCACATTGCAAGATGTTAATTATTGCCCTAGTTAATTATTGCCCGATATTGCCCGACGAGATTTCCTTTTGAGTTCCCTATCTTTTGCCAAAGGCCAACGCTGGATCAGCAATACCGAATCAGAGCTAGGCCTGGGTGTCGTGCTCGAGCACGACAGTCGCCGTGTTACCCTGAGCTTTCCGGCCGCCGACGAGACCCGCACCTACGCTGACAACAACGCACCGCTGACACGGGTGCAATACCGCGCCGGCGAGCAGGTGCAGTACCAGAGCGGCAACAGCCTGACGGTCACCGATGTCATGGAAAACAACGGTTGCCTGATATACGCCGGTGTCGACCCCAGCGGCGAGCAGATCATTGTGCCGGAAACCGAGCTGGACAGCGATGTCCTGTTTGGCGGCCCGCTGGAACGCCTGCTGGCCGGCCAGCTGGACTCGGGCCGCCGCTTCCAGTTGCGCCGCCAGACGCTGACCCAGCTGGCGCGGCTGCAGCAGTCGAGTGTCCGCGGCCTGCTCGGCGCCCGGGTGGAGCTGCTGCCCCACCAGATCTATATCGCCGCTGAAGTCGCCGGCCGCCACGCACCACGGGTACTGCTGGCCGACGAGGTAGGCCTGGGCAAGACCATCGAAGCGGGCCTGATTCTGCATCAGCAATTGATCTGCGGCCGCGCCCGGCGAGTGCTGGTAGTGGTGCCGGAAAGCCTGTTGCACCAGTGGCTGGTGGAAATGCTGCGGCGTTTTAATCTGCAGTTCAGCATCCTCGACAGCGCACGCTGCGAAGACCTGCAAAACGCCGGCACCGACAACCCGTTTGACAGCGCACAGCTGGTCTTGTGCAGCCTGTCTTTTCTGCTGGGGGATGCCGAGCCCCTACAGCAGGCCCTGCGCGCGGACTGGGATCTGCTGGTGGTCGACGAAGCACACCATCTGGCGTGGTCGGCACAGCAGCCCAGCCGCGCCTACAGCGGTATAGAGGCCCTGGCGCGGCGGGCCAGGGGGCTGCTGCTGCTGACCGCCACCCCCGAACAACTCGGTATCGAAAGCCACTTTGCGCGGCTGCGTTTGCTGGACCCGGACCGCTATCACGACTTCGAGCAGTTTTGCGCCGAGGAGGCCAAATATCAACCGGTCAACGAACTGGTACAGCGATTACTGGGGACCGACGCCGCCGCACTTTTTGCCGGCTCGGCGGCATTGCGCGCGCAATTGCAGCACTACCTGGGCGGGGACGCCGCCGGGCGGGTGCTGCAGACTCTGTCCGCGGGTGACGAGACGGCTGTGGCCGAGGCCGTCGCCGGCGCGGCGCAGGCACTGCTCGACCGCCACGGCACCGGGCGGGTGCTGTTTCGCAATACCCGCGCCGCCAGCAGCGGCTTTCCCGAGCGCCGGCTGCAACCCCACCCGCTGGACCCACCGGCGGCCTGCGTTCAAGCCACCGCCCCGGGCCCGGCCGCGCGACTCCACCCGGAACAGGTGCTGGGGCCAGACTGGCCGCGGCGGGATACGCGCGTTACCTGGCTGGTACAGTGGCTGAAAGCGATACGGCCCGCCAAGGCTCTGCTGATCTGCGCGCAGAGCGAGACGGCGCTGGACCTGGAGGAGTATCTGCGCCTGCGTGTGGGCATACGCTCCGCGGTGTTTCACCAGCATCTGAGCCTGATCGAGCGCGACCGCGCGGCGGCCTATTTTGCCGACGATATCGACGGCGCCCAGATCCTGGTGTGTTCGGAGATTGGGAGCGAGGGACGCAATTTTCAGTTTGCCCACCACCTGGTGCTGTTTGACCTGCCGCGCAACCCCGACCTGCTGGAGCAGCGCATCGGCCGCCTGGACCGTATCGGCCAGACCGAGACCGTGCAGATCCACGTGCCCTACTACCGCGACACCGCCCAGCAGCACCTGCTGCAGTGGTACCGCGAGGGCATTGACGCCTTCGATCGCGCCTGCCCGGCGGGCGCGGCCATCGCCGCGCGCTTTGCCGAGCGCCTGGAACGCTGCCTGGGCGGGGATATCGCCGGGCTGGCGCCACTGATCGAGGATACTCGCGCCTTTACCGAGGCCACACTCGCCGACCTGGAGGCCGGCCGCGACCGCCTGCTGGAACTGAACTCCTGCAATCCACAGCGCGCCGCCGCCACCATCGCGCAATTGCTCGAAACCGAAGCAGTGGAAGCACTGCAGCAGTACATGGAAGGTGTGCTCGACGAGTTCGGCGTGGAACAGGACTACCACAGTGAAGGCGCCGTCATTCTGCACCCGGGCGATCATATGCCGGTACAGCGCTTTCCCGGCCTGCCCGATGAGGGCGTCACCGCCACCTATCAGCGCCGCATTGCCCTGAGCCGCGAGGATATGCTGTTTCTGAGCTGGGAGCACCCCATGGTCAGCGGCGCCATGGACCTGATCGTCAATGCCGACTTCGGCAGCACCAGCTTCTGCACCGTCAAACTGGGGCCGCTGAAGCCCGGTACCCTGCTGGTGGAGGCGGTTTTCGCCCTGCACAGCACCGCGCCGCGAACCCTGCAGCTGTCGCGTTACCTGCCGGCCGAGCTGACCACCATACTGCTCGACAGCAACGACAACGACCTCAGCGAAGTCATCAGCGGCCGCCAGCTGGATCAACTGGCGCAAGCCGTGCCGCGGAAAACGGCGCGCAACCTGATCAACCACGCCCGCAGCGAAATTTCCCGCCTCAGCCGCCGCGCGCAGGACTTGGCAGCGGCGCAGCAAACCCGCATCATTGCCGCTGCGGTCGACGATATGCAGCGGCAACAGCGGCGCGAACTGGAACGCCTGCAGGCACTGGCGCAGGTCAACCCGAATATCCGCCGGGAGGAAATTGACCATATCGAGGCCACGACCCGCGATCTCGAGGCCCACCTGAACAGCGCCCGCATCAAACTGGAGGCGCTGCGCGTCGCGGTGGCGACCTGAGGCAAAGCAGAGAGGCCACATGTATATATTTTCCGTAACAGCCAAAACCCGCCATGATATCGACGGCTTCAGCATGGGCCAGGAAGTGCCTTTTATCGTTTATATCAACTTCAAGGATCTCTACGGCGCCGAAAAGCTCTGCCAGATTTTTGTCATCAAGGAGGGTTTCTACGATGTGGTGATCGAAAAGCGCAAACTGATCACCGAAAAGAGCCTGCGCGACGAGCAACTGGTCGCAAAGGACAAGGCGCTGCAGGAGGCACTCAAGACCGGCTATACCATCCAGCTGTTTTCCCGCCATTAGCCCTGCCGCAGGCCCAACCGTGAGCGCGCCGACAGCGGCTTTCGAAGTACATATGGCCGTCGACTGCGACGGCCTGACGGCGGTGCAACACCTGGCCGGGCGCTGCCCGCTGTCGAAACAGCAAATCAAACAGACCATGCACAAAGGCGCCGTGTGGCTGGCGCGCGGCGCCAAACCGCGACGCCTGCGGCGCGCCGGCAGAGTGCTGCACAGCGGCGATCGCCTGCATCTCTACTACAACCCGGAGGTGCTGGCGCAGGCTGCGCTGCCGCCCCGGTTGATTGCCGACGAGGGCGCCTACAGTATCTGGTGCAAGCGCAGCGGCATGCCGGTACAGGGCTCGAAATGGGGCGATCACTGCACCCTCGGCCGCTGGGCAGAGCAACACCTGCAGCCGCAGCGGCCGGGCTATCTGGTGCACCGCCTCGACCGGGCCGCCAGCGGCCTGATCCTGATCGCCCACAGCAAGACGGCAGCCGCCGCCCTATCGCAGCTGTTTCGCCAGCGCGCCGTTGAGAAACACTATCGCGTGACTGTCGACGGCGAGTTTCCCCCGCAGCCGCTGACACTGGATACGCCCGTCGACCGGCGCCCAGCCGTCAGCCATATACGGCGCCTGGGCTTCGACCCCGGCCGCCGGCGCTCGTCACTGCATGTACGGATAGAGACGGGGCGCAAACACCAGATCCGCCGGCACCTGGCGGATTTCGGCTTTGCCGTCACAGGCGACCGCCTTTACGGCAGCGAGGTGCAAACCGAAGACCTGCAATTAACGGCCTGTTGCCTCTCGTTCCGGTGCCCGCTCAGCGGTGAGCAGAAGCACTTTACCCTGCCTGACCACTGTCCGCTGTAAACTGCAGGCTGTAAGCCCGCTGCAGTGATACCGGCGTTACTTCAGGACTATGCCGCATCCAGCGCCGCCGTCATCTCCACCACCGCCTTTTTACCATCGCCGAAAACCATCAGCGTATTATCCCTGGTAAACAGCGGATTCGGCAGGCCGGCAAAACCGTGACTGAGGCTGCGTTTTATGACGATAACCGTTTTTGCCTTGTCGACATTCAGAATCGGCATGCCGTAAATCGGACTGCCTTTGTCCTCCCGCGCCATGGGATTGGTGACATCGTTGGCGCCGATGACGATGGCGACATCGGTCTGCTCGAAAGTCGGGTTGATACGGTCCATTTCCACCAGCTTGTCATAGGGCACTTCCGCCTCGGCCAGCAGCACATTCATATGGCCGGGCATGCGGCCGGCCACCGGGTGGATGGCGTACTCCACATCGACGCCGCGTTTCTCCATCGCCAACATCAGCTCCCGCACCGCGTGCTGGGCCTGCGACAGCGCCATGCCAAAACCCGGCACAATCACTACCCGGCGGGCTGTCTCCAGCACCAGCGCCACCTCATCGGCGGTAGCGCTTTTAATCTTACCGGCATAGTACTCATCGGCGTCCACGCTCTCGCCCACCTCGCCCATGACACCGAACAGGACATTGGTCAGCGAGCGGTTCATCGCCACACACATAATCTTGGTGAGAATCAGACCGGAGGTGCCGACCAGGGAACCGGCGATAATCAGCACGGTATTGCCCATGATAAAGCCCGCCGCCGCCGCCGCGATACCGGAGTAGGAATTCAGCAGCGCAATCACCACCGGCATATCGGCACCGCCGATGGGCAGCACCAGCGTCAACCCCAGCGCTGCGGCCACTGCCACGGTGAGCCAGAAAACCTGTGTGTTGCCCGGGTTGGACGCCAGCAGCACCAGGCCCGCCAGGCTGGCCAGAAACAGCAGGCCGTTGAGGTAGCGCATACCGGAAAAACCGAGCGGCCTGCCGGGAATGATCTCCTGCAGTTTGGCAAACGCAATCAGGCTGCCGGTCAGGGTCACCGCGCCGATAATCACTGTAATGGCGACAAAAAACACGCCCAGCACAGCCATGGCGCCGCCGCCGAAGCCGGTACCTTCCAGGGTCTGCAAATAGCTGGCCGCCGCCACACCGAGCGAAGCGCCGCCGCCGGAACCGTTCAGCAGCGCCACCATTTGCGGCATTGAGGTCATCTGCACTTTCAGCGCCATCACCGCACCGATCACCCCGCCGAAGACCAGCCCGGCAATGATATAGTCGTAAGTGATGATGCTGCGGTCGAGCAGGGTCACCACCACGGCAATCAACATGCCGAGCGCCGACATCATATTGCCGCGCACGGCGGTCTTGGGGCGGGTCAGGCCTTTGATACCGAGGATGAACAGCACCGCCGCCAGCAGATACACCAGGCTCACAAGAGTAGTATTCATGGCTTACGACTTCCTCTTGAACATCGCCAGCATGCGGTTGGTCACCAGGTAACCGCCAACCACATTGAGCGTTGCCATGGTTACCGCAACAAAGCCGAGCGCATTGACCAGGGTCGATGAAGTATCGGCGCCCGCCGCCACAATGGCGCCGACGATGGTAATACCGGAAATCGCATTGGCGCCGGCCATCAGCGGCGTATGCAGTGTCGGCGGTACCTTGGTAATCAGCTCCACACCGAGAAACAGCGCCAGCACGAACAGTGCCACCAGAAACAGAATCGCATCCATCAGCTTAATCCCCTATCTAAATATCCCCAGCCTCATAATCGCCAGCGGCGACTTCAACTCCCGGCACCGGCCGCACGCTCCTGCGGCACCTGCTCCGGCAGGCCGAGCGCGGCGCGAATACGGCTGTTGACCACCGCGCCGCCGCAGGTAACCACCGCCTCGCGCACAATTTCATCCTCGAAATCCAGCTGCAACGCACCGTCTTCAATAATCAGCTTGAGCAGGGTTTCGATATTTTTGCTGTACATCTGGCTGGCGTGCAAAGCATGGCGCGCCGGAATATTCTCCGGGCCGAGAATGGTGACACCGTGCTCTTTAACGGTCTTGTTCAACTGCGTCAGCTCGCAGTTGCCGCCGCGCTCCGCGGCAATATCCACAATCACCGCGCCGGGCTTCATATGTTTGACCATGTCGGCGGTAATCAGAATCGGCGACTTGGCGCCAGGCACCGCCGCGGTGGTGATGACGATGTCCTGCTGCGCCAGCACCGCGGTCATCAACTCGCGCTGGCGCCGGAGAAAGTCCTCGCCCTGGGCCTTGGCGTAGCCACCCTTGTCCTCGCTGGTGCCGGTATCCAGGTCCAGCTCGATCGGCTTGGCGCCGACCGAAATGATCTGCTCCTGCGCCGCCGGCCGTACGTCGTAGGCTTCGACAATGGCACCGAGGCGCTTGGCGGTGGCGCAGGCCTGCAGACCGGCGACACCGGCCCCCATAATGAATACCCGCGCCGCGGTGAGCGTACCCGCCGCGGTCATCAGCATGGGCATGATGCGCGGCGCGTCAACCGCCCCCATCAACACCGCGTGATAACCCGCCAGCGTCGCCATGGAGGACAATACGTCCATGCTCTGCGCGCGACTGATACGCGGTATCAACTCCAGGCTGAGCGAATCGACGCCGCGCTCGGCAAGCTGTTTGGCCGCGGCCGGATTGGCCAGCGGATCGGTCATACCCAGCACCAGCTGACCGGGACGCAAGCGCGGCAGATCCGCATCGGCAGATACCGTATTGGCGCCAAACGATTGCACTTGTAACAAAATATCGGCGCGGCCAAACAACTCGTCGCGGTTGGCGGCAAGCGTCGCACCGGCGGCGGTATAATCGCCGTCGGAAAAGCCCGCCGACACACCGGCACCGCTCTCAATCAGAAAACTGACAGGGGAATCCGCCCAGGTCTGAATAGTGGCCGGTATCATCGCGACGCGGGTTTCACCCGGCCTCGTTTCAGCTGGAATGCCGATAATCATCTGCGGCTCCTGTTTCTGTTTCGTGTGTTGAAGAAGTTTACAGCTGACAGCAAAAATACCGTGAGCCCCGCCTATTGCGCACAGCCTCCCGGGGCCGGCTATCAACCTCTGCTGTACGCTGTGAGCCGTAAACTGCCAGCCGTCATTTCGACAAGCCGCCCACATTACCAACAACGCCGCCGGCCTGCACAATTGATATTTTCAATACCCGGTTATTGATTTGTGCTATCAGGCCTGCGTTATCGCAGTTATGACCCATCATGCGATGGCAATCAATCCGCTGCAGCGGACCCGCCACTGCACTATACGGACAAGACTATACGGACAATGACCGGCGCCGGCGTTGCAGCGAACGCGCTACCTTACCTGCAAACCGTGCTTTTTGCTATGTTTTTTCAGTTTGTAATAGAACTACAAACTCGGATATGGCGATAGTTTATTGTGAAACTATTTTTATAAAAAAATGAAGCCACTTATCCAAATGCCAAATAGTCACTATAAACCTGGTGAATCTAACGTTTGGGACGCCCGCGCGCCTTGCGCGAACGCGCAACTTTGCACCGGCCCGGAGATGTGTGGCGCCGCGTTTTTTTCTCCGCCGGAACCAACTGGTGCTCGCCGTCGCCAATCAATTCGGGGCGCTCATTCGCACCAGCGCCCGGCGCAGGTAGGCCCAGTTTTTCGGGTCGTGATAGCGCAGAAATGCTTTGTGTAAACGCCGCTGTTCAATTTTTTTCGGAATGTAGAGTCGCTGGCTCTTATAACTGACTTTGCGCAGCGGATCGCGCCCCGAATCATACATGGCGGTTGCCAGGGACATGGGCGAGGGATAAAAGTCTGTACCGGATGGGCGGCAATGAAGTAGGGGATCAGATACTGCTTTTTACCGGCCCGGCGCGAGAAGCGATCGAACATGGCTTTGAACGCTTCATAGGTGCCAATACCCGGTTTCATCATTTTCGACAGCGGTGCGTCTTCGGTGTGCTCCGGCGCGATTTTCAGATAACCGCCGACGTGGTGGGTGACCAGTTCTATCGGTAAAAACGGCGCCGCGCCGGCATTTTCGCTTCGCTGTCCGGCGCGGCAAAACAAAGCGGGGGCTGCAACGGGCACAGTGCGATACCTAGATTGCATCGTAAACAATGCCCACCCAGATATCCGGCTGCAAAAAGCCGCCGCCCCACTGTGCGTCAAAATCCGCAGTGGGTTTGGCGGCCACAACCTGTTGCCTGGACTGACCTTTGTCTTTCAGGGTTTTGACGCGCTGGTAAACCTCACTCAGCATGGCGTGGTAGCGCTGTAACTCGGCCTTGTTGCTGAGCGGGCCGTGGCCGGGAATGATCCGGGTTTTGTCGTCTATGCGGCCCAGCACCTCGGCCGCGCCGGCGATGACCCCGGCCACGGCGCCGCCGCTGCTGGCGTCGATAAAGGGATAGAAGCCGTTGAAGTAGAGATCTCCCATATGCACCACGTTGGCATCGGTGAAATAGATAACCGCATCGCCGTCGGTGTGGGCCGCCGATATATGCTCGACTTTGAGCGTGTCGCCGTTCATATGAAAAGTGACGGCATCGGCAAAGGTCACCACCGGCAGCGCCGCCTTGGGCGCGGGTTCGGTCACCATATCGAAGGCTTCGATTTTACCGCCGCGAAGAAGACGCTCGCGCACGTTGTCATGGGCGACGATCACTGCGCCGAGCTTGCCGAAAACTTCGTTGCCGCCGGTATGGTCGCCGTGCCAGTGGGTATTGATCAAAAAGCGAATCGGCTGATCCGACAGCTTGGCTATCGCCGCGCGAATCGCATCACTCATCGGCGCGTACTGGTCGTCAATCATAAACACACCGTCTTCGCCCACCGACACGCCGATATTGCCGCCTCTGCCCTCCAGCATATAAATGCCTTCGACAACCGGGATGGTGTTAATTTCGATCTGCTGTGCCTGAACAGCGGCGATACTAGCGCAGGCCAGCAAGGCCAGGGCGTAAACGCAAAGGAAATTGACAACTCGGCAAAAAAAATCCAGCCTGATTTTCATAATCACCATCTTGTGTATCGCTTATTAAAAACGTTATTCCAAAAACAAATAAAATCTCTCAATATCCAAGCTGTTTTGCAGATACCCATTTACAAAATCTGCAAAAAGCGACCCGCCAGCGTTTTCTCCGACCGGCGAGGTTTTAGAAAATCGCGCCAATGTGTTAGCCTTGGTAACAGACCTGCGGCGCAACTCGGTGCTGTCAATGCAGTAATTACCTGCAACAATGCAATAAACACCTGAAAAACAATCAACAATGCAATGAACAGCCAAAATGCAACAAACACCCGGAAAAAATCACCTGCAAACCCCTTATGCGCCAACAAGCCCGCTGCGGCAAATTCCCATGCACAACATTGACCCCGGACACCGCCGCTACGATATCAGCGTCGAGGGCCTGACAGATATCGGCAGTATTCGCACCGAAAATGAAGACTACTTCATCTACCACAACGACAAAAACCTGCCCTTTGCCTATATTATCGTCGCCGACGGCATGGGCGGTTACTCCGGCGGCGCCCTGGCCAGCCAGCTCGCCGCCGAGGTGATCGACTTCGAACTCAAAGCCCTGCCCGACCCGCATTTTACCGCTCTGCCCCAGCAGCAACAGCTGCAAAACCTGCGCGACTGTGTCGGCAACAGTATCGCCCTGGCCAATGAGGCGGTGCGCGCGCGCAAGCATACCGACCCCCATTTGGCGCAGATGGGCACCACGGTGGTTATCGCCGTTATCTGGCAGGACCAGTTCACCATCGCCAATGTCGGCGACTCGCGCGCCTATCTCTGGCAACACGAGCATCTCACACAATGCAGTAAAGATCACTCCCTGGTGCAGGAGCTTGTCGATGCCGGCAGCATCAGTGCCGGCGAGGCGCGCCAGCACAGCCATCGCAACCAGCTGACCCGGGCCCTGGGGGTAGAGGCGCAGGTGGCCGCCGAGATACGCCAGTTCCCGCTGAACGACAGCGGCCTGCTGCTGCTGTGTTCGGACGGTCTCAGCGAGTATCTCGACGGCGACGATATCAGCCGCGAACTGGGTACCCAGCTGCCGCTGCTGCAGCTGTGCCACCGCATGGTGGAAAGCGCCAACCAGCAGGGTGGCAAAGACAATATCACCGTGGTGCTGGCCGAATACCGCCTTACCGCGGCCGCTGCAGGGCCCCGGCAAGCCCCTTTCAGGGGGCGGCCCGGCTGAGAGCCGAGTCCGGGCGCATCACGCGGCCGGGCAGGCCGGCCACTGCGCCGGCTGTGCGGGCCGCACAGCGGCAATATCCCTGTTAAAAGCCGAATTCGTCCTCGTCCTGGCGCTGGTCTTGCGGCAGGGTCAGCGCCCCCTCCTCGACGCTGTAGGGCGTCAGCGCGGTGAAAATCGCCGGATCGACCACTTCGATATCCTCGACATTGTTCTGCACCGCGCTGCGCACCGCCGAGGATGCCAGCGCCTCGGTAACCGAGGTCAGGCGCGTGCCCGTGGCTTCGAAAAACTGTGGCTCGGAGGGTACGAAAGTCGGGTTGACGAAGGTCAGCCCGCGAATATCCACCCGCTCGGACGCGCTGATGGAGAACGGTGCCACCGGCGTGCCGACGGCGCCAAATATGGCGCTCAGCAGCACTTCGTCGGCATCGATATTGACACCGCCGCCGAGGCCCGACGGCGTCGGCTGCAGCGGCGACAGGGCGATCAAATCGCCCTCGGCGCTGATCAGCGACACGGCGCCGCCGAGGCCCGAAGTGCTGATAACATTGACGCTGATATCACCCGGTGCGGTGACACTGATATCACCGCCGCGGGTGATCAGCGAGTTAATCAATACCTCATCGGTATCGCTGTAGGCAATCGACCCACCGGCTGCCAGGTTGATGGCGATAACATCCACATCGCCGCTCAGGGACACGCTGTCGGTAATATCCAGCAGGGTCAGCGACGGTGTCACCACCTCGCCGCTGACGCCGCTGGCGCCGCGGATGGTCAGCGGCGAGCCGGCGTAGGTCAGCCCGACGCCGCCGAGCTGCAGTTGCCCGCCGGCCCGGCCCTGCACGGAGAAATCTGTGGTGATATCCACGGCACCACTGAGATCCTCGAGCTGTTCGAATCCGCTGATGGCATTGCCGCCCAGTGACGAGCCGCCGCTGGACACGGTCCAGGGCCGCGACTCTCCGCTGGCGATCAGGGTGTCGCGGCCGGCGCCGCCGGCGAAGGCCAGCATACCGTCGAAGCTGAGGCCCATGGCGCCGGCAGCCGCAGTGCTGAGCGTCCCCTCATTGGCGGCGCTCACCCGCCAGATCAGATCCTGGTCGGCACCGGTCAGCACCGCGCCGGCACTGCCGTCGCCGCTCAGTGACTCCATAGCGGCAAAGCGATAACTGTTGACGCTGCCGCTGGCGTCGCCGGCATCGCTGAGCGCCGTAAGCACCCAGGCACCCGGCCCGCTGAGGGCGTCGCTGCCGGCGCCGCCGTCGAGCGTGCCGCCGATAACCGTCGCCCCGAGCACAAAGCGGTCGTCGCCGAGGCCGCCAAAGATATCGGTAATCGAACCGCCGTTGAGCTGGAAGGTGTCGACACCGCTGCCACCGCGCAGCACTTCCATACCGGCAAAGGTAAAGGTCTCGACAGTGCCGCCACCGGCACTTTCGACTACCCAGAGACTGTCGGTGTCGGTGCCGGCCAGGGTATCGGCGCCGGCCTCGCCGTCAATCACACCGCTGACGCTGGCGGCGCCGAGACGGAAACTGTCGCCGCCGCCGCCGCCGCGCACATCGGCGATACTGCCGGCATCGAGCGCAAACGTATCGGCCCCGGAACCACCCTGCAGAACTTCCATGCTGCTGAAGCTGTTGCCGCCCACGGTGCCGCCACCATCAGTGGTTAACGCCCAGTCAGTGTCGATATCCGGACCAACAACTGTATCCCTGCCGGTTTCACCACTGATACTGATATCGGCGCCGGCCATAATGAAGCGGTCGTCACCGCCGCCACCGCGGGCCACGCTGACGGCATCGCCGCTGATCAGCTCGAACCTGTCGTTGCCGGCACCACCCTGCAGCTGCTCGACGTTGGCAAATGCCGTATTGTCCACACGGTTGCCGTTAACCGCGTCAACCACCCAGTTCGATCCCTGCGGAGTACCAATAAGGTTGTCAGTGCCCGCCTCTCCATCGAGACTGCCGACCACGGCGCCCGCCAGTTGGAAAGTATCGGCACCGGCACCACCGCGAACACTGTCGATCGAACCGGCCGCCAGGACAAAACTGTCGACACCGGCACCGCCCTGCAGTTGGTTCATACCGCTGAAGGTAATGGCCACACCGATACCGGCATTGGCGGTATCGGCGCGGCTCACCTCACCGGCGCCGGCGGCGTTGAGGGTCCAGGCGCTGTCGAGGTCTGCGCCGGCCAGTACCGTGGCCGTATCGCCGTCGCCGATCAGGGACTCCATTCTCAGAAAGGCAACGCCGCCCACTGTGCCATCGGCGCCTTCGACCGCATCGATATCGCTCAACAGCCAGCTGCCACCGGCGGTGATACTGTCGCTGCCGGCGGCGCCGTCGATAAGGTTCACTCCACTGAACGCCATGTCGTTGAAATCCAGCGCCCCGGCGGCCAACAGCACAAAATTTTCATCGGCGGCTGTGCCCACCAATGTGCCGGTGTTGTTCACCTGTTCGATTTCAGTAAAGTCAATGCTGCCGGCGCTGAAGGCGCGCGCACCCGATACCTGAATATCACTGCCGAGGATATTGTTGACACTGTCACCGCCGGCCGCGCCGGCATTGACGGCAGTGGTACCGGCAAAGCGGCTGCCCGCGACATCGACGGTGCCAACGGCCACGAGGTCGAACGCTTCATCGCCGGCGCTGCCGGTAATAACACCGGTTCGGTTGACCGTTTCAATATCACTGACCGCAATGCCGCCGCTGGTGAAACCGCCGGCCACCAGGCTCAGGTTGCCGTTGTTATTGTCCAGGCTGTCGCCGGCGACCGACTCGCCACCGCCGTCCAAAATGTCGACGCCGTTGAAGGTGATACTGTTAAAGCCAATGGTCCGGCCAGCGGTCAACACAAAGCTGTCATCACCGGCGCTGCCGGTGAGGGTGCCGGTGGCAGTGACCGTTTCAATATCGCTGAAGGAAATTCCACCTGTGATGAAAGAATCGTCACCGGTGATAAGTGTATTGGCCTGGTCCGCGGTAACCGGTCCGGCAAAGACCTTGTCAATGGTATCAATACCGTCGCCGCCGTCGACGCTGTCGGTATCCCGATAACTTATGCCGCCAATCAACACCGTGCCGACACCCGTCAGATCGATATCATCGTTGCCGCTGGTGCCGAGCAGCGCGCCGGTATTCAATACTGTTGCGATATTCGACACCAGTATGCCATCGGCTGCATTGCCGACAGTAAAACCGCTGCCGGTAACCTGAATACCGGCAGCAAAAATATCGACAGTGTCGGCCAGACCAGTGCCGTCGGTATCACCGCTGAGACTGTCGACATCTTCGAAACTGACACCGCTCAGGGTATCGACTGTGAGCGTAGAACCGAGCAGTGAAAATGCTTCACTGCCAGCGCTGCCCGTGACCGCGCCGGTATTGGTAACCCGCTCGATATCGAACACCTCCAGCGTGCCCACATCAAAGCTGTTGTCCAACTGCAGCAGCACACCGGCGCCACCCACATCCAGGCTGTCGCCGTTAACCTGCCCGCCGCCATCCAGCAGCATGGTGCCGCCGAACTCAATACCGTTGGCGCGAATGGTATTGGACGCAGTCAACACAAAACGGTCGTCGCCGGCACTGCCGAAAATGGTATCGGAAGAGGAAACCGCGGCCGACTCGATATCGGTAAATGAGATACCCGCGAGCGCAAAGGCCTCCTCAACACCAGTGAGACGGACATCCTCCAACAGCGAATCCGCTTTGGTTACGCGGTCGACATCGCTGTTATCGGCATTACTGCCGCCGTCCACCGAGGTTGTGCCGCCATAAGTGATACCCGACACCTGGACCGTCTCAGTGGCGGTGACGGTAAAAGTTTCACTGATATCTCTGCCGACAATGGCACCGGTGAGGCTTACCGTTTCTATACCGCTGACCGATACGGTACCGACACTGAAAGTGGTATCGCCGGTCAACACCAGTCCGGCATTGTTGTTATTCAGGCTGTCGGCACCGACGCCACCACCGGCATCCAGGCCACCGTCGATTGCTGACACGCCACTGAAGTTGATGCCACTGCCGACACCGCCGATATCGACGGTGACATCGGTACCATTGAGATTGAAATCTTCGGCAGCCGTGCTGCCGGTCAGGCTGCCGGTCGCCTCGACCGATTCGATACCGCTTACCACCAGGGTGCCGACATTGACTGCACCAACCCCGCCCAGTGTTAACCCGGCATTATTGTTAATCAAGGTGTCGCTGTCGCCACCACCGGTCAGTGTACCGGTAACACTCGTCGCATCTCTGAGATCGAAGATATCGTCGCCAAGGCCGCCGTCGATATTCGCGATACTGCCGCCGCTCTCCAGGATGAAGGTATCCACCATAGCGCCGCCCTGGATCTCGCTGAAGCCCGAAAACCCGATCGTCTTGCTGCCACCGCCGGTCGCCGCCAGGGTATTGCTCCCCGCCAGTGTCCAGGTCACCGCCAGCGCCGGCCCCGTCAGCATCGGCGTCGTGCCGGTGCCGGTCAGCACCTCCATATCGCTGTAGCCGGTACCGCCCGCCGCACCGTCGGCACCGTCACCGTCCAGGCTCGCCACACTCCAGGCCGCCGCCGTCGACGACAGTGTGTCCGTGCCCGCACCGCCGCTGACCGTGGTAATCGCGCCGCTGCCGCTGATGGTGAACAGATCGTCGCCCGCGCCGCCACTGGCCGTGGTGACCGTGCCGGCGCTGACCAGGATCTCGTCGGCACCGCCGCCACCCTCTATGGTGGCGATATCCGCACTCACCGTGAAGGTGTCGGCGCCGCTGCCGCCGCGCAGTGTTTCGATACCGCTGAAGCCGATAGCGTCAAAGATAAAACGGCCGCTGCCGGCGCCGTCCACCGTCCAATGTGTGGTTGTGGCAACGTCAGGGCCCACCAGAACATCACCGTTGACACCGTTGGCGCCACCCCGGATCTCGTCGATACTGCCGGTTGCCGTCAAGGCAAAGGTATCGTCCATGCTGCCACCCTGCAGCGTTTCTATTCCATTAAAAGCCGTATTGGTGGCGCCAAGGCTGCCACTGTTATTGCCATCGATTGTCCAGGCAGTGTCGGCACTGGGACCTGTCAGCGTATCCGCACCTGCCGCACCACCGCTTACGGTCATATTGGCAGACAAGACACTCAGCGTAATAGCATCGTTAAATATCCCGCCGTTAATGGCAACAGTGGTATTTGAATTCAGGCCTGCGCCAACGGTAGCGCTGCCATCGACATTGCCCCCCGATACACCCAACACACCGATATCGACGGTAATGGCGGCATTGCCGGTATCAATTACGGCACTATTGGTAAAACTCTGTGATGAGGAGTGAAAGGTGCCGTCCACACTAGTATGGCGTGTATCAATAGCGGCATTGACATTGACACTGCCGTCGGCATAGAAATCGATATTGCCGCCGTTGGTAGTAATCGTACCGTCAATGGTTATATTCCCTCTGGCGTCAAATATCAGCCCCAGGTTATGCGTAGTAGACGTCGACTCGATTTTCCTGCCGGAGTTAAGAGTAATGTTATTATCGGCATTCAGCGTTAAAACTGCACTGCCGGTGCTGGTGTTATCTTGAGTAATATCCGCATCGATTTCAATATTGCCATCGCTACCACCGCCAGTATCGGTATTGGTAGTGGTGATGGTGACATCCGTGCCGTTATTTAATGAGGCCTCTATATCGCTCGCCAGAATCTTCCCGATAGCCTGCCCACTTGCCGGAACAAAGTTCGGATCACCCGGAACGACCTCACCGGCACCGGGGCCTATATCATCAATGGTGATATTAGCCGGGTCAATCAGCCACAGCCCCGCCGCGCCGCGCGGCGCAATCGCCGACACCGATCCGTTCAAATCCACATAGCGTTTGCCGGAGGTCTCGATAAACCCGCCGTCGCCGCCCAAATAGCCGGCATCGGCATTGATATCGCCATAGAAGCGGGTAGTGTCATCCGCCCACACAATCACCCGGCCGCCATCGCCATTTTCCGTTGCCCGCGCCTGCACCCGGGCATCGGCGCCGAAGAACGTCACTTCGGCATTGCGCACATCGGCGTTGCCACCGAGGTAGTCACCACCAACTAAAACTTCACCGCCACCAAAGGCACCCGATGCGCTGACAAACGCATCGTCGATCAAGCCCACGGCATCGCCGAGCAGCTGGATGTTACCGCCGACACCGGCATCGGCATCGGCTGTTACCGCGCCGCTGATCAGAGTTCTATCGCCCTCCACTTTAATCTCACCGCCATCGCCGGCACCGCTGGCAGAGGCATTTAACTCACCGCTGCTGGCGACATCACCGCCGAGGCCGGTAAGGCGGATGACACCGCCGCTGGTGTCGATGCCGGTGGCCTGCACCACGCCGGTGTTATTGACGGCATTGGAAAACAGATCGCTGGAAACGCTGGCCTGCAACAACACATTACTGGCCTGAATGGTGCCGGCATTGAGCAGTGCGTCGTCGACACCGAGTTCGTTGCTCAGCACTTCGCGGGTAACGCGGATACCGATCATATTGTCGGCATCGAATGTCAGCACCGCCTCCGAGCCGGCATTAAGGCTGACCAGGCCGGCGCTGATCAGCGAGCCGCCGGCCTCATTGGCGACGCTGTTGCCCAGCAGGCCGATACCGCTGGCGGCAGTGATCAGTCCCCTGTTGACGACAAAGCCGGCGTCGCCGTCGACCGCGCTAAAGTCGTAGTTGCCGTTGAGGAAATCGTCCGGGTTCAGGTCGAGGCCGCTGACCACAATGCCGCCGGCGTTGACCGTGGCGGTTTCGGTGAATAATACACCGCGGGTATTAACCAGCAGTACATGCCCGTTGGCAACAATGGAGCCGCGAATGGTGCTGGCGTCCTGACTGAGAATGCGGTTGAGGGCAATAGATGACGTGTCGGGCTGATAAAACTGCACTTTTTCATCGGTATCGATATTGAAACTGCGCCAGTCGATGGCCAGGCGGCTGCTGTGCTGGTGTATCTGGGTGAGCTTGTCGCCGTAGTTGATCACACCGCTGCCGCCCACCACCTGGCCGCCGCTGGGTCCGGCATAGGCGGGCGCCAGCAGCGCCGCCTGCCCGGCCAGCACAGCCAGCGCCAGCCGCGCCTTGAAGGGCAAGCCGCAATCGGTGATCGCACACGGACCGGCCCGCCGGTCCGACCAAGGTTTATATACCTCTTGCGATGTAGCCATAATGTTTCCCGTCAGTTGCCCTAAGTCGTCAATCGCTATTAAAAATGCTTGAAAAACTCATTGAAAAAACCAGGTAAAATCGGCAAATATCTGCACGGATTTATCCGCCTGGTCGAGTTCGTCGTTGGAGACGCGCGCGAAACTCGGGCGCGCAAAACTGATCTGGCTGCTGAGGCGGTCCATCCAGGAAAACTTGAACAGCAGCCCCCAGCCGCCGACGCGCGCCCAGACGTCGCTCTCGTCGGCATCGATGGCATTCTGGCTGCCGTAGGCACCGTCGACAAACAGCGCCATCTGCAGCATATCGTTGAGGCGCAGGCCACTGGCGAACTCGGGGTTTAAAAAGTCCGGCAGATCCCAGTACCACTCGGCGCCAACATAGCCGCCGGTATCGGCGGAAAAGTCCCGCACGGTAAAGGCGCGCACCCCCTGGGCTCCGCCCAGCACCATCTGCTCGAAGGCCGGCAGCGCCGACTCGCTGTACTGCAGGCGGCTTTTCAGGATCAGGCGGGTGGAAAGGTCGGTGTAGGGCACCGGCAGGAACAGCAGTGAAGTGGTATTGAGGGCCAGTTTGTAAAACTCGGCATCTCTGCCTTCGGCGACATCGCTGTCAAACTCGCCGTACTGCAGCAGCAGATCGCCGGCATTGAGGATGCGCGACTCCTCCCCGAGGATATCGCCGGCCAGCGAGAACTCCAGCCCGTTGACCATTTCCTCCTGGTTAAACTGGGCAATGGCCGCATCGAGGGTGGTCTCCTTGCGGGTAATCCCCATGCCGATATTGAGATTGCGGGCGCGGCTGCGCTGCAGCTGGCGGTTGATATTGATTGCGTAAGTGGAGTTGGTGCCCTCGAGGTCGAGTAAACTCAGCAGGTTGTCATCCGGGTCGACAATATTGAACTCGTTTTTGTCGGCCGACAGGCGCACCCGGGTGCGGGCGTCGAACACCGGAAAGTGATAACTGATCTGGCCGAGGCTGGACTCCTGCGGCGAGTAGGACTGGAGAAAGCCCAGGCTCAGGGCATCGCCGAAACCCAGCGGGTTGTAGAAATCGGCCACGGCGTAGAGGCGATCATCACCGGTAAAGATGGAGCCGTGATTGTCGGCCCGCACTGACAACAGCCAGGACTGCTCCTGCCTGACATCGATATTGAGGATGGTTTCACCGACCTGCTCACCGGCGGAGAACGACCCGTAGACACTCAGCCCGGGGTAGTCGTTAACCAGGTAAAGCCCCTCTTCCACATCGCGATTGTTGACCAGACCGCCTATCTGCTGTTCGAAGGGCTGGCGAATTTTTTCCTCGGAATACTTCGTCGCGCCGTTGACATTGACCGCGCCCTGCACCCCGGCCAGCACCTGAAACTTGACCACGCCGGCATTAACTTCCTGGGCCGGAATAATCGCCCTGGCGAGAAACAGGCCGTTGCGCCGGTAGTACTGCGTCACCTTTGTCGCCAGTTCATTGAGATCGCCCAGACTCATGCCGCGCCGGGCTTTCTGCCGCTGCAGCAGCCCGATCAGATCCGAGGTCTGTTGCCGGGTAACCCGGTCCGGCATGCTGCGGGCATTCATATCGACGCCCATATCCGTCAACAGCGCCGCCAGTTCCGCCAGTTCCTCGGTGGTAAATCCACCGGCCAGCAATTCGTCTTCCTTCATACTGCGACGCCGGTGCTGTTCCGCCATTTCCATGACTTGCTCGGCATAAATCCCCTGCTGCGGGAACTCCGGCAAATCGATAAACTCGATTTTATTGACCCAGATCCTGGCCTCGTCATTGCGGTCTCTGACCGGCGGCAAATCAAAGTCGGGGCTGGGTTCAATCTTATCGGTGGTGCGATCCCGGTATTCACCCTGCAAATCCCGGGGAAATAACTCGGGGGTATCGTTTGACTGGGCGTGCAGCGGCGCACTCAGACAGAGGCTGCACAATATCAACGCCTGCGGCAAGGTCCGGGCGATGCGGGACACAAAGGCAAGGCAAACCGACCATGAGGTTTTCATAGCTAACAAGGATCCCCTAAAACCGAACGGGCGTTACTGCCCTTACTGCAGTTAATGTCGTTCTTATTTACGGCCCCCCCCAGGGCGCCGCTCTATTCGATGGTACGCACTACCCGGAAGCCGGTCATGGCGTCGGCACTGCCGTCGTGGGCACGCAGAGAATCCAGGGTGCAACGGCTCATGGGGTCGCGGTGATGGCTGCCGGCTGCCGCCAGTTCACCGTTGTCAATCACCCATTCCTGCACGTTGCCCGAATAGTTGACAACGCCGAAACTGTTGCCGCGGCCGGTGTTGACCTTCATCAGTTTCACGCCTTTTTCGATGCCGCCGAATCTGATGTAGCAGTTGCGATTCGGGTCCTCGGCCTTATCCCTGCCGCTGGCGGCGGCGAGCCACTCCCGGCGGCTGGGCAGGCGATAGCTGAAGCCGGTGGCTTCACTCAACCACCGGGCAAAGCCCCTGGCGGTGTCCGCGCTGATATCGTGTGCCGGCAGTCCGCTGTTTTTATTGCTGATTTCACAGGTCTCGGATGCCTGGCAGAAACGGTTGACCTCGCCAACGGAGATTTCGTACTTGGAGACAGCGAGCGCTGCCCCGCCGGCGGCGAGCGGTGGAATTACCACCATCGCCGGCCCCCGCCGGCCGGCCGCTGCAGCGCCGCTGCGCAGTGGATCGCGGCAGCTGCGACCGCCGCCGGGGTCGAGGTGGCCGCAGTAGTCGATTTTGATCGCCGCCAGGCTTTGCTGGGCCGGAAAAAGTGCCAGCGCAGCCGCCTTCAGGGTATCGGCCGCAGCCGGGTCACGGGCGGCCCGGGAGCGCACGCAGTCGGCCAGGCCGGCGACAAGCTGCGGCTGCTGTTGCCGGTACTGCGCGGGATAGCGCGCTTTGAAGTCGGCGATTCTGCGCTCGACAGCACTGCCCAATTGCAGGCTCGACGAACAACTCAGTGCCGACCTCACCCCGCGCAGCGCCTGCTGGTACTGCTCTCGCTGCTTCTGCTGGGCGATATCGGCCTCCAACTGGCGGCGTTTTTCCGCCAGGCGGATTTCCTCCTCGCGGGCCTCGCGCCGGGCCGCCGCCAGCGACTCGGCCTCGAGCTGGCGCGCCTCGGCAATGCGCTCGGCTTCGGCACTCAACTGATTGGCTTCGGGCTCCCAGCGCTTGGCCCTGTCCAGCAGCTGCGCCGCCCGGTCGAGTTCACCCTGCTGCCGCAGCTGCGCGGCGGCCTCCAGATAGCTTTCAGCCACCTGCCGTTCATAAGTGGCAACGCCGGCGATATCTGCCGGCGCCTCGGTTTTGTACTCCAGCAGCAGCGCACTGAACTGCTCTTCCCACTCGGCCGACAGGTCGCGCTGCTGTAACAGCGCGGCGAGCCTCTCCTGTAAATGTTGCTGCTGTTGCTGCTGCAGGCGCCCCTGTTCGCGCGTCTCCAGTTCCTGCCGCAGCTGTTCCTCGCGCTGCTGTACCTGCAGATAAGTCAGCACGGCGACGCCGGCCAGTACCACGGCGCCGGCCACCAGCCACAACGGCGAGCGCTTTTTACCAAAGAAATCATCGATAAACCGGTCGACATGCTCGGTTCGGTCGCGGCGCTCGAAAGCCAGGGCACTTTCCAGGGCGCGCCACTGACGCCGCGAGACATGCGCCAGGCGAGCGGGCTTGAGACCCTGCTCGCGGGCCTTATCGGCGGGCTTTTTGTCGAACGGATGGCGCCCTGAGAGCACTTCATAGGCGACGCAGCCGAGCGCATAAACATCGTCACTGGTGCTGGGCTCCTCGCCCTGCAGCATCTGCAGGCTGGCATAAGCCGGGGTCAGGGCCCCGAGGCTGCCGGCATCGAACCAGGTTTTTTCACGCGGCCCGGCCTCGGTGTCGGCATCGAGTCGCGACTTCGTCACCGCCCTGGCAATGCCGAAATCAAAGACCTTGCCCACGCCCTTACGGGTGACGAAGATATTGCCCGGCTTGAAATCCGAGTGCACGATGTCATGGGAGTGGGCATAGGACAAGGCGGTGGCGACATCGCGAATGATCTTCAAGCCCTCGGCTCTTTTTATCCCGCTGCTGTGCTCTTTGATCAGTTTATCCAGCGGCGCCCCTTCCAGGTATTCCATGGTCATATAGACCAGTTCACCGTCGCGGTCGAAATCGTGCACATTGACAATATTGGGGTGAGCCAGTATCTGGGATTTTCTCGACTCGCGCTGCAGTGAAATGATGGAATCGGGGTGGCGGCGAAAATCCTCGTTAAGTACCTTGATGGCGACATAGGGGTCGCGATCTTTGGCCTCGACCTTGCGTTTATCCAGCGCTTTGTAGACCGCCCCCATACCGCCGGCGCCGACCAGTTGCTGCAGTACAAAGCGACCTTTGATGGTGGTGTCGTGAGGCTGCTCCGGGCCGGCCTGTGCCGCGCCGCGGCCGCCGGCGTTCTCAGCCTCGGCAGGCGCTCTCACCAGCCGGGTTTTTTCCGCCGCCACAGCTTCGGCCTTGGCCTCGGGGACGCGGGTGGCATCGGGGTCGGGCAGGCGGGTGGCATCCGGGTCGCTGCCCTGATTGACGATCTGCGCCCCCACCGGGACCCGCTTTGTCGCTTTGCCGCCTTTTTTGACCGGTACTTTATTAATAGCAGTCTCGACACTGGGTTGTGGCGGAGAGGCCGCCGCGGGCTGCCGTCCGCCATCGCCAGCTGCGGCGTCGCCCGAGGGCTTCACCACCCGCGTTTTGTCGTCCGAACTCATGCTGGGCCGGCCCCCCGACAAACTGCTATGATGAATTCCTGGCGGGCAACCGGCAACTGGCCCCAGGCGTGCAACAGGCGCGGGACACCTGAGCGATTAAGTACAGGGAAAGTAAAATCCATTATTACAATTTCTCGACTTATTTACCGGGCACACAGTGGAAGGCGATTTTATCTGACAGCATAGGTGCAAACAAGGCAAAATAGGGGTAGGTGTGCTTTACTGCACAAAGCCCAAACTGAATAAAGAATAGAATGTTTAAGCCAATTGCATCTATCGCGGCTGACAAACTACCATAGATATCAGGCTTATTATCGATGGATGCGGAAACAGAGAGACCTATAACCATATTCAAGCCGATTGGCGCCTTATTGGGTTGCGAGTAAAGCCATATTACTTTTAAGTTCAAGGCTTGGCCAAGGCCCGTTAGGGTGGCCCGAGCCGGCATCCGGCCTACCCATTGGAGTAGGTCGATCAATACTTACCATCAACGGTACTTAGCGGCGGAGAGAGCCCGACACAGCATGGAACTCCTGTTAACCATTGTTGAAGCGCCCGGCCAGACAGATATCGCCGAGCCCAGCAAGACGTTTTCCAGTGAAACCGGCGGCAGTATCGGTCGCGGCGCCGACAACACCTGGGTACTGGCCGATCCGGAGCGCATCGTATCCTCGCGGCATGCCACCCTCGCCTTCGCCAACGGCGCCTTCGCCATTACCGACCACAGCACCAACGGCACCTTCGTCAACGACAACCTCAGCCCGCTGGGATCGGGTAACTCCACGCCGCTGCGCGATGGCGATATGCTCACCGTAGGCGGCTACCGCCTGCGGGCGCAATTGCTGCAGAGCCGGCAAGCGCAAGCGCCCGCCCAGGCACCGGCCGCCGCCCCGGCAGCAGCGGCCGGGGGACTGCCCGAAGGGCTCGAAGCGGTAGACTTTCTCGATCCGGCGCCGGCACCGGCGGCGCCGGCTGCACCCGGCGCGGCGGCGCAACCGCTGCCGGCCGAGGACGATTTCGACAAGTGGCTGGAACCGAAGGCCGAGGCCGAGGCCAAGCCCTGGAGTGCGACAGCGCTGGGCGGCGACCCCCTGCCGGGCCTGCAGGCGGAGGAAACCGATCCGCTGGCGGCACTGGACAAGTCCGCCGGCCTGCCCCACCAGCAGGCGGCGCAAGAAGACTCCTGGGCTCTGGCGGGCGCTGCCGGCGACGGTAGCGAAAGCGATGACGCGGATTGGTGGAAAACCAGCTTCTCGGACCACGCGCCGGCCGACAGCCACGCCATGCCGCCGGTAAGCCCGCAACCCGATCCCAACCTCGCACCGCCGGCAGGCCCGCAGCCCGATCCCAACCTCGCGCCGCCGGCAAACCCGCAGCCCGGCCCCGGCCTCGCACCGGCCGACAGCTGGGCAGCGGCGGCGTCAGCGGATATCACCTCGCCGCAGCCGGTGGTGACGCCGCAACCGGCCGCATCACAGCCCGCCGCTGCACAGCAGCCAAGCCACCCGCCACAGGCCGCCGCCGCGGCTGTGCCCGTGACGCCGACCGTCGCCCAGGCAGCCGCTGTGACAACACAGCCCGGCGCTGCCGAAACGACTGCACCGCAACCGCCGGCAGCAGCAAATACGGCGCCGCCCGCCGACAGCGCCGGCCTGGCACAGGAACTGGGATTAAAGGATTTAACGCCAGAGCGGCAGCAGACCCTGGTGCGTGAATCCGCCACCATCCTGCGCGAATCGGTGCGCAACCTGATGAGCCTGCTAAGTGCGCGGGCCAGTATCAAAAATGAGCTCCGCGTCGACCGCACCATGATCATGCCCACCGAGAACAACCCGCTGAAGTTCTCCCCCAATGCGGAGGCGGCGCTGATCGCGATGTTCGGCAACGCCAGCGATGCGTTTATTGCGCCGGGTGATGCGGTAAAGGAAGGCTTTGAAGACATTTCCGACCACCAGGTGGCGGTTTTAGTTGGGATGAAAGCCGCCTTCGATGCTATGCTTGCGCAATTTGATCCGGCCAGGCTGGAGCGGCGCTTTGGCGCGCAGGAGGGCCGCTCGCTGCTGGGTGGCAAAAATGCCAGGCTGTGGGAGAAGTACGTCGCGCATTTCGAGCAGCTGAAAACCGACAGGGAAGGCAGTTACCGGCAGCTGTTTGGCGACGCTTTTGCCGAAGCCTATGAGCTGCAACTGGCAAAATTGAAAGGGCTGAGAAAAAAGGGCTGAAAAAAGGACTAGGCAAAAGGACTAGGAAAAAGAAAGGGCTGAGAAACAAGACTGAAAATAAGGGCGCAGATAAACCTAAAGCCAAAAAAAGCCTTAATCCGACAAGATCTTAACTGTTATTAGACAATATGGTGCCGATAACATGCCGATAACATGCCGATGACAGAGAGTTGGCGGCCATATTCGGGGATGACGACAATGACAATTGAATCGCAACGCAAACGCTGTGTTGGCGCCGCGCTGATAATCGCCGCGACGCTGCTGTTGAGTGCCTGCACCAAAACCCGCGAAGTGCTCAATCTGGATACCGCAGCCATTTTGACCATCAAGGCGCGCAACAATATCAACCCGGACCAGGACGGCCGCCCCTCACCGGTGGCGATACGCGTATTTGCCCTGAGTGACGATCGCCAGTTTCGGCGCGAGGACTTTCTCACTCTCTATGAAGAGGCCGCCGAGCGCCTCGGCGGGGACCTGGTGGACACCTTTCAGCTAAAGGCACTGGCGCCCGGCGAAACCCGCGAGGAAGTGCTGGAGCTGACAGAGCAGGTAAACTTCATCGGCCTGATGGCCGAATACCTGCAGTACGACCACCGCGACGCCCAGCCTCTGCTGGTGCTGCCGCTGACACCGCACAAAAGAAACCGGTATGAGATCCAGGCCGAATGGGTCAAAATCCTCAATGCCAAAAACTAAGCGACTCCTAGTGACTAAACACCAGAGACTAAACTATGTCTGTCAGTAATAAAGTTATCTGGTCTGAGGGCATGTTCCTGCGCCCGCAGCATTTCCAGCAGCAGGACCGCTATCTGGAGCGCTATATCGAGGGCCGCACCAATGCCCTCAATGCCTATTTCGCCGGACTGCAGCTGATCGCCATCGACAGCGAGCCGCTGCAGCTGGGCAAAATCTCCATTACCGCCGCCCGCGGGGTGTTTCCCGACGGCACCCCTTTCAGTATGCCGGACCAGGAAAATCTGCCGCCGGTGCTGGAAGTGCCGGAGAATACCCGCGAGGAGACCGTGTACCTGTGTATTCCGCTGCGCCGGCCGGGGTCCCTCGAGGCCATCCGCGACGAGGACAGCCAGTTGCACGCCCACCAGGCGCGTTTCCAGGCCTACAATTTCGATGCCCGCGACAGCGCCTCGGCCTCCGGCGAGGAGGCGCGCATCCAGATCGGCAAGCTGCGCCTGGGCCTGAAACTGGGGTCGGACGACCTCAGCGGCTACGCCACCATCGCCGTGGCCAGAATTCGCGAACGCAATCCCGACAAGCCGGTGGAGCTGGACAACAACTTCGTGCCACCGCTGCTGGACTGTGCCGAGTCAGCGGTTTTCAAAGCCTATTTTGAAGAGCTGAAGTCACTGCTGAAACAGCGCGGCGAGGCCCTCAGCCACCGCCTCAGCGACAGCGGCCGCGCCGGTTCGGCGGAAATCGCCGACTACATGCTGTTGCAGGTCATCAACCGCATCGAGCCCTTAATCGTCCACCTGTCACAACAGCGCGGCCTGCATCCGGTGGCGTTTTTTACCGAGTTGGTGCAAATGGCCGGAGAGCTGGCGACATTTACCACCGGCGATAAGCGCGCACCGGTATTTCCACCCTACAGCCACGAGAACCTCGCCGATACCTTTGCCGGTATTTTCGCGGTGCTGCGCCAGTGCCTGAGCATGGTGCTGGAGCAGTCGGCCATCGCCATGAAACTGGTGGAGCGCAAGTACGGCATCCACGTCGCCGCCATTACCGACCCGAGCCTGATCGGCGGCGCCAGCTTCGTGCTGGCGGCCAAGGCCGATATGCAGAGCGACCTGCTGCGCAGCCATATGCCCACCCAGACCAAGGTGGCGCCGGTGGAAAAGATCCGCGACCTGATCAGTGCGCAGTTGCCGGGCATCAAGCTGCGCCCGCTGCCGGTGGCGCCGCGCCAGATTCCCTATCACGCCGGCTTTACCTACTTCGAGCTGGAGCGGTCCGGCGAGATCTGGAGCATGATGAAGAGTTCGGGCGGCTTCGCCATTCACCTCGGTGCCGATTTTCCCAATTTAGAGATGGAGTTATGGGCTATCAGGGATTAGGGCCTGTCTCACGCAGAGATTAACCAATGACCAACTCCAAAGACACCAGTAAGACCACCTTCGTACCGCCGCGCGCCGCCGCCGGCGAGGACCGCACGGTAATGATCCCGACGCCGGGTGCGCGGCGCCCACCAGCGGCCGATGCCGGCGCCGCAACCCAGGCAGCGCCGGCGGCCTTGCAACAGACACTGCCGCCGCTCGGCCCCGGCGAGCCGATTCATTTGCGCCGCGGTCTCAACCCGCTGGTCACCATGGCCTCGACGCTGATCCTGCTGGCCGCGCGCCTGCGCACCACGGTACAGCATGACGACGTTCCCAACCTCCACCGGCAGGTGGCCAGCGAACTCAGAGACTTCGACCAGAAAGCCAAAAACGCCGGTATCCCCGCCGAGATCGTGCTGTCGGCCTCCTACCTGTTGTGCAGCGTTATCGATGAAATGGTGCTGAACACCCCCTGGGGTGCCAACTCCGGCTGGAGCCAGCGCTCGCTGCTGAGCCTCTATCACAAGGAGACCGGCGGCGGCGAAAAGTGCTTCACCATTCTCCAGCGCCTGCTGCAGACGCCGGCCCAACACCTCGACTATCTGGAGCTTTTCTATATCTGCCTGAGCATCGGCTTCGAAGGTCAATACCGCATGGACCCGAACGGCCATACCCAGCTGCTGCAGATCCAGGACCACCTGTATCGCACCATCGAGAACTACCGCGGCGGTTTCGAACCCGACCTGTCCGCCAGCTGGCACAGCGGCGTCAAGCGCGGCAGCCGCCTGATTCACTATATCCCCATGTGGGTGGTGGCCAGCTGTGTGCTGGCGCTGCTGCTGCTGTGTTACTCCGGGTTTCGGCTGTGGCTGTATCAGTCGACCGCGGAAACCACGGCGGCACTTACCGAACTGAGCCGCCCTGCCGGCGCTGCGGCACCGCCACGCGGCGGCAACACTGAAAACTGAATCCGGCCGACGGAGTAGGCGATGCGCAGGCTGTTAACGTTTCTGACCAATAAATGGGTACTGAGCTTTATCGGCGTGCTGGCGCTGTGCCTGCTGATCTGGCTCGGCGCCGATTACGTCAAGTTCGGCGCCGACAATACACCGCTGTCGCACGGCGCGCGGCTGATCATCATGCTGTTGCTGCTGTTTGCCTGGGTTGTCTGGCGCCTGCTGAGCTGGGGGCTGGAGAAACGCCAGAACAACGAGCTGCTGGACAGTATCGAACAGGCCGAAACCGAGGCCGCGGCCGACCCGGATGAGCAGCGCACGGCGGAGGAACTGGCGCAGATCAGCGGGCGCTTTCGCGATGCCCTCGATACCCTGCGGCGCTCGCGTTTCAAAGCCACGGGCAACTCCAAGGCCCTCTACCAGCTGCCGTGGTACATTATTATCGGCCCGCCCGGGTCGGGCAAAACCACCGCTTTGATCAACTCGGGGCTGGATTTTCCGCTGGCGCAAAAGCTCGGCAAGGAATCCCTCGGCGGCATCGGCGGTACCCGCAACTGCGACTGGTGGTTTAGCAACGAAGCGGTGCTGATCGATACCGCCGGGCGCTACACCACCCAGGACAGCCACCGGGTGGTGGACAATGCCGCCTGGCACGGCTTTCTCAATCTGCTGAAAAAATACCGCCGCCGGCGCCCCATCAACGGCGTCATTGTCGCCATCAGCGTGCAGGACCTGATGGTGCAGACCACCGACCAGCGCCAGCACCACGCCATGACCATTCGCGGCCGCATCGATGAATTGCAGGAAAAGCTCGGCATTAAGTTTCCCATCTACCTGCTGTTTACCAAGGCCGACCTGGTGGCGGGCTTCAGCGAGTTTTTCGCCAACCTGTCACAGGCCGAGCGCGAGCAGGTGTGGGGCACCACGTTTCCGCTCGACAGCCTCAGCCCCGAGCGCCTGGTGGAAGAGTTCAACCTGCGCTATGACGATATCATCAACCGCCTCAACCAGCGCCTGTTGTGGCGTATCAATAACGAGCGCGGCATCGAGGCACGCTCGTCCATGCAGGCCTTCCCCAACCGTATGGAGAGCCTGCGCGATACCCTGACCGACTTCATCCGCCAGACTTTCGCCCAGAACAAATACAACGAGGCGCCGCTGCTGCGCGGTGTTTACTTTACCAGCGGCACCCAGGAGGGCACGCCGATCGACCGCATGATGGCATCGATCAGTGCCAACTTCGGCCTGCCGCGGGAAATCGGCCAGCAGCAGAGCAATCTCGGCAAGAGCTTTTTCATCAGCCGGCTGCTGAAGGATGTGATTTTTCCCGAATCCGAACTGGTGGGCGTCAACCGCAAACTCGAGACCCTGGTGAAGTGGGGGCGGCGCGTCAGCTTCGGCGCACTGGCCGCCATTTCCGTCGCCACCCTGGCGGTCTGGGCCGGCAGTGTCACCCGCAATGAAATGTATATGGGCGAAGTCAACGCCGCCATCGATGAATACCGCCAGGCCAGTACCGGCCTGCGGCCGGACCAGGCCAATCCGCTGCAGACGCTGGCGGCACTGAATCCACTTCATACCGGCAGCCGCGTCTACGACCAGGAGGCGCACCCCTGGCTGCGCGGCCTGGGGCTGTACGACGGCAATGTCGACGACGCCGCCAAGGCGCTCTATCGGGACAAACTGCGGCAGTATTTTCTGCCGAGTTTCATCAAGTCCATCGAGCGCAGGCTCGGGCGCCTGACGGCGCAGGACGGCGAGCTGTTCGAGACGCTGCGGGTCTATCTGATGCTGCACCAGCCGCAGCGGCGCGACGCCGCTGCCGTCAGCGCCTGGGCCGAGCGCGACTGGCAGCGACAGCTGCCGCGCCAGGCCGACAAACAGCAGCAGTTGCTGCAGCATCTCAACGGCCTGCTGGCCGAGCCGCTGCCGCCGGTCGAGGTCAATGAGCGGGTGCTGGCCCGGGCGCAGCGCGAGCTGCGGCGCATCACGCCGTCACAGCGGCTGTACCAGCAAATGGCCAGCGCCAACGCCGAACCGGTCGACCTGTACGGGCGTATCGGCGGCGACTCGAACCTGGTGTTCGGCCTCGACCCGGCCAGCGAACTGTTTTCCGCCAGCTATCTGTTTACCAAGGAGGGGTTTGAAAACGCCGACTACGCACCCGACTCGGCACTGATGAATCAGCTGGTGGAAAATCAGTGGATCTACGGTACCGAGGAGGGCCAGTTTTACAGCGAGGCCGACAAGGAGCAGATCAGCCGCGAGATTGAGCGGGCCTACCTGAACGAATACGGCCGCTACTGGCGCTCGTTTCTCGCCAGTTTCAACATCGCCGAGTTCCGCGATATGCAAAGCGCGCTCGACAGTCTGCAGCAACTGTCCGACCCCACTTATTCACCGCTGCTGAGCGTGCTCGAAGTCGCCAGCGAGAACACCCGGCTGCGCCCGGCGCCCGATCTCAGGGCGCTCGGCGATTCGGAGCTGGCCTCGGGTCTGGCGGCCGCGGCGCCCGCCGGCCTCAAACCGACGGCGGTGGACAATGAGTTCCGCGAACTGCACCGCCTGGTCAGTGCCACCAAGAACCGGCCCGCACCGATCCAGGACGTGCTGACCAGTGTCAACCGCCTCTATGAAATGATGGGCGAGATCGCCGCCTCCGGCAACACCGACCTGGCCGCCTTCAACGCCGCGCGCAAGCGTTTTGCCGGCGCCGACAATGACGCCATCAAGCAACTGCAGCGCAAAGCCATCAACGCACCGCAGCCGCTGAAAGGCTGGCTTACCGATATCGCCGGCAACAGCTGGCGCCTGCTGCTCAATCACAGCAAGCGGCATATCAACCGCGTCTGGGAAAATGAGGTAAACACCTTATATGAACAGCGCCTGGCGCGGCGTTATCCTTTCAGCAAAAACAGCGATACCGATGTCTCGGTCGGCGATTTTGTCAGATTCTTTGGCCCCCAGGGCGTGCAGAAGACCTTTGTCGATGAGTATCTGAAGACCTTTGTCGATACACGCAAATGGCAGGCGCGGGTCGTCGACGGCGCCGGCCTCTATCTCAGCGACAGTGCCGTCACTCAGCTGCGCCGGGCACAGCGTATCCGCAATGTGTTTTTTGCCGGCGGTGCCGCCACCACGCTGGAATTTACCCTGCAACAGCGCAAGCTCGACAACGAGTTCGAGAAGTTTACCTTCGACCTCGGCCGCCCGGCGCGCAACCTGGACTTCCGCCACGGCCCGCCCATTCCCAAAACCACCAAGTGGGTACTGGGCGAACACGAGCGGGCGCGGGTGCTGGTCCAATACCTCGGCGAGGACAACAACGCCGGCGTCAAAGCCTCCTTCGACGGCAGCTGGGCCTGGCTGCGCCTGTTTCAGTCGGCGCAGGCCGACACCGGGCGCGAGTCCAGCCAGATACGCTTCGATTTCGGCGGCGATGTTTCGGAGTTCAAACTGACGGCCAAAACCGGGGCCGGCGCTTTTCGGCCCGACTTGTTGAGCCGTTACAACAACCCTGACAGTCTCTGACTACACAACTAGGTAGGGTCGGCGCGATGAATACCACCCCGGCAGGTCTCTACGGCAAAGTCCCCGCCCACGGCGATTTTATCGACCGCGGCCTGCCCAGCGGCTTTATCAATATCTGGGACGAATGGTTGCAGCGCGCCGTTGCCAGCAGCCGCGAGCTGCTCGGCGACAGCTGGCTGGACTACTACCTGACCAGCCCCATCTGGCGTTTCGTGCTGTCGTCGGGCACCGTCGACGACCAGGTGCGGGCCGGTGTGCTGCTGCCCAGTGTCGACAGTGTCGGGCGCTATTTTCCGCTGACCATCGCCGCCGGGCTGACCGGCAACGTCAATACCTTCAGCTATCTCAATCAGCAGGATGACTGGTTTTCACAACTCGAGCACGCCGCACTCGCGGCGCTGCAGGAATCGCTGACGGTGGATGAGCTGATGCAAAAACTCGCCGGCCTGCAGGCACCGGCGGATATCGGCGGCCAGCAGCTGCAAAAATCCGACAGCCTGGTGACCGGTACCGCGATCATCGCCGGCGCCGAGCCGGCCAAGCCGGAGCAGTGTTACAACCAGCTGCTGCAACAGCTTACCCTGGGCCGCTGCAGCAGCTACAGTCTGTGGTGGTGCAACGGTTCGGCGCATATGCAGCCGACGTTTTTACTCGCGCCGGGCCTGCCCAACGCCCAGGGCTATACCGCATTTTTGGACGGCCAGTGGCAGCAGCGGGGCTGGAGCGGTTGAAATAGTCAAATCTGTGAGCCAGACACCGTTATTATTACTATGATATATTCGCGTTTTTCGGCTATATTGACGCTCTACCGGCGATGTTTGCCACCGAACGACAGTCGGCACCGGCCGCGCCGACAGATTCAGGCAGGTTGTTTTGCAGACCGTACATTTTCGTACAGGTTACATATGCAGATGGTAAGTGCAGATGATTAAGTGCAGATGGTAAGTAAGATATTAACAACCACAATGGTGTGTAAATAATACCCGTTTATTAACAACTTGCCAGCGCTTATGAATTTCGAGTATAAGACGAGCATAAAAACAGGTAAGCAGAAAACGCAGGCACAAACACATGGCGTCTCCAACAATCATCGATATCGAAGGTCTGACCCAAGCCATTGCGGAGGATCGACCCCAGGGTGAAGACCTGCGCGCCGACCGCTCGCCGACCTCGGACTACTACACCATCAAAGATGCCCGCAACAATGCCAGGGCCGCCGAGCGGGCCAGCATGTTCGATGAGGACGGCGGCGCGGATACCCTGGGCCTGTGGAAACCGGTGGCCGATCTGGCCCCGAAAATTCTCACTGCCACCAGTAAGGATCTGGAAGTCGTCAGCTGGTATATCGAAGCGCTGGTGCGGCTGCACGGCTTTCCGGGGCTGCGGGACGGCTTCAGCCTGACCCGCACACTGGTGGAGAATTTTTGGGATCAGCTCTACCCCGAACCCGATGAAGATGGCCTGGAAACCAAAGTCGGATCCCTGTCCGGCCTCAACGGTGACGGCGGCGAAGGGACGCTGCTGACACCGATCCGCAACGCCGCCATTACCACTCAGGGCACGCGCGGCGAGTTCAGCTACTGGCAGTACCAGCAGGCCCACGACGCCTCGAAAATCAATGACGAGGGCAAGCGCAGCGAACGCGTCGACGCCATTGGTTTCGACCTCGATGTCATCACCACTACCATCGCTAACGGCGAAACAGATTTTTATGTCAATTTGCTCGAGGATCTGCAGCAGTGTGTGGATGAATATGCGGCGCTCAACGAACTGCTGCGCGGGCACTGCGCCCACGAGGCGCCGCCGAGTTCCAATATCAGCAGCCTGCTGGAGGAAATTCTGCGCGCAGTGCGCTTCCTCACCAAGGACAAACTGGCACATCTAAACACCCCGGCCAGCGACGAGGCGGGCACTGTCGAAGAATCGGCGGGCGGCACTGTGGTGAAAAGCGCGGCAGTGGCCAGCGGCCCCATAAGCGACCGCGAGCAGGCGCTGCAGCGACTGCAGGAAGTCGCCAATTATTTCCGTACCTACGAGCCCCACACACCGATGGCGGCAACCATCGAGCGGGTGGTGAAATGGGGCCGTATGACCGTATCCGAGCTGATGATGGAACTGGTGCCCGACGATACCGCGCGCGCCATCTTTACCCAGCTGACCGGTGTCAAGCTCGACGGCTCGGCCACCGAAAGCTATGTTGCGCCACCGGTCGCCGCCCGGGAACCGGAAGCGGAGACTGCGGCCGAGGCCGGAGCCGGGGCCGATAACTGGGATACGAGCCCGGCGGCGAGCAGCGATGAGGATCAGTGGTAGACAGCCAGAAGTTTTCGATACCGCTACCGATGCAGGGCCGTCGGTAGCGGATTTAAGTCATTCACTAATAGCGCATTACCTATTGACTCAATGAGGACCCAGCCATGTCTGAAAGCGTTCACGACAAATTGAAGAGAGTCCGCAAACCGCGGGTGCACATTACTTACGACGTCGAGACCAACGGCGCTGAAGAGAAAAAAGAGCTGCCTTTCGTCGTCGGGGTAATGGGCGACTATTCCGGTGACAATACCGAAAACAAAAAGTCCCTCAAAGAACGCAAGTTCGTACAGGTCGACCGCGACAACTTCAATGAGGCCATGGGTAAGATCAATCCCAAACTGCAAATGAAAGTGGAAAACACACTCGCCGATGACGGCAGTGAAATGTCCGTGGGCCTGGACTTCAATGCCATCGACGATTTCGAACCGCAGAATATCGTCAAGCAGGTCGAGCCGCTCAAACAGTTGATGGACGCGCGCAACAAACTGCGCGACCTGCTGAGCAAGGCGGACCGTTCCGAAGAGCTTGAAGGCGTGCTGGAAGAGGTACTGCAAAGCACGGAAAAAATTACCGAGTTGGGTAAAGAACTCGGTGTAGATGAAGACAAAGGAGGCGATAAGGAATGAGTACAGAAGCCGAATCCTCAACCGGCGCTGAAGCGGAAGAGCAGTCGACCAGCCTGCTGGAACAGGCCCTCAGTGCCACCAAACAGACCGAGCGCGATGAAGCCCAGGATCTGCTCGAAAACCTGACCAAACAGGTGCTTCAGGGTACGGTCAGCTGGGACCGCAATCTCACCCACACGATCAAAGCGGCGATATCCTCCATCGATACGGCGATATCCAGGCAACTGGCAGCGATCATGCACCAGGAAAAACTGCAAAAGCTCGAGGGTTCGTGGCGCGGCCTGCACCACCTGGTAATGAACTCCGAGACCGGCACCGGCCTCAAGATCCGCATGCTCAATGTCGGCAAGAAGGAACTGTTCAAGGATCTCGATAAAGCCGTTGAGTTCGATCAGAGCAATATCTTCAAAAAGGTGTACGAAGAGGAGTTCGGCACCGCCGGCGGCGAGCCCTACGGCGCCATGATCGGCGACTTCGAATTTAGCAACCATCCCGACGATATCGATCTGCTGAGCAATATGTCCAATGTTGCCGCGGCCGGCTTCTGTCCGTTTATCTCCGCTGCCGGGCCGAGCATGTTCGGCTTTGACGACTATACCGAGTTGTCCAAGCCGCGCGACCTGGCGCAGATCTTTCAGGCACAGGAATATATCAAGTTCCGCAGCTTCCGCGACAGCGAAGACTCGCGCTTCGTATCGCTGGTAATGCCGCGGGTGCTGTCGCGCCTGCCCTACGGCGAAAACACCAAGCCGGTGGAGGAATTCAGCTACGAGGAGTTCCCCCAGGACGAATCCGGGATGTCCACCTCCGTGGATCACGACCAGTACTGCTGGATGAACGCCGCCTATGTGATGGGCACCACGCTGACCCAGGCGTTCTCCGAGAACGGCTGGTGCACCGCCATCCGCGGCGCCGAGGGGGGCGGCAAGGTCGAAGGGCTGCCGAGCCACATCTTCAAAAGTGACGACGGCGATACCGATCAGAAATGCCCGACCGAAATCGGTATTACCGACCGCCGCGAGGCGGAACTCAGCGGCCTCGGCTTCCTGCCTCTGTGCCATTACAAGAATACCGACTACTCGGTGTTCTTCGGTGCCCAGACCTCGCAGAAGCCCAAGGTCTACGACGACCCGGACGCCACCTCCAACGCCGCCATCTCGGCCCGCCTGCCCTACATTATGGCCACCAGCCGCATCGCCCATTATCTGAAGGTGATGGGGCGCGATAAAATCGGCTCCTTCATGGAAGCCAAAGACGCCGAGCAGTGGTTGAATCGCTGGATTCAGGGCTATACCAACAGCAACGAGGACGCCAGTGCCGAAATGAAGGCCCAGTATCCGCTGGCAGCGGCTACTGTTCAGGTTAAGGAAAACCCCGGCGCCCCGGGTTCATACAGTGCCGTCGCCTATCTGAAACCGTGGTTGCAGATGGAAGAATTGACCACCTCACTGCGTATGGTGGCCAATATTCCAACGTCCGGCTAAGGGCGGCAGCGGCGTGCCGGCAACCACCAGCAGCGGGCCAGCCCGCTGCTGTGCTTTTGGCGGGGGAACTGCGTGTCCGATAACGGGGTGAGCCTCGACGCCTTGCTGGAAAGCGACGCGCAGAGCCCACAGCAGACCAGTAACGACAACAACACGGCCTTCGACAGCGGCGTGCTAGGGCGTTTCCTGGCCGAGCCCGACGCCGGCCGCGCAGTGGACTTGTGGCAGCGGCAGTTTGCCGGCTCCGAGGTGCCCGCAGACCTCAGCGCCGCCGCCTGGCTCAGCCAGCAGGTGGCACTGATCGATGAACTGATCAACGAGCAGCTCAACGCCATCCTCCACCACCCGTCTTTACAGCAGCTGGAGAGCAGCTGGCGCGGCCTGTGGCGCCTGATCGACACCGCCAGCCCCTACGCCAATGTCAAAGTGCGGGTACTGAATGTCAGCTGGAAAGAAGTCAGCAAAGATATCGACCGCGCCTCGGACTTCGATCAAAGCCTGCTGTTCAACCTGATTTACAACCAGGAGTTCGGTATTGCCGGCGGCGAGCCTTTCGGCGTGCTGCTGGGCGACTACCGCATCAGTCATCGCCCTTTTGCCGGCCACCCGTATACCGATGTTTCGACACTGCGCGGACTGGCACAGATTGCCGCTGCCGCCTTCGCACCGTTTATCTGCAGCGCCACGCCGCAGCTGTTCGGCCTGGACAGCTTCGACCGGCTCGGTGTGCCGATTAATTTCCAGGAGATCTTCCGCCATCCGGACTATACCCAGTGGCGCAGCCTGCGCGATATGGAGGACACCCGGTTTCTGGGTCTGTGCCTGCCGCGGGTGATCATGCGCACGCCGTATTGTAGCCGCCTCGGCCCCCGCGACGGCCTGCTGTTCAAGGAGGAGTGCGAGGCGCCCGGGGCGGAAAACTACCTGTGGGGTAACGCCTGCTACGCTTTCGGCTGTGTATTGATCCGCGAATTCGGCGAAGTCGGCTGGTTTGCCCATATCCGCGGTGTGCCGCGCGACTACTACGGCGGTGGGCTGGTAACCGGCTTCCCGAGCCTCAGCTACAACACCGACAGCCCCGGCACCGCAACCAAGGTGCTGACCGATGTGGTCATTACCGATCAACACGAACGCCTGCTGAGTGAACTGGGGTTTCTGTGCCTGTGCCAATGCTACGACACGGAGTTTGCCGCCTTCCAGAGCTGCCCCTCGCTGCAAAAGGCCAAACAGTTCAAAGGCAAGGCGGAAACGGCCAATGCCCGCATCAGTGCCATGCTGCAGCAGGTACTGTGCGCCTCGCGCTTCGCCCATTACATCAAAGTGATGATCCGCGACAAGGTCGGTTCCTTTACCGCCGCCGGCGATTGCGAGCGCATGCTGCAGGAATGGTTCAATCAGTACGCCACGGCGCGCGACGATCTGCAGTGGGAGATGCTGGCCCGCTACCCGCTGCGCTCGGCGCGCGTGCAGGTGCGCGAACTGCCGGGCAAACCGGGCAGCTATACCAGCATTATTCATCTCAAGCCCCACTATATTGTCGACCATCTGGTATCGGAGCTGAAGCTGACCACCGAGCTGGCGCTGGCAGGCTTCGGCACGGGGCAATAGGGCATGGCAAAACCAGGCACGGCAATACCACAGGTGTGAACACGACCCATGGCGAATATTGACAAAGACAAAAAACTGCTAGCACCGATTCTCGACCGCCTGCTGTACGGCGACCGCTACGGCGTTGCGCCGCAGCCCCACCAGGTCCTGCGCCAGTTGCGCGACAGCGTGCGCCGCGATCTGGAGCACCTGTTCAACACCCGCTACCGCTGTGTCTCGCCCCCGGCCGAATGTGAGAACCTGGAGCGCTCACTGGTAAACTTCGGCCTGCCGGACCTGTCGACGATCAATCTGACCGCCTCGCAGAGCCGCAATGAGTTTTGCCGCCAGGTGGAGCGCACCATTCTCAGCTACGAACCGCGTATCCAGTCGGTCAAGGTCGAGGGTATCAAAGACGTCGATCCGGAGGACCCGGTGATCCGTTTTCGTATCGAGGCGCTGCTGTATGCCAACCCCGCTCCCGAGGTCATCGTCTTCGACTCGGCGCTAAATCCCGTCAACTACGCCGTCGATTTGTCGGAGGTGCATTAGTGAGCGACAAACTGTTATTGCACTACGACAAAGAACTGGCTTTTATCCAGCAGTCGGCCGCTGAGTTCGCCCGCCGCCACCCCGGCGCCGCCGCGCGCCTGCAGCTGGGCGCCGACAGCGTCGAAGATCCGCTGGTGGGAAGACTGTTTGCCGGTGTGGCCTATCTGAACGCGCGTATTCAACAAAAACTCGACGACGAGTTTCCGGAACTCACCGACGCGTTTCTGGAGACGCTCTACCCCCACTATCTGCGCCCGATACCGTCGATGGCCATCGCCCAGTTCGAACCCAGCCCCGACCTCGATGCAGTGGTCGAGGTGCCGAAGGCGACGCTGCTCGAAACCCAGGCGGTCAAAGGCAACAGCTGCCGCTTCAGCACCAGCTATCCGGTCGATGTCGCGCCGATCAAGGTCGACAGCGCCGCACTGCTGGCGCGGCCGTTTATCGCCCCGGGCTCCACCGAGATCCGCGGCGCCGGGGCGGTGCTGCGCCTGCAGTTGAAAACCCTGAACAAAGACATACACTTTTCCGCGCTGGCGCTGTCCAGACTGCGCTTCTTTTTACGCGGCCAGAGCCAGCACGTCTACCCGCTCTACGACCTGCTGCTGACAAAAACACTGAAGATCGTCATTGCCCGCTCCGACGGCGACCCCAAACCGATCCATATCGACAAAAGTCACCTGCGACAGGCCGGCTTCGAACTCGAGGACGGCATGCTGCCCTACCCCGACAACGCCTTTGTCGGCTACCGCCTGCTGACCGAGTTTTTTGTGTTCCCGGAAAAGTTCCTGTTTCTGGAGTTGGCGGACCTGGCGGAAAAGCTGCCCGACGATGCCGGCAGCGAGTTGAATATCTACTTTTACCTCACCGACTCCGACACCGAACTGGAGCACCAGCTGTCGGCCAAGACGTTTGCACTGGGCTGCACACCCATTATCAACCTGTTTGCACAGACCGCCGACCCGATCTCCCTGAGCCAGACCCAGTATACTTACCCGATCATACCGGATGCGCGCCGCACCGAGTCGCTGGAAGTCTACAGTATCGATGCCGTGCACACCGCCGATATGGAGGGCCGCGAATACGAATACACGCCTTTTTACGGTATCGAGCACCGCCATACGGAAAAAAACCACGCCACCTTCTGGTTCCCGCAGCGCCGCAGCGTGGTGGAGGGAGAGCACCTGAATGAGACCGCCACCGAAGTCGATGTCAGCCTGGTCGACCTCAATTTCAATCCCCTCGGAGTCAGCAACCAGACCATGTCGGTCAAGCTGACCTGCTTCAACCGCAATGTTCCCAAGAAACTGCCCAGTGGCGGCGGCAAGCCCCTGTTCACCGACGTCGAAGGGGAGGCACCGGTAAAGCGCATCAGCTGTCTGACCGCCCCCACCGCCACCCTGCGCGCCAATATGAAGGAGCGGGGCTACTGGCGGCTGATTTCCCATCTGCATCTCAACCACCTGTCGCTGGGCAGCTCGGGCCAGTCGCTGGAGGCACTCAAGGAAATCCTGCGACTGTACGATTTTCTCGATTCGCCCAGCACGCGAGCCACCATCGAGGCAATTCAGAAACTGAGCACCCGGCCAATCACCGCGCCCATACAAATCGAGGACACCACCGCGCTGTGCCGCGGTACGGAAGTGACCCTGGAACTGGACCCGGTTATGCTGGCCGGCACCAGCCCGCTGCTGTTCGCCTCGGTGCTGGAGCGCTTTCTCGGCCTCTACTGCTCGATTAATTCATTTACCCGCCTGATCGCCCGCCTGTCGGGCAAAGAAGGAGAGCTGAGGCGATGGCCACCACGCGCCGGCGAAAAAGCGTTGCTGTAATACAGCAGTTGATTTCCGAGCCGCACCGCTTCGAGTTTTTCCAGGCCATGCGGCTGCTGGAAACGGCGGTACAGCAACAGCAGTCGCTGGAGCTGGTCTTTGCCCGCCACCCGGTCGGCGGCTGGGTGCCGCCCAACTACGAGAGCGTGCGCTTTCGCACGCCCGAATCGCTGTCATTTCGTGCCGCCAATGTGCTGGCAATCGAGCCGATCGCCACCCTCGACAGCGGCGACAGCGGCGCGCCCGAAGCGCAGTGGGAAATGGTGGTCGGCTTCATGGGCCTTACCGGCAGCCAGGGCGTGCTGCCCTACTACTTCTCCGAGCTGCTGTTGCAGCAACTGCGCGATAAAAGCGATGTCCTGAAAGACTTTCTCGACATTGTCAATCACCGCTCGATCTCGCTGTTCTATCAGGCCAGCCGCAAGTATCAGCTGCCGGTCAACTATGAGCGCCACAAGCAGCTCGACAGCCGCAAGCCGGACCTTTTCACCCATGCGCTCAGCGCTTTCAGCGGCCTCGGCACCGAGCACCTCGGCAACCGGCTGAAAGTGCCGGATGAGGTCATCTTCGGTTTCGCCGGGCTGCTGTCGCGGCAGGTCAAATCCGCCGCCGGCCTCAAGGGCCTGCTGCAGCATTACTTCGGTATCACAGTGAACATAGAGCAGTTCTGCCCGCAGTGGCAGGAATTGCCCTCAGATGTGGTAACCCGCCTGCCGCAGGCGGGCAGCCCCGGCCTCAACAACAAGCTCGGCAGCAATGCCCTGCTCGGCCAGCGCTGTAAGAATATCCAAAGCAAATTTCGTATCTACCTGGAGCCCATGAGCTATCAGCTGTTTATGACGCTGGCCCCGGGCAGCAAGAAAATGCGCGCCCTGCAGAGCCTGATACAGTTTTACGCCGGCACCGATCTGGACTACGAAATCATCGTCAATATCGAGGACAGCGAGGTGCCGCCGGCACGCCTGGACGCGGTGCAGCCGCCGATGCTGGGATGGAATACTCACTCTTTCAGTACGGAGAAAAAAGCGGAAATGGTGGAAATCAAAGTCGCACAGGGCATTGGCGGCAGTATGGCGTCACTGCCGTTGATGGCCGGCGCCGGTTAGCAGTCAGACCTCAATTGAAAACAATAGGAACAAACCTATGATCAGTATAAATCTGAAATCCCTTGTCGAGCGCATGTCGCCGACACTGCGCGATGCGCTGGAAGGTGCGGCCGGCCTGTGCCTGGCGCAAAACCAGTACAACGTCGAAGTGGAACACTGGCTGCTTAAACTGCTGGACAATACCGATACGGATATCTTCAGCCTGCTGGAAAAACACGAAGTCGACCCGGCGCGGCTGGCCAAGCAGCTGGCAGGCGTTATCGCCAAATTCAAGTCCGGCAGCAGCCGCCCGGCGGCGCTGTCGCCCAGCATTGTCGAGGCGGCGAAAAACGCCTGGATGCTGGCCTCGGTCGACTATGGCCACGGCCAGATGACCTCCGGTCACCTGCTTGCCGCCCTGCTGCTGGACGAGCACCAGCGCCGCTCGCTGCTGGAATCCTGCCCGGAACTGAAAAGTATTGCACCGGAGTCGATTCGGGAAACCGCCCGGGCCATTGTCGGCAGCACCGCCGAGTCCTCCTCCAGTGCGGAAATCGCCGCCCAGGGCGCGGCCGCAGCCGCCGGGGTGACGCCGAGCAATGCCCCGGCGCTGGATAAATTCACCATCAATCTGACGGAGCGGGCCAGCAGGGGCGAAATCGACCCGGTGCTCGGCCGCGATGAGGAAATTCGCCAGTGCATCGACATTCTCACGCGCCGGCGGCAGAACAACCCCATTTTTACCGGTGAAGCGGGCGTAGGCAAAACTGCGGTGGTAGAGGGCTTTGCCCTGCGCATCGCCAACGACGATGTACCCGATCCGCTCAAAGGCGTGGTGGTGCGCACCCTCGATCTGGGCCTGCTGCAGGCCGGCGCCAGTGTCAAAGGCGAATTCGAAAACCGGCTCAAATCGGTTATCGAGGAAGTCAAAGCCTCGCCGGTGCCAATCATCATGTTTATCGACGAGGCGCACACCATGATCGGCGCCGGCGGCAAAGAGGGCCAGGGCGATGCGGCCAATCTGCTGAAGCCCGCCCTGGCGCGCGGCGAGTTGCGCACCATCGCCGCCACCACCTGGGCCGAGTACAAAAAGTACTTCGAGCGCGATCCGGCGCTGACCCGCCGCTTTCAGGTCGTCAAGGTGGAAGAGCCGGATGAGGAAACCGCCATCGATATGATGCGCGGTATCGCCGGCTCGCTGCGCGGGCATCACCATGTGCGTATCCTCGATGAGGCCATTATCGCCTCGGTACAGTTGTCACACCGCTATATTCCCGGACGCCAGCTGCCGGATAAGTCCGTCAGCCTGCTCGATACCGCCTGCGCCCGCGTCGGCCTGAGCCAGACCTCCACACCCGGTGCGCTGGAAGACGTGCGCCGCGATATACAGCAGTGCGACACCACCATCGGCATGCTCGAACGCGAGAGCGCCGCCACTGGTGAACACGGCGGCCGGCTGGCAGAACTGCAGATGGAAAAGCAGACATTACTGGGCAAACTGGAGACACTCGAAAAGCAGTGGCAAAAGGAAAAGACGTTAATTGCGGAAATCAGAGAGATTCACGACCAGATCGACCGCAATTTTTTCCAGTCCCGGCAAGCCGCGGCAACAGAGGACGAGAGCACCGCTCAGGAGACCGACCAGAACCTGCTGTCGGAACAACAGCTCGGCGAACTAAAAGGCAGGCTGCAGCAGCTCAGTACCGAACTCAAAGACCTGCAGGGAGAGACGCCGCTGATGCAGGCCAGCGTCGACGAGCAGGCCGTGGCCGCGGTGGTGGCCAACTGGACCGGTATACCGGTCGGCAAAATGGTGGCCGATGAAATCAACGCAGTGCGCAATCTGGATGCGGCCATGGGTGAGCGGGTGATTGGGCAGCCGCATGCGCTGGAGGCAGTGGCGCAGTCAATAAGGACGTCCAGAGCAGGGCTGACCGACCCGCGCAAGCCTATCGGGGTATTTCTGTTTGTCGGCACCAGCGGCGTCGGCAAGACTGAAACCGGGCTGACACTGGCGGATATTCTCTACGGCGGCGACCACAATATCACCACCATCAATATGTCGGAGTTCAAAGAGGAACACAAAGTCTCGATGTTGCTGGGTTCACCTCCCGGCTATGTCGGCTACGGTGAAGGCGGCGTGCTGACCGAAGCCGTGCGGCGCAAGCCCTATTCGGTCATCCTGCTCGATGAAATGGAAAAGGCACACCAGGGGGTGCAGGATATTTTTTACAACGTCTTTGACAAGGGCACCATCAAAGACGGCGAGGGGCGTGACATAGACTTTAAGAACACCGTGATCATCATGACCTCCAACGCCGGTGAAGACGCTATCCGCTCCATCTTTAACCAGGTGGAGGAAAAACCCGATCCGCAGGTATTGCTGGACAGTATTCGCCCGCAGTTGTTGAAACACTTCAAACCGGCCTTTCTCGGCCGCACCAACCTGATTGCCTACTACCCCCTCGACGATGAGGATCTGATGAAAATCAGCGCCATCAATATGCGTCGCATCGAAAAGCGGGTAAAGAGCCACTACGGTGCCGAATTCAGCTACGACGAGGACGTATTGCTGCATATTGTCGCCCGCTGCCAGGAGGCGGACACCGGCGCCCGCAATATCGAAAACATTCTCACCCGTACGCTGCTGCCGGAACTGGCGAGCGAGTGCCTGGAAAAAATGGCCAATGAAGAGACGATTGGCAAAGTGCATATCGGGGTTTCAGAGCAAGGGGATTTCAACTACACACTCAGCAACTAGCGACCGGTATTCAACCGAGGAAACAAAGCTATGTCACGGGCCACCATCAGCACCGGCGGGATCGATTTTCCGCTGCACGACACTGAGCGCAAACCGGGCGGCGAGGCGGCTGCAGCCATGCATATAGCCATCCTGGCGGATTTTAGCGGCCGGCAGAGCCGGGCGCAGGGCGGCGGGCAGTCGGCGGCGACCAAGCCCATTGAAATCAATCGCGATAACTTCGACGAGGTATTCGCGCAGCTCGATGTGCAGCTGCAGTTGCCGGTTTCCGACCAGGCACTGGCCTTTAACGAGTTCGACGACCTGCATCCGGATTTCATCTATGCGCGGGTGTCCCTGTTCGACAAGATGCGCATCCTCAAGCGGCAGCTGTCGAAGCCGGATAAATTCGAGCAGGCAGCTGCGGAAATTACCGCCTGGGCCAACTACCGCGATAAACAAGGCGCCGCGCCGGAAGCCGCCGACGGCCTTGCGCCGCCGGAAAATCTGCTGGATGCCGTATTGCAACAGCGCGGCCTGGAGGAGCGCTGGCAGGCCGGCCCCGGCGGCGATATCGACAAGTTGATCAAAGACATTGTCAGCCCCTTTGTCGAAGCCAGGACCGATCCACGCCAGGCCGATATGCAGCAAGCGGTGGACGAGGCAACCAGTGACCTGATGCGCAAAATCATGCATCACAGCCTGTTTCAACGCCTGGAAGCCAGCTGGCGCTCACTGTATCTGCTGATCCGGCGCCTGGAATCGACGCCGGATATAAAACTGTTTTTATTCGATATCAGCCGCGACGAGATTGAAACCGATTTGAATAACGGCAAAACCATCGAGGCTTCGGCGTTGTTCAAACTGCTGGTTGAAAGCCGTCGCACGGCCGGCGCGACACCCTTCAGCCTGATTGTCGGCGACTATTTCATCGGCGACGACGAGGCGGATATCGGCCTGGCCGCCGCCATGGCGCAGATAGCCCGGGCGACAAACGCCACCTGGCTCAGCGGCGGCAGCGAGCGGCTGGCCGGCTGCAGCTCGATCGGTACCCAGCCCGACGTCGACGACTGGGACTATCAGCCGGATCAGCCATCACTGCAGGCCTGGCAGCAACTGCGCAGCGCGGCGCCGGCCGCCCACCTGGCCCTGGCGGCGCCGCGCTTTATGTTGCGCCTGCCCTACGGCCGCAAAACCAGCAGCATGGAGAACTTCGCATACGAGGAACTGTCCGCACAGGACAGCCACAGCTACTACCTGTGGGGCAACAGCGCATTTCTCGTCGCCCTGCTGCTCGGGCAGGCCTACCAGCGTTATGGCCGGCAGCTGCGCCCCGGCCAGCTGCAGGAAGTCGACAATCTGCCACTGCATGTCTATCAGAGTGACGGCGAAACGCACACCAAACCCTGCGCCGAAGTGCTGCTGACCGACCGCGCCGCCGGCCGGCTGCAGCAGGCCGGGCTGCTGCCGGTCAGATCGATCAGCGCCAGAGACGCCGTGGTGATCGCCGAGTTTTGCTCTGCCGCAGCGACACCCACCCCGGTGCGCGGACCGTGGCCGGCCTGACACGGGACCGCCGCTATGATCGGCAAGGACGATGAGGCCTACAGACGCGCGGTGCCGCAGCGGCCCGCGCCGAGTGGCACTCCCCCCAGCCGCTAACCATGCTGCAGAATACCCAGAAAACTTTCAAAATCTTTTGCCACAAACTTCACAGATTTTTCTTCACCGTCTTCCATATTTCCCGAAATGACCAGAACGACTCTCGGATTGACAGGCGTATCCCTGAAATCAAAACAGATAAGGTCCGACCCCACCGTAATCAAAAATGGAACAACTTTATCCGAAATGAACTCTTCAATATCCTCGAACTGATACCCCACTTCATATAGGGATAAGGAATCTGAAGCGTCTACCTGTTGAAAGTGCAGGAAATGACCGGCAACGGTATTTCCCTTACCAACCGGTATAACCGACTTCACCGGCTTATCCCCATAGTTCTGGGAAAAATAAGTCTTGAAATCCACCGGAAACCGTATGCCGGCCTTTTTCTCAAAATCGTTCAAGCGACCGGCGTCAAATGCCGGTTTACCCTGTTTCCATAAATAAGGTTCGCACTTGCACATAGTTAATAACCTCCGCCCCATATCGACATCCCACCCGTATGTTTAAACGTATCGTGGGTAACCCTATCCACCAATTGCATTCTGCCGACATCCTGATGATGGTGCCAGGTCAAATTACCGGGAGGGTCCGCTGAAGGTGGCTTTTTCAATATATGCTTGACCTGTTCCGGGCTGAGGTTCAGATCGTCGGCCAAATCCGGGTTTTGCCTCAGCTGCTTGGCAAGGTTTTCATTTGCCTGCTTGAAGTGATCGCCCGCCTTACCGCTGCCTATGTGACTGTCATCGATATGCGTATCGAATTTACTGTCGAATTCGGGAAAACCGTTCTCATCGTACTTTAACTTTTTCCCTTTGCGATGCAGATAACCGTCTTTATCCAGATTTTTCTTGTTCCTGACGGTTATCGCATCCGCTTCAGTGCCGCCTTCCGGAATCACCTTGCCATCGTCGGTAAAGGTTGGCTTGCGTGCCGGGTCATCTATTTTCGCCACACTATCCGGATCGGTAAAGCTGTCACGTTTAGCGGGCGCCTTATCTGTAGCGGCTTTTGAATCGCCCTTCGGTGGCTCCGACGAATCCGGTACTTTGCCGTCCGCTTTATAATCCTCTATCTTGGAACCACCCGGCTTCGACTTCCTGCGCGGTTTCCTGAGTTTGACCTTTTTCAGCAGCTTGGCCAGATCCTGGAACAGCTCGCCGAGCTTCGCCAGCGGCTTCAGCCAGCGCGCTTTACTGCCCAGGCTGGCGACGGCGCCGACGCCGCCGGTGAAAGCCGCCAGCACCGCTGTCAGAATGATTTCAAATGCCGCACCGCCGGCCATCTGCGTCCATTCCAGACTGTGCTGGGCCGCCGCATACGACTTGGTAAAATCCAGCAGAATCTGCTGGGTGGCAGCGTCCTCCCAGATCAGATTGGCCACCTCATAGGCCTGGGCCAGCATTTCCCTGCTGATCTTGGTCGGATCAAAGCCCAGCGCCTCCACCAGCTCCCGGTGCTCGCGCTGCGCCATTTCGCGGGAAAACTTCTTCACCCATTGCCCGGGGTCATCATCGTAGCTCTGCCAGGCAGCGCTAACGGTGCGGTGCAGGCGCTGCTGCATCGACACCACATCGTTGATTTCCTTGACCCAGGTCAACAGCGACCAGGCGCCCTCTCCCAGCCCCTGGGCAAACTTGCCGACATAGACGGCAGCTTTACCCAGATCGCTGCGGCGCTGCTGCTCGGCCTCGATGCGGGCCGCCTCCAGCCGCTCCTGATTGATAATCAAGCCCAACTGCTGCTTTATCTGGCTGCGCAGGGCCTCAATCGCATCACTGTCGACAGCACTTTGCTCCGTCCCCCCGATTTGATAAATGACCAGCTGCTGAGAGCACAGTTTGCTGACCAAAGCGTTGCTATCCGAGGTGCCGTTGAGCTGGCTTTTGGCGATATAACGTTCCAGCTTGGCCAGCTCCGCCGGGTTTAGCGAGCGCAGGAACTGCCGGGCCTTGATCTCGTCGCGCACCGGAAAAGTCAGTCGCTGGCCGTCGACCAACTGCGGCTTGCCGCCCAAAAGCGCCTTGAACCGGCCGCCGTCTTTACTGTTGAGGCTTATCGCTGGCATAAGGGTATCGACCTTGGCGGCCTAACCGCCGATCAGTACCGTTGGCAGCCCGACCACGATCACACCGCCGTGGGCAGTGGAATCACCCATGCGCGCTGCAGGCTTGCCGCAAACCATAACGGTGCCACTGCCTTTGACGATCGTATCGGGCGGGCCGACGCAAACACAGGCGCTGCCAACGGTTGCAGAAGGCAAACTGCCGATCAGCACCGTGGGGCCGCCGGGGGACACAATCGGCCCCCCGACATGGGGTACCGTGCCGGTGACCATCGGGCAGGTGTGCATATCGGTAATGCGTGCTGCGGGTTGTCCCATGGCTATGACTCCTCGGTTGCCGGTGCGTCGATATCCCCACGGCCCCCGGCGGCAAGATTCAGGCCCTGTTTGATATAGCGCCTGAATTTCACTTCCGCCTGATCGGGGTCGGGCAGTGCTGCGGCAAGACTGACACTGCCGGCCACCGCGTGCGCATAGAGATAGGGCGGCGGCGCTACTGCCGGCTGTCCCTCCGGCGCCATACTGCCGGCGGACCAGTAGGCGGCGGTGGCAGCCCAGCTGGCGGCACTTTTATGCCCGGTTTTGTCGCTCCATTTTTTCGCCAGCTGGCGGTTTTCCTCGCTCGGCTGCTTGACCCAGTCTTCCGCCGCGCCCATGGCCGCCGCATTGTCAGCGTCCAGTTCGCCGTCGCCGGCGGCATGCCGCGCCGCCAGGCAGGCCCACCACACGGCCTCGCGCTTCGGCAGCGCGTGGGCGATGAGTTTTACCGCATCGTTATAACAGCGATTTTCCGCCAGCGCCTGGATACAGGCCAGCGGCGTCATATCGGCCTGTAAAAGGGGCTGGTTTTCTTCAGCCACCTCAAAATGCTGCAATAACTCGGCGGCTGTTTTCGCTTTGACTTTCACTAACTCAGACATAACTTTATAGACCGCTGGCTTTGATGACAGTTTTTTTGCTGGCAGCGTGCGATGGCGGTGGTTGCAATAACGATTATTTACAATACAGTTATTTACAATAACAGACTTACACTAACAACGTTTGCCGGCGCCATCAGTTGATGGTGGTAAGCCCGCCTTTCAGTGTCAGCATACCGCCGCCTTTCACTTCCGCCATCGCGCTGCCGTTTATCTTCACCATGGTACCATTGATGGACACGCCGGTATTGTCGATAGTGATCTTGTTGCCGCCAACTTTCAGGTTGATCGCCATTGACGCCTGTATATCGATACTCTGGGCGGACTTGACACCGATATTGCCTTTGACATCGGTATCATCGTTGCCTTTTATGGCCTGGCTTTGATTGCCCTTGACATCGGTCTCGTTGTTGCCCTTTATGGCGTGGCTTTGATTGCCGTCCACGGCAATATCGCGGTTGACCTTTACCTGTAAGGCCTGATTGTTTTCAATCGTACCTTTCTGATCGTTGTGGATCAAAAAGTTGTGGTCCTTGCCGGCCTCCATATAGATTTCTTCGGCGCCGCCCTTGTCGTCAAAGCGCAGCTCATTGAATTTCGAGCTTTCGGTTTTGAGACCACTCTGCGTTTTGGTATAAGGCGGCGCCTTATTGGCGGCATTGTACACGGCACCGGTAATCACCGGCCGGTCGGGGTCACCGCCCATGAACTCGACGATCACATCCTGCCCCACCCGCGGCACGAAAACCGAACCCCAGTTTTTCCCCGCATAGGCCTGGGCCACCCTGACCATGCAGGAGGTCTGTTCGGTATCCCACATGAATTGAACTTTCACCATGGTTTGCGGATCGGCGCCGGCGCTGTCGGTGGCCTTGACCTCCTTCACGGTAGCGATATGCGGCCCGTCCATACGCGCCCGCGACGGCCGCAGCTGCGGCCTCAGGGGAACGTCCGCAGGCTGGCAGGAAAAGCTGTTGGAATACTCGCCGCTAACCTCGCGGGCATGGTGGGCCTGGTGGTAAACGGTGGTAATCAGATACTTTTTGCTCTCTTTGTCGAGAATATCATGCTGCAGTGTAAACCGGCCACCGGCGCCGAATGAGCAGCAATTGCTTTCCGCCGCCGCGGTATCGTACTGGCTCTCGGCACCTTCTACATAAACTTTGGCGTAGTCCTGAATGCCCATGGTGCGGCCGTGGCCGACCAGGTCCTCGGTTCTGTCATAGGGCACATAGCTGGCGTAGTACTCGCGTTCAAATTTATCGATGCCGGTCAGCTTGGTTTTGGTGGCAGCGGCCGCCAAATTGGCGGTTGTGGGTTTAGACTCAATATGGTCGGCAAAAGCAAAACCGCCGGTATGAAAGCTGTACTGGTGCTGCCAGTTGTGGATATGGCTGGCCTGGGCAGCCAGGCCCTGCACCTCATCGCAGGGCACCTCGCCTTCGTCACAATCGAAAAACTGGGCGTTTTTGTCGGCGATCACCAGGGTGTGCTTGCCCTCGGCGTGGGTGAAGTAAAAGCTGATGCCTTCCTCGGCCAACAGGCGGGTAATGAAGTCATAATCGGACTCGTGATACTGAATACAGTAGGCGCGCTTGTCGTATTTACCCGCCTTGTACTGGAAGTCAATACCGTGGTCCTTGAGTACCTTGCCGACGATATCGGCAGTGCTCATATTGTGAAAGATGCGGTTGCTGCCCGACAGGTTTAAAAACCACAGCCGCGGAACCAGGGTCATATGGTAGCGCCGCAGCCCTTCGCCTGTCATACCAAGGCAGTTGAAATTATTGACGACACCGTGAATATAGCGCGGCGCGTCTTTGCGGTAGTGGATGGAAAGCGTGACGCCCTGACCCACTAACTTGGTGGGATCGATATTCTTATCGGCGGACTGCAACTCAACGCTGAACCGATAGAGATCCGATACGCTTTCCTCTCCCTCTAGGTTCAGGGCAATAAACGCATCTTTATACGACGGGGCGTCGATCCGTATCAGCCGTTTTTCCTGGGATAAGGCCAGCATGGCGAACCGTCCGTAACAGTTGGGTGCTTGTAAACTACGCAGTATTGTTAAGATAAGAAGCGATTATATAGCAAACACCGATATATAATCGCTTCCGCACAACTGACACCGTTGCCCGCTTACAGCGGAGTAGCGGTTCCCAGATTGTAGCCGACTTTCATGCTACCCTGATTCTTGTTGGCCGTGTCAGCGGCGCTGCCGTCGAATTCCAGCTTGGCAAAGCTCAGGCTGACATTCTCGATGGGCGGACCACCTTCGCTGCTGTTGCTGACGCTGTAGCTGCTGACAAGCGTGTCGGTCAGCTTGTACTGGACGTATTTCTGCACTTCCTTGGCACCGGTCTTGACAATGTCGATCAGCACTTCGACGCCTTCGGTGCCGGCTAAGGCTTCCTTGAACAGCGCTGCCGAGGCGGGGCTCATGGTCATGGTCAAGTTCATTTCACTGATGGTCGGGCGCGACACTTCGCGGTCCTTCATACCGCCGGTTTGCATGTGGATATTGCGGCCTACACCGAGGGAAAGCGACTGAATTGCAATACAGTCCTCATAACCCTTGGCGGTAACACCGCCCTTGATTTTCTTTTTGTTAAAATTCATATAAATAGCCATGGGCTCTTTCTCCGTTTGTGGGTTAACTCAACCCGTTTATGTGGTTTACTGAAACGCTTGTCGATCGTTACTGCCGGTTAAAAAGATTGATCTTGCCGATCAGGTGATACGAATTTAAACAAATAAATTTTGCCCCGGGAAGGGGGTAAAAAACGCTTTTATTTTCACTCTGACACCTTTTTTCCAAGGCCGGCCGATCGACTCTGACACGACTTTTGCCGCCGCCTGCCCACTCTGACACGAATTAAGGCAGCGATGATAAGTCCCCCTGAAATAGTGGCGCTGCGCAAATTTGACTCCGGCACCAATTAAGTCCTGCCGCCGGCGACCGTCGCGCGGCGGGGAGTTGAGTCTGACACCATTAAGTGAAAAATAAATTCGAAAATGTGATACAGATCACGACCGAACCCCGCCGCTACGGGTGAATGCCGCCGCCGGAGCGCGGCAGCACGACCTCAAATGCCGGCAGTAGCGGGAGGATTTTTAGGGTTTTCGCGCTAGAATGCTCCTGCAGAGACGATCACCGAGCCGATGTCCATGACCACTGAAGACAGCCAACCCGATGACAAAACCGAGCTGCTGGCGCCCGCCGGCGACGACGCCACCCGGGTCAAGCCGCTGGCCGGCGGCGATGCCACCAGACTGAATCCCCGCGCCGGCGCCGAGCAAGCGACCCGGGTGGCGGCCACCGAGGCGGCCTACACCCCCGGTGCAACGCACACCCGGGTGGGCATCGGCAGCACCGTCAAGCAGCGCTTTGTGCTGGAACAGCTGCTGGGCGTGGGCGGCATGGGCGCCGTCTACCGGGCCAGGGACCTGCGCAAGGAGGAGGCCGGCGACGAGAGCAGCCGTATCGCACTGAAGATCCTCAGCGATGAATTCAGGCAGCACCCCCGGGCTTTCGTTACGCTGCAGCGCGAGGCCAAGAAAACCCAGGCCCTGGCCCACCCCAATATCGTCACCGTCTACGATTTCGACCGCGAGGGCGACCTGGTCTATCTGACCATGGAAGAGCTGCGCGGCACCTCGCTGGCCGATATCATCAGCAGCGAGGGTCCGCCGGCCGGCAAGGCCGCCGTACGGCGGCGTATCGACCTGGTGCGGCAGATCGCCGCCGGGCTGGCCTATGCCCACAGCAAGGGCTTTGTGCACTCCGACCTGAAACCCAACAATGTGATGGTAACCGAGGAGGGTGTGGTAAAGATTCTCGACTTCGGTATCGCCAGGGCGGCCCACGAGAAGTCGGCAGACTCCTTCGATGCCGGTGAACTGGGCGCCCTGACCCCGCGCTATGCCAGTCTGGAAATGCTCAAGCACGAAGCGCCCGATCCCAGCGACGACATCTACGCACTGGGCATAATTCTGTGTGAACTGCTGGGCGGCGAGCACCCCTATCGCAACAGGGATGCCGCCGCCGCCAAACAGCAGCGGATTTCCCCGGCGCTGCCCAAAACCCGCAATCCGCTGCTGGGGGGCCTGCTCAGGCAGGCCGTGGCGCTGGAGCGCGGCAGACGTATCGCCTCGGCGGACGTATTCCTGCGCAAACTGGCTTTTGCACAAAAGGGCCCGGGGCGTATCGCCATTGCCGCCAGTCTCGCCATCGCGGCGCTGGCCGGCAACTACGCCTATCTGCAGACCATCGAGGACAGCGGCGTACCGTTCGAGGCCCTGCCGGCGGAACGACAGGCGGAATTCAGACAACTGATGGACCAGGGCCGCACAGCGCTGAACTTAAACATCCTGCAGGACGCAGTGGTATTTTTCGATCGCGCCTACGCCATCCACGCCACCAACGATGAAATCCAGCAGGCCATTACAGCTATCCAACAGGACTTGAACCGCAAACTGGAAAACGCCGAAGATCAGCGCCAACGCGAATTCTACCAACAGCAGCTACTCCACCTGCAGGAATATAAGGCCTTCAGTCACTAATCACTAGTCACTAGTAACTGAGTGCGCGCGTTCGATGACGTAGGCGCGTATCGCTTCGGCGTCTTCGGGGTCGAGCACCGGTGCGAAAGAGACCATCCCGCGGGACTTCAAGGCCCCGTCCAGCACTACCTGACGCCAGGCTTGCGCCTGCCGGTTGAAGGCCGAGTAGCGCAGGTCGGCCAGCACGCCGCCAGCCACTGCAGAGTCGCCGTGACAGGCGAAGCAGAAGCGGTGGTAGAGCACTTTGCCGCGGCGGACCACAGCGGCCGGGGCAGTCAGCGGCGGTGGATTCAATTGGCGCTCGACTGCCTCGAGCACCGGCAGTTGCGCTGTGCCGCCAAGTTTGAATACCAGCAGGCGGTTGACCTTGCCTGCCGCCGATTCGGCCACGGCCTCGCCCAGCAATAGCGGCATAACACCTCCCCAGCCCGCCAGCACCGCCACATACTGCTCCCCCGCCAGCGCAAAGCTGACCGGTGCGGCGACAATGCCGGTCTGGGCGTCGAAAGACCAGAGGCGCTTGCCGCTGCCGGCGGCATAGGCGACAAACTCACCCTGGCCATTGCCCTGAAAGACCAGACCGCCCGCCGTTGCCAGCGTACCGCCGTTCCAGGGATTGCGCTGTTCAACCGTCCAGGCGGCCCGCTGCCGCACCGGGTCCCAGGCCACCAGCCGCCCCTTCAGCATGGCTTTGATCGCCTTGCGGATCTCGGGGTCTTCCGGCATCGCGGCGGCTGCGCCGTCTATGCCGAGATTGACCCCCATTACCTGCGCCTCGAAGTCGCTGTCCTGCTGGTAGTGGAACGGCAGGTCCATCGCCGGGATATATACCAGGCCGGTATCGGGGCTGTAGCTCATGGAGTGCCAGTTGTGGCCCCCAAAGGGACTGGGGCGGCCGAGAAAGGGCTGGTCGCGATAGCGCGCTCCCGGCCTTATCACCGGCCGGCCGCTGTGCGGATCAATATGCGAAGCCCAGTTCACT